>NZ_JBVISU010000003.1:546808-617750 GCF_055575355.1 Amycolatopsis sp. NPDC034160 | reverse complement strand
GTGAGTGGCGATTCGGGTTAGAACCCGAATCGCCACTCACGACCCACCTGTACCGACGGCCCAGCGGTCGCCCCGCTAGGTCCGTTCGGCCCGGAAGGGAACCGACGAACGGACACTGTCACCCGTGCGAGTCGCGGGTAGTGTGCTTTGGCATGCACGAGGGGCAGATCGACCTCCTTCCGGGGGAACGGGTCATCTGGGCCGGGCACCCGGTACGCAGGCCCCTCTTCAATCCCGGCGACTACTTCAACGTCCCGTTCGGTTTGCTCTGGCTGGGTGGCGTCACCGCGTTCTTCTTCTACCACCACGAAACAGCGTTCCACCTGATCGCGTGGTCCGTGCTCACCGTCGCGGGCGTCTTCCATCTCGTCGGCAGGCCGCTCATCCGCTACCTCCGGCTCGCCTCGACCACTTACGCGGTGACGGACGGCCGGGTCATCGCGACCAGTTCTCTGGTGCGCCGCAAAGACGAGTCCACGCCGCTGGCGGAGCTGGACGATCCCGTCATCACCCCGGGGCCCGGCAAGACCGGGACGATCACGTTCGGCAGGCTCGGCGTGCTGGCGTGGGCGTCGGCGAACTACGGCACCGGCCATGGCAAGGACCGGAAGGCCCCGGTCATCCTGGTCGGGGTCAGCGAGGTCGGCAAGGTGCGCGAGAAGCTGGCGAAAGCCGTCGAAGAGGCACGACAGCGCAATAGGCCCCCCGAGGACCACGCCGTCGGAGAATGACCCGACTGTGTTCGATTCAGCCACCGAGAATGACCCGACTGTGTGCAATACAACTGCGCGGCCGATGTTACCGGCCGGTACACTCGGTGGGTCGTCCAGCGCCGGAGGTGCACCGTGCCCTATCCCACGGATCGTGAACGGGACCGACCCTGGGTGATGCGGACCTACGCCGGTCACTCGTCCGCGGCCGCGTCCAACGAGCTTTACCGACGCAACCTCGCCAAGGGCCAGACGGGTCTCTCGGTCGCCTTCGATCTGCCGACACAGACCGGCTACGACCCGGATCACCAGCTCTCCAAGGGTGAGGTCGGCAAGGTCGGCGTCCCGATCTCGCATCTCGGGGACATGCGGCGGCTGTTCGACGGCATCCCGCTCGCCGAGGCGAACACGTCGATGACGATCAACGCGCCTGCCATGTGGCTGCTGGCGCTTTACGTCTCCGTGGCGCGCGAGCAAGCCGAAGCCGAGGGCCGCGACGTGGACGAGGTGCTGGCCAAGCTCACCGGCACCACGCAGAACGACATCATCAAGGAATACCTCTCCCGCGGCACCTACATCTTCCCGCCGGGCCCGAGCCTCCGCCTGATCACCGACATGATCGCGTGGACGGTGCGCCACGTCCCGAAGTGGAACCCGATCAACATCTGCAGCTACCACCTGCAGGAAGCCGGCGCGACGCCGACGCAAGAGGTCGCGTACGCGCTGTGCACCGCCATCGCCGTCCTCGACGCCGTCCGGGATTCCGGCCAGGTCGAACAGGCCGACATGGCCAAGGTGGTCGCGCGGATCTCCTTCTTCGTCAACGCCGGCGTGCGATTCGTCGAAGAGATGTCGAAGATGCGCGCGTTTACCGCGCTGTGGGACGAGATCACGCGGGATCGTTATGGTGTAACGGATCCCAAGGCGCGGCGGCTGCGCTATGGCGTCCAGGTCAACTCGCTGGGACTCACCGAGGCTCAGCCGGAGAACAACGTTCAGCGCATCGTGCTGGAAATGCTCGCGGTCTCGCTTTCCCGCGGCGCCAGGGCCCGCGCGATCCAGTTGCCTGCCTGGAACGAGGCGCTCGGCCTGCCCCGGCCGTGGGATCAGCAGTGGGCGCTGCGGATGCAGCAGGTGCTGGCGTTCGAAACCGACCTGCTGGAGTACGAGGACATCTTCGACGGCTCGCACGTCATCCAGGCCAAGGTCGACGAGATCATGGCGGGCGCGCGTGAGGAGATCGCGCGGGTGCAGGATCTCGGTGGCGCGGTCGCGGCCGTCGAGAGCGGCTACATGAAGTCGCAACTCGTCGCCTCTCTCGCCGAGTACCGGCGCGGTATGGAGAACGGCGAGCGGATCCTGGTCGGGGTCAACAAATTCGACACCACGGAGCCGTCTCCGCTGCAGGCCGAAGGTGCCAAGGCGATCGAAACGATCGACCCGGCCGTCGAGAAGCAGGCCGTCAGCGCGATCGAGGAATGGCGGGCACAGCGCGACAACGCGGCCGTCGAGTCTTCGCTGGAGAAGCTGAAGGCCATCGCGAAGACCTCGGAGAACCTGTTCGAGGCCACGATCGACTGCGCCCGCGCCGGGGTCACCACCGGCGAGTGGTCGGGGGCGCTGCGCGAGGTGTTCGGCGAATACCGCGCTCCCACCGGGGTTTCCGCGTCCGCGGCGGCGGGCGAGGGCAACGAGGAGATCCGCCGCGTCCGGGAGCGGGTCAAGGCGACGAGCACCGAGATCGGTGAGCGCCTGCGGATCCTGGTCGGCAAACCCGGTCTCGACGGACATTCCAACGGCGCCGAGCAGGTGGCCGTTCGGGCGCGCGACGTCGGTTTCGAGGTGGTGTATCAGGGCATCCGGCTCACCCCGGAACAGATCGTCGCGGCCGCCGTCCAGGAGGGCGTGCACGTGGTCGGGCTTTCGGTGCTGTCGGGTTCGCATCTCGAGGTCGTGCCGCAGGTCGTGGACGGGCTGCGGGCCGCAGGCGCGGGCGACATCCCGGTCATCGTCGGCGGCATCATCCCGCCCGACGACGAAAAACTTCTTCTGGAGCGCGGGATCGCGAGGGTGTTCACGCCCAAGGACTACGAACTCACCGACATCATGGACGGAATTGTCGGATTGGTGCGGGAGCGCCACGGCCTGAGCACATAAAGTCACCGTAAATCTCGGTCCCGTAACGGCCACCGGTGGGTGAGCCGCTCACATTGCCGGGGCAAAGGTACCCACCTACGTTTCGATTAAACCGATTAATCGAAAAGAGGTGCCGCTATGGTGCACGGCGAGTGGTCGAGGCGAGAGTTTTTCCGGCGGTCCGCGGTTCTGGGGGCGGTGACGATCGGCGGTCCGGTGCTGTTGTCCGCGTGCACGTCGACGTCTTCCGGGGACGCGTTGCAGGCGGCCAAGGAAGCGAAGAAGATCAAGATCGGAATCGCGAACGAAGCGCCCTACGGTTTCACGGACCAAAGCGGCAAGGTCACCGGCGAGGCGCCCGAAGTCGCCCGCGCCGTCTTCAAGGCCATGGGCATCGACAACGTCGAGGCCGAAGCGGTCTCCTTCGACCAGTTGATTCCCGCGCTCAACGCCAGGAAGTACGACGTCGTCGCGGCCGGGATGAACATCAAGAAGGAACGGTGCGACGCCGCGGCCTTCTCGATTCCCGACTACTCGGCACTGACGGCTTTGCTGGTGCCGAAGGGGAATCCGCAGCAGGTACTGAAGTTCGAGGACATCGCGGCGAAGAAGGTCAAGGTCGCCGTGCTCTCGGCCGCCGTGGAGAAGGGCTACGCCACCGACTCCGGCGTCGCCGAGGATCAGATCGTCACCCTCGATTCGCAGGACAACATGCTCCGCGCGGTCACCGACGGCCGGGTCTACTGTGCCGCGCTCACCGACATTTCCCTGAAGGACGTCCTCGCGAAGAGCCCGGGCGCCGCGGCGGAAGTGACTCCGGGATTCGACCCGATCAAGGACGGCAAGCCGGTCGTTTCCGCCGGTGCCTTCGTCTTCCGCAAGGACGACAACCCCCTGCGCGAGGCGTTCAACGCTGAACTCAAGAAGCTGCACGACAGTGGCGAATGGACCAGGATCGTGACGCCATTCGGCTTCTCGGCGGCCAATCTGCCGAAGGCCGACGTCACCACCGAGAAACTCTGCGCGGTGTAACGGGGCTGACGTCATGTCGTCGTCGGTATCGCACATCATCACGACCGTCCTCAGTGGACTGACAGCGACCTTCATCGCCGCGCTCGGCGGGATCGCGCTCACCGTGGTGCTCTCCCTGATCGCCGGGCTCGCGCTGAGATCGCCGTCCCGGGCGGTGCGGGGGATTTCCCGCGTGTACGTCGAGATCTTCCGTGGCACCTCGGAAGTCGTCCAGTTGTTCTGGCTGTACTTCGTGCTTCCGGTACTGGTCGGCCTGCAACTGGTGCCGATGTTCGCGGGGATCCTGGTGCTGGGACTCAACCACGGGGCCTACGGCGCGGAGATCGTCCGAGGCGCGGTGAACTCGGTCCCGCGCGCCCAGTTCGAAGGCGCCATCGCGCTCAACCTGACCCCCGCCCAGCGGATGCGGCGGGTGATCCTGCCGCAGGCGTTCGCGGAAATGCTGCCACCGTTCAACAATCTCTTCATCCAGTTGCTGAAGAGCACCGCCCTGCTGTCGTTCATCGGCGTTCCGGAGATGGCGCGTCAAGGTGAACTGCTGCGGCCGGTGTTCAGTGCCGAGATCGGCTGGATCTACGGTACCGAACTCGTGCTCTATCTGCTGCTCGCGCTCATGATCACCAGCGGGATGCGGCTGCTGGAACGGATCGCGGCGCGGCGCCTCGGCCGGGCTCCGGCCAAGATGACGGCCACCGCGGGAGGTGTGTGATGGACTGGAGCTGGGAAGCGGCGTTCGATTCGATTCCCCTGCTGCTGGAAGGGCTGCTCGTCACCGTCGAGATCACCCTGCTCGCCTCCGTCGTCGCCTACGCGCTCGGACTGGTGTTCGCGCTGATCCGCCGGACGGGGATTCCCGTGCTGTCACAAGCGGTCCGGCTGTTCATCGAGTTCGTCCGCAGCACCCCGTTGCTGATCCAGGTGTTCGCGATCTTCTATGTCGTGCCACCGTTGACGGGGTTCACCATGTCGCCGTTCGTCACCGGCGTCGTGGCACTCGGCGTGCACTACGCGACTTACGCCGCCGAGGTCTACCGTGCCGGTATCGAAGCCGTCCCGAAAGGACAGTGGGAGGCCGCGACCGCGCTGAATCTGCCGAGGACGCGCATGTGGACCGCGGTCGTGCTCCCGCAAGCGGTCCCACGGGTGCTGCCCGCGCTCGGCAACTACACGATCTCGATGTTCAAGGAAACCCCCTTGCTGCTGGCGATCGGCGTGGTCGACGTCCTGGCGAGGGCGAAGGAGGTCGGCGCCGACACGTTCCGCGTCATCGAGCCCTACACCCTGGCCGGGGTGCTGTTCCTGCTGGTGAGCCTGCCGGCTTCGATTTTGGTGAGAAGGTTGGAGCGACGTGCCGCCCACAGTTGATTCCCCGATGATCCGGTTCTCGCAGGTGGTCAAGTCCTACGGCGACCACGTGGTGCTGCGGGACCTCGATTTCACCGTAGCGCCAGGGGAGTTCGTCTCGCTGATCGGGCCGAGCGGGTCCGGGAAGACGACGATCCTGCGCTTGCTGATGACCTTGGAGAAGGTCGACGGCGGCACCATCGAGGTCTGCGGTGACTACCTCAGCCACATGAGGCGCGGCGAGAAACTGGTGCCCGCCGACGAGAAGTACCTGAGGGCCGTGCGCAAGCGGATCGGCATGGTGTTCCAGCAGTTCAACCTCTTCCCCAACATGAACGTGCTGCGCAACATCACCGAGGCGCCGATCCACTCGCTCGGCGTTTCCCGGGACGAGGCCGAGGCGCGAGCCGTCGCACTGCTGGAAATGGTGGGGCTCACGGACAAGAAGGACGCGCATCCCACGCGGCTTTCCGGCGGCCAGCAGCAGCGCGTCGCGATCGCCCGCGCGCTCGCGATGCGGCCGGACGTGCTGCTGCTGGACGAGGTCACCTCCGCGCTGGACCCCGAACTCGTCGCCGACGTGTTGCACGTGCTGCGCGAGATCGCGGCGTCGACGGACATCACGATCCTCTGTGTCACGCACGAAATGCAGTTCGCGCGGGACGTTTCGGATCGGGTGATGATGTTCGACCAGGGGCAGGTGCTGGAGGACGCCACGCCGGAGAAACTGTTCAACGATCCCGATCACGATCGGACGCGGCGGTTCCTCAAGGCGGTCATCGACCGCGCCTAAAGCGCGCTCAGGATCTCCTTCGTCGAGGTGACCGTGGCGAACCCGCCGCCGTGCAGGTTCGTCGCGGTCGCCTTGGCCAGTTCGTCGGCGGTCAGGACGCTCCCGTCCGGCCCGGCGAGGTCGAAGGTGAAGGTGGCGTCGAGCGCGAAAGTCACGTCGTAGCCGAGGTTCCCGCCGACGCGCGCGGTGGTCTCGCAGCAGAAGTTCGTCTGGATGCCGGCGAGCACGAACGAGGTGATGCCGCGCGTCTTCAGCCACCCGTCGAGGTCGATGTCGCCGTGGAAGGCCGAGTTGACCTTCTTGCCGAACACGAGATCCGCGCGAACGCCGTCGAGTTCGGGCTTGAAGTGGTTGCCCTCCTGGCCGGGCCGCAGCGACGACCCGGGTTTCACGGAGTCGTGATGCACCAGCACGATCGGCAGCCCTCGTTCCTGCCAGGCGTCGACGAGCGCCTTGATGTTGGCTTCCGCGCCGGGGTTGTTGCGCGGTCCCCAGACCGGCTCGTCGAAGCCGCGTTGGACGTCGATCACGAGCAGGGCCTTGTTTTCAGTGGTCATGGCTTCGAGTTTCGTGCCTGCGGCGACCGGCGGGGAGCGGCAGAAGACGCGCGATACGGTACTTTTCTGCCATGCGAACCGTGGGTGTGCTCCTGCTGCCGGGCAGCCGGTCCTTCGACCTGGGCGTGATCGGCGAGGTCTGGGGCGTGGACCGGACCGACAGCGGTATCGGCCCCTTCGAGGTCCGGCTGTGTTCGCCGAGCCGCGCGGCGGTCTCCACTCACCCGTTCGGCCGGATCGGGGCGACCCATGGGCTGAGCGGGCTCGACGGCTGTGACCTCGTCCTCGTACCCGGCCGGGTCGATCCGCACGCCGAGGTTCCCGCGGCCGTCATCGCCGCGCTGCGCAAGGCGCACCGGAACGGGATCACCGTGGCATCGTTGTGTTCCGGGGCCTTCACCCTGGCCGCGGCCGGGCTGCTCGACGGCCGATCGGTCACGACGCACTGGCGGCTGCTGGACGACCTCGAAACCGCCGCTCGCGACGCCGTCGTCCAGCGTGACGTCCTGTTCACCGACGATGGCGATGTCCTGACCTCCGCCGGGGTCGTCGGCGGGCTGGACCTCTGCCTGCACCTGGTGCGACGGGAGCACGGCGCCGAGGTCGCGGCCGCGCTCGCCCGGCGGCTGGTGATGCCGCCCGCGAGGGAGGGCGGCCAGCGGCAGTATGTCGACAACCCGTTGCCACCCAAGCCGTCGCGGCCGAGTGTGTCGTCCACAATGGACTGGGCGCTCGAGCGGATCGCCGACGACATCGGCGTCGACGACCTCGTCGGGCACGCCGGGCTGAGCGAGCGGACCTTCCACCGCGAGTTCGCGGCGGCCACCGGCGTCACACCGGGACGCTGGCTGCGCGCGCAACGGGTCCGGCTCGCCCGGCGGCTGCTGGAGACGACCGAACTCCCGGTCGAGCGGGTCGCGCAGCGGTCCGGCCTCGGCACCGCCGCCAACCTGCGGCGACGGTTGCGGGCCGACCTCGGCGTCGGCCCCGATTCGTATCGCCGGACGTTCCGGTCGGTTACCGTCGAAGCATGGCCGAGTACGAGCACATCCTCGTGAAGCGGGACGGCGACACCGTCACCATCACCATGAACCGCGCCGCGCGGCGGAACTCGCTGTCGGCGGACCACCTCGCCGAACTGCTCGCGGCGTTCCGCGAGACCGGGGAGACCGACGCCACCGGCATCGTCCTGGCGGGCGCCGGGCCGGTGTTCTCGGCGGGACACGACTTCGGCGACGTCGCCGCGCGCGACCTGATGGGCGTGCGCGAGCTGCTGCGGCTGTGCACGGACCTGATGGGCACGATGCAGTCGGTGCCGCAGGTCGTCGTCGCGCGGGTGCACGGCCTCGCGACCGCCGCCGGCTGCCAGCTGGTGGCCTCGTGCGATCTCGCCGTCGCCGCCGAATCCGCCGGGTTCGCCCTGCCGGGTGGCAAGGGCGGCTGGTTCTGCCACACCCCCGCGGTGCCGGTGGCCCGCTCGATCGGGCGGAAACGACTGATGGAACTGGCACTCACCGGCGACGTCGTCGACGCGGCGACCGCGCTGGACTGGGGCCTGGTGAACCGCGTCGTCCCGGACGACTCGCTGGACGAAGCCGTCGCTTCCTTGCTGGAGCGCGCGACGCGGGGCAGCCGGGCGAGCAAGGCCATGGGGAAGCAGACGCTTTACGCACAGCTGGACCGGCCCGAGGCCGACGCCTACGCGCTGGCGCTGGAAGTGATGGCGTCGGCGTCACAGCTACCCGGGGCGCGTGAGGGCATGGCGGCGTTCCTGGAGAAGCGCTCCCCGGTCTGGCCGGACTGAGGGCCCCTCACATGAGATGAAGGACGCTTTAATAGCGAATTTCGCAAGGAAAGCGTCCTTCATTTCACACGCGTGAGCAGGATCAGGAGCGCTCGCGCAGCAGCAGGAGCGTGTAGGCGGCCAGCGTCTGCGCGTCGGTGATGTCACCCGAAGCGATCATCTTTTCGAACTCGTCACGCTCGAACCACGCCGTCCGCATGTCCTGCTCCTCGACCTCACGCTGGGCTTCACCCTGCGTGAGATCCGTGGCGAGGAACACGCGACCGCGCTGGCTCGATATCCCGGAGGCGACGTCGGTATGGCCGAGATCGGTCATCGACCTGGCTGACAGCCCGGTCTCCTCGCGCAGTTCGCGAGCGGCGAGTTCGAGCGGTGGGACGTCGGCGAGCTCGGGGGCGGTGCCCATGGGGAACTCCCAGCGTCGCCCGCCCAGGGGATAGCGGAACTGCTCGACCAGGTGAAACCTGGCGCCGTCGAACGGGATCACCACGGCGCAGGTGGGTTTGTCGACGACGGCGTAGATCCCCTCGGAACCATCGGCTCGCCTGATGGCGTCTTCGCGCACGGTCATCCACTTGTTCCGGTACACCTCACGCGAGCTGACACGCTGAATGGGGTCCATGCGACCAGTATGGCGACGCTTGTCCTACCCTCGCGGGGTGCGCCTAGTGATCGCTCGTTGCCAGGTCGACTACGCCGGCCGTCTGACCGCCCATCTGCCGATGGCCACGCGGCTGCTGCTGGTGAAGGCCGACGGTTCGGTGTCCGTGCACTCGGACGACCGTGCCTACAAGCCGCTGAACTGGATGAGCCCGCCTTGCTGGCTGATCGAGGACGGCAAGCTGTGGATCGTCGAGAACAAGCAGGGGGAGAAGCTCGTCATCACGATCGACGAGATCTTCCACGACCACGCCCAGGAACTCGGCGCGGAACCGGGCCTGCAGAAGGACGGCGTCGAGGCGCACCTGCAGGAACTGCTCGCCGAGCACATCAAGACCCTCGGTGAGGGCTACACCCTGGTCCGGCGGGAGTTCCCGACCGCGATCGGGCCGGTCGACATCATGGCGCGTGACTCCTCGGGTGCCAGTGTCGCCGTGGAGATCAAACGGCGTGGTGAGATCGACGGCGTCGAGCAGCTGACGCGGTACCTCGAGCTGCTCAACCGCGACCCGCTGCTGGCGCCGGTGCAGGGCGTCTTCGCGGCGCAGATCATCAAGCCGCAGGCGCGAGTGCTGGCCGAGGACCGGGGGATCCGGTGCCTCACGCTGGACTACGACGCGCTGCGCGGCATCGAGTCGGACGAGTTCCGCCTCTTCTGACGCCCTCCGACCCACGCGTTCAGTCCTCTGGATGCGGTAGTTGCACGCGCAAGTACCGCATCCAGAGGACTAATTGCGGGGTTAGTCAACCGTGTAGTACTCAACCTGTCCTGCGAAGGGCTTCTTTGCTGTTTCTAGGCAAGGCAGGTGCCTTCACCGCGTGGTGCCGGAGTAGCTGGCGACCGGTACCGAGCGCGTGGTCGTGAGTGGTAATGACGGTTAGAACCCGAATCGCCACTCACGACCAGCCCAGCCCACCCTTCACCCGCAGCCTCAAGCCACGGACACGCCGTCTTTGGGTTGCCAGGGCTCGACGGCATGACGGCGGGGCGTTGAAAGGCCGATATCCAATCGAGTCCTTGAATCGGTATCTGCATTCTTTCGGACGCCACGAAATGCCCGAAAGGGCGCGAGAAATTAACGAACTCGAATCGGTTCGCAAAAGAACCAGCTATTTCTGAGTCATTCGGGTGAACGCCGGAATCCTCGGTCTCGCGCTGTGTCACACTCGATTTCCGCGAGGGGAACCGCCGAAATTCGGTGGCCGCGGGGTGCGGGGGTGATGGACATGGCTGATTCTCCGAAGCGCGTCGATCTGGTGCTGGAGTGGCGCGAAGCCGGTTACTCGTTCCCCCGGATCGCCGGGGCGAGCGCGGGCGCGATCGTCGCGACGCTCCAGGACCAGTCCCGGCTCGACAAGGTCACCGGCCAGATCGGCGACGGCGTCGATCTGCCCCTGCACGACGGGATGCGCACCGGTGATCTCGCCATCGACGGTGGCCCGCTGTCGGACTTCCCGATCACCGTCTTCGACCGGACCGACTCGAAACCCGCGCACTGGCCGACCTGGGGCGTGAAGCTTTCCGGGGAACCGGTCGGCGGCCGGGACAAACCGGTGAAGAGTGCGTTGCGGATCGCCATCAGTTCGCTCGAAACCCCGATGTCGGACTGGAATCGTTACCGCTTGGACGAGGAAAGTGTGAACCGGCGGACGGTGCCGGTTTCTGAAAAAGATCGTGCCGCAGTGAACTCGCCGGCGGTATTCCGGTGGGATGAGGGATAGGAGGATCCCATGCGTTATCGCCCGATCGGCAGCGAACCGGCGGATGATCGCCTCGGCCGGTTCATCCCGGACGACTGGCGTCACGTCGAGCGCTATCCGCTGACCGCGCTGGCCACCGAGGACCGGCCCACCCGGTCACCGGTCGTCATCGGTGTCAACTGGTACAAGGAATTCGACGTGCCGGAAAAGGACGAGAAGTCCGGCGAGTTCTTCGTCGCGAAGGGCGGCGCGAAATCGCTCACCCGGATCCGCGGCGGGCACTGCGTCTGCCTCGAACCCGGCGAATCGACCGACGGCGAGACCCAGTACGCCTTCTACGACCAGGGCAGTGAGGGTGCCTGCGTCGGATTCGGCTGGTCGCGCTGCATGACGATGTTCAACAATGAGCTCTACGCCGCCCGCTGGCTGTGGGATCAGTCGAAGCTGCGCGACGAATGGGGCGAGACCAACCCGGGCGACAACAACGGCACGTCCGTCCGCGCGGCGGCCGAGGTACTGGTCGAACTGGGGCACGTCCCGTGGTCGGAGAGCTACGCCGACGACGACCACGTCAAGAGGGCCGCCTACACGCCCGACGTGAAGAACGGCATCCAGGTCTTCCGCTGGGCGAAGACCGTCGACGAGGTGCACGAGGTGCTGGGCAACCCGCGCGCCGACGAACTCGGCGCGGTCCCGTTCCTCAACTCTTGGGGCCCGGGCTACCCGCATCGCACGTACCTGCCGGACGACGTCCTCGCCCGGTTGATCAAGGAGGACGGCGAAGTCGGCCTGCCGACGGACCGGTAAACCCCCACCGGTCACGGGGAAGGGCCGTTCCAGGCGGAAGCCGGAGCGGCCCTTTCGCCTGTGACAGGACAGGAATTGTCAAAAACTGCCCGTTCGGACACGTCCGAGCAGACCTCGCCGACCCGCGCTGCCGTTCCTGAATCCATGCAGTATGGTCCGCGATTGACGCGTTACCGGCGTTTCTCGTGGACATTTTCACTATGGAGGTGGGTCGGTTGCACGTGCTGGCCGATGCGAACCTGCGGCTGGACGCAAGTCCTATCGACTACGTCCTGCTCGCCTTCTATTTCGCACTGGTACTCGGCATCGGGTACATGGCGCGGAGGTCGGTCTCGAGCAGCCTGGACTTCTTCCTCTCCGGCCGCTCACTGCCCGCTTGGGTCACCGGCCTCGCCTTCATCTCGGCGAACCTCGGTGCGGTCGAGATCATGGGCATGTCGGCCAACGGCGTGCTCTACGGTCTGCCGACCGTTCATTACTTCTGGATCGGCGCGATCCCGGCGATGCTGTTCCTCGGCATCGTGATGATGCCGTTCTATTACGGCTCGAAGGTCCGAAGTGTCCCGGAGTTCATGCTCCGCCGGTTCGGCAAACCCGCGCACCTGGTCAACGGCATCAGCTTCGCGAGCGCGCAGATCCTCATCGCGGGCGCGAACCTGTTCCTGCTCGCCAGCGTGGTGAACCTCCTGCTCGGCTGGCCGCTGTGGGTGTCGATCATCGTCGCGGCCGCGGTCGTGCTCTCCTACACCGCGCTCGGCGGCCTTTCCGCCGCGATCTACAACGAGGTCCTGCAGTTCTTCGTGATCGTCGCGGCGCTGCTGCCGCTGACCATCGTCGGCCTGGTGAAGGTCGGCGGCTGGCAGGGCCTGGTCGACAAGGTCACCGCGAGCCCCGGCGGCGAGGCGCAGCTGCACTCGTGGCCCGGTGACAACCTCACCGGCTTCGGCAACAGCTTCCTTTCGGTCCTCGGCCTCGTGTTCGGCCTCGGCTTCGTGCTGTCCTTCGGTTACTGGACCACGAACTTCGTCGAGGTCCAGCGCGCCATGGCGTCGAAGAGCATGTCGGCCGCGCGACGGACGCCGATCATCGGCGCGTTCCCGAAGATGCTGATCCCGTTCATCGTGATCATCCCCGGCATGATCGCCGCCGTCACCGTGTCCGAGTACGTCCAGGACAAGCAGATCCTGCTCGAAGGCGGCGAGGCGCCCAGCGGCGTCACCGCGAACAACGCGATCCTGCTGCTGATGCGCGACCTGCTGCCCAACGGCATGCTCGGGGTCGCGCTCGCCGGTCTGCTCGCGTCCTTCATGGCCGGTATGGCCGCGAACCTGAGTTCGTTCAACACCGTGTTCACCTACGACATCTGGCAGTCGTACGTGAAGAAGAACGAGTCGGACGGCTACTACCTCCGTCTCGGCCGCATGGTCACCGCCATCGGCACCGTGCTCGCGATCGGGACGGCGTTCATCGCGTCGAACTCCGGGAACATCCTGACCTACCTGCAGGACCTGTTCTCCTTCTTCAACGCACCGCTGTTCGCCACCTTCATCCTCGGCATGTTCTGGAAGCGGATGACGCCGACGGCGGGCTGGGTCGGCCTGGTGTCCGGTACCGCGTCCGCGATCACGGTGTGGCTGCTGTCGCAGGCCGGGGTACTCGGACTCACCGGGCAGGGCATCAGCTTCGTGGCGGCCGGGACGGCGTTCGTCGTCGACATCGCGGTCAGCGTCGGGGTCTCGCTCGCGACCACGCCGAAGCCGGAGGCCCAGTTGGTCGGCCTCGTCTACTCCCTCACCCCGAAGGAGTCGCTGAAGCACGACGAAACCGGCGACGACGCGGGCTGGTACCGCAAGCCGGGCCTGCTCGCCGGCATCGTGCTGATCCTGACCATCGCGCTCAACATCATCTTCTAGGAGGCCGGAGATGGCTGCTTCCCAAGCTCCCAAGAAGGCCGGCGTCTTCGACATCCGGCTGATCATCGCCCTGCTCATCGGCGGCTACGGCCTGGTGCTCACGATCATGGGCATCTGGTTCACCACCGCCGAGGAGCGCGCCAAGGCCGCCGACGTCAACATCAACCTGTGGGCCGGCATCGGCATGCTGGTGTTCGCGGCGCTGTTCATGCTGTGGGCGAAGCTGCGGCCCATCGTGGTGCCGCCCACACCGGAAACCGGCGAGGGCGGCGAATAGCCGGGTTGTCCGGACAGCGGCGAGGCGGTCCGGCTACCGTGCACGTCGTGCTGCTCAACGCTCGACGTCGCCGGATCGCGTCCGCGCTGGCCCTGGTCGCCGCGCTCGGCGCGCTGTCGGCCTGCGGTCAGAACCTCGGCAAGTCCAACTTCGCCCGTACCACCGTCGCCGCCGAAGCCGGTTCCGGCGGCGAGGTCCCGAGCGGGGACATCAACGATCCGGCGGTCACCCCTGCGGTGATGCGCACGATCGACCCGTGCCCGCTGGTGAGCAAGGACGTGCTGAGCAGTCTCGGCACCCCGGAGGACCCGCGGCCGTCGTCGACCTCGTTCGGCTCCTGCCGGACGAGGCTGACCGACGCCGGGGGCAAGCAGCTCTCGGTCAGCGTCGAAATCGGCGCGTCGACCTATGTCTCCAGCCAAGGCGCGACGGTGACGTCGGTCGAGGGCCTTCCACAGGTCGAGCGGAAGAGCAAGGACGGCAAGAGCTGCGAGGTCGGCGTCATGACGCTGCGCAAGCCGGAGCGCGGGGTCGGCTTCTCGGTCACCTACGACGGGGGTGACCCGTGCGCGGCCGCTCGCGCCGTGGCCGCGAAGGGCGTGAAGAGCCTGCACTCGTCGCCCGCGAAGTACCCCTCCAGCCCGGGCACGCTGACCGCCGTCGATCCGTGCGCGGTCGCCGACCCCGCCGTTCTCGGCGAAGTCGTGCCGCATGGCGCCACCGCGCTGACCAGCTTCCACAGCTGCGACTGGACCCCGGGCTCCAACCCGCGGATCTCCATCGGCTTCCGCACCGGCCTGCCGCCGGAGGAGCGCGACGGGACCAAGAAGGTCGAGATCGACGGTGTCGCCGTCTACCAGAAGGTCGGCACCGGCAGCAGCGCCGAGTGCAAGATCGAGTGGCGGCACAAGGCATGGGTCGACGAAGACGTCGAGATCGTCGGCGTGATCTACAAGAACTACGACGAGAAGAAGGACGAAGCGGCGTCCTGTGAGAAGGCCGCCAAGGTCGCCAAATCGGTGCTCTCCAAGCTGCCGAAGCCCTAGCCCTGGCGGCATCCGGCCGCGGGCGGTAGGAAGGGGACACCCCACCCGCCGACGTGTCGGAGGCCACCTTGAAGAAGATCATCAACGACCCGAAGACGGTGGTCGCGGAATCCTTGCGCGGACTCGCCGCGGCGCACGCGGACGTCCTGCGCGTGGCGGACGATCCCGCGATCGTGGTGCGCGTGGACGCACCCGTGGCGAGCAGGGTCGCGGTGATCTCGGGCGGCGGTTCCGGGCACGAACCCCTGCACGGCGGCTTCGTCGGGCAGGGCATGCTGACCGCCGCCGTCCCCGGCGCGGTGTTCACCTCCCCGACGCCGGACGCGGTCGAGGCCGCGGTCAAGGCCACCACCGGGGACGCGGGCGCCCTGCTGATCGTGAAGAACTACACCGGGGACGTGCTCAACTTCGAGACCGCCGCGGAACTCGCCGCCGCCGAGGGGCTGGATGTGCGCAGCGTGGTCATCGACGACGACGTCGCGGTCAAGGACTCGACCTACACCGCCGGTCGCCGCGGTGTCGGCGGAACGGTGCTGCTGGAGAAGATCACCGGCGCCGCCGCCGAACGCGGAGATTCGCTCGACGCGGTGGAGGCCTTGGCGCGCAAGGTGGTCGGCCAGGTCCGGACGATCGGTGTCGCGCTCACCGCGCCGACCGTGCCGCACGCGGGCGACCCCAGTTTCGACCTCGCCGAAGACGAAATCGAGTTCGGCATCGGGATCCACGGCGAACCCGGTATCGAGCGGACGGCCGTGGTGACGGCCGACGAACTTGTCGCGCGCATGGTCGAAGCGGTGGTGACGGACCTGCCGTTCACCGAGGGCGACAAGGTCCTGCTGTTCACGAACTCGATGGGCGGCACCCCGCTGGTCGAGCTGTATCTGGCGCACGGGATCGCCGAGCGGCTGCTGGCCGAGCGTGGGATCGTGGTCGAACGGCGCCTGGTGGGGCCGTACATCACCAGTCTCGAGATGCAGGGGATGAGCCTGACTTTGCTGAAACTGGACGACGAGCTGACCGAGTTGTGGGACGCGCCGGTGAACACCCCGGCACTGAGGTGGGGAGTCTGAGATGAGGGGTGCGAAAGGTGAGTCCTGCACCGCCGAGACGCTCGCCGCCGCCTTGCGGGCGGCGGCCGCGGTGATCGCCGAGCATCGGGTCGAACTGATCGACCTCGACCGTGCCATCGGCGACGCCGACCACGGCGAGAACATGGATCGGGGGTTCACCGCGATCGTGTCGGCTTTGGACACCGCGACACCCGAAACCCCGGCCGCGGTCGCGAAACTCGCTGCCACGACGTTGATCTCGAAGGTCGGCGGGGCCGCGGGCCCGCTGTACGGCACGGCTTTCCTGCGCGCGTCGGTCAAACTGGGCGACGCGGCCGAAGTGGACGGCCCGCTGCTCGTCGAAGCACTACGCGCGGCGCTCGAAGGGGTGCAGGCGCGTGGCAAGGCCGTCGGAGGAGACGCGACCATGGTCGACGCGCTGATCCCCGCCGTGTCCGCCGCCGAGGAGGCCGTCGATTCGGCTGTCGCGGACATCCTGACCGCGGCGGCCGACGCCGCCGACAAGGGCGCCGAGTCCACTGTGGACCTCGTGCCGCGCAAGGGGCGCGCGTCCTACCTCGGCGAGCGCGCGAAGGGGCACATGGATCCCGGCGCCCGTTCGACGGCGCTGCTGCTGCGCGCGTTCGCGGAGGCCGCCAAGTGAGCGTCGGAATCGTGTTGGTCTCCCACAGCGCCAAACTCGCCGAAGGGCTCGCCGAACTCGCCGCGCAGATGGCACCGGACGTCACCATCGCGGCGGCGGGCGGTTTGGCCGAAGGCGGGATCGGAACGGATTACGACGAGGTCGTCGCGGCGACGCAGCGTGCCGACGCCGGCGCGGGTGTCGTCCTGCTGTACGACCTCGGCAGTGCGCAGATGACCGCGGAACTGGCGGTCGAATCGCTCGCCGACCCCTCGGCCGCGGTCGTCGTGGACGCGCCGCTCGTCGAGGGCGCGATCGCCGCCGCTGTCGCCGCGCAGGGCGGTGCGGACCGCAAGGCCGTCGCCGAAGCCGCCGCGTTGGCGGGCGCCCCGCCGGATCTGGCGCTCGACAGTGGCGTGCAGGACGGTGAGAGCAGTGTCGAACTCACGCTGCGGAACGACGTCGGGCTGCACGCGCGGCCCGCCGCGGTCCTGGTCCGGAGCATCGCGGGGCTGGACGCCGAGGTCACCGTGCGGCTCGGCGAGGAGACCGCGGACGCCAACAGCGTGCTCGCGTTGATGGCCCTCGGCGCCCGTCAGGGCGACCGGATCGAGGTTCGCGCGCGGGGAGCGCAGGCCGAAGAAGCGCTCACCAAGGTCAAAGACCTCGTCGACCAGAACTTCGGCGAGTGAGCTGAGGGTCTCGTGCGGCGGGGGACTCCGCCTCACCGCCCGACGCCAGGAAAGGCTCTTTCCTTGCGAAATTTGCCAGGAAAGAGCCTTTCCTCGCACGGGCGGCCATGAAAGGCCCCTTCCTCCGCGTCGCATGCAGGTGGAAAAGTCCCCGCTGGTCCTCGTCCGCGAGTGACACTTACTCGATTAGGAGGGTGACAGCCGCTGCTTTCCACGCCCCGGCATGGCACGATCGGAGAAACTACCAGCGAGTAACCTCCGGAGGCCGGTTGTGGCGCGGGAAATCTCGAGTGTGGGAGTCATCGGTCTCGGCACCATGGGTGCCGGGATCGCCGAGGTGCTCGCGCGAAGCGGTGTGTCCGTGGTCGCGGTGGAGATCGACGACGACGGGGTGAACCGGGGCCGGGGCCATCTGGAGCATTCGACCGAACGGGCGGTGTCCGGCGGCAAGCTCGACGCCGAGGGCCGGAGCGCGCTGCTGGACCGGGTCCGGTACACGACGTCGCTGGCCGAACTGTCCGATGTGGACTTGGTGATCGAGGCGATCCCGGAGAACCTCGAAGCCAAAACCGACGTGTTCGCGGCGCTGGACAAGATCACCGGCCCGGACACGATCTTCGTGTCCAACACCTCCTCGCTGTCGATCACCGAGATCGGGGTGCACACCGCGCGGCCGGGCAAGGTCGTCGGGATGCACTTCTTCAACCCGGCGCCGATCCTCAAACTGGTCGAGATCGTCCGCACCGTGGTCACCGAGCCCGACGTCGTCACCGACGTCGTCGCGTTCGCCGAACGGCTCGGCAAAACGCCGGTGGTGATCGGCGACCGCGCCGGGTTCATCGCGAACGCCCTGCTCTTCGGGTATCTCAACCACGCCGTGCGGATGTGCGAACAGCGCTACGCCACGCGTGAGGATCTCGACGCCGCGATGCGGTTCGGTTGCGGATATCCCATGGGCCCCTTGGCCTTGCTCGATCTCATCGGGCTGGACACCGCGTACGAGATCCTGGACACGATGTACCACCAGTCGCGCAACCGGCTCCACGCGCCGGCGCCCCTGCTGAAGCAGATGATCACCGCCGGACTGCTCGGACGCAAGACCGGACAGGGTTTCTACACCTACGACGAACCCGATTCGCCGACGGTGACCGACGCGGTTCCGACGTCCACAAAGGACACTGTGGCGCCGCGAGAAGTGCGCAAGGTCGGCGTCGTCGGAACCGGGACGATGGCGACAGGCATCGTCGAGGTGTTCGCGAAACGCGGTTACGACGTCATCCTGCGGGCGCGAAGCGCGGAGAAGGCCGCGGCGTCGGTCGCGCGGGTGAAGAAGTCTCTGGACAAGGCCGTCGTCAAGGGCAAACTGTCCGAAAAGGACGCCGCCGCCGCGCTCGGCCGGATCTCGCCCGCGGTGGACTTCGACGAATTGGCCGACGTCGACCTCGTCGTCGAGGCGGTGGCCGAGGATCTGGCCGTCAAGCAGGCCGTCTTCGCCGCGCTCGACGACGTCGTGAAGCCGGGCGCGGTTTTGGCGACGACCACGTCGTCGTTGCCCGTGATCGAATGCGCAGCCGCCACCTCGCGGCCCTCGGACGTGGTCGGCGTGCACTTCTTCAACCCGGCCCCGGTGATGAAACTCGTCGAGGTCGTCTCGACGATCGCCACCGCGCCGGACGTCGTCGCGACCGTGGACGCCGTTTGCGCGGCGGTGGGCAAACACCCCGTGCACTGCGGCGACCGGGCCGGTTTCATCGTCAACGCGCTGCTGTTCCCGTACCTCAACGACGCGGTGAAGATGCTCGAGGCGCATTACGCCGTGGCCGACGACATCGACACCGCGATGAAGGTGGGCTGCGGGCTGCCGATGGGCCCGTTCGAGCTGCTCGACGTCGTCGGACTGGACGTTTCGCTGGCGATCCAGCGGACCCTGTTCAACGAGTTCCGGGAAGAGGGCTTCGCGCCCGCGCCGCTGCTGGAGCACCTCGTGACCGCGGGGCGGCTCGGCCGTAAGACGGGGAAGGGTTTCAAGGACTACTCGGCCAGGTAGATCCTCGTGAGTGGTGATGACGGTTAGAACCGTCATTACCACTCACGAGGAGTGCCGGACCTCTAAGCTCCCCGGGGTGCGTCAGCTGACTTACGACGGGATGCCCATCCCCGGCCTGAACGACCTGGTCCGGACCGCGATCCGCCTGCACCCCGCGCCGGGTGAGCCCGGTCCGGACGAGAGCCACCTCGGCGGCCCGTTGCTCTGGCCGTCGGACGAGCCGTGGCCGGAGTGCCCGGTGACCTGGCCGCCCGATCCGGACGCGTCCGACGACGCCTGGAAGGGCGGGCATCCGCTCGACGGCCCGGTCCCGGTGATGGTCAGCGCGGCGCAGCTCTTCCGCGACGACTTCCCGGAGCTGCACTTCCCGGAGGGTGCCGACGTCCTGCAGATCCTGTTCTGCCCGCTGGAACACGACAGTCCGTACCACCACGGGCCCGCGGTCCGGCTGGTCTGGCGCGATTCCGGCGAGGTGGGGGACATCGCGGATCCGCCACCGACCCCCGGAGGCGCCGAGGCCGAATTCCTGCCACAGCCCTGTGTGTTCGAGCCGTGCTCGATCGACGAGCTGCCCCGGCTCTGCGACTTCCCGGCGGAGACCCGTGCCGCGCTCGGCATCCCCGAAGGCGCGGGCGACGACCCGGACGGCTGGCCGGAGCTGGGGCAGTACTCGAAGATCGGCGGCTGGACGGCCTGGTCCGCGACCGATCGCGCCGACCTGGGCTGCCGCGAGTGCGGCGCGGACCTGCGGCAGACGATCGCGCTGGCCACGGAGGAACACGAGGTCGGCTGCGGCTGCGAGGTCGCCGAGGACGGACCGGCAGGCTGGTCGTTCGGCGCGCGGGGGGCGCTGAACGTCTTCACCTGCCCGGCCGACGTCACGCATCCGTTCAAGGTCCGCATCGACTGACCTCCGCGGTCCGCTCAGCCGGGCGGGAGCAAAGGTCCCCCGCTCCAGTGCTGGAAGACCAGGTTCGTGTGCACCCGGGCGACTTCGTCGCGGGCGGTCAGCTCGTCGAGCACCAGTCGCTGCAGTTCGGTCGCGGAAGCGGTGGCGACGTGCGCGAGGAAGTCGTCCGGTCCGGTCAGGTGGTAGACGGCGCGGACCTCGGGCAGGGCGAGCAGATGCTCGACGAACGAGTCCACCAGTGCCCGCCGGTGCGGGCGGACCTGGACGAACAGGAGCGCTTCGAGCGGCCGGCCGAGTTTGGCGGCGTCCACCTCGGCGCGCTGGCCGATGATCACCCCGGTCTCGCGAAGCCGGTTGACGCGGTCGAGACAGGTCGAGGGCGCGATGCCGACCGCGGCGGCCAGATCCTTGTTCGAGATCCGGGCGTCGTTCTGCAACAGCCGCAGAATCCGCAGGTCTACCGTGCTCAGTTCGACAGAATCCGACATCGGCGAATGATATCCGAAGATATTGCTTCTGATCCGGATAAAACCGCACCATCTGGAGTATGACCGCAACGCTGCGCACCCGAGCCGTCCACGCCGGCCGTGACGATCTCACGGACCTCGGCGTCCACGCCGCCCCGCTCGATCTGTCCACGACCTACCCGTCGCGCGACAGCGTCGAAGAGGCAGGCCGCATCGACGAGTTCGCCTCCACGGGCGCTCTGTCTGGCCCGCCGGTCTACGGGCGGCTCAGCAACCCGACCGTCGAACGGTTCGAGAAGGCCTTGGCCGAACTCGAAGGTTTCGACGACGCCGTCGCGTTCGCCACCGGCATGGCCGCGGTGTCGGCTTCGCTGCTCGCGGCCGTCGCGCGGGGGAAGCGGCACATCGTCGCCGTCCGCCCGGTCTACGGCTGTACCGATCACATGCTCACGTCCGGTCTGCTCGGCACCGAGGTGACCTGGGCAGATCCGGAAGATGTCGCTTCGGCGCTGCGTCCCGACACCGGTCTGGTGCTGCTCGAAACACCCGCGAACCCGACCCTGCGCGAGGTCGACGTCGCGGAGATCGTGCGTGCCGCGGGCGAGGTTCCAGTGCTGGTCGACAACACCTTCGCGACTCCCGTGCTCCAGCGCCCGGGGCGGCACGGCGCTCGGTTCGTCCTGCACAGCGCGACCAAGTTCCTCGGCGGCCACGGCGACGTCATGGGTGGCGTGATCGCGTGCGGCGCCGAAGACGCCGGGATGTTGCGGCAGATCCGCTTCGCCACCGGCGGCGTGTTGCACCCGCTGGCCGGGTACATGCTGCTTCGCGGCCTTTCGACCCTTCCGCTGCGGGTCAACGCCGCGTCCGCGACGGCCGCCGAACTCGTGGAGCGGCTGCGCGGGCACGCGAACGTCGGCGCGGTGCACTACCCGAGCCTTGGCGGTCCGCTGATCGCGTTCGAGGTCGACGGCGATCCGCACGCGCTCATCGGCGCTGTCCGGTTGATCACCCCGGCCGTCAGTCTCGGCAGCGTGGATTCGCTCATCCAGCATCCCGCGTCGATCAGCCACCGGATCGTCGCCGCGGACGACCGGCGCGGCGCGGGCGTCACCGATCGGCTCATCCGGATGTCGGTGGGGCTGGAGGACGTCGAGGACCTGTGGCACGACCTCGACCAGGCGCTGAAAGCCTGCTGAGCGAGATCGTCATCACGAGGATGTCGACAAATCGTCCCGCGTGGCTAACCTGGTCGGGTGAAAGATCTGGTTTCGTCCTGGGTGGAATCTTCGGCTCGTAGCACGCTTTCGCGGCTCCACGAGCAGATCGGCGTCGCCGGACTCGCCGCGGCGGCGGCCCTTCCCGGGCTGTCGGCCGTCTTCGATCAGCACTCCGCCGCGGTGCGGGACATCCTCGCGGCGGGGGTCGAAGGTTCGGCGGCTGTCGCCGGGGTGGTGCTTCTCGCGGGGTACACGCGAGGCCTGCTCGACGAGGCCAGGACCAAGGGCTGGACGTTTCGCGCCCCGGCCGATCTGACGGCCTGGCACACCAGCGACTGGCTGACCGCTCGGCTGGTCGGCGTGTGCTCGCTGGCCGCCACGATGGACGACCGGCGACCGCAGCCGACCGGGAACGGATAGGGCGGCCGGACACCCTATCCATTCCCGGTCTCTAGGTCAGCGGAACTCCGGCGGAGGGGGCATTGACCCACCGGAGGGCCGCTGGCCGGGATCCTGGTGCGGAGGCATCTGACCCTGGCTCGAGGGGAACTGCTGCTGCGGCGCGCCGCCGGTCTGCATACCGCCACCGGTCTGCTGCGTCCTGCTCGGAGCGGCGGCGTGGTGCCCGGCGGACACCGGCTGCTGGGCGGTCGTCTGCTCGGTCGGCACGTCGCCCGAACGGCGGGCGTCCTCCCGGCCCCGCTGGTAGGCCTCGGCCTGCGCCTTCGCGGCGGGGATCTCCGACTCGGCCCGGCCGAGCCAGTTCTCCCAGCGCTGCTGCATCGGCTTGATCAGGCCACCGCCGACACCGACGACGGCGATCCCGCCGATCGTGGCGAGCACGGTGATCAGCACCGGCAGCGTGACCGCGGTGGCCACCCCGATCTGGTTCAGCGCGGCGATCACACCGAGGCCCCAGATGAACACCGAGGCGATGGTCGCGAGCACCTTGCCGTAGGAAACGCCGCTCAGCGCGTTGCCGACCAGGTCCTTGACCGCCTTGGCGATCGCGCCGGCGATCACCACGATGATGATCGCGACGATGGCGCGCGGCAGCCAGGCGACGATCTCGTTGAGCAGTGAGCTCACCGGGTTCGGACCGAACACGCCGAACGCGAACTGCAGCGCGATCAGCAGGATCGCGTAGTAGACGATCTTGCTGATGATGTTCGACGCGTCGAACTGGCTCCGGGCCATCATCTGTTTGAAGCCG
Source organism: Amycolatopsis sp. NPDC034160 (assembly GCF_055575355.1). Lineage (NCBI taxonomy): Bacteria > Bacillati > Actinomycetota > Actinomycetes > Pseudonocardiales > Pseudonocardiaceae > Amycolatopsis > Amycolatopsis sp. NPDC034160. Next base: position 594,729 of record NZ_JBVISU010000003.1, on the reverse strand, counting down.
CCTCGGTCGATGAGGCGGTTGAAACCGACCTTTTCGAGCACCATGCTCACGGCTTTGGCGAGCGCCTTGGCGATCAGCCAGCCGATGAACAGGATGACCAGGAACGCGAGCAGTTTGGGGACGAAGGTGGCGACCGAATTCCAGGCGCTGGACACGCCTTGACCGAAATCGACGGCCGCCAGTGCTGATGTGGCCACTGGACTTGCTCCCTTCCACCACTGGAGGTTCCAGACTGGTGGAGGGGAAGTACCCGGTGATTACTTCGTCACACGTGTACCCACCCGTTCGGGTGGTTCAGCCGCAACAGCCTCCGCCACAGCAGCCGCCGCCACCACCTGCGGGAACAGGAGCCGGACCGGACGCCGATCCGGTCAGCGCGACGGTCGTCAGCAGTTTGACGGTGTCCTCGTGACCCTCCGGGCACGGCGCGGGCGCGCCGGACTCGCTCATCGGCCGCAGCAGTTCGAAGGTCCCGGCGCATTCGCGGCAGCGGTAGGCGTAAGTCGGCATACCCGGCATTATCCCATCTCCGTTCGTCCGCCGGGATGGCAAGCTGTCCGGGTGGAACTGCCTGTCGCGGCGCAAGTGCCGCACCTCGGCCAAGTCGTCCCGTCCGTCCTTTCCGCCCTCGGCGCCGCCGAGTTCGCCAACTCGCTGAGCCTCGCCGAGGCGTCCAGCGCGTGTGTCCTGCTCATCGATGGTCTCGGCTGGGAACTGCTCGCCGAGCACGCGGCCGACGCGCCCGTGCTCACGCAGCTGGCGAAGTCACCTCTGCGGGTCGGTTTCCCGTCGACGACCGCCGCCGGGCTCGGCGCGATCGGCACCGGGCTGGCTTCGGGGGAGCACGGGCTGATCGGCTACAGCTTCGAGGTCCCGGGCGCGGGCGTCCTGAACGCGTTGCGCTGGACCAGCCACGAGGACGGCGGTGACCTCCGGGGGAAGCTGCCACCGCGCGAGGTACAGCCCCTGCCGACGACGTTCGAGCGCGCGGCGGCCGCGGGCATCACCACCAGCGTGGTCTCCTCGGCGAAGTTCGCCGACACCGCGCTCACCCGCGCGACCCAGTCCGGAGCCCGGTACGTCGGCGTCCACGCGCTCGGCGACCTGGCCGCGTGCGTTCTGCGGTGTCTCCAGACGCGGCCGGCGTTCTGCTGGGGCTATCACAGCGAACTCGACATGCTCGGCCACGTCTACGGGCCGGGGTCTTCGCCGTGGCGGATGCAGCTGCGGCACGTCGACAGGCTGGTCGAGTCGATCGTGGACGGTTTGCCGTCCGGCGCGCTCCTCGCGGTCGTGGCCGATCACGGCATGGTGACCGTCGAGGACGCGCTCGACATCGACGACACTCCAGCGCTGCTCGGTGGCGTCCGGGCCATCGGGGGCGAGGTCCGGGCACGGCACGTCTACAGCGAACCGGGCGCCGAGGCCGACGTGCTCGCGGCCTGGCGCGAGGTGATCGGCGACCGGGCGTGGGTGCTCTCGCGCGACGAGGCCGTCGAGGCGGGCTGGTTCGGACCGGTCTCCGACCGCGTCCGGCCGCGGATCGGCGACGTCGTCGCCGCGTCGAAGGGGCGCTTCGGGCTCGTGCGGGAACTGGCCGAGGCCGTCGAGTCCTCTTTGGTCGGTCAGCACGGCTCGCTGACCCCGGCCGAACAGCTCGTCCCCCTGGTGCTCGCGCGCGGCTGAACCCCGCGTTTCGTCCTCTGAATGCGTTCCTTGCGCCTGCAACTACCGCGTTTAGAGGACGAAACGCGTCACGTCGGCTTCCGGGCGGAGAACTGCACGCTCCGTTTCGGGACGTGGTCGACCTCGATGTCGGTGAAGCCGGCGCCGGTGAGCCGGGGCCAGATCGAAACCGGGTCGAGCGCGTTCATGGTGTCGCCGAGGTGGAGTAGCCGGAACGGCGCGTTCGCGAGGCTGTCGATCGCACGCAGGACGCCGCCGGGGCGAAGGACACGGAACGCTTCGGCGAAGATCGCGTCCTGCGCCGCGGTCGTCGGCACGTGATGCAGCATCGTGAAGCACACGACGGCCGAGAACTCGCCGTCCTCGAAGGGCATCGCGGCGCCGTCGCCCTGGACGATCCGCACGCGGCCCTCGAACTCCCGTTTGAGCAGTTCCGCCGACGTCTCGTCGATTTCGATGGCGGTGAGCCGGGGGACGAGCCGGGCGAGCGCCCGGGTGGTCGCGCCGTAGCCGGGGCCGATTTCGAGTACCGAATCGCCGAGGTCGAAGCCGGCGATGTTGCCCGGCATCTCGGCGGCGACGGCTTTCGCCCACAACGCGGAACTGCAGAGTTTGCGGTGCACCAGGTTCATCGGCATGAATCCGAAGCTAGCCGTGACCGATAGGCGATAGGCTGCCAACCGATGTCGAGAATCGGACTTCTGCCACCGATGCCGACGGCGATGGTGCTGGGCGAGATGGACCTGCCCGCCGGCACCTGGTTCCCGTGGCACGAGCACGACGGCCATCAACTCGCCTGGGCGGCGCGGGGGATCCTGAGCGTGAACGTCGGCGAGCAGTACTGGGTCCTGCCGCCGACCAGGGCGTTGTGGATCCCGGCCGGAGTCCGTCACCGCACCGGCGCCACCGCTCGCACGGTGTTGCGCGGTGTCTACGCCGCGCCGGAGCGGTGCCCGGTGCGCTGGCCGTCGCCGACCCTCGTCGCCGTCCGGCCGCTGCTGCGCGAACTGCTGGAACACCTCGGTTCGGCCGACCTCGGCGACGACGCGCGCCGCCGGGCCGAAGCCGTCGCGTTCGACCTGCTCGAATCGGTGGACGTCGTGCCGATCAGCGTGCCGATGCCGTCCGACGAGCGTGCGCTGACCGTCGCGCGGGCGGTGATCGCCGATCCGGCCGACCGGCGCGGCCTGACGGAGCTCGCCCGCGACGCGGGCGCGAGTGAACGCACGCTCGCGCGGCTGTTCCTCACCGAGTGCCGGACGACGTTCGGCGCCTGGCGGGTACAGGCCAGGCTGCGCGCCTCACTGCCGCTGCTGGCCGAGGGCATGCCACTGACCGCGGTCTCCCGCCGGATCGGGTACTCCTCGCCGAGCGCGTTCGTCGTCGCCTTCCGACGGGCTGTCGGTGTGACGCCGGGCGCCTACTTCGGCGGCTGAACCGGAACTCCGGATACCGTTTCGGCGTGCCCCGACGTAACCGGCCCGATCGCGGTGGACGCCCAGACCTCGGCGCGTCGACCGGCTGGGCGCGCTCCGAGTCGGCCCAGGACGGCGAGTGGCTGGTCCGGACCGTGCCCGGCGCGCAAGCCACCAAGGACTACCGCTGCCCCGGCTGCGACCACGAGATCCGGCCGAGGACGCCGCATCTGGTCGTCTGGCCCGCCGACGACACCGGCGGGGTCGCCGACCGCCGCCATTGGCACAAGCCCTGCTGGGACGCGCGGGCCCGGCGCCGCCCTGGTCGCTGGTGATCCCGCCTGCCGACGGAGCTGAAGACGTACTCGGAAAGCACCAGACGTGTGACCCCCCCCGGCCGAAGGCCCCGCTATCAGCGCCGTAAGTGCAGTGACGGTGCTCCCTCGAATTCCTCCTCCGTGTGGACCTTGAAGCCGAGCCGCTCGGCGACCCGGATCGACGGCTGGTTGGACACCATGATGTTGGCGATCACCGGCACCTCCGGGATCTCGCGTTCCGCCCATTCGACGACGGCGGCCGCCATCTCCGTCGCGTAGCCCTTGCCCCAGGCGAACGGCCAGAAGCGGTACGCGAGGTTCAGTACGCGCTCGCCGTTCCATTCGTGATACCGGACGCCGCCGAAGCCGACGAGCACCTCCGGATCGTCCAAAGCGGACACCGCGAGATACCCGAACCCGTGCTCGTCCCATTGCCGCATCCAGGCGTCGTACAGTTCCCGCGCGCCCTCGACGGTATGCGGCACGACGTTGAACTTGTTCGTCTCCGGATCGGCCTGCAGCGCGACGATGTTCTCGCGGTCCGCCTCGCGCAGCCGCCGCAGCAGCAGCCTCTCCGTTTTGATCTCTGTCAGCACACCTCCGAAGGTAGCGCCGGGGTGCGACAGAATTATCGCCATGACGGATCTCCCACTGGTACTGCTGCACGCCTTCCCGGTCGACGCCCGCATGTGGGACGCGGTGCGCGCGCCGCTCTCGGAGCGCCTCCGACTGATCACCCCCGACCAGCGCGGCCTCGGCCGCAGTCCGTTGCCGGAGACCGATCGGGAACCCAGCCTGGACGACGCCGCCCGCGACGTCGTGGCGCTGCTCGATCGGCTCGGACTCGACAAGGTCGTGCTCGGCGGCTGCTCGATGGGCGGCTATCTGACGATGGCGGTGCTGCGTGCCGCGCCGGAACGTGTCGGCGGGCTCGTGTTCATCGACACGAAGGCGACCGCGGACACTCCCGAGGCCGCGCAGGCCCGGCACGACCTCGCGGCCCGGGTCGAGGCGGAAGGTGCTGCCTGGCTGCCCGAAACGGTCACGCCGGGACTGCTCGCCGAGAAGACCCGCGCGGACCGGCCGGAAGTCGCGGCGCGGCTTGGTGAACTGATCGCCGCGCAGCCGCCGTCGGGGATCGCGTGGGCGGCACGCGCGATGGCGGCGCGGCCCGATTCGGTCGAAGCACTGCGGTCGGCGGACGTGCCGGCGCTGGTCGTGGTCGGCGAAGAGGACGGCCTGACCCCGCTGGACGCGGCGAACACCCTGGTGGAGACGCTGCCGAACGCGACACTGGTCGTCTTGCCGGAGGCGGGACATCTGACGCCGCTGGAGGATCCGGCCGGAGTCGTCGAAGCGATTTTGGGCTGGTACCCCGCTTAAAAGAAAGCCCTCATTCCTTCGCCGGATGGGCGACGTGCGATGGCCGAGGCCATGGTGGTGAACCAGTTCGAGACCCTGCCGGAGGCGGCCGAGGGCTGTGGCGCCGTCGTCGCGGAATGGCTTTGAACATCGCCACCCATTCGGTGGCCGAATGGAAAGGGATTCACTGGGGCGGGGTGCTCAACGCGCGCCGGAAAAGATCGCAAAGGCGGTGATCGGCGCCGCGAGCGCGTCCGTGATCTCGGGATCGGGACTTCGATCACCGGGGAGCTGAGCGCGGAGTCGCTGAGCCTCGCGCTCTCCGAGGTACTGCGGCCGGAGGTGGCCGAGCGAGCGCGTCAGGTCGGTGGTGAGGTGCGGACGGACGGGGCCGACGTGGCGGCGAAGCTCCTGATGGAGGTCCTCTAACCCCGCGTTTAGTCCTCTAAGTGCGGTGGTTGGTCGTGCGAACTACCGCATTTAGAGGACTAATCGCGTAGGAAGTAGCGCTCTAGAGCTGCCTCTGCCTCACCCAGCCGCTCGGGGAAGCGCTGGGCGATCACGAACCGCCAGGGAACCTCGAACAACCGACGCAACGCGAGAAACGGCTCAAGCGACGAAGGTGCGACATCGGTCGGGTACGCGGAGAGAGCCGAAGCGCCAAGATCCGCGTAGAGGACGGCGAGGTCCCAGCCGAGCGGTCCGCGCCAGGTGTCCTCGAAGTCGAGCCAGCACGGTCCGGCCGCCGTCGCGATCACGTTCCCCCGATGGGCGTCGCCGTGCAGTGGCCGGGGTTCGTCCGTCGGAAGGGCCACCGCGACCCGTTCGAGTTCTTCGCGCAGCCGGGGTGCCGCACCGCCCATCGCGTGACCATGCCGGTCGAGCAGGACCCGGAGGTCGTGGACCGGCCCGAGTTCGGGCAGCGCACCGGAGTAGTCGGCGAGCGCGGTGTGCACCCGGGCGAGCGACATCGCCACCTCTCGTGGCGACAGGGTGTCTCCCGGCTCATGGGGCGTGTAATCCCAGAGAGTGACCGGAAGGCCGTTGGCGAAATGGGGTCCGGCCGGGGGATCCGTGGTCGGTGAGACGACGAGCACATCACGTTCCGTGAGGTGTTTCGACAGTGCGACGTCCCGCGCCAGCCACTCCGCCGGATCCGGCCGCGCGAAGCGGGTCGTGCCCGGCACCCTCGCCACCACCGGACCCAGTCTCACCAGCACGTTCGACTTGAAATGCAGGACGCCGGGATCGCCGGTCGGCAGGCCGAATCGGTCACCCACCGCGATCGCGGCGGCCACCCCCGCCCGCGTGTGTTCGTCGGCCACGGCGCGATCTTGCCAGCCGGTGCGCGCGACTGTCGGTAGTGAGGGCTACGATCCCCCTTAGCCGCCGGAATGGGTCGGAGAACCCGGCCGACGGCAGAACATTGACCACCACAAGGTTTGAGTGTTGGAGGCAGGAGTGACGGCCGTAGCCCCCAAGCCGATCGCCACGCGCCCGTATCCCGCGCGGGAGTCGGTTAAGGGTTCGTACCTGCTGCGGTTGTTCCGCACGACGGACCACAAGCAAATCGGCATCATGTACCTGGTCACGTCGTTCGCCTTCTTCATGGTGGGCGGCGCGATGGCGATGCTGATCCGCTCCGAGCTGGCACGTCCCGGGCAGCAGTTCCTTTCGCAGGAGCAGTACAACCAGCTGTTCACGATGCACGGCACGATCATGCTGTTGCTGTACGCGACGCCGATCCTGTTCGGCTTCGCGAACTTCATCCTGCCGCTGCAGATCGGTTCGCCCGACGTCGCCTTCCCGCGGCTGAACGCGTTCTCGTACTGGCTGTACCTCTTCGGCGGCCTGATCGTGATGTCCGGCTTCCTGACCCCGGGTGGCGCCGCCGACTTCGGCTGGTTCGCCTACACCCCGCTGTCGGACGCCATCCACTCGCCCGGCGTCGGCGCCGACCTGTGGATCTCCGGTCTGGTCGTGTCCGGTCTCGGCACCATCCTCGGTGGCGTCAACATGATCACCACGGTGGTCTGCCTGCGCGCCCCCGGTATGACGATGTACCGGATGCCGATCTTCACCTGGAACATCCTGGTCACCAGCATCCTGATCCTGCTGGCGTTCCCGATCCTGACCGCGGCCCTGATGGGCCTGCTGGCGGACCGGCATCTCGGGGCGCATGTGTTCGACCCCGCGAACGGCGGCGTGATCCTCTGGCAACACCTGTTCTGGTTCTTCGGCCATCCAGAGGTCTATATCGTCGCCCTACCGTTCTTCGGGATCGTGTCGGAGATCTTCCCGGTCTTCAGTCGCAAGCCGATCTTCGGTTACAAGGGCCTGGTCTGGGCGACGCTGGCGATCGCCGCGCTGTCGGTGGCGGTGTGGGCGCACCACATGTACGCGACCGGTGCCGTGCTGCTGCCGTTCTTCTCCTTCATGACCTTCCTGATCGCGGTCCCGACCGGCGTGAAGTTCTTCAACTGGATCGGCACGATGTGGAAGGGCCAACTGTCCTTCGAGACGCCGATGATCTTCTCGATGGGCTTCATCGTCACGTTCCTCTTCGGCGGTCTGACCGGCATCATGCTGGCCGCGCCGGCGATCGACTTCCACGTGTCCGACAGCTACTTCGTCGTCGCGCACTTCCACTACGTGCTCTACGGCACGATCGTGTTCGCCACCTTCGCCGGGATCTACTTCTGGTTCCCGAAGATCACCGGCCGCATGATGGACGAGAAGCTCGGCAAGTGGCACTTCTGGACCACGTTCATCGGCTTCCACGCCACGTTCCTGGTGCAGCACTGGCTGGGCGCCGAAGGCATGCCGCGGCGGTACGCGGACTACCTGCAGTCCGACGGCTTCACCACGCTGAACACGATCTCCACGATCGGCGCGTACATTCTCGGCGCCTCGACGCTGCCGTTCATCTGGAACGTCTTCAAGAGCTACCGGTACGGCGAGATCGTCACGGTGGACGACCCGTGGGGCTACGGCAACTCGCTCGAATGGGCGACGTCCTGCCCGCCGCCGCGGCACAACTTCACCGAGCTGCCGAGGATCCGTTCCGAGCGCCCGGCGTTCGAGCTGCACTACCCGCATATGGTGGAGCGCATGCACAAGGAGGGTGAGATCGGCTTCTTCGGACAGCAGAAGGTCAACACCCACCGCGCGCCGTCCCAGGTGCTCACCGAGGCTGCCATCCCGGGTGACCACTCCAAGGACAACGCCAGCGAGCGATGACCCGATAAGCGGAAACGGCGCGTGCCTTGCCTCACACAGGGGCAAGGCACGCGCCTTTTTCATACCCGGCTGAGAGAGACTGAGCCCGTGACGCAGACCCCAGTTCTCATCACCACGACCGGCCCCGACAAGCCGGGGGTGTCCTCGGTCCTGTTCGCCGTGCTGTCCCGGCACGACGTCGACATCCTCGACGTCGAGCAGGTGGTCATCCGCGGTCAGCTGGTGCTCGGCGTGCTCGCCGGGGTGTACCGCGACCCCGAAGGCCTGCAGGAATACGTCGAGCAGGCGATGGCGTCGGTCGGGATGCAGGTCGAGGTGAAGATCGGCTCGGCCATCGGCGCCGACCCGTTCGCCAGCGGTCAGAAGGACTCGACGCATGTCCTGCTGATGCTCGGCCGTCCGGTCACCGCGCGGGCGTTCTCCGACGTCGCGCGCCGTCTCGCCGCGCTGGACGTGAACATCGACTCGATCCGCAGCATCGCCGACTACCCGGTCACCGGGCTGGAGCTCTACGCTTCGCTCGCCCAGGACACGCCGGAAGCCGACGCGGCCTTGCGGACCGCGCTGGCCGACGCCGCCGTGGAGGCCGGGATCGACATCTCGGTCGAGCGGGCCGGGCTCGCCCGCCGGGCCAAGCGGCTGGTCGTCTTCGACGTCGATTCCACGCTCATCCAGGGCGAGGTCATCGAGATGCTCGGCGCGCACGCCGGCGTCGAGCCCCAGGTTCGCGAGATCACCGAAGCCGCGATGCGCGGCGAGCTGAACTTCGCGGAGTCGCTGGAGCGCCGGGTCGCGCTGCTGGCAGGTCTCCCGGAGACGGTGCTCGACGAGGTCGCCGCGTCGATCGAGCTCACCCCGGGCGCGCGCACGACCATCCGCACGCTGAAGCGGATGGGCTTCCGCTGCGGCGTCGTTTCCGGCGGGTTCACCAAGATCATCCAGTCCCTTGTGGACGATCTCGGCCTCGACTTCGCCGCCGCGAACGAACTCGAAGTGGTCGACGGCAAGCTCACCGGCCGGGTGGTCGGGGAGATCGTGGATCGCGCGGGCAAGGCGACGGCGCTGCGCCGGTTCGCCGAGGAGTACGAGATTTCGCTGCAGCAGTGTGTCGCCGTCGGTGACGGGGCGAACGACATCGACATGCTGTCGGTCGCCGGGATGGGTGTCGCCTTCAACGCGAAGCCCGCGCTGCGCGAGGTCGCCGACACCGCGCTTTCGCATCCGTACCTCGACGCCGTGCTGTTCCTGCTCGGGGTCACGAGGGCCGAGATCGAGGCGGCCGACGCGGCCGACGGTCTCGAGCTTTCCCGGCCGTGAGCGTCCTGGAGCCGCTGGCGGCGCGCTACGCGTACTGGCTCGGCCTCCCCGCGGAAAGCACGGTGGACACCTCCGACGAGGATCCCGCCGAAGTCCGCGCCATGCCGGTGATCCTGCGGATGGAACGCGCCGAACCGCCGTCCAGGACCGCTCTGCTGGAAGCCGCCGCGGCGGCCGCGATCGCGGTCTGTCTCGACGAGCGCGCCGAACCCGAAGGCGAATGGCACGAGCCGCTCAAGGCGTGGGTCGACGGCCGGATCCGCAAGGTCGCCCGCCGCGCGCGGGGCGCGCATTGGCAGGCGGTGCAAGAACTGCCGGGCAGCACGATCGAGGTCGACGGCGCCGAGGCGCGGGCGTTGCTGCCGGGCAGGGTCGTCGATGCGCCGAAAGAGGTCTCGCGGCTGCAGATCTCCGGCAGCGAACTCCCGGCCGACGAGCCGGGACCCGCGCCGGACGGGGTCCCGCGGTTGCTGCTGAACCCCGAGGTCTCGATGACCGTTGGCAAGGGCGCCGCCCAGGTCGGGCACGCGACGATGATCCTGGCCTCGCTGCTGGACGAAGCCGAACGGGCCGCTTGGGCCGAGACCGGCTTCCGGTGCTCGGTGCGGACGCCGCCGGTCGCGGTCTGGAAGGCGCTGTGCCCGATCGAGGACCCGGAAGGTTCGTGGCGGCGCGACGGTGTCGTCGCGGTCCGGGACGCGGGATTCACCGAGGTGGACCCGGGGACCGTCACCGTCATCGCCCAGCGTCGGTAGGCCCGCGTAGGGTGCCCGCATGTCTTTTCCTGTCGGCAGGGAACTTCCGGATCGGCTGACTCGAGAACTGGTAGCGGCCGCCCTTACCGCTCCTGCGCTCGTTTCGGCGCGCACACTGGCCGAATGGGTCGGGACCGGCCGTCCGCTCACCGCGAGGAATGTGCTGAAACCGGCCGCCGCGGTCGAAGTGTGCGGCCTGCTGGGCATCGAGCCGCCTTCACGTCGGCCACGCAGTGCCGTGGACATCGACGAGCTGATGGTGGTGTGGACGACGGCGTTGGCGGCCAGATTCCTCGAAATCACTCCTGGCCGGGTGAAAACGGCCAAGGCACTCGATTTGTGGTCGGCAGGGGAGACGGATCCCGTGCTGACCATCTGGGCCGCTTGTACCTCGGAGTGTCTGGGCCTGGCCGGTGAAACCGCGGTGGATCTGGAGCATGTCGCCGTCCTGGCGGAGCTTTACGAACGCGACGGCTCCGCGTCGCTCAGTGAGCTGGGTGAAGCCATCAGCGAGGCAGATGGGAGTGCTCCGGCTTGTGACTGCCCCGACTGCGCCATGGAGGAGGCGTGGCCACCCGAGGGCGTGGTGGAGACACTGGGTGAGTTCGGCATAGCCGTGCTCCGTGGCGACGGCGCCGAGCTGACCGGCCTCGGGCGCTGGTACACCGACTTCCTGTTCCGGGGCAGCGCTCCCGCCGCCGAGGTGGACGCGGCGACGCTGCTCGATGAGGTGGCGCACCTGCCACCGAAAATCGGCGTACTGATGTCCCGGCCTTGGCTGTCCGCCCGTACTCCCGTCAGCGCCGCCCGCGAACTGCTCGCCGCCGGGGAAGCCGCGTCCGGTCAACTGCGGGTCGTCGCCCTTGCCTTGGCCGGGCAGTGCGGTCCGGAAGCCGACGCCGCGTGGCGTGAGTGGGCGGCCAAGGACGGATTCGGCGCCTATGCCCGCGTCTGGCTGGCCGAGGAGGCCGGCACCGAGCCGGCCGAAGACGACAGCGCGTGGATCACCGTCGACACACTCGCCGCCACACTGGACGCGCTCCCGCCCGAGATACCGGCCGACGTGGTCACCGGCATCCTGGGGGCGCAGGCGGGCGGTGCGCTGGTCGAAGTACTCCCGTTGCTGGCGAACAGTGGCCATCCGGCCGCCCCTCGCTTGGTGTCGTTCCTCAGCGCCGGTCGACCGGTGGTTTCACCGCGTCGCTCAACGCCGCCCTCGGGTGCTCGGTACCGGATCAAAGTCCACCTACGCGGTGTGACGAAACCACCCGTGTGGCGGCGTCTCGAAGTGCCGTCCGATCTCGGCCTCGACCAGCTGCACGCGGCCCTCCAGGGCGCGATGGGCTGGGATGACGGTCATCTGCATGTCTTCGCCGACGGCTGGGCCGAGTACGGGCAACCGGACTTCGAGCTGGGCCATCGGGACGAACGGACGGTACGCCTGTCCCAGGTGCTCGCCGACGTCGGTGACAAGCTCGGCTACACCTACGACTTCGGTGACAATTGGGAACATGACATCACGCTGGAGGCGATCCTCCCCGCCGACCCTGGCACGACCGGCGTGGTCTGCACCGGCGGCAAAGGGGCGTGCCCGCCCGAAGATTGCGGCGGTGTGGGGGGATACCAGCAGTTGAAGGAGATCCTGGCCGATCCGGCCGCCGAAGAGCACGACGACATGCTCGAGTGGCTGGGCTTGGACTCGGGTGACGAATTCGACCCGCATCTGTTCTCCACCGAAGACGTCAATCAGATCCTCAGCGGTTACTTCGCCGGGCTTTCGCTGCACTGAAGGGAACACGGATGACTCTGGAAGTCCAGCGTGACGGCGAGCACCGCTTCGTCGGCCGCAACGAACGTGGTGCCGAAGTCCGGATCGGGCGCAAAGGTGCCGAGGGCGCCTTCTCCCCGGCCGAACTGCTGCAGATCGCGGCCGCGGGCTGCTCGGCCGTCACCGCCGAGAACCTCATCACGCGCCGGATCGGGGAGGACTCGAAGTTCCGGGTCGGCGTGACCGCGGACCAGCGCGAAGGCGCTTCGGAGCTCGACGGCGTCCATGTCGCTTTCGACGTCGACGTGTCCTCGCTCGCCGCTGAGGACCGGGAGGCGCTCGCGGCGGCGGTGGACCGTGCGATCGAGCGGTTGTGCACGGTGAGCCGGACACTGAAGAAGGGCATCCCGGTCACGGAAAGCTTCCCGGTCGAGTAGCCCCCTCGCGTGCAATGAGCCTTTTCCATCCCGAGGTTCAGAGGGTGTGGGGGGCGTGAGTGGTGATGACGGTTCTGGCGGACCGGTACTTGCTGGCCTGCTGGAACCTGACTTCCCCACTCGGCTGTGTCAGCCGCGGGGCCCGAGCGGCACGACGTCGATCAACGGAAGATCGGGGACACTCAACGTCCCCGATCTTCCGTTGATCAACATCGGGACCGGGGCAACCTCACGACGATGTGGGAATCGGGACACTCACTGTCCCAATCCCCACATCGCCACCCCGACCCGACCGAGTCAAACCCTCCAGCCGCCTTACGGAAGGGCAAAGGACACCCCGGCCAAGCCTTACCTCACAGTCGACTACCTGCGAGGTAAGACCTGCTCGTGAATGGCGAGAGACGTTAGAACGACACTCGCCACTCACTACCTCCCTCCCCAGAACCTCAGGACGAAAAAGGCGCAATGAAGGGGCCTTTCATAGCGGAATTCGCTATGAAAGGCCCCTTCATTGCCTTTGGAGTCAGTGTTTGGCGGCGTGGCCTTCCGCGCTCCAGACCACGTACGCCTCGTCGGCGTCGGTGGTCATGGCCTCGATGAACTTCTCGTTGTCGAAGCCGGGCAGCGTCTGCAGCCGCTCGATCAGCGCGTCGGCGGCCGGGTCGCCGCTGGGGATCGCGGTGCCCTTGCCGTCGGTGCCGGCGAGCATGAAGAAGACATCTTCTTTCCACGGGCCTTCAGGGATCACTCTGACCACCACCGCGGACAGCTCGGACCACGTGACGGCTTCTTCGCTGCCGTCCGCGAGCTGACGCCGCACTCCGGTGTCATCGACGCTGACGGTCCGGGATTGTGCGTTGGGCGACTCGTGGGACAACCGGTTCTCCCTGTCTTCGGCGTTCCGTTAACGGTACTCGGCCGTGTCCCAGACCACTCAGGCCGGGGCGGCGGCGTCGAGGCGGCGCAGCGCGTCGCGGGCGACCTTCGGATCCATGGTCGGCCAGAAGGGCGGCAGCGAGGCACGCAGGAATCCGCCGTAGCGGGCCGTGGCCAGCCGCGAGTCCAGGATCGCCACGACGCCGCGGTCGGTGACCGAGCGGTGCAGCCGCCCGGTGCCCTGCGCGAGCAGCAGCGCGGCGTGCGTGGCGGCGACGGTGAGGAAACCGTTGCCGCCTCTGGCTTCCACGGCTCGTTGCCGCGCGGACGAGACCGGGTCGTCCGGGCGCGGGAACGGGATCCGGTCGACCACGACGAGTTGCAGCGACGGGCCGGGCACGTCGACGCCCTGCCACAGCGACAGCGTGCCGAACAGGCAGGTGCGCGCGTCCTCGGAGAACTTCTGCACCAGCAGACCGGTGGAATCGTCGCCCTGGCAGAGGATCGGCAGGTCGAGCCGCTCCCGCATCTCCTCGGTGGCCTGCTTCGCCGCGCGCATCGAGGAGAACAGGCCGAGTGTGCGCCCGCCCGCGGCCTCGATCAACTCGGCCAGCTCGGCCATGGTGGAGGGCTGCAAGCCGTCCCTGCCGGGCGGCGGCAAGTGTTTGGCCAGGTAGAGGATGCCGTTGCGTTTGTGGTCGAACGGGGAGCCGACGTCGAGGCCGGTCCACTTCGGGCCGTCGAGGTCGTCGCTGTCGGCCGGGGCCGCCTTGTCGGTCGCCGCGCCCGCCGCCTTCTCGACCCTGGCCCCGCCGGGTGGGAGGCCCCATTGCCGGGCCATGGTGTCGAACGTGCCGCCCAGGGTCAGCGTCGCCGACGTCAGCACGGTCGTGTGCTGGTTGAACACGCGTTCACGCAGCAGGCCCGCCACACCGAGTGGCGCCACCTTCAGCGCGGGCGGACGCGGATTCGTGGAGAACCTGTCCCCGGTCAGCCAGACGACGTCGCGTTGCTGCGCCTTGTCGTCGTCGAAGGCTTCCAGCAGCCGGACCGCGGTGTCATGGACCTCTTCGAGCAGTGACCGCGCCAGTTTGCGGGCCGTGGCCTCGTCGACCTCTTCCTTCCTGTCCTTGCCGAGCGCGGTGAGGCAGCGCTGCGCGGCGTCGCGGACCGCGGGGATCGCGCCGGTGAGAGCCTGCGGCAGCGAATCCATCCGGCCCGACGGCAGGTCGTCGAGGATCAGGGCCAGCCCGTCGCTCGCCTCCAGCAACTGGTCGGCCACTTCATCGTCGACCAGTTTCCCGCAGCGCCGGGCGGCGGCGGACACCATGCCGCTGGTCAGTTCGCCGGTCGCCACGGAGGTCACGCGGTCGACCAGGTCGTGTGCCTCGTCGATGATCACCAGGTCGTGCTCGGGGAGCACCTGGTAGCCCTGCAGCGCGTCGATCGCCAGCAGCGCGTGGTTGGTGACGACGACATCGGCCTTGCCCGCCTCGGCGCGGGATCGTTCCGCGAAGCAGTCGGTGCCGATGGGACAGCGTGAGGCGCCGAGGCATTCCTTCGCCGTGACGGACACCTGGCGCCACGCCTGATCCGAGACACCGGGAACCAGTTCGTCGCGGTCGCCGGTCTCGGTGTCGGACGACCATTCCCGCAGCCGCGTGACCTCCTTGCCCAGCCGGGAGACCGCGAACGGGTCGAACAGCTGCTGATCCTCCGGCTCGTCCGGGGCGCCGGAATCGAGCCGGTGAAGGCAGAGATAGTTGCGACGGCCCTTGAGGATCGCGAAGGTGGGTTCGCGGCCGAGGGGCTTCTTCAGTGCCTTCGCCAACCTGGGGAGGTCGCGGTCGACCAGCTGGCGTTGCAGCGCGATGGTGGCCGTGGAGACCACGACCGTCGCCTCCTTCTCGACCGCGTGCCGGATCGCGGGAACGAGGTAGGCCAACGACTTCCCGGTACCGGTGCCCGCCTGGACGGCCAGGTGCTCGCCGGTGCGGATGGCGCGGCCCACGGCGTCCGCCATCCGGACTTGGCCCTCGCGCTCGGCACCGCCCACGGACTCGACCGCGTGGGTCAGGAGTTCGAGGACGCCGGGGAAATCAGCACGGTTGGGCACGGGACAAGACGATAGCCGGGACCACCGTCAAGATCGTCCGCACGGTGTTATGAACGGGATTTTCATGGCGAAATCTGCCATGAAAGTCCCGTTCATAACACGTGAGACAGCGGTGAAAGGGCCGGTCACGCGTCCTTGCGGAAGCGAGAGATGAGCGCCCAGGTGCCCGGAAGCAGAGCCGCCGCGACGGCGATCTTCAGCGCGTCGCCGATGAGGAACGGGACGACGCCGTGCCGCAGCGCGGTCGGCAGGCTGACGCCCAGCGAGGCCGCCAGCCACAGCACACCGAACGAGTAGATGACGAGGTTGCCGAGCACCATCGTGCCCGCCATGCGCAGCGGCGTCCGGTCACCGCCGCGGCCGGCGAGCGCGCCCACCAGGGCGCCGGCGAAGACGAACCCGACGATGTAGCCCGCGCTGGCGCCGAACAGGCCCGACGAGCCGCCCTGGAACCAGCCGACACCGGCGGCACCGACGGCGAGGTACAGCGCCATCGACAGTGCGCCGCGCTTCCAGCCGAGCGCCGCGCCGACCAGGAGGGCGGCGAACGTCTGGCCGGTCATCGGCACCGGAGAGCCCGGCACCGGGATGACGATCTGCGCGGCCGCGCCGGTGAGGGCGGCACCACCGGCGACCAGGATCGCGTCACGGACGAGGGCGCCGGGAACGAGGTCGGCGAGGACCGGACGGTGGCCGGCCACGGACAGCGAAGACACTCAGACCTCCTATGAGTACACGAATGTGAACCGAGGTTAACGTCAGAAGACGGGTCGCGGACCGAATGTCGGCCACCTCACGGTCCGGCTCGATCCACTCGTCCGGGTGGTGTGGCCCTGCGCCCGTCTGGCTCTTGTTGGAAGCTGCCTGTCATGAAGAAGACCAGGACGGCGGGAAGGCTGCTGTCGGTGACCATGCTGACCGGGGCGCTGGTGGCGGGAGGCACGGCGGCGTCGGCCGAACCGGCACCCGCGTCGGCGTCGGCGTCGGTCGGGTCGGTCGACGTGGAGATCGGCGACGAACACGTCGTCACCGGCGAGCTGGCGCCGTGCGAGGTCGACGGGCCCCTGACCGCGCACACCGCCGGCGGATCCATCGGAGACTTCGCCCGGTTCAACGGCGGCGACTCGCGGTGCGGCCGGACCGGCGCGGTGGCGGTCGGCGAGGCGTTCGGGCGGCGGTTCGAGACCACCCTGCTCAAACGCTACGGCGGACCGGTGATCAGGGTCCGCACGTTCCTGGCGAAATGCAGCACCACCAAGGACGGCAGCCTCGGCTACATCGAGTTCGGCGACGTCACCGGGTTCACGCTGCCGGAGACCATCCCGCAGAACTACCGGCAGACCATCACCGGCGGCAAGGGCGGGACGGCACTGGCTTCGGTCACGGTCAACGAGACCGTCACGCCGACACCGCCCGACGGGAGCCTGGTGACGCACATGCTGCACATCAAGCTGTTCCCGCAGGGCGGCGGACCGGCGAAGGGCGACATCTACCTCGGCACCGCGCGCTGCGACCCGTACGGCAAGAAGAAGCCCGCCTGAGTCCTGCGGCACCGGGGGTCAGGCGCGCGAGACGTACTTGGCGGCCGCGGCGACGAACTCGCTCGCCCGGGTCGCGAGGTCCGTCAGCGATCCGCTGGCTGTGAGCGCGTCGCCCAGCAGTGGTGTCGCGGCCGCGACGGCGATCGAACCCGCCTCGAGGTACTTCCCGACGTCGGCGAGGTGGACGCCGCCGGTCGGCACCAGCGGGATGTCCGGCATCGGCGCCCGGAGCGCCCGCAGGTAGGCGATCCCGCCGACGGCGGCGACCGGGAACACCTTCACCGCGGCCGCGCCGAGGCGCCACGCCTGGTCGATCTCGGTCGGGGTCAGCGCGCCGCAGATCACCGGCAGCCCGCGTTCGTGCGCGCGTTCCAGCACCAGCGGATTCACCGTCGGCGTGACCAGGAACGTCGCGCCCGCGTCCGCCGCCGTGTCCACATCGGACACTTCGCGGACACTCCCGGCGCCGACGTGCGCGTCGTCGCCGAGTTTCTTGCGGATGGTCGCGATGGCGTCCGCGGCTCCCGGCGTGGTCAACGCCGCTTCCAGTACCCGGACGCCCGCCGCCCGCAGCACCGTGGCGGCATCGGCGAAGCGGCTCGCGTCGGCGGCTCGCAGGATCGCGATGAGCCGGTTTTCGATCAAGGTGTCCTGGAGGTCGTGCTGGATCATGCGGAGGGAACCGGCGCCTTTCCGGTGTAGGTCACGCCGGCCTCGTCGAAGTCCTTGAGCGCGGCGTCGACCGTCGGCTGTGAACCGCCGACGGTGAGGTCCAGCAGCACCCGGACGGTGAAGCCCGCCTTCGCCGCGTCGAGCGCTGTGGCGCGTACGCAGAAGTCGGTCGCGATGCCGACGACGTCGACCTCGGTGACGTCATGCTCCTTCAGCCACGCTTCGAGCGTCTTGCCGTCGCGCGCGTTGCCTTCGAAGCCCGAGTACGCGGCGGTGTACTCGCCCTTCGAGAAGACCTCGGTGATCGGGACCACGTCGAGCGCGGGGTGGAACGACGCGCCGGAAGTGCCCGCGACGCAGTGCCGCGGCCAGCTGTCCTTGAAGTCCGGCGTCTCGCTGAAGTGGTCGCCCGGATCGATGTGGTAGTCACGGGTGGCGACGACGTGCGCGTAGCCGCCCTCGGCGGCCAGCTTCGAAATGCCTTCGGCGGCCGCGGCGCCGCCGGGCAGGCCGAGCGACCCGCCTTCGCAGAAGTCGTTCTGCACATCGACCACGATCAGGGCAGTCCCCATGTGTTGCTCCTGAACTCTCTTAGACGAATACGGTCGGGATGGCCGGCTCGCCGTGCGAAAGCTTGAGGCCCTCCCACGGCAGGCTCACCAGCGCACGCCGAAGCCGCTGGCGCGCGTCGTCCAGCGTGGGCAGATCATCCACCGTCCGGCCGTCCCGGACCAGCGGAATCTGCAATTCGTGGTCGTTCGGTTCCCGTTCCGGTACCGCCGAGGCGGCGGTCCAGATCACCTCTTCGACGGCGGTGCCGGTGTCGCGGTGCCGTCGCAGCACGGATTTCCGCCCGCCGCGGGACTCCTTGTGCGCGCTGCGCTTGGCCACCGGTTTGCCGTCGACCTCGACGAGCTTGTAGACCATGCCCGCGGTCGGCGCGCCGGAACCGGTGACGACCGAGGTGCCGACGCCGTACGCGTCGACCGGTTCCGCCCGCAGTGCCGCGATGGCGTGTTCGTCGAGGTCACCGGACACCACGATGCGGGTGTCCTTGGCGCCGAGGGAGTCCAGCTGCTCCCGGGCCTTGCGGGCCAGCGGGCCGACGTCACCGGAGTCGATGCGGATCGCGCCGAGCTCCGTCCCGGCCACCCGGACGGCCGTTTCGATGCCCTTGGTGATGTCGTAGGTGTCCACCAGGAGTGTGGTGTCGGTGCCCATCTTGTCCACCTGCGCGCGGAACGCGGCCTCTTCGCTGTCGTGCAGCAGCATGAACGCGTGCGCGACGGTGCCCCGCGTCGGGATTCCGTAGCGCCGGCCGGCCTCCAGATTGGAGGTCGTGGCGAAACCGGCGAGGTACGCGGCCCGCGCGGCGGCGACGGCGGCGTACTCGTGGGTCCGGCGGCCGCCCATCTCGATGATCGGCCTGCCATGCGCGGCGCCGGACATCCGCGCCGCCGCGGACGCGATCGCGCTGTCGTGGTTGAGGATCGAGAGGATCAGTGTCTCCAGGACGACGGCCTCGCCGAACGAACCGGTCACGGTCAGGATCGGGGAGCCGGGGAAGTAGAGCTCACCCTCGGCGTAGCCGTCGATGTTCCCGGAGAAGGAGTAGTCCGCGAGCCACGAAAGGGTGGCATCGTCGACGACGGCCGTCGCCTCCAGCTGGCTCAGCTCGGCGTCGGTGAACCGGAAGTCCGCGATCGAGTCGAGGACCCGGCCGGTGCCCGCGACGACGCCGTAGCGGCGGCCGTCGGGCAGACGACGTGCGAAGACCTCGAAGACGCACGGCCGGTCCGCGGTCCCGTCGGAGAGCGCGCTGGCCAGCATGGTCAGCTCGTAGTGGTCGGTGAGCAGCGCGGTGCTGGCGCCAGTGGCCGCCTCGGGGAAACCCATGGCGCCAGCCTATTCACCCACACGGCCGGACCTGCCAACCCATACCGGGTCGGGCCCGTGACACCATGGAGTGCATGTCCACGCCTGTCGCATCCGAGCAGACGCAGGTTGATCCACAGGGAGTAGAAGTCGTCTCTGAGGACAAGCCCTGGCGGACGGTCGTCTGGAACGATCCGGTGAACCTCATGTCGTACGTGACGTACGTGTTTCAGAAGCTGTTCGGTTACAGCCGGGACCACGCCACGAAGCTGATGCTCGACGTACACCAGAAGGGCAAGGCGATCGTGTCCTCCGGTTCCAAGGAGAAGGTGGAGACCGACGTCGCGAAGCTGCACGCGGCCGGCCTCTGGGCGACGATGGAACAGCCGTCGTGAACGGATGGCGCCGTAAGGGCGAGACCATCGTCGCCGGGTTCGAGCAGCAGGAGGCCGCGGTACTGCGCGGCCTGGTCAGCCAGCTGGAGGACATGCTCACCGCGCGCGCCGAGGAGGCGCCGCAGGACGAGCTGGCCGAGCTGACCGGGATCCGCACGGGCCCGACCGAGTCGCCGGACGACCCCGTGCTCTCGCGGCTGTTGCCGGACTTCCACAAGCTGGACCCGGACAACCCGACCCGCGAGGACATCGACTCGGCCGCCGCGATGCGCTCGATCCACGAGCCGGAGCTGCTGGACAAGAAGGTCGGCGTCGCCAAGATCGTGCTGGACACCTTGCCGAGGGACGGCGGGAACGTGCGGCTCACCTTCGAGCAGGCCGACGCGTGGCTGGGCGCGCTCAACGACGTCCGGCTCGCGCTGGGCACCGCGCTCGACGTCACCGAGGACATGCCCGACGAGCTGCCCGAGGACGACCCTCGCGCGCCGCATCTGGGCGTCTACCACTGGCTGACCTGGGTCCAGGAAACCCTCATCCAGTCGCTGACCTCATGATCACCGACGTTCCGGGGGTGCTGGTCGGGCACCACGAGCGGGTCGGTGACGGCTGGGCGACCGGGACGACGGTCGTGCTGGTCCCCGGCGGTGCCGTCGGTGCCGTCGACCAGCGCGGCGGCGCGCCCGGCACGCGCGAGACCAACCTGCTGGAGCCGGAGAACCTGGTCCAGCACGTCAACGCGATCTGCCTGTCCGGTGGGAGCGCGTACGGCCTGGCCGCGGCGGACGGCGTCATGCGCTGGCTCGCCGAGCGGAACCTGGGGATCCCCGTCGGGACGCAGCCGCACGAGGTGGTGCCGATCGTGCCCGCCGCGGTGTTGTTCGACCTGCCGCGCGGTGAGTGGGGCAACCGCCCGGACGCGTCGTTCGGCTACGCGGCCTGCGAAGCCGCCACGGCCGGTCCTGTCGCGTTGGGCACGGTCGGCGCCGGTGCGGGTGCGAAAGCGGGATCACTCAAAGGTGGGATCGGGACGGCTTCGGAGCGGGTCGGGGAGTTCACGGTCGGCGTCGTGGCCGCGGTGAACGCCGCCGGTGAGGCCGTCGACCTTTCGACCGGCCGCCCGTTCGCGGCGGATCACGAGGTCGACGGCGAGTTCGGCGTCCGCTGGCCGGACCGGCCCGGCGACGTCGAGGCGAAGGTACCCGGGCTCAACACGGTCATCGGCGTGGTCGCGGTCGACGCGGCGCTGTCCAAGGCGGAGGCTCGGCGGCTCGCGGTGGCCGCGCAGGACGGTCTCGCCAGGGCCGTGCGGCCGGCGCACACGATGTTCGACGGCGACACGGTCTTCGCGCTGGCGACCGGGGAGCAAGAACTGCCCGGAGGCGCGGGACCGATCGCGGCGACGGCGCGCGCGGCGGTGCTGGACACGCTGTGCTCGGCGGCCGCGCGGGTCTTCGGGCGGGCGATGGTGCACGGCGTGCTGAACGCCACTTCCGCCGGTGGAATGCGCGCCTACCGCGACGTCTGGCCCGAAGCGTTCGCCTGACCTCCGCGTTTCGTCCTCTCACTGCGGTAGTTGCGCGTGCAAGGACCGCGTTTAGAGGACGAAATGCGGGGATCGAGTGGCGGCAATCTCAGAGTGTGGACCGGTCCCGTCCAGCACCTAAGATGTGCGGTGTGCTCCGGATCCGCCGTGAACTCGTCGACGAGATCGTCGCCCATGCCCGCCGTGACCATCCCGACGAGGCGTGCGGGGTGATCGCCGGTCCGGAAGGATCGGACAGCCCCGAACGGTTCATCCCGATGGTCAACGCCGCCCGGTCGCCGACGTTCTACCAATTCGACTCGATGGACCAGCTCAGGCTGCATCGCGAGCTGGAGGCGAACGGCGAGGTCCAGGTGGTCATCTACCACTCGCACACCGCCACGGACGCCTACCCGTCGCGCACCGATGTCTCGATCGCCGCGGAACCCGACGCGCACTACGTGCTCGTCTCCACCAAAGACCCCGATTCGCACCAGTTCCGGTCTTACCGGATCGTGGACGGGGAGATCACCGAGGAGCCCGTCGAGATCATCGGCTGAATCCCGGCCCGGAATAACCGGGGCCGGATCGAACGTCTGCGTAGTAGAGAACCCACCGGAGGTAGAACACCATGGCCGTGACCGTGTCCATCCCGACCATCCTGCGTACGCACACCGGCGGCGAGAAGTCCGTCGAGGCGGCCGGCAAGACCGTGCTCGAGGTGATCGACGACATCGAGTCCCGCCACGGCGGCCTCAAGGCCCGCCTGGTCAAGGAAGAGAAGCTGCACCGCTTCGTCAACGTCTACGTGAACGACGAGGACGTCCGCTTCTCCGGTGGCCTCGAGGCCGAGGTCAAGGACGGCGACACCCTGACCATCCTGCCCGCCGTGGCCGGAGGCTGATCCATGGCTCGCTTCGAGTCGCTGCTCGACACGCTCGGCGGCACCCCCCTGGTCGGCCTGCCCCGGCTTTCACCCACCCACGACGTGCGGTTGTGGGCGAAGCTGGAGGATCGCAACCCGACCGGTTCGATCAAGGATCGCCCCGCGCTGGCGATGATCGAGGCCGCCGAGCGTGAAGGCACCCTCCGGCGTGGCTCCACGATCCTGGAGCCGACGTCGGGCAACACCGGGATCGCGCTCGCCATGGCCGCGAAGCTCAAGGGCTACGGCCTGGTGTGCGTCATGCCGGAGAACACCTCCACCGAACGCAAGCAGCTGCTGCAGGCGTACGGCGCGCGGATCGTCTACTCCCCGGCCGCGGGTGGCTCCAACGAGGCCGTGCGCCGGGCGAAGGAACTGGCCGTGGCCAACCCGGACTGGGTCATGCTCTACCAGTACGGCAACCCGGCGAACGCCGACGCGCACTATCGCGGCACCGGGCCCGAACTGCTGAAGGACCTGCCGACGCTGACGCATTTCGTCGGCGGCCTCGGCACCACCGGCACCCTGGTCGGCGTCGGGCGCTACCTGCACGAGACGAAACCGGACGTGCAGATCATCGCGGCCGAGCCGCGCTACGGCGAGCTGGTGTACGGCCTGCGGAACCTCGACGAGGGCTTCGTCCCGGAGCTTTACGACGCGAGCGTGCTCAACGGCCGCTTCTCCGTCGGCGCTTACGACGCGCTTCGACGGACACGTGAGCTGCTGGAGCACGAAGGCATCTTCGCGGGGATTTCGACCGGTGCCGTGCTGCACGCGGCGCTCGCCGTCGCCGAGAAGGCCGCGGCTTCGGGAAAACCCGCCGACGTCGCCTTCGTGGTCGCGGACGCCGGGTGGAAGTACCTCTCGACGGGCGCTTATTCCGGCTCGCTCGACGAAGCGGCCGAAAGGC
Organism: Amycolatopsis sp. NPDC034160; assembly: GCF_055575355.1. Lineage (NCBI taxonomy): Bacteria > Bacillati > Actinomycetota > Actinomycetes > Pseudonocardiales > Pseudonocardiaceae > Amycolatopsis > Amycolatopsis sp. NPDC034160. The sequence goes on along the minus strand of NZ_JBVISU010000003.1, from coordinate 571,600 downwards.
TCGACGGGCAGCTCTGGGCCTGATTCTCCGCTTCTCGCGTGCTATGAAAGGTCCTTTCCTTGCAAAATTTGCAAGGAAAGGACCTTTCATAGCATTGGCGGCAGGGCACGCGCGGCGCTGGCACGATGGCGAGCATGAAGGTCATCGGGTTGCTGGGCGGGATGAGCTGGGAATCGTCGGCCGAGTACTACCGGCTGGTCAACGAGCGCGTCCGTGAGCTTCGCGGCGGTTATCACTCCGCGCGCACCGTGCTCTACTCCGTGGACTTCGCCGAAATCGAGGCGATGCAGGCCGAAGGCCGCTGGGACGACGCCGGGCGCGAACTGAACCGCGCCGCGCGCGGCCTCGAAGCCGCCGGAGCGGACTTCGTCGTCTTGTGCACCAACACGATGCACAAGGTCGCCGAGCAGCTCACCGACGGTCTCGGCGTCCCGCTGCTGCACCTCGCCGACACCACGGCCGCCGCGATCACTGCCGGGAACCTCAAGCGAGTCGGCCTCCTGGGCACCGGGTTCACCATGGCCCAGCCGTTCTACCGCGAACGCCTCGCCGCGCACGGGCTCGACGTGCTCGTCCCGGAGGAGGACGACCGCGAGACGGTGCACCGGATCATCTACGACGAACTCGTCCACGGCGTCGTCACCGAGGACTCCCGCGAGCGGTACCGCGAGGTCATCGCGCGGATCGTCCAGAAGGGCGCCGACGGCGTGATCTACGGCTGCACCGAGATCGAACTGCTCGTCGGCCCGGAAGACAGTCCGGTGCCCACCTTCCCCACCACCAGGTTGCACGCCGAAGCGGCCGTGGACTACGCGCTCGGCAAGACCGCGCTCCCTTCCGCTCCGGCGAGATGACGCTCGTGCTGGGAGACGGCCTGCCGCCACAGCCTGTCGCGCTCCTCCTCGGTGAACAGGCCACGCCGCACCCCGAAGACGTCCTCGATCGCCGTCCACCACTCGGCCGGTGATTCCAGCACCGTCTTGCCGCCCGGCAGCCGGGTGAGCGTCAGCGCGCGCAGCGAATCGAGGCTTTCGGCGTCCCGGCGCTGCAGCACGAGCGTGCGGACGAATCCGGAGTTCTCGGACGTGGAAAGCTCGACGTGTTTCTCGGCGAAGTCCTGCATCACCGCCGTCTCGGGCGCGAAATCCATGCCGACGAAACTTCCCTGCGGATCGTGGTCGAACCGCCAGCCGCCGGGCGTGATCTCCGACGTCCGCATGCGGAACACCAGCGGCCCTTGCTTGTACTCGCCTTCACGCAGCGGGAGCGGTTCATGGATGCCGTCGCCGAGCCCCACGTCGACCAGCCAGCCGACTTCGGGCGTCTCCGGCAGCCCGGTCACCGTCAGCGCCAGGTGGTTGAGATGGATCCCGGCGGTCTCCTGAGCGGTGTGCGCCCCGCCGGGATGGCGCATGACCTGGTAGCCGAGTGCCTTCAGCAAGGCCGAGAACGCGCCGTTGAGGTGATAGCAGTAGCCGCCGCGACCGGCGACGATCCGGCTGAACGACACCGCCGGATCCAGCGACGTGACCCGGCCCAGCTGGACTTCCAGATCTTCGTACGGCACCCGCTCGACATGGGCCGCGTGCAGCCGGAAGAGCGCGTCGAGGCTCGGCGGCTCGTGCTCGAGGCCGAGTCGGGCGAGATAAGCGGGCACGTCGACGTGCTCGGAAGAAGGTGACCCCATGCCGACGACCGTAACGGCACCCACCGACAAATCAGGGTTCTCACCGAGGCGACCTCGCCCGTTCCGGCCGTAGCCTGTGGAGGTGACCACTTTGCCTTCCCAGCCGGTCCCGGCGAGCGAGTCGTCCGGTACGGATCCGGCCAAACGCGTCCTGCCGCCGAACCCGAAGGCCGCCGCGATCGCGGCGCTGGCCTTCACCGTGCTGCTCTACCTGGTCGAACTGGTCGACGTCGTCCTGCCCGCCGACCTCGATCAGGGTGGCATCCTCGCGCGCGACGTCTCCGGGCTCGACGGCGTGCTGTGGGCGCCGGTGCTGCACGCGGGCTGGGGGCATCTGTTCTCCAACACCGTCCCGGTCCTGGTGTTCGCCTTCCTCGCGATGGCTTCGGGGGTCGGCAGGTGGGTGCTGGTCACCGCGATCATCTGGGTGCTCTCCGGCCTGGGTGTCTGGCTGATCGCGCCGGACAACACGGTGACCGTGGGCGCCTCCGGCATCGCTTTCGGCTGGCTGGCGTTCTTGCTGGTCAGGGGCATCTTCAACCGGGCTGTCGGCCAGATCCTGGTGGCCGTGCTGCTGCTGGGAATCTGGAGCGGAATGCTCTGGGGACTGCTTCCGGGTGATCCGGGCGTCTCGTGGCAAGGTCACCTGTTCGGCGCGCTGTCAGGGGTCTTCGCGGCCTGGGTGGTGGCGAGGATGGACAGGTCCCATGCCAGGAAAGCGTCCGGTCCCGGTAGCCTCGCCGGGTGACCAAGCCGAGCGCCGACGCCCCGATCGGCGTCTTCGATTCCGGAGTGGGCGGGCTCACCGTCGCCCGGTCGATCCTGGAACAGCTGCCCGGTGAGCAGCTGCGCTACGTCGGCGACACCGCCCGCAATCCGTACGGTCCCCTTCCCATCGCGACGGCACGCCAGTACGCGCTGGAAGCGCTGGACGACATCGTCGACGGCGGGGTGAAGGCGCTGGTCATCGCCTGCAACACCGCCTCCGCGGCCTGCCTTCGCGACGCGAGGGAGCGCTACGACGTCCCCGTGATCGAGGTCGTCCTCCCGGCCGCGCGAAGGGCGGTCTCCGCCACCCGCTCCGGCCGGATCGGCGTGATCGGCACCGAGGGCACCGTCCGGTCCCGTGCCTACGACGATGCCTTCACCGCCGCTCAGGACGTCCAGATCACCAGCGTCGCCTGCCCTCGGTTCGTCGACTTCGTCGAACGCGGGATCACCACCGGCCGTCAGGTGCTCGGACTCGCACAGGGCTATCTCGAACCACTGCTGGACGCCCAGGTCGACACGCTGGTCATGGGCTGCACGCACTACCCGCTGCTGTCCGGGGTGCTGCAGATCGTCATGGGCCAGGACGTCACGCTGGTGTCGAGCGCCGAAGAGACCGCGCGGGACCTCGTGCGCGTCCTCACCGAGAACGACCTCCTCGCCGAGCGCGACACCCCGCCGCGGCACGAGTTCGTCGCCACCGGATCCGCCGAGCCGTTCACGAGACTCGCTCAGCGGTTCATGGGTTTCGCTCCGGGTGTGCTGGCTCCCACCAGCGCGTAAAAAAGCCGATTCCGCGCTTAAGGTGTCACAGTGCGTCTCACGATCCTCGGCTGCTGCGGCAGCATCCCCGGGCCCAACGCCGCCGCGTCCGGCTATCTGATCGAGGCGGACGGGTTCGTCCTGGGGCTCGAACTCGGCAACGGGACACTCGCGCGGCTGCAGGCCCTGCGCGACCCGTTCGATCTCGACGCGCTGATCCTTTCGCATCTGCACCCCGACCACTGCGCCGACGTCAGCGCGCTGACCGTCATGCGGCGCTACCACCCGGCCCTGCCGTACCCCGAACGGCCGCGCCGTCTGCCGGTCTACGGACCGTCAGACGTGCACGAGCGGCTCTCGTACGCCTACGCGGCGAACGAGGAGGAGCGGGCGACCACCGATCTCTCCGACGTTTACGCCTTCAACGCCCTGCGAACCGAGCCCATGGAGATCGGGCCGTTCGAAGTCACCGCCGTTCCGGTCGACCACCCGACGCCGGCGTTCGGCCTGCGTGTCACCCATGGCGGCCGGACACTCGCCTACACCGGCGACACGGGCATCTGCGACGCCCTGACCGAACTCGCCGACGGCGTCGACGTGCTGCTTTCCGAGGCGTCCTGGACCGACTCGCCCACCCGGCCCCCCGGCGTCCACCTGTCCGGTAAGGAAGCGGGGGAACTCGGGCGCAAGGCGGGGGTGGGGCGGCTGCTGCTCACCCACGTCGCGCCCTGGACCGACCGCGCCGCCGTCCTCGCCGAGGCGGCCATCGCGTTCCCCGCGGCCGAGCTGGTCGAGCAGGGCGCCGTCTACGACGTCTGACGCGGGGTTCTAGAGTGACGGCCGTGGCGAGAAAAGACGGCAGGAACGACGACCAGCTTCGCGACATCAAGATCACCCGGGGCTTCCAGCGGTGGCCCGCGGGCTCGGTGTTGATCGAGTTCGGCGACACCCGGGTGCTGTGCGCGGCGAGCGTCACGGAAGGCGTCCCCCGCTGGCGGGCCGGTTCCGGCCTCGGCTGGGTCACCGCCGAGTACGCGATGCTGCCGTCGGCGACCAACACCCGCAGCGACCGCGAGTCCATCAAGGGCCGCGTCGGCGGCCGCACCCACGAGATCTCCCGGCTGATCGGCCGGTCCCTGCGTGCCTGCATCGACCTGGCGGCGCTGGGGGAGAACACGATCGTCATCGACTGCGACGTCATCCAGGCCGACGGCGGCACCCGCACGGCCGCGGTGACCGGCGGTTACGTCGCGCTCGCCGACGCCGTCACCTGGCTCGGCGCGGCCGGCCGCCTCGCCGACCCGCAGCCGCTTTCGTCCTCGGTCGCGGCGGTCAGCGTGGGCGTCGTCGACGGCCGCGTACGCCTCGACCTGCCGTATGAGGAGGACTCGCGCGCGGAGGTCGACATGAACGTCGTCGCCACCGACGCGGGCACCATGATCGAGGTGCAGGGCACCGGTGAGGGCGCCACCTTCGCGCGGTCCACTTTGGACACGATGCTGGACATGGCGCTCGCGGGCTGTGAAGAGCTGACCCGCCTGCAGACCGAGGCGCTCGCGCTGCCGTACCCCGGCGAACTGCCCGAGCCGCGTACGGACAAGAAGAAGGGCGCGAAGTGACCAAGCTGCTCCTTGCCACCCGCAACGCGAAGAAGCTCGGCGAACTGCGGCGCATCCTGGTGGCGGAGGGGATCGAAGGTATCGAGGTCGTCGGTCTTGCCGACGTCCCCGAGTTCCCCGAAGCCCCCGAGACCGCGCCCGACTTCGAGGGCAACGCGCTCGCGAAAGCGCGGGACGCGGCCGCCGCGACCGGTCTCCCGGCCATCGCCGACGACTCGGGGATCGCCGTCGACGCGCTCAACGGCATGCCCGGCGTGTTGTCCGCCCGCTGGTCCGGCAAGCACGGCGACGACGAGGCGAACCTGGATCTCGTGCTGGCGCAGCTGTCCGACACTCCCGACGAGCGGATGGGCGCTGCGTTCGTCTGCGCGGCGGCGCTGGTCGTCCCCGGTGGCGACGAGACCGTGGTGCGCGGGGAATGGCGGGGCTCGCTGATCAGGGAACGCCGTGGTGCCAACGGATTCGGTTACGACCCGATCTTCGTGCCGGAGGGGGAGACCCGGACTTCCGCCGAGCTGGAGCCGTCCGAAAAGGACGCGGCTTCGCACCGGGGGAAGGCGTTGCGGGCGTTGGTGGGAGAACTGCGGAAGCTGGCCGGCTGAGTTGGTCGTGAGTGGCGATTCGGGTTAGAACCCGAATCGCCACTCACGACCCGCTGTACCGAACGGCTCAGGAGGCCAGGGAGAGGTCCCGCAGCAGCTTCGCGACGTGGCCGGTCGCCCGGACGTTGTACTGCGCCACGGCGATCTTGCCGTCCGCGTCGACGACGAAGGTCGAGCGGATGACGCCCTCGTAGACCTTGCCGTAGTTCTTCTTCTCGCCGAAGGCGCTGTACGCCTTGAGGACGGTCTTCTCCGTATCGGAGAGCAGCGGGAAGGTCAGCTTTTCCGCCTCGACGAACTTCGCGAGCTTCGCGGGCTTGTCCGGGGAGATGCCGAGTACCTGATAGCCGGCGTCGTTGAGCTGCGCGAGGCTGTCCCGGAAGTCGCAGGCCTGCTTCGTGCAGCCCGGCGTGCCCGCGTTCGGGTAGAAGTACACGACGACCGACTTGCCGCGGAAGTCGCTGAGCGAGACGTCGTCGCCCTCGTGATCGGGGAGGGTGAAATCGGGCGCGGTGTCGCCGGGGGAGAGTCGCTGCTCGGTCATGACGCACACGGTAGCGAACCGGAGGCGTCAGACCTTCCCACAGTAGGTCGCGGCGACCGGCTCCGCGGGGTTCGGCCGGATCTGCAGGCGCAGCCTCACCGGCTTGTCCGGAACGGCGAACGCCAGGTTCAGATGTACCGACCGGCCGGGTGCCACGTCCTTGCCCGCGTCCGCGACGCCGTTGTAGCCCTGCACCGCGTCGACGACCTGTTTGACCGAAGAGCTTTCGCCGTCGACCTCACCTGTCACGGACAGACCGGAGAGCCGGTAGACCCCGTCGCCGGCGTTCGTCACGTCGATGCCGAAGGCCACCGCGCGCGGGCTCTGCGGGTACGCCGACGTGCTGGGGCGGAACGACTTCGGCGCGGACACGGAGATCGTGACCCCGGTCGCGAACCGGTGCGGGGCGCCGAAGGCGAGGTCACCTTCCGCGTGCGTCGCGGCCAGCCCCTGCGCCGGGGCGTCCGCGCCGAGCGCGGCGGCCCCTTTTTCCGGTGCCGGAACCCCGCACGCGGTCGCCAGCAGCAACGAGCAGGCGGCGATCAAGAGCTTCGGGGTGCGCGGGGGCGCCATGTGCGGTTACTCCAGTCGGCGGGTCGGATGGGCCGTTCGAGGTAGGTATTAGTGCCGAAGAGTCCAGAGTGACGGTCTTCGGCAGCTGAGAGGAGCCGCTCGGCCGGGTTGAGGCGCACCTGGTGTACACCCGTGGCCGTTCCGTGACCGGAAAGGTACGGCTAGTGACAGTCGTCACCTCGATGGCACATCGCCACGCTCAAACGGCGAAGGCGAAGAACAGGATGAAGATCGCCAGACCGGAGACCCAGGCCACGATCAGCCAGCCGAAATCGCGCATCGGGTCGACAGCGCGGCTCTCCTCGCCGGGGACGTAGACACCGCGCTCTTCGAACCAGTCCGCCCACCGGGTCAGCCAGCGAATGGGGCTTCGTGACGCCATGGCTGTCACAGTACGGGCACGGGTGAGCCGGGTCAGCCGGGGAGGCGCCGCCCAAAAGGACGAATCGGACGTACCAGTTATCGCCCGCTAGGCCCTTTTGTCCATCGGGTTCGCCCGTCAGGCTGTAACAATGGCGCTGGGAATAGATGTCTACAGCCGCTTTCAGACTGTTACTGACTGGCAAGCCGTCAAAAGGCACGGCGTGACATTCGTCTTCGTCAAGCTCACGGACGGTGGTGGTCTCCCGAATGGGGGGCGTAATACCGGCGACGCCTTGGTGGCCGGAGCGAGGGCCGCGGGTATTCCCGTAGGTGGTTACCATTTCGCTCAGGCGAGTCCCTCGCCCGAGGCACAGGCCGACGTTTTCATCGCGGAGGTCCGACGGCTAGGGGCGACCGGCTGCGTCCCGATGCTCGACCTCGAAGACAATCCGCCGGGTTCGAGCGCACCGAACATCCCGGACGGGCGCAAGCGGGACTTCTCGATCAGATTCTGCAACCGCGTGGCAGGGCACGGTTTCCGGCCGGGCATCTACTTGAACAACTCACTCGCGAAAATGCTGCGGCCGGATCGTTTCGGCGTGCTGGACCTGGTGATCTGGATCGCGCGCTACGGCGCCAAACCCGACGCCGCCGCGGGCCGCTACGACGTGCATCAGTACTCGGACGCCGGCCAGATCCCCGGTATCCGGGCGAGCAGTGTCGACCTCAACGAGTCCTACACGAACGCCCACTTGACCGGCGGCGGCGGCGCCGCCCCGAAACGGAAGGCGACGACAGAACTCATGGAACGAAGGACCATTCCGGCAAGTCCGAGCGTCACGTCCGTGCGGTTGCTGCTCTCCGGCAGCGAGACGGCCGCGATCATCGTCCGTCCGCGCGTCGACGGCGACGGCGTCACCGACGCGCCCGTTTGGCAGGGCAATATCTACGCCTGGGGCAGCGACAAGGTCGGTGTCGGCGGGAATCCGTTGAAGACGCCCGGATTCGATCCGAAAACTGTTTCGCACCGCCGGTACCACCTGCCGGGCGCGGTGTGGGCCGACTTCGAATACAGCTCGAACGCGGACTTCGAGATCGACATTGTCGGCTGAGCGGCTCAAAAGTCCGTGAAGGCCTCCTTCCCTACTTTGAGGGTAGGAAAGGAGGCCTTCACGGACTTTCAGTCGTGGCCCGGAGCCGCGTCCCGGATGGCGTCCACGATGAACTGGTAACCCGTGCACCGGCACAGGTTCCCCGAGATCCCCTGCCGGATCTCGGCGTCCGTCGGGGCGGGGTTCTCCTTCAGCAGCTCCGCCGCCGTCGCCAGCATCCCCGGCGTGCAGAATCCGCATTGCAGGCCGTGGTGCTTCCGGAACGACTCCTGCAGCGGACTCAGTTCGCCGTCCGACGCGAGTCCTTCGATCGTGACGATCTCCGCCCCGTCCACCTGGACGGCCAGCAGGCAGCACGAACGCGCGCTCGCGCCGTCGAGGGTGATCGTGCACGAGCCGCAGACGCCGTGTTCGCAGCCGACGTGCACCCCGGTGAACCCCAGGTCGTGGCGCAGGAAGTCGGCCAGTGTCCGCCGCGGTTCGCAGTCCGCGCGGTAGGTCCGTCCGTTCACCGTCAGGGTGACCGTGATCATGCGCGCTCCTTCGCTCGCGCGATCGCCCGCCGGGTGAGGACCGCGGTCATCTCGCGCCGGTAGTCGGCCGGGGCGTGGAGGTCGGCAGGCGGATCCGTCGCGGCGGCGGCGAGTTCGGCCGCGGCGGCGATCGCGTCGGCCGTCAGTGCGCTGCCGGCGAGCGACTCCTCGGCGGCGGTGGCCCGGATCGGCGTGGGGCCCGCGCCCGCGACGGCGATCCGCGCGGTTTCGCAGACGTCACCGGACATCGTCACGGTGGCGAAGACGGCGACAAGCGCCAGGTCGCGGCTTCGGCGGCTCAGTTCCTCGACCGCGTGGCCGCCTCGATGCGTCGGTACCGAAATCCGGGTCAGCAGTTCACCGGCGCCCAGCGCCGTCCGGTGCGGGCCGAGGAAGAAGTCGCGTGCGGCGACCAGCCTCTCACCGTCAGGGCCGTGGACGCCGAATTCGGCGTCGAGCGCGACCATCACCGCGGGCAGTTCCGCGGCGGGATCGGCATGCGCGAGGCTGCCGCCGATCGTGCCCCGGTTCCGGATCGCCGCGTGCCCCACGTAACCGATCGCTTCGGCGAGCAGAGGGACGTCGGAGCGTACGGCTTCGGACATCTCGACGACGCGGTGCCGGGTGAGCCCGCCGATCTCCAGCCGTCCGTTTTCCCTGCACAGAAAGGAAAGCACCTCGACGCGGTTGATGTCGACGACCAGCGGGGGCCGGATCTGACGCAGATTCAGCAGCGGTACCAGGCTCTGCCCGCCCGCCAGCACCCGCGCGTCCGGCGTGCCCGCCAGCGCTTCGACGGCCTCTTCGAGTGACGAGGCCCGGAGATAATCGAACGGCGCGGCCTTCACCGGCGTGCTCCCAGCTTCATCGCGGCCAGCAGCCGGGGCGGGGTGATGGGCAGCGAAGTGATGTCGACGTCGTACTCACGCAGAGCGTCTTCGACCGCGTGCGCGATCGCCGCGCCACCGCCGATCACGCCCGCTTCCCCCATGCCCTTGAACCCGCCGGGAACATGGTCGGCGGGCGTCGCCATATGGGACACGGAGAACGGCGGGATCTCGGTCGCGGTCGGCAGCAGATACCCGGTGAACGACGTGGTCTCCATCCGCCCGTCGGCGCCGTAGACCAGTTCCTCGTACAGCGCGCCACCGACCGCCTGCGCCGCGCCGCCGTGCAACTGCCCGTCCACGATCATCGGGTTGATCACGGTGCCGCAGTCGTGTGCGATCAGGTAGTCCAGCAGCGTCACCACGCCGGTCTCCCGGTCGACTTCGGCCAGCACGGCGGTGCAGCCGAACGAGGTCGTGACGTTGACCGGGTCGTAGACCTCCCGCTCTTCCAGTGTCGGCGTCTCGTCAACTGGCCAGACGCCGTTCAGCCGCCGGTATGCCGCGTCGCCGATCGCGGCGAGCGTGACCTCTTTGCCGGGTACTCCGTTGACCGAGACCACTCCGTCCTCTATGGACAGATCGTCGGGTGACACCTCCAGCAGGTGACCCGCCACTCGCAGGATCTTCGCCCGCAACCGGGTCGACGCGTTCAGCACCGCCGCGCCGCCGACGGCCGCCCCGCGGCTCGCCGCCGTTCCGTAGCCGGTGTACGGGCAGCTGTCGGTGTCCCCGGAAAGCACGGTGACGTGATCGAGCGGGACGCCGAGTGTCTGCGCGGCCACCTGTGCCAGTGTCGTGTGGATACCCTGGCCGATCGCGGACATTCCAGTGTGGACGGTCACGTGCCCGGTCGAGTCGACCCGCACGACCTCCTCGTCGAAGCCGGAATGCCCCAGCCCGGCGAGGTTGACGATCCGGCTAGGCCCGAACCCGGTCAGTTCGTTGTGGAATGAATACCCGATGCCGGCACCGTTTCCGCGGCGCTCCGCCCAGCCCGCGTCTTCGACCGCCTTCAGGCAAAGGTCCAGGCAGTCTTCGTAACGGCCGTTGTCGTAGACGAACATCGGACTCTGATAAGGAAACGCCTCCGGGGCGATGAAGTTCTTGCGCCGCACCGCGTGCGCGTCCACGCCGAGGCGTTTCGCCAGCTGTTCCACCAGATGTTCGTGCACGAAGTTCGCCTTCGGCAGCCCGTAACCGCGGAACGACCCGTACGGCGACCGGTTGGTCATCACGGCGACGAGGCTCAGCTCCACGTTCGGGATGGCGTACGGCCCGGTCAGCAGCGCGGTCGTCGTCCAGCACGGGCTGACGCCGGCGGAACCGAGCACGCCGCCGAGGACGCCGTATACCGTGGCACGCAGCCCGGTGATCGTGCCGTCGTCCTTGGCGGCCAGTTCGACGTCGATCTTCTGCTCGCGCGAGTGCGCGTTGGCGACGAAGCTCTCCGCGCGGTCCTCGATGAGCTTGACCGGCTTCCCGGTGCGCCGCGAGAGGATCGCCGCGACGACCTCTTCGGCGTAGAAGTCGAACTTGTTCCCGAAGCCACCCCCGACGTCGGGGGTGCGCACGCGGATCCGGTCCATCGAGAGCCCGAAGATCTCGCCGAACAACTCACGCGCGAGGTTGGGCGCCTGCGTCGAAAGCCAGACGTCGAGCCGGTCGGTGAACGGGTCCCAGGTCGCCACCACGCCGCGCGTTTCGATCGGTGCGCCCATCTGACGGGCGAAACGGAACGATTCGGTGAGCACGACGTCGGCCTCGGCGAACGCGGCGCCCACGTCACCCATCGGGATCGTGCCGGTACCGGCGATGTTGTCCGGCCAGTCTTCGTAGAGCTTCGGCGCGCCGTCCGCCAGCGCCTGTTCGAGGGTGCTGACGGCCGGGAGTTCCTCGTACTCGACCTTGATCAGTTCCAGCGCGTCTTCGGCGGTCGCCCGGTCCTTCGCCGCGACAGCCGCGACCCCCTGGCCGGGATACCGCACCTTGCCGACGGCGAGGGCGTGGTGCTCGGACGTTCGCATGTCCGGCAGGCTCGACCAGATCACCGGTTGCGGCGCTTTCGTACTGGAAAGCACGTCTTCGCCGGTGATCACCGCGAACACGCCGGGATGGGCGTTCGCGGCGGCCACGTCGACGCGCACGATCCGCGCGTGCGGCAGGGGGCTGCGGAGGACAGCGGCCTCCAGCATCCCCGGCACCCCGACGTCGTCGATGTACTGAGCCCGGCCGGTCAGCAGCCGGACGTCCTCTTGCCGGGTCACCCTCGCGCCGATCAGCCCCTCGCCCATACCTCACTTTCGCGCACCGACGGCCTCTCGCGCATCGTGCACATGGGTCACCCCGCGAGTTAAGCAGGCATTTAGTCCTCTAGATGCTCATGGCGGCCCGGTCCGCCTCCGGAAGCCATTGCCGCTCCGGGTCGAAAGGCCGGTAGTGGGAGCGGACGTGCTCGATCAGCAGCGTCAGCGTCGGGTGCCGGTTCTCGCGCCGCCACAGCAGCGAGAACGGGTACACCGGCGTCGGATCGACGAGCGGGATCTGGACGACGTCCGGATGCCAGGGCACGTGCATCTTCGCGCCGACGAAACTGAGGCGGTCCTTCGACTCGCTGAGCACCTCGATGTGGTGTTCGAGCCCGAAGTTCGGGCCATCGGTGTCGACGAGGACGCCGAACGCGGGGCACAGCTCCAGCCAGAACTCCGCCCATTCGCTGGTGCGCGCGTTGTACGGCATCCAGGCCGTCAGACCGGCCAGGTCCGCCATGGCGACCCGGCGTCGCCGCGCGAGTGGGTGCCGTCGGCCGACCAGTAGATTCGCGGGCTCCAGGCAGGCGGGTGTGCGGTCGATCGCGGGGTCCGGCACGGTGTTGACGCGGGCGAAGGCGGCATCGACCGAGTCGGGCAACGGCGACCGTCGCTCCGCGCCGAGGCCGGGCGTGACGAGTTCCAGTTCGTCGTCGTGGTCGGCGTGGAACGCCCGGATCACCTCCATGGTCGCCAGCCGCGTGCCGAGGACGTCGACGCGCAGCGGACGGCGCCTGCCCTGAAGCCGCTCGACAGCCTGATCCGCGAGGCTGATCAGCGCGCGAGCGTGCTTGAGGAACTCCTCGCCGTCCTCGGTCGGTTCGGCCCCACCGCGTGTCCGCGACAGCAGCCGCACGCCGAGGTCCGACTCCAGCTTCGCGACCCGCTTGGAGATCGCCTGCTGGCTCACCTCCAGCCGGATCGCCGCCTCGCCGAAGTACCGGTCTTCGGCCACCGCGACGAACGCGCGGACCGCGCCGAGATCGAGCTCCATCTGTCCTCCCCTTACCACCTGTGGTTGTCGAGAGCCGCGTGTCTCTTGTTGGACAACGCCCGTGCCCCTTCGGTCCAATCGCCGCTTCGGACCGGGATCGTACAACCGTGGGGAGTGACTGGTGGATTCCTTCGTGCACCTGCACGTTCATACCGAGTACTCGATGCTCGACGGTGCCGCCAAGATCGCGCCGCTGTTCGCGGAGGCTCAGCGGCTCGGCATGCCCGCGGTGGGCATGACCGACCACGGGAACATGTACGGCGCCGACGAGTTCTACCGCCAGTCGGTCCAAGCCGGGCTCAAACCGGTGATCGGGATCGAGGCCTATCTCGCGCCCGAGTCACGCTTTCACAAGAAGCCGGTGTTCTGGGGGCAGCGCGGCGAGGGCGGCGACGTCTCCGGTGGCGGGGCTTACACGCATATGACCATGCTCGCGGAGAACGCGACCGGATTGCGGAACCTGTTCCGATTGTCCTCTTTGGCCAGTCTGGAGGGCTACTACCGCAAACCCCGGATGGACCGGGAACTCCTCGCCCGTCATCACGAAGGCATCATCGCCACCACCGGCTGCCCGTCCGGCGAGGTGCAGACCAGGCTCCGGCTCGGCCAGCCGGAGGAGGCGATCCAGGCGGCTTCGGACTACCGCGACATCTTCGGCGCGGACGACTTCTTCCTGGAGTTGATGGACCACGGCCTCCCGATCGAGCGGTCGGTACGGAACGGGCTGCTGGAGATCGGCCGTCGTCTCCGGCTGAAACCGTTGGCCACCAACGACTCGCACTACGTCAGCCAGGATCAAGCGGCCGCGCATTCCGCGTTGTTGTGCGTCCAGTCCGGCAAGACCCTCGACGATCCCGGGCGGTTCAAATTCGACGGCGACGGCTACTACCTCAAGTCCGCGGAGGAGATGCGCCGGTATTGGGACGCCGAAGTCCCGGGCGCGGCGGATTCCACGTTGCTCATCGCCGAACGTGTCGAGTCCTATGACGAGGTCTACCGGCATGTCGACCGCATGCCCGTCTTCGAGGTTCCAGAAGGGCACGACGAGGAGTCCTGGCTGCGCAAGGAGGTCGCGGACGGCCTTCGCTGGCGACTGCCGGATGGCGTCCTGGACGCCTACGTCGCACGTGCCGACTTCGAGATCGGCGTGATCGCCGAGAAGGGCTTTCCGGCGTACTTCCTGATCACGGCGGACCTGATGAAGTACGCCCGCCGCGTCGGCATCCGGGTCGGCCCCGGTCGCGGCTCGGCGGCGGGCTCGCTCGTCGCCTACGCGCTCGGTATCACCAATCTGGACCCGATCGACCTCGGCCTGCTCTTCGAGCGGTTCCTCAACCCCGAGCGGGTCTCCATGCCGGACATCGACATGGACTTCGACGACCGCCGCCGCGGGGAGATGATCCGGTACGCCACCGAGAAGTACGGCGCCGAGCACGTCGCGCAGGTGATCACCTTCGGCACCATCAAGACCAAGGCGGCCATCAAGGACTCCGCCCGCGTCCACTATGGACAAAGCGGATACGCGATCGCGGACCGGATCTCCAAGGCGCTGCCGCCACCGGTCGCGGCGAAGGACGTCCCGCTCGCCGGGATCGTCGAACCGGCGCACGAGCGCTACCCCGAAGCGGCGGAGGTCCGCGCGCTGCTGGAAAGCGACGGCGAGGCGGCCAAGATCTTCGAAACCGCCCGCGGGCTCGAAGGGCTGGTCCGCAACGCCGGTGTCCACGCCTGCGCGGTCATCATGTCGAGCGAGCCCCTGCTCGACGCGATCCCGTTGTGGCGGAGGGACGACGGTTCGGTCGTCACCGGCTGGGACTATCCCTCGTGCGAAGCCATCGGCCTGCTGAAGATGGACTTCCTCGGCCTGCGCAACCTCACCGTCATCGGCGACGCGCTGGACAACATCAAGGCCAACCGCGGCGAGGACATCGACCTCGACACGCTCGGCGTCGACGACCAGGCCACCTACGAACTGCTCGCCCGCGGTGACAGCCTCGGCGTCTTCCAGCTCGACGGCGGCGCGATGCGGGACCTGCTGCGCCGGATGCGGCCGACCGGATTCGACGACATCATCGCGGTGAACGCGTTGTACCGGCCCGGTCCCATCGCGATGAACACGCACAACAACTACGCGGACCGCAAGAACCACCGGCAGCCGATCGAATCGATCCATCCCGAACTGGCCGAACCGCTGCGCGAGATCCTGGCCGAGACCCACGGTCTGATCGTCTACCAGGAACAGATCATGCAGATCGCCCGCGACGTCGCCGGCTATTCCATGGGTCGCGCCGACGTACTGCGCAAGGCGATGGGCAAAAAGAAGAAAGAGGTGCTGGAAAAGGAGTTCGAGGGCTTCCGGGACGGCATGGTCGCCAACGGCTTCTCGCGCGAAGCCGTGCAGGCGCTCTGGGACGCGATCCTCCCGTTCGCCGGCTACGCGTTCAACAAGTCACACGCCGCCGGCTACGGCCTGGTCGGCTATTGGACCGCGTACCTGAAGGCGAACTACCCGGCTGAGTACATGGCGGGCCTGCTGACTTCGGTGGGGGACAACAAGGACAAGTCGGCGGTGTACCTCTCGGAATGCCGTCGGCTGGGGATCAAGGTGCTGCCGCCGGACGTCAACGAATCGGAACTCCGGTTCTCGGCGGTGGGCGACGCGATCCGGTTCGGGCTGGGCGCGGTGCGCAACGTCGGGGCGAACGTCGTCGACTCGATCATCAGAACGCGGTGGGAGAAGGGAAAGTACGCGTCGTTCACCGACTTCCTCGACAAGTCGGAGCTGGTGGCCTGCAACAAACGCGTGATCGAGTCACTGGCCAAGGCCGGAGCCTTCGACTCGCTCGGGCACACGCGGCTTTCCATCCTGCAGGTGCACGAGGACGCGGTGGAGGCCGTGGTGCCGCTGAAGCGGAAGCAGGCGATGGGCCAGTTCGACCTTTTCGGCGCGGGTGAGGAGAGCGGAGACGACACGTCGCCGCTCGCGCACCTGAAGTTCGGTGTCCAGGAATGGCCGCGCAAGGAACTGCTCGCCTACGAACGGGAAATGCTCGGGCTGTACGTCTCCGCGCACCCGCTCGACGGCGCGGAACGGATCCTGCGCAACCACGCGCCCCGCCCGATCGCGGCGATCCTCGACAACCCGCCCAAGGAAGGCGACCTGGTCGTCGCCGGGCTCATCACGGCGCTGGAGCGGCGGGTGAACAAGAAAGGCGAGCCGTGGGCCATCTGCACGATCGAGGATCTGGACGCCGCGCTCGAAGTGCTGTTCTTTCCCAAGGCCTACGCGCTGTTCGCGGCGGAGCTGATCGAGGACAACGCCGTCCGCGTCAGCGGCCGGGTGAACTGGCGGGAGGACAAGATGTCCGTATTCGGCGGCGCTCTGGTGCCGCTCGACCTTTCCTTGGCCGGCGACGACGAGCCACCGCTGACGCTGCACGCGATCGCGGAGAAGCTGACCGAGGACACGGTGCTCGACCTGAAGCGGACCTTGGTGGCGCACAAGGGCGAAACCCCGGTCCGGGTGAAGCTCGCCGGGTCGCTGTACGCGCTCGACGACTATCCGGTCACCGTCAGCTCGATGCTGCTGGGCGAGCTGAAATCCCTCCCCGGCATCACACCGCGCTGACCCGTGTCAACCGGAGCTGCCCGATCTCGGCCACGTTCTTCATCAGCTCGGAGTTCACCCAGGCGACGGTGTGCGCGAAGGTGAGGCCCGCTTCTTCGTCCCACGGGTAAGCGGAGGGAACGTCCAGCTCGGCGTCGGTCAAGCGATCCAGGACGGCCAGCCATTCTTCGCGGAGTCCCCGAAGCCACCCGATGACGGAGTCCTCGCCGGGCCAAGTGATGTCCTCGCGCCCGCGCGGCGTCCGCCGGTGCGCGTGATCGAGTGCGACACTCCACCACCAGCCGATATGCCAGGTGAGCCAAGCGATCGTGGGGACGGGAACGGGGTCCGGTTCGGAGTCGGCCCAGTCGGGACGCCAGGCGCCGTCGTCGTCCTGGCGCACGGTCCAGCAGAGGCCGGCGGGCTCCCAGAGGAAATCACCTGGCTTCAGCTCGGCCAAGTGGTATTCGAACAGCGACCAGGTCAGATCGAACTGCCAACGCGACAATGCGGAACGGGAGGTGGGCACCCGCCGGATCTTCCCCGCGCGGCCGTCAGTGCCGCAACCGGATTACCGTGGCGGGCATGAAGTCGAAGATTCTCTTGGTCGGCGCCACCGGGACGATCGGGGCCGCGGTCTCCGAAGCCCTCACCGCACACGGGCACGAAGTGCTGCCCGCGTCCCGCTCCGGTGAGATACGGGTCGACATCGAGCAGCCCGCCACCCTCGACGCGGTTTTCGACACCGAACCGGGGATCGAGCACGTCGTGTGCTGCGCGGGGAGCGGCTCACTCGTGCCGGTCGACGGCGGTACCGACGAGGAGTTCGTCCAAGGACTGCACGGAAAACTGCTCGGCCAGGTGTTCCTGCTGCGGCACGCGATCCCGCGGCTGCCGGACGGTGGTTCGGTCACGGTGACCGCGGGCCGGATCCCGGAGACGTTGCGCGGCAGCGCGTTTGGTGTCTTGACGAACGTCGGCCTCGAAGCGTTCGTCGCCGCGGCGGCCCGCGAACTGCCTCGCGGCCTCCGAGTCAACGCCGTGAGTCCGGGCTGGGTGAGCGAAACACTGGCCGCGCTCGGTGAACCGGACGGCGGCACCCCGGCGGCGGACGTCGCGCGGTGCTATGTCGAGGCCGTTGAGACAGCGAACCTCACCGGGCAGACCCTTACGCCTTGAGTGACCGGCCGCATTCTCGTTTGACCGCGCTGCCACAGTGAATCTCCGTGGCGAACCATGACGACGACAGAAAAGAACTCCTCCGACTGGCCGGGCTGGCGACGCCGATGGCGTTGCGGGTCGCGGTCACCCTCCGGCTGCCGGACCGCTTGGCCGGTGACGGCGCGAACGCCGACGAGCTCGCGGCGGAACTCGGCCAGTCCCCGCTCGCGCTCGGTCTGCTGCTCGGCCATCTCACGACCTTGGGCGTCCTCGAACGGACGGCGAGCGGCTACCGGACCACCGACTACGGCGCGAACCTCCGCGCCGACGCCGGAAACGGCCTCGCCGGACTCCTGGACATGGAAGCCGCCGGCGGGCGAGGGGAACTGGCGTTCGTCGAACTCGCGCACAGCGTCGCCACCGGTCAGGCGGGCTACATCCGCCGCTATGGCCAGGATTTCTGGGCCGATCTCGCCGAGAACCCCCAGTTACGGGAGACGTTCGACCGGCAAATGACCCAGCGGTTCCTCACGCAGGTGCCGAGATTCGTCGCGGGATTCGACTGGTCCCGGTTCGGCACGATCGTCGACGTCGGCGGAGGGCACGGCAGCCTGCTCGCCGCGATTCTGACGGCCAATCCCTCGATGCGCGGCCACCTCCTCGATCTCGCGCCCACCGCGGCCGCCGCCGAAAAGGAACTGCGTGCGCAAGGGCTCGGAGAACGGATCGAGGTGACGGCGGGCAGCTTTTTCGACCCGCTTCCGGCCGGGGCGGACGCGTATCTGCTGTCCGACATCCTTCACGACTGGGACGACGAGCACGCCCATCGCATCCTGGCCCGCTGCGCCGAGGCGGCGCGTCCGGGAGGCCGCGTCCTCGTCATCGAGGCGGTCGGCGGACTCGGGGCCCAAACCGAGTGGGACCTGGTCATGCTCGTGCTCTACGGCGGCCGCGAGCGGCGTCTCGACGAGCTTCGTGAACTCGCCGCCGCCCACGGCTTGGCCTTCGACTCCATCACCTCGCTGACCGAGCAGCGCAGTCTGCTGGAGTTCCACGCCCAAGATATTCCTTGACAAGAATATTCCTTGAGATGAATACTTCTCGGCATGGAGCAGATCGCAGCAGCACTGGGAGACGGAGCGAGGTGGCGCATCGTCGAGCTTCTCGCCGAGCGGCCCCGATCCGTCGGTGAGCTCGCCGAGCTGACCGGCCTGCGGCAGCCGCAGACCACCAAACACCTCCAGACCCTCGCCCGCGTCGGCCTCGTGACGGTCTTCCCGCTCGGGCAGCGTCGCGTCTACGCGGTCGAGGCGGCCCCGCTGAAGGAATTCGAAAATCGGATGGGGGAGCTGATCGCGACCATTCAGGCGAACGAGGGCGAACGAGATGTCCTCACGCGCTATCAGGCCGCGATCGGCGCGGATTCCGCCGCCGCGGATCGGGATCGGTGGGCGGACGGACGCGCGTTCTCGTTCGACCGCTCGCTCGCCGCGCCGCGCGATGTCGTCTGGCGGCATTGGACCGAGTCCGCCCTGCTCGCGTCCTGGTGGGCGCCGCCGTCGATGACCGTCACCGACTGCGTCATCGAACCGAGGACGGGCGGACGTGTCGTCCTCGACTATCGCGACGCCGAGGGGCGGTATCGATCCGAAGGAAAGGTCCAGGCCGCGAAGGAACTCGAACGCCTCGAGTTCGATCTCTCGGTGTTGGACGGCAAGGGAGAAACGTCCTTCACCGGGCACTACGACCTGAAGTTCACCGAAGCCCCCAACGGGACCCGGCTCCGGCTGGACCTGCGCATCACCGAAACCACCGTCGAGGCCGTCCCCTTCATCGCCGGGATCGAAACCGGCTGGGGCCAGGTGCTCGACAACCTCGCGACCCGACTCGCCACTCACGGAAAGGAATGAACGACATGACGAACTCGACCGGCCGTCGCGTCACCGCGAACATCAGCATCAGCCTCGACGGTCACTACAGCGGCCCCGGCGGCCCCGGTGACATGGGCGCGATCGTCTCGTACGCGACCACCGACGTCGCCCGCGGTCACCTCGCCCGCATCCACGAGAACGCGACGACGGCGCTGCTCGGCAGAAAGAACGCCGAGGGTTTCCTCGGCTTCTGGCCGACCGTCGCCGCCGACCAGAACGCCGACCCGCGGGACCGCGCCTACGCGAAGTGGCTGGTGGACGCGGAAAAGGTGGTCCTCTCCACGACGCTGACCGAGTCCCCCTGGGACCGCGCCCGCGTAGTGAACGCTCCTGCCTCGGAGGTCGTCGCCGAACTCAAGGCGAGCGGCGAGGGCGACATCCTGGTCAACAGCAGCGCGAGCGTGATCAAGGCACTGCTCGCGGACGACCTGATGGACCGGCTGTACCTGATGATCTGCCCCGAGATCACCGGCGGCGGGCAGCGGCTGTTCATCGACGGCTTGCCCGCTTCGAAGTGGAAGCTGACCCATCAGGAGGTCGGGGAGCTGGGGGAGATGGCGCTCGTTTACGACCGCGTTCGCTGATCTTCGGGTGGCGCATTCCCGGTACATGAAGGCCCCCTTGCTTGCGCCCGGCGCAAGCAAGGGGGCCTCGTATTTGCGTACCCACGTTTGACCAGTCCGTGAACGATGATCCGGCGGGTCGTGGAGCGTGTCTGTGAAGGAATTGGGACATCGAGTGTCCCGATTCCTTCACAGACACAAGAGGATCGGGACCTCATGGACTTCACGCGCGCAAGGGTGCCGGGGCGTCATCAGGCAACTATAAGCCGGTTGCCCGTACTATAGTTGTTATACCGGTACTATTGTTGATCCTTGTCAGGATGGCATCGAGGAGGTCGGACGATGGACTTGCATCGGCCGTTGATGACGGTCACCCCCACGCTGGACGGCGATGTCCTCACCGTGCTCGCCAACCACGACGGCATCTTCACCACTGGGCAGCTGCATCGGCTGCTGGCGCGGCATTCGGAGGAGGGCATCCGTAAGGTGCTCCGTCGCCTGACGAAGCAGGGTGTCGTGCTGTCCGACAGGGTCGGGAACGCCTTCGCGTACCGGCTCAATCGTGATCACCTCGCGGCGGAGCACATCGTCGGGCTCGCTCAGATGCGCAAGACACTTGTGGAGCGCATCGAGGACCGTCTGGATTCGTGGGAGATCCCGCCGGTGTACGCCGCTGTATTCGGCTCGGTGGCACGCGGCGAGATGACGGAGGACAGCGACGTGGACCTTCTGCTGATCCGGCCGGATGACGCCGACGACGATCTGTGGGAAACGCAGGTTCACGAACTGGCGGTCGAGGTGACCCGCTGGGTTGGCAACGACACTCATCCCCTGGAGTTCACGGAAGCCGAACTCGCCGACCGTGCATACGACGAGATCGTCCTGCGCGATGTGGTGCGGGACGGGCTCACCGTGGCCGGGAGCAGGGCTTGGCTGGCCAGTCACTTGAGAAAGAGAAAAGGCTGACGTGCGAACTCGACGGTGCGACGTGAGCGTCCAGCGTGGGCGCCTGGGCAAGGCAAACCAGTTCCTCGAGGCGGCGGACATGGTTCGTGAACTCGCCGACGAGACCGAGGACGTGACCGACGCGTACGTGACCTTGTGTGTGCACGCGGGGCATCGCGGCGTCTGACGTCCTCTGCCGCGCCAGGTTGGGTGAGCACGCGCTGGGTGAAAGCCATGACGAAGCGATCGGCTTGGTGGCCAAAGTGGACAAGGACGTCGCGAAACACTTGAGGACCTTGCTCAAGCTGACGACCAAAGCGGGTTACAGCCATACCCCTGTCACCGCGGACGAGTTCAAGCGTGCGGGGCGGGCGGCCGAGTCGCTGGTCGAAACGGCTCGTCGGGCAACGAACGTCTGTTGAGAACTCGACGGGTCCGCCACGTGTGGAGTGCGCCGCCGTAGGTCAGGAGTCTGGGGTGGGCCCGGAGAGACTCGAACTCTCACTGGCACGGACCTAAACCGTGTGCCTCTGCCAATTGGGCTACGGGCCCCAGTACCGCCTTGAAATCGTAGCGTGCGACACGATCGGCGTTTCTCGGCGTGGCCGGTGCCGCCGGAGGGGGTGACGTCCTCTAACGTGGGGCCCCTGCAGGTACGTTGCGGCGAGGAGGACACGTGGCTCGCGATCCGGAGACCATCGAGCGTGAGATCGAACAGGCCAGGAACGCGCTGGTCGCCACGCTCGACCAGCTGGGCACGAAGGCGAACCCCGCGAAGCTGGTGGATTCCGCGAAGACCGGTCTGCGCGCGAAGCTGGACGAGCCCAAGGTGAAGTACCCGCTCATCGGCGGTGCGGTGCTGATCGGCCTGCTGCTGATCCGCAAGCTCCTGAAGTAGGCCTCAGGAGGTCTGGGCCGCCTTGGCCGGTGTCTTGGCGGGCTCGTCCTTCTTGGTCTTCGCCTCGTCGACGGCCTTGGGGAGTTCCTTGCCCTGGGGCACCGGCGGCTTGCCGGAGGCCTTGGCCTTGGCGTTCGCCGGGGGCGGAACCTCGAGGGGCTCGATCTCCGGGAGCGTGAGTCTCGCCGTCATGTAGGCGGCGGTGAACTCGAGCGCACTGCCGTTGAGCAGGTGCACCACGGTCGACCGCTCCGGCGGGGACAGTTTCTCGACCAGCTGGTCGGCCCGGTCCCTTGCCGCGATGATGCCCGGCGCGCGACCGGTCAGTTCCTTACCGGAGCCGCTGACCGTGACTTTCCAGTCGTCGTCCTCCTGGACGTACGACGCGGTGATCGGTTCGGTCATCCGCCTCACCCCTCTCCCTCGCGAGCATGCGTCACTACTGTGGACTTCGCCACTCCGCCACCATGACGCCGCTTTCGGGAAGCGGAGCCCCCTCCTGGTGACGGTCGTGACTGTCCATCAGAGTTTCTACAGTGTCATCGATACAGTAGGACAACTCTGTGTCACAAGACACTGGTGGCGATGCGCTCTGAGTGACGACCGAATGGCCTAATGCACGCGCATCTTCACAGTCGCTTCAACGGGTCCTCGCCGATAGTCCCGACCAGAGGATGTCCATCGCGTATCCGGTGGCCATCTCGGGGCTGACGTCCTCGTGCCGCTCGCACCAGATCGCGAGTCGTTCACACGCGCCGACGACGAACTCCGCGGACGCTTCGGCGCGGAAGTCGTCGTCCGCTTCGATGTAGTCGCCCATCAGTGCGGCGATCAGGTCGGTCTGCTGGCGCCGGGTCTGCTCGATCTCGTCGGCGGCCGGGGTGCCGATGAGGGCCATCTCGTGCCGGAGGAGCGACCAGGCCTGCCGTCGTTCCCGGATGAAGACGAAGAAGGCGAGCAGGCCTCGCCGCAGCGCTTCCTCGGCGGTGGTGGCGCCCACGGTCGCGCGTTCGGTGACCTCGCGCAGCGCCGCCCGTGACTGCTGGATGCAGGCCAGCAGCAGTCCCTCTTTCGAGTTGAAGTACTCGTAGAGCATGGGCTTGGAGACGCCGACGCGCTCGGCGATCTCGTCCATCGAGGCCGCGGTGTAGCCGCGTTCGGAGAAGACCTCTTCGGCGATCTCGATCATCTGTCGCATCCGCTCTGCCCGTGGCATGCGTTTGCGCTTCGCCGTCGTCACCACAACACTCTACCGAAGGTAACCTACTTCGAGTAAGGTGTACTCCCGGTAACAGGTAAACGCGAACGAGAGGTCGGGCCATGGGCAACCGCACCGAGACCGGGGTCGTCATCGTCGGGACCGGCTTCTCCGGTCTGGGCATGGCCATCCAGCTGCGGAAAGAGGGCCGCGAGGACTTCGTCATCCTGGAGAAGGCCGACGACGTGGGCGGCACATGGCGGGACAACACCTACCCCGGCTGCGCCTGCGACATCCCCTCGCACATGTACTCCTTCTCGTTCGAGCAGAACCCGGGCTGGTCACGCGCGTACTCGCCGCAGCCGGAGATCTGGCAGTACATGCGCGACGTCGCCGACAAGTACGAGCTTCGCCGCTTCATTCGCTTCGGCCTAGAAATGACCGGCGCCCGCTGGGACGCCGAGGAGAACCGCTGGCACGTCGCGTCGAAGTCGGGCGACGAGTTCGTCGCGCCAGCGCTCGTCGCCGGAGTCGGCGCGCTGCACCTGCCGCAGATCCCGAAGCTGCCGGGCATCGAGAACTTCAAGGGCCGCGCGTTCCACTCCGCGCGGTGGGAGCACGACTACGACCTGACCGGCAAGCGGGTCGCCGTGGTCGGCACCGGCGCGAGCGCGATCCAGTTCGTCCCGCAGATCGCGAAGGACGTAAAGGAGCTGACGCTCTTCCAGCGGACGCCGCCGTGGATCATGCCGAAACCGGACCGTGAGATGCCACCGGCCCTGCGGAAGGCGTTCCGCTCGGTGCCGCTGCTGCAGCGCGCCTTCCGCGACGTCCTCTACTGGGGGCTCGAAGCCCGCGCGATCGGCTTCAACGGGCATCCGTGGGTGATGAAGCTCGGCCAGCGCATCGCGAAGCGCAACATCCACAAGAGCGTCAAGGACCCGGAGCTGCGCCGGAAGCTGACGCCGGACTACACCATGGGCTGCAAGCGGGTCCTGGTCTCCAACGACTACTACCCGGCGCTCGCGCGGGACAACGTCGACGTCGTCACCGACGGCGTCACGGAGGTGCGCGAACACAGCATCGTCGACGGCGCCGGCGTCGAGCACGAGGTCGACGCGATCATCTACGGCACCGGATTCCACGTCACCGACGCCTTCGACGATCTGGAGATCATCGGCCGGGACGGGCGCAACCTCGGCAAGGAGTGGGCGACCGAAGGGATGCGGACGTACCAGGGCATCACCGTGTCCGGGTTCCCGAACCTGTTCTTCCTGCTCGGCCCGAACACCGGACTGGGGCACAACTCCGTGGTGTTCATGATCGAAGCGCAGATCTCCTACGTCGCGCAGGCACTGCGGCTCGCCCGCGGCAAGGCCCTCGACCCGCGGCCGGAGGCGCAGGAGCGGTTCAACGGCGACATCCAGCGCAAACTCGCCAAGGGCATCTGGACCCAGGGGGGCTGCAAGAGCTGGTACCTGGACGCGAAGGGCGTCAACCGGACGATCTGGCCCGGCTTCACCTGGCGGTACTGGCTGGACACCCGCAAGGTGCGGCGCGAGGACTACGAACTCCTCGGCTGACGGACCGATTGGGGCCTGTATGCGGTTCCGGTCGGGGTGGTCGTGGGGGGGGAGGTGGGGGCTCAAACCAAACGGCACCCCCCACCACCCGCACAGGGGGGAGGGTGGGTTTGGTGGAGGGGAGCCATACCCCCTTGTTTTGGGGCCGAGCCT
>NZ_JBVISU010000003.1:131006-546798 GCF_055575355.1 Amycolatopsis sp. NPDC034160 | reverse complement strand
TATGGGGCGTGTTGCGGGCTGGTGTGGGCGGTAGTGATGCGTGGGGTTCTAACCCGAATCGCCACTCACGACCACCTGCACGGGCGGGATGGTGGCTTGGGTGACGCGGCGCCGTACTCGCGTGCTTGGAGCCGGATCTCGCGTGCTTGGAGGCGTAACACCCGAGTGCGGGATCCAGGCACGCGAGTTCCGTCTCTGAGCACGCGTGTTACGCCTTCGCTGCCCCTCACCCCGGCGAACAGGCCCGCCCACAACGACCCCAGCGCGAAAAGGGGGAGGTCCGTGAGGGCCAGGATGGGGGGCGAGGCCTTCACGGACCAGGGAGTGCCGCGCTCATGAGGGGTTGAGCCGGCGAAGCCTTCCGATGAGATCGACGGTGGAGATGCCGCAGAGTTCGGCCATCCGCTCCAGTGCCGAAAAGTCGAGGTGGACCTCGGCGCTCCCGGCGTCACCCGACTGTTTGAGCCGGTCGTCCGACCACCGTCTCAGCGGGAGCAGTTCTTCCTGGTCGTCCTTGACCACCAGGCGCAGGTCGATCCGGACCCGGCCAGGTTCGTCCACGAACACGCGACGGTGCACCTTGGCCAGCAGATCCTGCGGCAGCTCGTCCATCGCGACGCACAGTTCGACCAGCCGCACCACGGAACAGTGCCGGGTGCCCAGCTCGTAGGTGGCCAGCGTCTGGAGCGAGATCTCGCTCTGCAGATGCTGGTTCAGCTCCTTGCGTGTCCAGCCACGCTTACGACGGAGCTTGCGGAGCTCGTCTCCGAGTATCCGCTGATAGTTCTCAGCGTCGATCAGCACTCCCCATCCCCTGCCTTGCAACCTTCTCCACCGCTCACCCCGGGTGACTGAACCGGGGCGAGCGCACTCACGTGAATGAAAGTCGGCAGGAGGCCCGCTCTTACGCGGTTCCGGGGGTGCTTTTCACGCCGATTTTGACCTGATAGGCCAAATGGGTTAACTCGATGCGTCCGACGAGCGCATCAGTTGACGCAGGGGACGCCTTCGGCCGTGATCGGCTTCTCGTCGGACTGCTCGGGCGGCGGGGCCGCGGCCGACGAACCGGCCACGTTCTGTGAGGAACCGGAGTCCTGTGCGCCGCTCGCCGGCTTGTAGTCCGAGCCGAGGAAGACCATGACGCGGCCGGCTTCGACGCTCTTGTCCTCCTGGACGGTCGGGTTGCCCCCGAGTTCGGCGGCGACCGCCTTGCCCGCCTCCTGCTGGCCCTTGGCCACCCAGATCACCGTCTTCTTGCGCGCGCTGGCCGTGGCCGTGTCGCCCGCGGTGAAGCCCTTGTCGACGAGCTGCTTCAGCACCGTCGCGGCCAGTCCGTCCTTGCTCGTCGAGTTGCGGACGTCGACCGTGGTCGCCTTGTTGGGCGACTCGGTCTGGGGCGGCGGCTGCTCGCCGGGCTGCGGGCCGGCTAGGCCCTGCACGAAGTCCTTGACCTGCTTCGGGTCGACCTGGATGGCGACGCCGTCCTCGGGAGTCTTGTACTCGATGTTGACGATCGGGATCGTCCGGAACTCGAGCTGACCGCCGGTCAGGCCCTTCATCTGCTGCGCGAAGCCGAAGATGTCCCAGTTCTGGTTGAGCACGACCGATTTCTTGATGGCCGCGATCAGGTCGTTGAGCCTGCCGGGGTTCGCGAGCGTGCCCGCCGAGAGCACCTTCCGCGCCATCCCGGCCATGAACACCTGCTGGCGGACCACCCGGTCGAGGTCGCCACGCGGGAGGCCGTGGCGCTGCCGGACGAAACCGAGCGCTTCGACCCCGGAGATGGTGTGCGGGCCCTTGGAGAACTTCGCGCCGGAGAACTGGTCGTTGACGTCGTCGTTGAGGCAGACGTCGACCCCGCCGATGGCCTGGGTGATCTCGCTGAAACCGAGCAGGTTGATCGCGGCGTAGTTGTCGATGGTCGAGCCGGTCAGCTTCTCGACCGTCTTGATCAGCGTCTTCGCCCCGGCCTCGTTGGCCTTCTGGTCGATTTCCTTCGGGTCGGAAACGCCGTCTTCCTGCAGTTTCCTGCGCTCGCTGACCATCGCGCGGGCGTAGGCGGAGTTGATCTTGTGCTTGCCGAAGCCGCCAGGGATGTCGACATAGGAGTCACGCGGCAGAGAGATCGCGACGGCCTTGGAGCCGTCGTTCGGGATGTGCACGAAGATCAGCGAGTCGGTGTTCAGCTCGCCGTCGGCCACCCCGGCGCGCAGCTGCGCGAGGACTTCCTTGGACAGCGGGTTGCCCTGCGCGTCCGTACGGCTGTCGAGGCCGACCAGCAGGATGTCGCGGGCACCGTCGGCGGGCTTGTCACTTTCGTCGGAGCCGATGCCGACGTTCGCGAACGTCAGCCCGTCCATCGCGGCCCACGCGTAGCCGGTCAGGCCCATCACCAGCAGTGAGACGAGACCCAGGGCGATCTTGGGCCCGCGGAACGACCGCCGGGGAGCGCGCCGGGGCGGCGCTCCCGCCGTTTGCCGGGCCGGTGCCGGGCGGGCTCCACGGGGCGGGCCCGGACGAGGAGGAACGCGTCCGGGCGCGTCCTGCCCAGGCCGGGCGGGACGTCGGTCCCCATACCCATTCCGAGGCGGGTACTCCACGCGGTCTGCTCCTTCTCTTCGTTACCGGTCGACGGTCTTCTCAAGGGACGCATGGTGCCTGTTGAGGGTTGTCGCAGGATTACACATCCCCCCGAAGATGTGGCACGCACCACCGGTTTGCGATCAATGGTACGGAGAACGCCTGGTCAGCGCTGTCTGGCTCAGGGCAGGACGCGGCGGGCGGCGCGTGCCGGGACCAGGCTGGCGGCGGCGGCGAGCATCGCGACGACGATCGTCGCGACGGGCAGCGCGACGGCCGCGGCGCTCACCTGCTTGCCGTCGAGAGCACCCATCAAGGGCGGCGCGCACGCGACCGCGCAGACCAGCCACGTCCCGGTCATCCGGCTCGTGCCGTTGCGCACGGTGTGGAGGAGATACACCCCGAGCAGCAGATTGACCAGGCTCTGCACCGGCCCGAGCCGCAGCCCGAGGAGGTCGGCGTCGGCGGAGGCGCCACCGAAGCGGGCCAGTGCGAAGCCGAAGACGCCGAGCATCGCGTACGCCATCCCGACCGTCGCCGCGGCGCGGCAGAACACCGCGGCGCGCAGGCCCGGCTCGTCGACCGCCCGCTGTTGCGGTCCCGAATGGCGCTCGAACCACCAGAAGACCAATACGGCGGGGACGGCCAGCAGGGCGAGCGCGAGCAGGACCCTCGGCCTGGCCAGCCAGCTGAGGCCGTCCACGAACGGATCCGGCAGGTAGACGACGGCCACGAGCAGCAGCATCGCGGACAGGAAGCCGAGGTAGAGGCTCATCGGAGCGCGGAGGATCAAACGCGCGGTGGCGACGACCGCGGGACGGTTTCCCAGCCTGGCCAGCGGCCGCGCGAGGAGGCCGAGCAGCGCGAGCTGGACGAGCCCGAGCAGGAGCACGCCCCACGGCGCACCCGACAGCGCGGCCGGGGCGCCGGGGCCGCCGAGCAGCATCACCCCTTCGCCGCGGACGGCGATCGCCAGACCCAGCCCGGCGGCACCGGTGAACGCCGTGGCCAGGAGAACGCCGCGCGGCGGCCGGACGCCGTCGGCGTGGGCGAACGCGAGTTGCTGGACGAACAGCGCGAGGAACAACGTCTCCGCGTAGCGCGGGATGGCCGAGCCCGACCACTGCGCCGCGGCTTCACTCGCCAGGGTCAAGGCCAGCAGTCCGGCGACGGAGGCGGTTCGCGTCCGGTGGTACAGGAACAGGAGGGCGGGTGCGAGGACGACGGTCAGCAGGAAGACGCCGAGCAGCCAGAGCGGGTGCAACGCGATCCGCATGACGGTGGCGTTCGTGCCCGTCGGGATCCCGAGTACCTCCAGCGCCAGCGGGACGACCAGCGCGACGACGGCGAAGATCAGCGCCGGGCGCAGCAACGGACTCGCGCGGTCGGCGAGGTACTGCGAGTAGCGGCCGCCGGTCGCGCGGATCGAGTGCCAGCCTGCTTCGTTGATCCGCCCCACCGCGAAGAAGATCAGCGGACAGAGCTGGGCGAGCCAGGTGAACGGCCACAACGACCGCTCCGGCGCCCCTGCCCAATGCACGAGCGCGACGGCGGATTCGCCGAGCAGCATCAGCACGACCCCGGCGACACCGAGCAGGGCCCATCGGCCGACCGGGGCCACTGGACGCGGTTCACGGGGGAGCGTGACGGCGGTCCGGCGGGTGCGGGCCCAGCCGCGGAGGCGGAACACCAGGAGCGCGCCGATCACCAGCACCCCGACGATCATCGGCCCGAGGGGGTCGCCGCCGACCGGTGGCCCCCAGCGCTGGTGCCAGGAGTTGAGCACGAGACCGGCGGTATAGAGGGAGGCGACGACCTCGCAGGTGCCGCGCGAGCCCATCGGGTTGAGGACGCAGGCGTGGTGCATGTCGGCCGAGAGCCGGTCGTCGAGCGCGGTCCTCGCCTCCTGGCCGAGCGGGTGACCCTTGCGTTCGGCGTAGCGGAGGATGTCGTAACCGAGGTCGTGGGCCTTGCAAGGGACGGCGTAGTCCCACTTGGTGTTGTCGTCGCCCCACGGTGCCGAGCAGCCGCCGTCGGTGTGGACGGCACGCACGGTGCCGTCCCGTGCCGTCATCACGCCCGGGGTGATCCCGCTGACCGCGGTGAAGTCGGCGGGCAGCTTCGCGATGGCTTCTTCGACCGGTCCCGGGCGCACCAGCGCGTCGACGGCGTTCTGCGCGGCGCGGATGTCACCCGTCGGCGGCCCCTGGTCCGGCGGCGAGGCCGGCCGCGACGCGATCAGGCCGAAGCCGAACACCAGTACCGTGACCAGCAGCAACCAGCCGGACGTCGACCATGGCCGCCGGATCCGGGCGGGACGGACGTCGGCGTCGGCTGTCGCTGGCATGGCGTCCAGGGTGCCATCCGCCGATCGGGGTCGACATCCGGCTAACCCCCGGGTTCACCCCCTGGTGTCCCCGAGTTGGGGCGCCCACTTACCGCGTTTAGTCCTCTAAATGCGTGGGGCGGTCTTCGGGAGGAGCGGGTCGTTCCACGTCCTGGGCGAACCGCACCTGGTTCCGGCCGTTCTCCTTGGCCACGTAGACGGCGGCGTCGGCGGCGTGGAGGAGGTCCTCCAGGGATTCCCCGTGACGAGGGAACAGTGCCGCCCCGATCGAGGTAGTACGACCGGAGATGGATACTCGACTGCCGCGTTTGTCGGTAGTCACTATATGCAGTTCGGCGATTGCGCTGCGCACTCGCTCGGCGGCGAGTTTCGCGGCGGTTTCGTCGATATCCGGCAGAAGGACAAGGAATTCCTCGCCGCCGAACCGGCCGATGACGTCGGCGGGCCGGGTGACCTCGTCCAATTTCCGCGCCACATCGCGGAGGACGTCGTCGCCCGCGGGATGCCCATATGTGTCGTTAATCCACTTGAAGTGGTCGAGATCAATCATCAGAAGGGCCAGGTTGTCGTCCGATCGGGCAGTCCTTCCGAGTGCTCGTTCGGCCGACTCCGACCATCCGCGCATGTTGAGCACCCCGGTTTTCGGGTCCGTCCGCGCGTCGTTTTGCAGTTGGTCGATCTCGGCGAGGCGATTGAACACCACCGTCACCACGGCCATCACGATCACCATCGGAGGCATGATCAACAGCAGCACCGCGGTGACCGCGCCGAGGCCGATCGTGATGGCCTCCAGCAGGTTGTCGGCCGCATTGCCCAGTACGGCCGACACCGACGGCCGCTTCGGCGAGCCGAGGGTGAGGATGCCGCCGATGTAGGCGATCTGCACCGCCTCGAAGACCATTCCGGTGATGATCAGGACGCCGAATTCGCCGAGCGTGCCCCAACCGGAAATCCGTCCCCATTCATGCGGGCCGAACGCGGCGAAGGTGAGCGAGGCCAGTGTCACCGAAACGCCGTGGGTGACCGAGGAGAACACGAAGTTGTGCGCGGGCCGCCGGGCGATGAACCAATGCTGGATCCGGACGAGCGCGATGATGGAAAGCGTCAGTGAAAGCGGCAGGATCACCGCGGCCGGAAATGTCCATACGGCGGTGAGGTCGATGAGAACGGTATGGCTGCGATCGCGCCGTCTTTCCTCTTGCCGCTGGGTCAGCTGAATATGCGCCGTGGCGCCGACGGCGAGAATCGCGAAGCGGACCAAGTCGGTTTTTCCCGGTGCCGTCGAATTCATCGTCGCGATGACCATGATCGCGATTCCGATCGCCTCCATGGCGAAAAGGAACGCGATGAAGCGCTTCGGCCGCTGCCACAGTGCCCATGCCCTGGGGTCGTAGGGATGCCGTTGCGGCGGTTCGGCCTGGTCACCTTCCGGGCTTGTCCGCCCGCGTTCGGTCACCGGGGCATCGCGCTCGGCGGCGGCTGCTGCCGCCGCATCGTCAAGATCGCCGGCACCGTCGCCGTGCTGGCGGCGATCGCCGGTCTCGGCTGGCAATTGCTACCTCTTTTCCGCGCGGACGGCACGGCTGAGTAATCTCACCGGTACCGACTGATACACCGTTCGTATTCCACGGCCGGTATCATCCCATCGCATCAGTTGTTCGACACCGGCAAGGGCGGCGGCAGCCGTGTGCCACTGACTCGCCTTGCCCGCGAACACCGACTGGAGGTGGCAATCGTGTCCCGTGATTTCTGATCTTGCTTGCTGAATGTTTTTCGAGACGCGGTGTGGAAGGGGTGACCGATAGTGTCCAGTCGTGACTTCTGAGCCCGAACAAGGTATTGGTTCCCAGCGAGGTGTGCCGGAGGTGAGTGACCGTGTCGAGCCGTGACTTCTGATCCAGAGCCGTTTCAGGTCGGATGATTGTTTTAGGCCGAGGTGCCCCAGCAGTGTCCCGTCGAGATTTCCGCGTACGAACCCGCCGGGCGGCCGTGCCGCCCCAGGGGTCGTCCAGTGTGGATTCCTCATGACAGCAGCGGTTCCGGGCTGGTTCCGTTGAGGTGCCACCAGCTGAACGCGACCAGGACGGCCAGCAGCAGGCCGACCACGCCGGCCAGCGCGATGGCCGACGTCGCGGCCCCGAGTCGATCGGCGGCGAGCCCGCCGAGTCCCGCCCCTACGCCCTGAGCCACCCGCAACCCCGTGCGGTACACCCCACCCGCACCACCCCGAAGTTCGTTCGGGACCCAGGTGATGAACGTGGCGCTCACCGTGATCAGATACGCCCCCGCCGCCCCCGCCGCCGCCAGCAGCAGCAACGCCGGAATCAACCCTGGCTTGAGCGCGAAGGCGATCAGGGCGACCATCGGCAGTGCCGCCAGCACGCCCAGCAGCTTCCGCCGTCGTTCCGCGGAGACGAACCGCGACAGCAGGAACGCGCCGATGACGAAGCCCAGCGGATCGGCGGCCAGCAGCCAGCCGACGGCCTGTTTCCCCACGCCCATCTCCGCGGCGAGCGGCGCGGCCAGCCCTTCGGGGACGACGGCGAGGCCGACCAGCCACGAGAACCACACCAGCACTCGCAGGTGGCGGTTGCCGAAGACCTGTTTCACCGCGCCGAACCAGCTCCCGGTGCCGTCGGAGGCGGCGGCCCGCCGGGAAACGGAGAACCGGACGACGGCCGCGCTCAGCAGGAACGTCGCCGCGTCCAGGGCCAGCGCCCAGCTCGCCCCGACCTGCGACACCAGCAGACCGCCACCCGCCAGGCCGAGCAGCATGGCGGTGTTGGTCGAGATCCCGCGGATGTCCTGGCTCTTGAGATAGAGGTCGTCGTCGGTGAACACCTCGCGGGCCAGCGCGTTCTGCGCCGCGTTGCCCGGCGCGTTCGCGAGCCGCGCCAGCACCACCAGCCCGCACAACAGGGCGAGCGGGGTGCCGGGGATCGCCATGATCGCGATCAGCGCCGCCTGGATCAGCGACGAGACGACGAGAACGGTGCGCCTCGGATAGCGATCGGCCAGCTGGGAGAGGCCGAGACCGCCGGCCAGCGCGGGCAGGAAGGTCAAGGAGTAGACCACCGCCGAGAGCAGCGCGGAGCCGGTGCGGTCGTAGACGAGGATCGCCAGCGCGACGATGGTGAGCTGATCCCCGATCAGGGACTGCACCTCGGCGAGCCAGAGGGCGCGGAACTCGCGGTTCGCCAGGGCGGCGGTCATCCGCGGCGCCGCGTTCGTCTTCACTGCGTGACCACCTCCCCCCGATCGGGTGAATTCAACTCCCTCGCATTCTTGCCTGCCCTGTTACGTGGCGGACGAGGGAGTCACAGTGGAGGGCCCGCCGAACAACGTTCAGTATGCCTCCGGCTACAGGGAGACGAACAGAAGACCGGTGAATCCTTGCCCTGTTGGACCGATCGAGCTACGCCGTCCGGCGGGCGAGTGATGGCGGCCTGACTCGTGCGCGGGTATCCGCGCGCCGATCGCGCCGCACTCGCTCGGCGCAGCCGAGGCGCCGCTTGCCGCCGCCCGCGTCACGGTTGGGCTGAATGGGCCAACACTGAGGGGAGACCGGTCTGGAGGTGGAGGCCGGCCGGGCAGTAAAGGGGTGAGGGCGATGAACGGGTTGCTCGACGACAAGGCCGTCGTCGTGACCGGGGCGGGGCGGGGCCTCGGCGAGGCGTTCGCGGTACACGTGGCGAGGGCGGGCGGAGCCGTCGTGGTCAACGACGTCGACGCCGCGCTGGCCGAGCGGACGGCCGAGAACATCCGCCGGTTCGGGGGCCGGGCGGTCGCCAGCGGGCACAGCGTCGCGGACCCGAAGCAGGCGCAGGAGATCGTCGACCTCTGCCTCGCCGAGTTCGGCGCCATCGACGGGCTGGTCAACAACGCCGGCCTGAACTACGAGGCGCTCCCGTGGGAGGACGACGTCGAACAGGCCCGCGAACTGGTCGAGGTGAACGTCCTCGGCGTCATGTACACCGGCCTGGCCGCGATCAAGGCGATGGTCGCACGCGGCACGCCGGGCTCGATCGTCAACATCTCGTCCGGCGCGTCGCTCGGCCAGCGCAAGCTCGGCGTGTACGCCGCCAGCAAGGGCGCCGTCGCCTCGCTCACCTATTCCTGGGCGCTCGACCTGGAGGAAAGCGGAATCCGCGTGAACGCGGTCTGCCCCCTCGCGCACACCCGGATGGTGTGGAAGTCCGAACGATCGCTGCGGGCGTGCCCGCCGGACCGGACGCCGTCCCGGATCGCACCGATCGTGCTCTTCCTGCTCGGCGCCGGATCCGACGGGATCACCGGGCAGATGATCCGCTGCAACGGGCCGCAGCTGCACGTCATGGGGCAGCCGTACCTGAAGGAACCCATCCTCGAGCGTCCGGTGTGGGACACCGAGACCGTGCAGCGCGCCTTCGACGAGGTCTTCAGCGCGCACCTGGAGAACTACGGCCTCGAAAAGCGTGTCCCGCCCCGGCTGCGCAAGTGGACGGAGTCGACCCGGACCGCCTAACCGAGGACGAAGGGCAACTTCGCGGCCAGGTCGCCGAGTTCGGCCTTCTCCGCGTCGGCCGGCTCACGGCGTCCGGTGCCGATCAGCAACGCGTCCGTGTCGGAGAACGACTTGGGGAACTTCTCCCCGGTGCGCAGCTCCATGATCTGCCGTGCCTTGGCGAGGCTGTCGTCGGCCGGGCCCTTGACGTGCGGCAGGTGCGCGACCAGGTCGAGATGGTGCAGCGTCCATTCGAGGACGTACGCGGAGAGAAAGTCCCCTGCGGACAGGACGATGTCGCGGGTGGCGACCCGCATCCCCGGGTCGGCGAGGTCGGCGGCCCGGCCGGCGGCGGAACCGACGTCGTCGAGATGGAACTTGAGCAACCGCGGCTCCTGGTACGCGGCCGCGAGACGGACGACCAGCGCGTCGAGGTCGTCCTCGCCGGTGGGTGGCTTATCGGAAAGCTCCCAGTAGGTGACGGCGTTGCGTGTCGGCTCGGTTTCGGCGGGAGTGACGAGGGTGATCAGGACGTCCTGGGCGTCGATCACCAGGTGACACACCAGGTCCTGGACCAGCCATCCGGTGCAACCGGACGGTTTGGCGAAGTCTTCGTCGGGGGTTTCGGCGACGGCGGCGAGGAGCGCCGCCCAAGAGCGGGAGAAGAGATCCACGGCGGCAAACTAGCAGCGCGGCGCCGTGGTGGCGACCCTTTTCGGGACGGGCGCGCGGCGGAACCGGGACGGTCGAGGTGGTCGTGAGTGGCGATTCGGGTTCTAACCCGAATCGCCACTCACGACCAGCAGGACCGACGCGCGGCCGGCCGTGGGGGCGCGAGAGCCGGGGCACGTGGCGCGCCGCTTGTTATGAAAGGTCCTTAAGATCCAGCGGCGGGAGCGGGTTCCTGAGCGGCCGCGTAGAGATCGGCGATCGCGGGCGCGTACCGGTCGTTGATGATCCGCCGCTTCAGCTTCAGCGTCGGGGTCACCTCGCCGCTTTCCGGCGTCCACGCCTTCGGGATCACGTGGTAGCGCTTGATCTGCTCGATCCGCGCCAGCCGCGAGTTCGCCGACTCGACGGCCTTCTCGATCTCCGCGAGCACCTGCGCGTTGTCGGCGAGCGATTCGCCTTCGGTGAGCTGGATGCCGTTCGCGGTCGCCCAGCCCGGCGCGATCTCGTCGTCGA
This sequence comes from Amycolatopsis sp. NPDC034160, assembly GCF_055575355.1. NCBI lineage: Bacteria > Bacillati > Actinomycetota > Actinomycetes > Pseudonocardiales > Pseudonocardiaceae > Amycolatopsis > Amycolatopsis sp. NPDC034160. The sequence continues at coordinate 536,203 of NZ_JBVISU010000003.1, read as the reverse complement.
CGACGATCAGCGCGGTGACGTAGGGCCGGTCGTCGCCGATCGCGACGGCCTGTCCGATCAGCGGGTGCTCCTTGAGCAGGCCCTCGATCTTCGTCGGGGCGATGTTCTTGCCGCTGGAGGTGATGATCAGTTCCTTCTTGCGGTCGGTGATCGTGACGAAGCCGCGTTCGTCGATCGTGCCGATGTCGCCGGTGGCGAGCCAGCCGTCGGCGTCGACGTCCGGTTTGATCGAGCCGTCCTCCTGGAGGTAGCCGAGGAACACGATCGCGCCGCGGACGAGGAGTTCGCCGTCCTCGGCGACCTTCACCTCGATGCCTTCCAGCGGACGGCCGACCGAACCGGCCTTGAACGCCGACGGCGTGTTGGAGGTGACCGCGCCGGTGGTCTCGGACAGGCCCCAGACCTCCTGGATCTCGACGCCGAGCCCGGCGATGAAGTACAGGATCTCCACCGGCAGCGCGGCGGCACCGCTGGAGGCGACTTCGATCTGGTCCAGGCCGAGCATGGCCCGCACCGGCGCGAGCGCGGCGGCGTCGGCCTGTGCGATCTTCTCCGCCAGCTCCGGCGGCACTTCCTTGCCGTCACTGCGCAGTTTGTAGCCCTGCTGCAGCAGTTCGTTGGCGCCGAGCAGTGCGGCGCGCTTGTCCTCCGGTACCGAGCCGAGCAGGTTCTTCAGTCCCGCCACCATTTTTTCCCAGACTCGGGGGACACCGAAAAAGCTCTTGGGGTGCACTTGGCCCAGCGCGCCGACGACGGCTGTCGGGTCGCCGACGGTGTGCACGTGCCCGGCCCACACGATCGGCATGTAGATCGACAGTTCGCGTTCGGCGATGTGCGCGAGCGGCAGATACGCGATGTTCGTGGCGTGCATCGGCGAATCGTGCAGCCGCTGGACGGCGACGGCCTGGTAGATGGCGTTGCGGTGGGAAAGCACGACGCCCTTGGGGTCCCCGGTGGTGCCGGAGGTGTAGATCATCGACAGCGGATCGTCCGGGCTGATCGCGGACCACGCCGTCTCGAACGCCGCCGGATCGGCCGCGTGCTGTTCGGCGCCCGCCGCGCGCAGGTCGGCGAAGGACACGAACCTCTTGTCGTCCGGGGGGATCACGGACGCGTCGAGTACGACGACGTGCCGCAGCGCGGGCAGGTCGTCGAGGACCTGTGACCAGCGGCCGAGTTCGTCGGCACCGGCGAGCACGACGACACCGGCGGCGCTGTGCCGGGCGACGAACCCGATCTGCTCCGGGCTGAGCGTCGCGTATGCGGTGCAGGGGATCGCGCCGAGGTGGGCCGCGGCGAGGTCGGCGATCAGGTGCTCGGGGCTGCTCGGCGCCATGATCAGCATCCGGTCGCGGGCGCCGAGGCCGAGCCCGGCGAGGCCGCGTGACACCTCGGCGATGGCGGTGCGGAATTCACGCCAGTTCAGGGTCGGCTTGCCCTCGGCGTCGAGTGACGTGACCGCCGGAAGTTCCCCGAACTCCTCGGCGTTGCGGTGAAGCAGGGCGGGGATGGTCTGGCCTTCGATCTGCTCGGCGACGGTCGGCTGGGTGGTCAACGCTGGCCTCCTCGATGCTGCCTGATCAGGCACACTGTAAGCGCTGTCGGCAGTGGTGGATAGAGAATCGCGGCCACGGTCGCGGTCCGCGAAATGTCCACCTTTCCCGTTTTCACCGCGTCAGTTCCGAACGAAGGAGGAGCCGCGACGATGACCGATCCGGCACGTGAGTTGATCGAAGCGGTGCAGGCGGAACTCGCGCCCCACGACGACGACAACCGGCTAGTCCGGTTGGTGGCGGAGGGCAAGGCGGCGCGAGAGGTCTTCGCCGCGATCGCCGCGGAGGAGTACCGGATCGTCCGCAGTGATTGGCGCAGCTTCCTGACGCTCGCGTCGCGCTCGCAGGAGCAGAACGCACGGGAGTTCTTCGCGACGCTGGCCTCGGGCGAAGGGCTCGCGCTCGGCAAGCTGCCCGCGCTGGCCGAGGAGTCGTTCGATTTCGAGCCGCGCGCGGGATGCCAGGCGTATCCGGCGTTCGTCGCCTGGCTGGCGCTGAACGGCGAGCCCGCCGAGGTCATCGTGGCGATCGTCGCCAACTTCGCCGCTTTCGGCCGGTACTGCGCCGCGATCGCCGCCGCGATGCGCGAGCGGTACGGCTTCGACGACGAGGCGTGCGCCTTCTTCGACTTCTTCGGCGCGCCGTCGCCGGAACTCGAAGAGCCGGCCGTCAAGGCCGTGCAGGCCGCGCTCGACGCCGGCCGACTGTCCGAAAAGGACGCTCGCACGCACGCGCGGCTGTTCCAGGCATACGAGCTGGACTTCTGGAACACCCTCGCCGACGATTACCGCCGTGACTGACCTCGTAGCCGAGGCCGCGGCTCTGGACGCGGCCGACCCCTTGGCGCATAAACGGAACGCGTTCGACCTTGACGAGGAGATCGCCTACTTCGACGGGAACTCGCTGGGCGCGCCGCCGAAGCACGTGGCGGAGCGGGTCGCCTCGGTCGTCCGCGAGGAATGGGGTGGCCGGCTCATCCGGTCCTGGTCGGAGGGCTGGTGGGAGGCGCCGGTCCGGGTCGGCGAGCGGATCGCGCCGCTGGTGGGAGCCGCGCCGGGGCAGGTCGTCGTGGCGGATTCGACGAGTGTGAACCTGTTCAAGGCGCTCGTCGCCGCGACTCGGCTCAACCCCCGCCGCGACGAGATCCTCGTCGACGCGGACACCTTCCCGACCGACGGCTACATCGCCGACGAGGTCGCCAGGCTGACCGGGCGGACGGTACGCCGGGTCGTCGCCGAGGACATGCCGGGCGAGGTGAGCGAACGGACGGCGGTCGCGTTGCTCAACCACGTCGACTACGTCACCGGACGAGCCCACGACCTGCCCGCGCTGACCGAGGCGCTGCACCGCGGCGGGGCGTTGGCGCTCTGGGACCTTTGCCACAGCGTCGGCGCGCTCCCGGTCGACTTGGACGAGGCGGGCGTCGACCTCGCAGTCGGCTGTACCTACAAATTCCTCAACGGCGGGCCGGGTGCGCCCGCTTTCCTCTACGTGGCAACGAAGTGGCTGGACCGGTTCGAGCAGCCGCTGGCGGGCTGGGCGGGCGCTCGCGACCCGTTCGCGATGCGCGGCGCGTACGAGGCGCACGCCGGCATCGGGCGTGGCCGCTCAGGCACTCCCGACATTCTTTCGCTGCTCGCGCTGGACGCGGCCCTCGACGTCTGGGATGACGTGGATCGCGCTCTGCTCCGGGAGAAGGGCCTCGCGCTCGGCGAGTTCTTCTTCCGGTGCGCGGACGAACTCCTCGACGGCGCGACCATCCTGACCCCACGCGGGAGCGACCGCGGGCACCAGATCTCGGTCGTCGACGACGACGCGGCCAAAACCATGGCGGCCTTGACCGACCGCGGGGTGATCGGGGACTTCCGTCCGCCGAACGTGCTGCGGTTCGGGCTCGCGCCGCTCTACACCACCTACGGCGAGGTGCTCCGCGCCGTCACGACGCTTCGGGAACTCCGGAGCTGAAATCTCCTGCGGTGACAGGCGAGTGGTTAGGTACCGGTGTCCTTGCCCGCCCGAGTACATGAAGGCCTCCTTCCTTGCGCCTAGCGCAGTGAAGGGGGCCTTCATGTACAGGGGAAGACGAATTCGGGAACCGGTGGCGAAAAGGTGGCCGCCTCGCCCCTCCGGGGGAGACGAAGCGATCTTTCGCGAATTCGCTGTTAATGTCGTCTTTCGCTCTCGCCGCGCGTGTGACGTAGATCCTTCCCCTGTGGTGTAAGGGAAATCCGCGTCGCCCGTCTCATCGGGGAGGCGCGGGCCACAGTGCCGGGAGAAGGAGGGATTCGTGTCGCTCAACTATGCCCTCGTCGCCGTGTTCGGGGTCGCGTCCGGTTTCCTGCTGAACGAATTCGGTGCGCGTCACCCCGTCGAGACGGTGCTTGTCGCGATCCTGATCTGTGGAGTGGCGACCCTGTGCTGGGCGGGCGTCCGGATGCTCCGGGACGCCTCCGGGACGGTCGACGCACTCCTCGACGACGAGCTCGGCAACGCCAACGAAGATCATTTCGCCGAATCGGCGACGATAAGGGTCCGTGAATCTCGATTTCGTGGTGCGAACGGCGTTACGACGGCGTTCCTTCGCGGTGATGTCGTTCGCAAACCGAACGGTATGTGGAGCGCTGGTCCGAAAGCGTGAGCGACGTCACGGCCAGTAGTTTTCGACGGTTTTTTCGCGGCGAAGCGATCGTGACGAACTGTGACGCGATCGGGTCCGAAGTGCGTCGATCAAGCCGCTGCCTGCGGTAAACCGCCAGGTGACCTACTGGCGAGTCACTTGGCGGGTGCCCTGGTCCACGTGGTGGACTCACCAGGTCCGCAACCCTCTGGTCAGGGAGTCACCGCACTACGTGACTACTCTTCGCGTCTGGACTTGACTCACCCGTTTGGGTCTCCTAGCGTCTTCGCGGGCGGAGCGGACCACGCTGTGTTGATCCGGCTATCGGATCCCGCGGGTGAAGAGATCCCCGGCGACCCGACACCAAACTGCCGGAAGGAAAACGGACCACGGTGAAGCAAATTCCCCTTCGACGAGGCCGCGGCTCATCGATTCGTTCGCGCGTTCTGACGATCGCGCTCATTCCGAGCGTCGCGTTGATGCTCGTCGGTCTGGCGATCGGCGGGTACCTCATTTTCGACGCGGTCAACGGCCGTGACTACGCGCAGCGGATCCGGGGCTCGGAAGCGCCGACGGTCCCGTTCTTCGGTCAGATCCAGGAGGAGCGCCGGCTGACGCTGCGCGAGCTCGCGGGCGACCGTTCGCAGCACGCCGCGCTCGTGGAGCAGCGCGCCAAGACCGACGCCGCCACCCAGGGCGTCGTCAGCTATCTCCAAACCTTGGTCGGCAACTCGCCCGACAGCGTGCAGCGCAACGTCGCCACGGTGAACGGGCTCTTCCAGAAGATGCCGCAGATCCGGCAGTCGGCCGACTCCGGCCAGTTGCCGCTGCTCGACGCCTTCACCTACTACAACCAGATCATCGACCAGTTCGTCGAAGGTCTCACCGGTTTCGCCCAGGACGCGCCGAACGCGGAGAACGCCTACCAGCGGATCACCGCGGTGCCGCTGTTCACCGCGATCGACCAGTTGCAGCGGTCGAACTCCCTCGCCGCCGCGGCGGTGGCGGGTGGCGGCTTCACCGACGAGACCTACCGCGCGTACGTCACCCAGGTCGGTTCGTACCGGTCACTGCTGGAGTCGTCCGTGACGCGGATGTCACCGAGCGTCAAGGCGAAGTTCGACCAGCTCGTCGCGAGCGACCCGTGGAAGGCCGTCAGCACGGTCGAGAACACGTTCCTGCAGAACAGCAAGGCCACGCTCCCGGTGCCCGAGCAGCTCTGGCTGCAGTCGGCCCGCGGCGTCGGTGACGCGATGATGCGCGGCTTCGTCGAGCAGAGTGGCGCGGCCACGACGGAAGCCATCGACGAGGCCGACCGGACGCTGATCACCTCGGCCATCGCCGCGGCCATCGCGCTGCTGGTGGCCATCGGCGTGTTCGTCATCGCCCTGCGGCTGTCCAACCGGCTCATCGGCAGGCTGGCCCGCCTGCGCGAGGACACCCTCGACGTCGCCGAGATCCGGCTGCCGGAACTGGTGGACCGGGTGCGGGCGGGCGAACCCGTCGACCTCGACGACAAGGGGCACTTCCTCGACCACGGCGACGACGAGATCGGCCAGGTCGCCGAGGCCTTCAACAAGGCGCAGCAAACCGCCATCGCGGCCGCCGTCGAAGAGGCGAGGACCCGTGAGGGCACCAAGGCGGTGTTCCTCAACATCGCGCACCGCAGCCAGGTCATCGTGCACCGTCAGCTCAAGGTGCTCGACCAGGCCGAGCGCAAGCAGGAGGACCCGGAGCAGCTGGAAACGCTCTTCCAGCTGGACCACCTCTCCACCCGCGCCCGCCGCAACGCGGAGAACCTGATCATTCTCGGTGGCGGCCAGCCCGGCCGTCAGTGGCGCAAGCCGGTCACCCTCGCCGAGCTGACCCGTGGAGCCTCGGCCGAGACCGAGGACTTCGCCAGGGTCAAGACGGCGAAGATGCCCGCGATCGCGGTGCAAGGACCGGTCGTCGGCGACCTCGTGCACCTGCTCGCCGAGCTGATCGACAACGCGACCTCGTTCTCGCCGCCGCAGTCGCGGGTCGAGCTGCGCGGCAACGTCGTCGGCAAGGGTGTCGTGATCGAGGTCGAGGACCAGGGCCTCGGCATCGAGCCCGAACAGGCCGCCGAACTGAACGCGATGTTGGCCGATCCGCCGGACTTCGGCATCATGGCCCTGTCAGCCGAGCCACGGCTGGGCCTGTTCGTGGTCGCGCGGCTCGCCGCCCGCCACGGGATCTCCGTGCACCTGCGCGAATCCGCGTACGGCGGCACCAGGGCCATCGTGCTCGTCCGCACCGACCTGCTCGCGCCGGTCCCGTCTGATCAGCCGGAGGACGAGGTGGACCCCGAGAGCACCGAGGTGCCGGACGCCGCTCCGCTGCGCCCGGGCCGTCGTGCCCGGCACCGCACCGAGCTCCCCGCGGAACGGCCGGAGCTCCCGGTGCCGATGCCGGTCGCGCCGTCGGCTCCGGTCTCGCAGTCACCCGCGCATCAGCCGCCGGGACCCGATTCGCCGGGTGCCGCGCTGCCGCCGCTTCCCCCGCGGCTCCGGCCCGGCATCCCCCGGCCCGAGACGTCGCGCCCCGAGCCGATCCGGCCCGAGCCCGCGCGTGCCGAAGCACGGCCGCAGCCGGTGCAGCCGCCTGCCTGGCCGCCCGCCGATTCCCGACCGCAGGACGGCCGTCCGCCGCAGACCCGGCGACCCGGCCCCGAGGCGCCCGGCAGGCCACCGCTGCCGCAGCGCCGACGTCAGGCGAACCTGGTCCCCCAGCTGATGGAGGACCGGCCTGCCGCACAGCAGGAGGAGGTCCGCGAGGACACCCCCGAGCTGGCCAGGAACCGTCTCGCCGCGTTCCAGCAGGGAACCCGGCGTGCCAGGGACACCGAACCCACCGACGACTACACCGACCTCGACATGTACGGAGATCGTGACTAGATGGCCAACGCGGGAGTCAGTGAACTCGACTGGTTGCTGGATGACCTGGTCAAGCGGGTCAGCGGTGCCGACAGGGCGGTAGTCCTCTCCTCGGACGGCCTGCTCATCGGACGGTCCGGAAACCTGTCGGAGCAGGACGGCGAACACCTGTCCGCGGTCGCGTCGGCGTTCCAGAGCCTCGCGCGGGGCACGGGACGGCACTTCGGCGGCGGCAACGTCCGCCAGACCATGGTGGAGATGGACCACGCGTTCCTCTTCGTCACCGCGGCCGGTCGCGGCGCGTGCCTCGCGCTGCTGGCCACGGAGGACGCGGACATGGGCCTGGTGGCCTATGAGATGAACCTGATGGTCAAACGGGTCGGCGCGGTGCTCACCTCGGCGCCCCGCGCCGCGACACCCACGTCGCCATGAGCGGGCGGCACGAGTCGTGGTTCGAGGACGAGGCCGGGCCGCTGGTCCGGTCCTACGCCGTCACGGGCGGGCGCACCCGTTCGGACACGATCGGCCTCGACCTGATCACCCTGGTGGTCGCCATGCGCAGCGCGCACGAGGTCGCCGGCTTCGAGCCGGAGTACGGGCGGATCCTCACCCTCTGCCAGAGACCGACCTCGGTCGCGGAGGTCGCCGCGCGCATAGATCTGCCGCTGCCGGTGGTGAAGGTGCTGCTGAGCGACCTCATCGAACAGAACCTCGTGCTGTTCCGCACCGCGACACCGGTCACCGACACCCCCAACAAACACGTACTCCAGGCGGTTCTTGATGGCATCCGGAAACTCTGAGCCCCGGCGATCCTTGACCGCGAACGCGGTCAAGGTCCTCATCGCCGGCGGGTTCGGGGTCGGTAAGACCACGATGGTCGGTTCGGTCAGCGAGGTTCCCCCGCTGCGCACCGAGGAGGTCATCACCGCGGCGTCCGAGGGCGTCGACGACCTCACCGGTGTCGAGAAGAAGACGACCACCACGGTCGCCCTCGACTTCGGCCGGATCACCATCAACCCCGAGCTGATCCTGTACCTGTTCGGCACGCCGGGGCAGGACCGGTTCTGGTTCATGTGGGACGAGCTGGCCGAAGGCGCGCTCGGCGCCGTCGTGCTGGCCGACACGCGGCGACTCGACAGTTGCTTCGCGGCTGTCGACTTCTTCGAGCGTCGTGGCCTGCCGTTCGTCGTGGCCGTCAACTGTTTCGACAACGCGTACCGCTACGGCACCGAAGAGGTCCGGCAGGCGCTCGACGTCGGCATGGACGTCCCGCTGCTGCTGTGCGACGCGCGGGAACGCGAGTCGACGAAGCAGGTGCTGACCGTGCTGATGGAGCACGTGCTGGCGCTTTCCGACTTGGCGGCTGGGCTGCCACAGGGCCGCTGATCTCTCGCGTCCCGCGCGCGCTATGAAGGACGCTTTCCTTGCAAATTTTGCAAGGAAAGCGTCCTTCATGGCATCGGGAGGGCCCCGGGTCTCTCGTAACTGGTAGGGACGGTCAGGGCCAAGAGCGTGTGCGGGTTGATCAAGGTGTGAGCCCGGGCGACGATGCCCGCGGAACCACCACCCTCGGTCACAACAGCGCTTCAGGACTTGCGGCGCCGAAGCAAGGTGTCGAGCGCGTAGGTGCCCGGGCCCACCACCGCGAACAGCAGGAAGATCCACGAGTACAGGGCGGCCATCTCGCCCTTGTTCTGCAAGGGAAGCAGCGCGTCCGGCTGGTGGACGACGAAGTACGCGTAGGCCATGGTGCCCGAGAGAAGCACCGCGACCGGGCGGGTGAACAGGCCCACCAGGAGCAGCAGCGAGCCGACGAGTTCGATCACCCCGGCGTACCAGCCCGGCCAGGTGCCGAAGGGGACGGCCGGCTTGTCGAAGAAGCCCATCTTCTGCAAACCGTGGCAGAGGAACAGGAACGAGACGACGACGCGGACGACGGAGAGGGTCAGGCCTTGCCATTTGGCGGTGGTCGGCCCGGCCTCGGTGGTCGTGGCGGCGGCGGTCTGGGTCATGACACATCCTTCCGGCTCAAGGTGGTCTAAACCATTGATAACCTTGAGGATGCCGGATGCCCGATCCGCACGGTACTTGCTTTCGGGGGGTAATTTCCCGTTATGGCCTGATTTAACAAGGCCGCAATGAATGGAGACGCGATAAAGGCCTCTTTCCTGGAATCATTCCAGGAAAGAGGCCTCTTCGATTCTTGATCAGCGACGGCGGCGCAGCGTGTCGAGCGCGAAGGTGCCGGGGCCGATCGCGGCGATCAGCAGGAAGATCCAGCAGTAGAGGGTCGAAAGCTCGCCCATGTTCTGCAGCGGCAGCAGGCCTTCCGGCGCGTGGACGGTGAAGTAGGCATAGGCCATGACGCCGGAGAGAAGCACGGCGACCGGCCGGGTGAACAGGCCGACGAGCACGAGCGCGGCGCCGACGACCTCGATCACGCTGCCGTACCAGCCGGGCCAGGAGCCGAGTTCGACGGAGCCGCCCGCGCCGTCGACGCCACCGAAGAAGCCGAATCCCTGCAAGCCGTGGCAGAGGAAGAGGAAGGAGACGACGATCCGGACGGCCGACTGGATCGCGCCCTGCGCCTTGACGGACCTGCCGGTGGCGGCGTTCGTGGTGGCGGACTCGGCGGGGGTGGTGGTCTGCGTCATCGTTCTGGTCCCTTCCAGGAGAGGCTGTGTGGCGGCTGCTTCTGACAACGCGTCGGACGAGCACGACGCGATTCGACATTCCTCCGGAAAGTTTTTTCGAGAGGCGGTCACATCACCCGATCGGCGCAAGGGCACACTGGACGCCGTGGCGGGTAAGACGAGTGCCGGGATCCTGCTTTTCCGCAGGTCGGGCGAGGTGACCGAAGTACTGCTCGGGCATATGGGCGGGCCGTTCTGGGCGAAGAAGGACGCGGCCGGCTGGTCGGTGCCCAAGGGCGAGTACGAGCCGGACGAGACGCCGGAGGCCGCGGCGCGGCGCGAGTTCCAGGAGGAACTGGGGCTGCCGGCGCCGGAGGGGGAGTACCTCCCGCTCGGCGAGGTGAAGCAGTCCGGCGGCAAGGTCGTCACGGTCTGGGCGGTGGAGGGGGACCTCGATCCCGCTCAGGTGGTCCCGGGCACCTTCGAGATGGAGTGGCCGCCGCGGTCCGGCCGGACGCAGGAGTTCCCCGAGGTCGACAGGGTCGCCTGGTTCGGGCTCGCCGAAGCCGAGGAGAAGCTGCTCAAGGGGCAGCGTCCGTTCCTGGCCCGCCTGGGCGAACTGCTCAACGACTGAGTAGCTCGCTCAGTGGCTTGTCGGCCAGTGAGCCCAGCACGAGATCCGCGTGGTCGAAGTTCAGTACCGCGGTGATCGGATTCGGTACCGCGACGCACCGCAGTCCGGCGGCCTTCGCCGCGGTGACGCCGTGGGGCGAGTCCTCGAACGCGATCGCTTCGGACGGCGGCAGGTCCAAGGCCGCGAGCGCGGCCAGGTAGAGGTCCGGACTCGGCTTCGCCTCGTGAAGGTCGCCGGTGAGGACGGCTTCGAACGCGTCCTCGAGCCCCAGCCGGTTCAGATGCGTGGTGACCCAGTCGCCGGTCGAACTGGACGCGATGGCCAGTCGCAGGCCCAGCTCCTTCGCCTCGTCGAGATACTCCTGGACGCCGGGGCGCGGCCCCTCGGATTCCAGCAGCGCGGTGACCCGGGCGCGGACGCCGGTGCGGACCGCGATCCGGTCGAGGTTCTCGTCGTTCTTCTCCAGCAGTTCGAACATCGCGACCGCGGTGTTCTGCGTGCCGATCACGGTGTGCCAGACGTCGAGGGGGAGCTCGCCGCCGCGTTCGCGGAAGGTCTCCTGCCAAGCGGTGAGGACAGCTGCCTCGGTGTCGACCAGCGTTCCGTCGAAGTCGAAGATCAAGGCACCGGTCATGGGACGAGTCTATGTCTTGACTCACTGAGTGGCACGGATTACCGTACGCATTCGTTAGGAAACTTACCAAACGAACAGGTAGGCACCGAACAACGCCGCGCACCCGTCCCTCTCAACCCGCCGCCACGGATTCCCGGGGAGATCGATGTGAAGGCCCGAACCCGACTACTGCCCTTAGGCGCGGCACTCATCCTGCTGCCCACCCTGCTCAGCGGGAACGCTCAAGCCGCTGACGTCCTTTTGTCCCAAGGAAAACCCGTCCTCGTCTCCTCGGTGGAGTCCTCCAGCTACGGCGGACCGCTCGCCGTCGACGGGAAGACCACCACCCGCTGGGCGAGTGCTGAAGGCGTGGACCCGCAGTTCATCCGCATCGACCTCGGTGGCCCTTCCGCCATCAACCGGGTCAAGCTGAACTGGGAGGCGGCGTACGCCACCGCGTACCGGCTGGAAGTCTCCAACGACGGCTCGGCGTGGACCTCGATCAAATCCGTCACCAACGGCAACGGCGGAACCGACGATCTCACCGGGCTGTCCGGCCGCGGCCGGTATCTGCGCCTCGTCGGAACCAAACGGGCCACGAGTTACGGCTACTCCCTTTGGGAGATGCAGGTCTACGGTACGTCGGACTCCTCCGGCGACACGCAGGCGCCCACCGCGCCGACGAACCTCAAGGCGGGTTCGATCACGGCGTCCACTGTGGACCTGACTTGGACCGGTTCGACCGACAACGTCGGCGTCTCCGGCTACGAGGTGCTGCGCAACGGCCAGGTCGTCGGCACGACCGAAACCGCGTCCTACACCGACAGCGGGCTGAGCGCGTCGACCGCGTACACCTACACCGTCCGCGCGAAGGACGCCGCGGGCAACACCTCGGCGGCCAGCAACCAGATCCAGGCGACCACGCAGGCCGGCGGTTCGTCGTTCGTCCTCGCCGCCTCCGGTGACATCGCCGAACAGTGCACCGCTTCGTCGTCTTCGTGCGTCCACCCGAAGACGGCGGCACTGGTCGGCCAGATGAACCCGGCCGCGGTGATCACCATGGGCGACAACCAGTACGACGACGCCCACATCGAGGACTTCACGAAGTACTTCGACAAGACCTGGGGCAAGTACAAGAACATCATGCATCCGGTCCCCGGCAACCACGAGACCTACGACCACACCCCGCTGGGCGCCTACAAGCAGTACTTCGGCAAGATCGCGACGCCGAACGGGAAGACCTACTACAGCTGGGAAATGGGCAACTGGCACTTCGTCGCCATCGACAGCACGGAGTTCTCACCCGGCCTCGCCGCGAACGCGATCAGCGACGAGCAGCTGAACTGGATCAAGCAGGACCTGAAGAGCAACACCAAGCCCTGCGTCGCCGCGTACTACCACCACCCGCGCTACACCTCGGGTGACCACGGCGACAACGGCAAGATGGCCACCCTCTGGGAGACCATGGTCGGAAACAAGGTCGATCTGGTGCTCAACGGGCACGACCACCACTACGAACGGTTCTATCCGCAGAACGCCAGCGGGGCCAAGGATCCGAACGGTCCGGTGCAGATCATCGGCGGCGGTGGCGGGGCGACCCTGTACCCGGTGAAGACGGAACACGCGGCCACGGCGAAGGCGATCTCGACCTACGGCGTGCTCAAGCTCAACATGTCGGACAACGCCTTCTCGACCCAGTTCGTCGGGCTCGACGGCAAGACCATCGACTCGTCTCCCACCTACACCTGCCACTGATCCCCGTGATCGGGTGCCGGGTCGCGGCTCGTGTGCGGCGCGGCCCGGCACCTCCTCGCGGCGTTGGAGGTCTCGCATGTACATAGCCACCAGTCGTGGCGCGGACGCCGCGGCGGAAGTCCCGAAGAGCGGCGTGAAGCGGGCTGTCACCGGGAACGTCGTCGCGCTCGGCCTGGTCAGCCTCGTCACCGACATCTCGTCGGAGATGGTGACCGCGGTACTCCCGCTCTACCTCGTTCTCGGTCTCGGCCTCAGCCCGCTGCAGTTCGGCGTGCTCGACGGCCTCTACTCCGGTGTCACCGCCGTCGTCCGGCTCGTCGGCGGACATCTCGCGGACCGGTGGCAGCGGCTCAAGGCCGTCGCCTGCTTCGGTTACGGGCTTTCGGCGCTGGGCAAGATCGGCCTGATGCTGGCGGGCTCGTCCACCGTCGCGATCGGCGCCGTCCTGGCGGCCGACCGTACCGGCAAAGGCGTCCGGACCGCGCCGCGGGACGCGCTGATCACGTTGAGCAGTAACCCCGAACATCTCGGCCGCGCGTTCGGTGTGCACCGAGCGATGGACACCTTCGGCGCGTTCCTCGGCCCGCTGGTCGCGATGGTCGTGCTGTGGCTCAGTCTCGGCAGCTACGACTCGGTGTTCTTCACGAGCTTCTGTATCGCGGCGATCGGCGTGATCATCCTGCTGGTGCTGGTCAAGGACCACCAGCCGAAGCCGGGAACCGAACGGCCCAAGGTCTCTTTGCGCGAGACCGTGGGATTGATCCGGCAGGCGTCGTTCCGCCGGATCTGCGTCTGGGCGGCGTTGCTGGGACTGGTCACCCTCAGCGACTCGTTCCTCTATCTCGTCCTGCAGCGCCGTTGGGATCTCGGCGCGGTGTTCTTTCCCTTGCTGCCGCTGGGAACCGCGGGTGTATACCTGCTGCTCGCGGTACCGCTGGGCAGGCTTTCGGACCGGATCGGCCGCTGGAAGGTGTTCCTCGGCGGGCATGTCGCGCTGGTCGTCGCGCTGCTGGCACTGCTGGGACCGGTGGACGGCGGCGTCCTCGCGGTGCTGGCGCTGGTACTGCACGGTGTCTTCTACGCCGCCACCGACGGGGTGCTGATGGCCGCCGCCGGACCGCTGCTGCCCGAGCATCAGCGGGCGAGCGGGCTGGCGCTCGTGCAGACCGGGCAGGCGACGACGCGGATGCTCGCGTCCGTCCTGTTCGGACTCGCTTGGACCGCGTGGGACCTGCACGCGGCGGTCTTGGTCGCCGTCGGAGCGCTGGCCGTCGTGATCGTCGCGGCCGCCGTCATCCGTCCTTTGCGGACCTACGCATGAGGGCGCGGATCGTAGGAGTCGTCGGGGCGGTCGTCCTCCTGATCACGGCCGCCGTCGGCTACGGCCTCTACTCGCGGGATCGCGGCCCGGCTGTCAACTCCGTCGCCGTCGTCACCGGGCAGCCGGTTTCGGTGCAGGCGAAGGGACAGTTGCTGTTCCGCAACACCGCCGAAGGCCCCGACTTCGGCCATCTCGCCACGGTCCCGGCCGACCAGCCGGGCGAACCCCGGAAGGTGGCCGGGCTCAGCTGCGACCGGTTCGCCGCTTCGGCGGGAACCGCGCTGTGCCTGGCCGCGCAGCCGGGGGTGCTGCCGCCGATGACCGACGTCATCGTGCTGGACAAGGACCTCACCGAGATCCGCCGGGTCGAACTGCCCGGCACCCCCAGCCGCGGCCGGGTCTCGCCGGATGGGAAACTCGTCTACTGGACGCTGTTCGTCAACGGGGATTCCTATGCGGAGAACGGGTTTTCCACCAGGGCCGGGATACTCGACCTGAGGACCGGGAACCTGATGAAGAGCATCGAGGAGATGGGGCTCCTGCTCGACGGCAAGCCGTACTACTCGTCCGACGTGAACTACTGGGGGATCACCTTCGCTCCCGACGGCAAGCGGTTCTACGCGACCGTGGGGACGAAGGGAAAGACCTACCTCGTCGAGGCGGATTACGAGAAGCTCGTCGCGAGGATGATCCGGGAGAACGTCGAATGCCCGTCCCTTTCGCCGGACGGCAAGCGGATCGCTTTCAAGAAACGGGTTTCCGCTGATCCCGCGGCGCCTTGGCGGCTGGCCGTCCTCGACCTGGCTTCCGGTCAGGAGACCTTGCCGGCCGAGACGCGCAGCATCGACGACCAGGCGGCCTGGCTCGACGACCGGACTGTCGCGTATGGGGTGGATTCGGGCATCTGGGCGGTTCCCGCCGACGGGAGCGGGGCGGCGAAGCTGTTGGTCGAGCGGGGTAGTTCCCCGGCGGGCGTGTAGTGGGCTCGTGAGTGGTAATGAGGGTTAGAACCGTCATTACCACTCACGAGTCTCAGCTGGGGAAGTACTCGATCAGGACCGGGGCCACCGCTTTCGGCTTGAGCATGTGCGTCTGGCCTTCGATCGTCCGGTGTTCGGCGCCGGGGACGGCCTTGGCGAGCGCGGCGACGCCGTTGCGGATCCACGCCGGGCTCTTGCCGCCGTCCATGACCAGCGTCGGCATGGAGACGTCCGCCCAGCGTCCCTCGGGCAGCGGGGTTCCGTCGTGCAGGCCGTCGAAGAGCGCGGCGTCGTAGCGCAAGGTCGCCGCGACCTTCTTCAACTTCGGCCAGGCGGGCATGAACCGCATCATGAACACGACCGGCGCCGGGACGCGGACGCCTTCGCGCATGAAGGTCTTGATCGCGGTGCCGGGCCGCCCGGTGGCGATGGCCTTCTCCAGCCGCTCCGCGTAGTCGGCCGGGACCGGCGGCCGGGTGTCGTCGACGACCAGCGGGAATTCGTACACCGCCAGTTTCGTGATCGGGAGCCCGGCGTTCGCGGCTTCGAGGGCGAGCGCGGCACCGGAGGAGATCCCGTAGACGTAGGCGGTACCGCCCGCTTCCTCGATCAGTGCCGCGATGTCCTCGACCTCGCGGGCGACGGAGAACGGCTCGGTGTCGCCGCTTTCGCCCCGGCCGCGGCGGTCGTAGGTGTAGACGGTGAAGTGGCCGGCCAGTTCGGCGGCCAGCGGGGTGGCCGGGCCGAACTCGCGGTGGCACATGGCGCCGTCGACGAGGATGACGGCGGGGCCGGAGCCGGTGCGCGTGTAGGCGATGGTGGTGCCGTCCGGCGAGGTCACGGTGCTCATGGCGAGGATTCTCCTGGTTCGGGTCAGCGGGTGGTACGGAGGATGACGGCGGTGACCCAGCCCCAGGCCAGCAGCACGGCGGCCCAGAAGGCGAGCATCACGACGGCGTTCGCGTTGCCGGAACTGATCCCGGCGAAGGTGGCGAAGAACGCGATGCCGGTGGCACGGGAGTAGACGGCCCAGCCGCGGTGTCCCGCGCGGGAGAAGCGGCTCGCGAACACGAAGGTCGCCACGATCAGCGCCAGGAAGCCGACCGAGCCGGCGGCCATGTGCAGGATCCCCGCGGTGCTGATCGTCGCCGGGCCGGTGCCGACGGGAAAGCCGTTGCCGGGGTCGGCCTTGAAGACCGCCGCGAAGAGCAGGCTGGCGCCGAAGACGCCTAGCAGGCGTGGTCCCCAGACGCTGCCTTTGCCCTCCAGTGTCCGGCGCAGCCCGACCGCTCCCGCGAGCATCAAGATCCCGGTGGTCAGGAAGTTCGTCACCTGGATCCACCCGGTGTCGCCGTTGCTCAGCATGCTCGCCGGGTGCTTGGTCAGGTCGAAGCCGTCGCGGACGGCGGCCTGGATGAGCGTTGTGGCGAAATACAGCGGGCCCGAGATGGCGCCGCAGGCGAGCAGGGCGCGGGTCGGGATCGCGACGGCGGTTCGGGTGGCGGCGATGGTCATCGTCTCGGCCTTTCGGGGCGGGGGTCGTGGGACACCACTCTCGCTCCGAAGTTTCAAGTTGTCAAGACAAAAAATATTGTCGGTGATGCCTGTCTCAGGACTGGAGGTGTCGCATTGAGAGGACTAAACGCGCCTTCGCAAGGTCAGGAGGGTGATCTCGCTGGGGGCGAAGACGCGCAGCGGCGGTCCCCAGAAGCCGGTGCCGCGGCTCGTGTAGAGCTGGGTGCGCTCGCCGTGGCGCGACAAGCCGGCCAAAACCGGCTGGTCGAACCGGACCAGGAAATGGAACGGCCAGATCTGGCCGCCGTGGGTGTGCCCGGAGATCTGGAGGTCGATGCCCACCTCGGCGGCCTGCTTGACCTGCTTCGGCTGGTGGGCGAGCAGGACGACCGGGGTGCTCGCGGTGACGCCGTCGAGCGCGGCAGGCAGGTCCGGGCCATGGCCAGGGAGGCCGGAAGCTGCGCCCGTCGGGTCGTCGATCCCGGCGAAGACGAGCGTGTCCCCACCCTGGCGTACCGGCACGTGCCGGTTGTGCAGCGGTTCCCAGCCGAGGTCGTGCATGTGGTCGAGCCACGCCTGCGCTTCACCGAAGTACTCGTGGTTGCCGGTGATGTAGAACTTGCCGAGTTTGGCGCGCACCTTCCCCAGCGGTGCGACCTGTCCCGCGCGTTTGGCGACCGAACCGTCCGCGAGGTCGCCCGCGTGGGCCACGACGTCGGCGTCGAGTTCGTTCACCACCTCGACGACCTTCTCCGACCACCTCGTCCGGTTCAGCGGGCCGAAATGCGTGTCGGTGATGATCGCGAATCGAAGGCCGTCGAGCCCGGCGCCGAGCCGGGGAAGGACGACGTCGAGCTCCTTGAGCCGCGGTACGCGCCTGGCCTCGATCATCCCGTACGCCGCCAGAGTCACGAAGGCCGCCACGACGACGCCGGACACGATCTCCGCCGCACTGTCCACTCCGGACACGGCGAGCACGAGCCGCAGCACGTTTCCGAGTACGGACAAGGAGAACAGGAGCCAGATCAGGCCGAGGGAGAGGTCGCCGATCTTCGCCGCGAGGTCGCGTTGCCACGGACCGTGGCCGAGGACCATGCACGCGGGCATGGCGAGCGCCGCGACGGCGAAGACGACCGTGCCGAGGTACTCGAGCGCGGCCGGAAGTTCGGGGGAGCCGACGACCGTCCACCACGGCACCCCGAACAGGAGGGCGAGAGCGGCGACCAGCGTGAGAACGCGGACAAGAATGCGGGGCATGATGTCGGCCAGACTAACAGACCATTGGTCTCTACCGCCGCGCTCGCTGAGGGGTGTCTCAGGTACGTAGAAGGGGCGTACGCCGCTTCATTCGTGAAGCGGTTCGTGCTCGGTCCGGGAGGTCATGAGGGGTCCCCATAGGACGAAATTCGTCCTATGGGGACCCCTCATGACACGCGCGAGTGAGGGACAAGCCCTACTTCCCCACGTAAGCGCGCAGGTGCTGCGCCGTGAGGGTGTCACCGGAAGCGACCAGAGCGGCCGGAGTGCCGGTGAACACGACCTCCCCGCCGTCCACGCCGGCCCCAGGGCCGAGGTCGATGATCCAGTCGGCGTGCGCCATCACGGCCTGGTGATGCTCGATGACCACCACCGTGTTCCCGTCGTCCACCAGCCGGTCCAGCAGCGCCAGCAGCTGGTCGACGTCGGCGAGGTGCAGTCCGGTGGTCGGCTCGTCGAGGACGTAGGTCGCCGACTTCTCCGCCATCCGGATGGCGAGTTTGATCCGCTGCCGCTCCCCGCCGGACAGTGTCGTGAGCGGTTGCCCGA
This sequence comes from Amycolatopsis sp. NPDC034160, assembly GCF_055575355.1. Taxonomy (NCBI): domain Bacteria; kingdom Bacillati; phylum Actinomycetota; class Actinomycetes; order Pseudonocardiales; family Pseudonocardiaceae; genus Amycolatopsis; species Amycolatopsis sp. NPDC034160. The sequence continues at coordinate 517,879 of NZ_JBVISU010000003.1, read as the reverse complement.
GCCCGAGGTAGCCCAGTCCGACGTCGGAAAGCCGGTCCAGGATCGTCCGTGCCTGTCCTGAGGTGAAGAATTCGCGTGCCTGCGCCACCGGCATCGCGAGGACCTCGCTGATGTTCTTGCCCCGCAGCTTGTACGTCAGCACCTCCGCGGTGAAACGCTTGCCCTGGCATTCTTCGCAGACCGTCGCCACTCCGGCCATCATCGCCAGATCGGTGTAGATCAGCCCGATGCCCTTGCACTTCGGGCACGCGCCTTCGGAGTTCGCGCTGAACAGCGCCGCCTTGACGCCGTTGGCCTTGGCGAAAGCGGCGCGGATCGGGTCGAGCAGGCCGGTGTAGGTCGCCGGGTTGCTCCGCCGCGAACCGCGGATGGCCGACTGGTCGAGCACCACCACGTCGTCCCTTGTGGACAGTGAGCCGTGGATGAGCGAACTCTTGCCCGAACCGGCGACCCCGGTGACCACGGTCAGCACTTCGAGCGGGATGTCGACGCTGACGTCCTTGAGGTTGTGCCGGGTCGCGTTCCGGATCGGGAGCTGCCCGGTCGGCGTCCGGACGTCGGTGCGCAGGCGCGCGCGGTGGTCCAGGTGCCGTCCGGTCAGCGTGTCCGACGCCCGGAGTCCGGCGACGTCGCCGGTGAAGCAGATCTGCCCGCCGTTCGGCCCGGCGCCCGGGCCGAGATCGACGACGTGGTCGGCGATTTCGATCGTCTCCGGTTTGTGCTCGACGACGAGGACCGTGTTCCCCTTGTCCTTCAAGAGCAGCAGCAGCCCGTTCATCCGCTGGATGTCGTGCGGGTGCAGGCCGACGGTCGGCTCGTCGAAGACGTAGGTGACGTCGGTGAGGCTGGAACCCAGGTGCCGCACCATTTTCACGCGTTGCGCCTCGCCACCCGACAGGGTCCCGGATTCCCGGTCGAGGCTCAGGTAGCCGAGGCCGATCTCCACGAGCGAGTCGAGGGTGCCGCGCAGGTTCTGCATCAGCGGGCCGACCGACGGATCGTCGAGTTTGCGGACGAAATCGGCCAGATCGCTGATCTGCATCGCCGAACACTCCGCGATGTTCAGTCCGTCGATCTTCGACAACAGCGCCGCCTGGTTGAGCCGGGCGCCGTCACAGAGCGGACATCGCTTGAAGGTGACCGCCCGGTCGACGAACGTCCGGATGTGCGCCTGCGTCGCCTCCTTGTCCTTGGCCAGGAACAGCCGCTGGACCTTCACCAGCAGGCCTTCGTAGGTGGTGTTCATCCCGCCGAGCTTCATCTTGGTGGCGGGTTTGTACATGAAGTCTTCCCACTGCTGAGGCGTGTAGTCCTTCAGCTTGACCGAGGGGTCGACGAAGCCGGACTCCGCGAGTCCCTTCCAGTACCAGCTGCCCGGTGCGAAGTTCGGGACGGTGATCGCCCCTTCGTCGAGCGAAAGCTCTTTGTCGACCAGCTGGTCGACGTCGATGCTGGAAACCTTCCCGAGGCCCTCGCATTCCGGGCACATCCCCTCGGGCAGGTTGAAGCTGAACGCCCCGGAGGTCCCGATATGCGGCTGCCCCAGCCTGCTGAAGACGATCCGCAGCATCGTGTGCGCGTCGGTCGCGGTGCCGACCGTGGACCGGGAATTGGCCCCCATCCGCTCCTGGTCGACGACGATCGCGGCGCTCAGGTTCCGCAGCGCGTCCACGTCGGGCCGTCCGACGGGGGCCATGAAGGACTGGATGAAGGCGGTGTAGGTCTCGTTGATCAGCCGCTGCGATTCCGCGGCGATGGTGCCGAACACCAAGGACGACTTGCCGGAGCCGGAAACACCGGTGAAGACGGTGAGACGGCGTTTGGGGATGTCGACCGAGACGTCGGCGAGGTTGTTCTCTCTGGCTCCGCGCACCTGGATCATGTCGTGGCTGTCGGCGGCCGAAGGCATGGCTCTCCCCTGTTTGGAACTCTTTAGCCTGTAAAGTGAGGGTAGCAGAGGTTAGTTTATGCTGTAAGGAGTTTGCCAGTGGTCGTCTACGCGGCGCAGGGAGATCCCCGGAAGTCGATGGCCCTGCTGTGGCGGACGGAGCAGGCGGACGTCGAGCGACCGGGGCCGAAACCGGCGCTCTCGGTGGACCTGATCGTCGACGCCGCCATCGCGATCGCCGACGCCGAAGGCATGACGGGCCTTTCGATGCGCGCGGTCGGCGACAGGCTCGGCCGGACGGCCATGGCGCTCTACACCTACGTCCCGAGCAAGAGCGAACTGCTCGACCTCATGTACGACAAGGCGCTCGCCGAACTACCCGCCTCTCATGACGGAGCCGATTGGCGATCCGACGCCGCTCAGTGGGCGTACGACCTGTGGGACTTCTACCTCCGGCACCCCTGGGTCCTCCAGGTCTCACAGGCGCGGCCGGTGCTGGGGCCGCACGAGTACGTCGTGCTTGAGTCGCTGGTGAGAATCCTGCGCCGCACCGGATTGCCGCCGGTGGTGCTGCGGCGGCTGGTCAGCGCGCTGTACTCGTGTGTCCGCGAGCCCGCCAGGACGGCCGCCGAGTCCCGGTCCGCGGAGAAGGTGACCGGGCAGACCGACGACGAATGGTGGTACGCCCGCTCGGCACTCCTGCAAGAGGTGTCGCCGGACTTCGCCGAGCGGTTCCCGACGCTGACCTGGATGGAGAGCGAGCAGGCGTTCCGGATGGAGGACGAGACGGCTTCGTATCTGGAGCAGGAGGCGAGGGAGGCCTTCGAACTCTCGTTGGCCGTTCTCCTGGACGGGATCGAAGTCGCGATGAAAGCGGAGTAGCCTTCTCCGCATGCCCAGTGATTTCGCCTTGAAGACCATGAACGCCGTCCACCGCGTCATCCAGAAGGTCAGTGGCGGCCGCGCCGGCTGGGAGGTCGCCGGGATGACCGTCCTGGAACTGACCACCCTCGGCCGCAAATCCGGTCAGCCGCGCACGGTGCTGCTGACTTCGCCGCTGCGCGAGGGCGACGCGTACGTCGTCGTGGCCTCCCGTGGCGGCGACGACCAGCACCCCGCGTGGTTCCTCAACCTCCGCGACAACCCGGAGGTCCAGGTCACGCTGAAGGGTGAGACCGCGCGGCCGATGGTCGCGAGCATCGCCGACAGCGAGCAGCGCGCCCGCCTGTGGCCCAAGATCACCGCCGACTTCAAGAACTACGCGCAGTACCAGTCCAAGACCGAGCGGGAGATCCCCGTCGTACTGCTGAAGCCGAAGGCGTAACGCGCGGCATCCCCCGCGTGGGCCGGGTCCAACGGCCCTACCGGCGAGTCGGTAAGCCGGGGACCGTGGACCTCGAAGCCGAATTGCTCACGAGAACGCGGGGATGCCGATGTCAGACTCCTTGGGTCTCGAGACGCTCGATCGCGACCAGTGCGTCGCGCTGCTCGCGGGTACCGGGCTGGGCCGGGTGGTGTTCACCTCCCGGGCCCTGCCGGTGATCCAGCCGGCGCGGTTCGTCCTCCACCACGGTGCGATCGTGCTGCGGACGCCGTCACAGAGCGCGCTGTTCGCCGGAGTGCTCGACAGTGTGGTCGCGTTCGCCGCCGACGAGTTCGCCACCGACCTGAGATCCGGCTGGTTCGTCACCGTGCTCGGCCGTGCCTCCGAGGTGCGTGACCCGATCGTGATCGACGAGCTCGCGGCCCTGCCGCTGGACTGCTGGACTGGTCAGGCGGACGCCCGGTATCTCCGGATTCCGACCGAGTCGGTCACCGGACGGAGGATCCTCGGCGCTCGCGGTAACGAAGCGCGGTCCGTGATCGACGCACCAAGTGAGCTTTCCGGGCGCGTTTGTCATTCCTGACCCCACTACCCGGGGAGTTACTTCGGGACGGTGACGCCAGTGCGGCGGGTGAGTGCGGCGAGTGACGCCAAGGCGCCCAGGATCCTGGACGCGGTGGCCGGGATCGCCCACGATCTCAGCCTCTCCGACATCCTCCGGCGCATGGTCGAATCGGCCTGCGAGCTGACCGGTGCGCCGTTCGGCGCGCTGAGCGTGCTCGATTCGGACGAGTTCATCCGGTTCGGTGACGCGTGGGCGTCCCCGCCGCCGGAGGACGAGTCCCGCGTGATGCCCATCCGGGTGCGCGGCCGCATCTTCGGGATGCTGTACCTGGCCCCCAAGCCGGAGGGGGCGGAATTCACCGAATCCGAGGGGGATCTGCTCGTCGCGCTCACCGCGGCGGCCGGTGTGGTGATCGAGAACGCCGCGCTGTTCGACCAGGTGCAACGGCGCGAACGCTGGCTCGAAGCCTCTTATCACGTCACCGGTGCGCTGCTGACCGACCAGGATCTGACCGCGACCCTGCGGCTGATCGCCGAACGGGCACGCGTCGTCGCGGGCGGCACCGCGGGCGCGGTGGCCCGGCCGCGCGGTGACGGGATGCTGGTCTTCGAGATCGTCGAGCCGCCGGGCCCGGACGCCGACCGGCTGGCCGGGATCGCGGTCCCGGCCGAGGGCACCGCGACCGGGATGGCGTTCACCACCGGCAAACCCGTCGTGATCCGGGACTACGGCGAAAAAGTGGTCGAATACCAGGGCGAACGCGGTGCCGTGCTGCCCGCGGTCGTCAAGGACCTGGACTCCACGGTCGCCGTCCCGCTGATCGTCGGCGACGAGAAACTCGGCGTCCTCGTGGTGGCGAAATTCCGCGACAAGACCCCGTTCTCCGCCTACGACGTCCAGCTCGCCGAGACCTTCGCCGCGCACGCCGCGCTCGCGGTCGAATTCGCCCGCGCGCAACAGGACCGTCAGCGGCTCGCCGTCTTCGAGGACCGCGACCGGATCGCCCGTGACCTGCACGACCTGGTGATCCAGCGGCTGTTCGCGATCGGGCTCGGCCTGGAGGGACTCGGCAGGCTCGCGGGCGAACCCACCGTCGCCGACCGCGTGACCGGGTTCGCGCACGAGATCGACCGCACGATCCGCGAGATCCGCAACAGCATCTTCTCGTTGCAGGAACCCGCCGAGGCGCAGGGCAGCCTCCGGTCGGAGTTGCTGCGCGTCGCGCTCGACGCGGGCTGCGCGTCCGAACCGAGAGTAGGGTTCGAGGGGCCGCTGGATTCGACCGTGCCGGACACGGTTCGTTCCGATCTGCTCGCGACGCTGCGCGAAGCACTGTCCAATGTGGTCAGACATGCCGCGGCGACGGCGGTGTCGGTCGACGTCTCGGTCGACCGCGACGGACGGTGGCTGAAGCTTTCGGTGGCGGATGACGGCGTCGGCATGCCCGCCGAACCCGGCCATCGCAGCGGGGTCGCGAATCTCGCCGAACGCGCGGCCCGCTGGAATGGGTCTTTCCTCGTCGAGGCCAGGCCGGAAGGCGGAACGAGGCTCGACTGGTCGGTGGCACTGCCGGCCCGAGAGGGGAGTGTGGGATGACCATTTCGGTGTTCCTGCTGGACGATCATGAGCTCGTCCGCACCGGGTTGAAGACCGTCTTCGAGGCCGAAGACGATCTCACGGTGGTCGGTGAGGCGTCCACGGCCGCCGAGGCGTTCGTCCGGATCCCCGTGGTCAAACCGCAGGTCGCGGTGCTCGACGTCCGGCTGCCGGACGGGGACGGGGTCACCGTCTGCCGCGAGATCCGCTCGTCCATCGACCCGCCGCCCGCCTGCCTGATGCTGACGTCCTATTCGGACGACGACGCGTTGTTCGGCGCGATCATGGCGGGCGCCGCCGGGTACATGCTCAAGCAGGTCTCGGGTGGCGCGCTGGTCAAAGCCGTCCGCACGGTCGCGACGGGCGGATCGCTCCTGGACAGCACACTGACGGCGTCGGTGATGAACCGCCTGCGCGGCGACAGCGCGCTGCCGGATCCGCGCTACGAACAGTTGAGCCCGCAGGAGCGGCGGGTGCTCGACCACATCGCCGACGGGCTGACCAACCGGCAGATCGCGGAAAAGCTGTACCTGGCGGAGAAGACGGTCAAGAACTACGTGTCGTCCCTGCTGCACAAGCTCGGCTTCGAACGCCGAACCGCCGCCGCCGTCTACGCTTCCCAGCGCCGCAAGCCCACCGCTTAGTGAGCGGTAGGGCAGGCCTGATTCTGGATATCGGCCGTACTCGCGTGCTTGGAGCCGGATCTCGCGTGCTTGGAGGCGTAACACCCGAGTGCGGGGTCCAGGCACGCGAGTTCCGTCTCTGAGCACGCGCGTTACGCCTTCGCCCTGCAATAGAACCCGAATCGCCACTCACTACCTAGAAGAGCGCGAGCCCGTCGGCGAAACCCGGGTCCTGGCGAAGCACTCGGCGCAGTTCGTTGAGCGCCCGGTGCTGGGTGACGCGCACCGCGCCCGCGCTCGCCATGCCGAGTGCGACGGCGGTCTCCTCGGCGCTGAACCCGAGGATCACGCGGAACACCAGCACGTCCCGCTGCTTCGGGGTGAGCACCTTGAACAGCCGCGCGAGCCGATGGCTCCGGTCCGCCTTCTCGACCTCGTCGAAGGTCGGGTTCCATGGCCCGTGCTGTTCCGGTTCCGGATCGGGCACCGGTGCGGACGGGTCGCGGGCGAGGTTCCGCCGGACGTCGGCGACCTTGTGCGCGGCGATCCCGAACACGTACGGCAGGAAGCTCTCGTTCTGATAGTTGTAGCGCGGCAAGGCGACGAGGACGGCCATGAGGACTTCTTGCGCGCAGTCGTCGGCGCTGGAGATCCCCCGCGTCATCACCCCCAGTTTGCCCGCGCAGTAGCGGAACACGATCGGCCGGAGAAGACTCAGCAGACTCCCGATGGCCAGCCGGTCACCGCTGATGGCCGCGCGGATCAGTTCGCCGTCCGGTTCTCCCGGACGAGGCGAACAGGTCGGCCGCACGGCTTCGGACACGGTCATCGCGCCGGATGGGTCGTTCTCGGTGTGTACCTGTGCGTTCCCATCGTCCCCGCCTCCCTGAAACCCCAGTCCTGCTTGATCCTTCAGACGTTACGGAGGGACGTACGCGCGTCACACCGGTAAAGCAGCCCGGAGTAGTCGGGTCTTTCGGCCCTGGTGCGCCCCGGCTCTGGACTTTCGCCATATTGGTCTAGACAATTAACCGGACGCGGCCGTCGGCCGCCCCTGATCCGGAGGAATCGCGATGAGGCGTTCCAGATCCTTGGCCTTTCTGGCTGTTTTGGTATTCACCTTCGCCGGGCTGATAGCGGGAGGCGGCACCGCGAGCGCGGCCAACCTGCTCCTCAACCCCGGCTTCGAGGCCGGTTCGACGTCCGGCTGGTCCTGTGCGGCGGGCACGGCCGTCACCACACCGGTCCGTTCGGGCGGTTACGCCGTCTCGGTGACACCCGGCTCGACGACCGGGAAGTGCGCACAGACGGTGTCCGTCCAGCCGAACACCACCTACGCGGTGTCCGCCTGGGTGAACGGGAACCCGGTGTACCTCGGGGTCACCGGCGGACCGTCGACCTGGACCGCCGCGACCGCCTACACGCGGCTTTCGCTGTCGTTCACGACGTCGTCGACGCAGACGACGGCCGAGGTGTACGTCCACGGCTGGTACGGGTCGGGCACCTTCTACGCCGACGACCTCAGCCTCGACGGCCCGGGTGGCGGCACCCCGGGTGCGCCACCCGCCCCGGGAAATCCGGTGGTGGGCACCGTGACGAATTCGTCGATCGCGCTCTCGTGGGGAGCGTCGGCGGGCACGGTGACCGGATATCGCGTGTACGAAGGCGGCACGGTGCGCGCGACGGTGACCGGGACTTCGGCCACCCTTTCGGGGCTGACGGCCTGTTCGTCGCACAGTTACTCGGTCGCGGCGTACAACAGCGCGGGTGAATCGCCGAAGACCACGGAGGTCGGCGCCACGACCGGCGGCTGCGTCGACACCGGCCTGCCGAAGCACGCGCTGATCGGTTACCTGCACGCGAGTTTCGCCAACGGCTCCGGCTACACGCGGATGGCCGACGTTCCGCCGGCGTGGGACATCGTGAATCTCGCCTTCGGTGAGCCGACTTCGGTGACCTCCGGCGACATCCGGTTCACGAGGTGCCCGGTGGCGGAATGCCCGACGGTGGAAAGCGACGCGGACTTCATCGCGGCGATCCGCGCGAAACAGGCGCAGGGAAAGAAGGTCCTGATCTCCATCGGCGGCCAGAACGGCCAGGTCCAGCTGACCACGACCGCGGCGCGGGACGCCTTCGTCAGCTCGGTGTCCGCGATCATCGACCGGTACGGGCTGAACGGGCTCGACATCGACTTCGAGGGCCACTCGCTGTACCTCAATTCCGGTGACAACGACTTCCGCAATCCGACCACGCCGGTGATCGTCAATCTCATTTCGGCGCTGAAGACGCTGAAAGCCAAATACGGCGCGGGATTCGTGCTCACGATGGCACCGGAGACGTTCTTCGTGCAGACCGGCTACCAGTACTACGGGGGTCTGGGCGGTGCCGACAACCGCACCGGTTCGTACCTGCCGGTCATCCACGCGATGCGCGACGCGCTGACCGTGCTGCACGTCCAGGACTACAACTCCGGACCGGTGATGGGCCTGGACAACCAGTACCACTTCATGGGCGGCGCCGATTTCCACATCGCGATGACGGACATGGTCAAGGCCGGGTTCACCGTGGCCTCGACCGGGTTCAGGTTCCCGGGGCTGCGGGAGGACCAGATCGCGTTCGGCCTGCCCGCGGCGGTGAGCGCCGGCAATGGGCATACCGCGCCGGCGGCGGTGCACTCGGCGCTGAACTGCCTGGTCAAGAACTCCGGATGTGGGTCGTACACGTTGCGCGGCGGCGCGTCGCCCGCGCTGCGCGGGCTGATGACGTGGTCGATCAACTGGGACCGGTACTACGGCTGGGAATTCCAGAACGCCCACGAACCCTTCCTGAACGCCCTGCCCTGACCTGCGTTTCGTCCTCTGAATGCGGTACTTGCGTGTGCATCTACCGCGTTTAGAGGACGAAATGCGGGGGTGGGGGAAGGGGAGGAGAGACATGGAGCGGGCCCGCACCGTGCAGCTTCGGTGCGGGCCCGCAGTTCGGGGATACTTCGGGGAGAGGGACGTCAGAAGCCCGCGGTGATCCGCGTGAAGTCCCAGTCGTTCTGCGCGATGCCACTGCAGTTCTCCGCGACGCCACCACCTGCGCAGCCCCGGTCACGGTTGGTCGACCAGAACGCGAGCCTGGCGATCTTGTTGGTCTTGGCCCAGTCGGTGATGCGGGTCCAGGTGTCGAGACTCGTCAGTTCCCGCTGGTCCGAAAGACCATTCATGCCGCTGATGCCCAGGTGGCTGTACGCCGTGGCGTCGTTCCACCCGAAGGTCGACTTCAGCTTGTCCCGCAGGCCGTTCGCCGCCTTGATGGTGTTGCCGTACATGTCCGCGCCACCACCGAAGTCGAACGGCATGATCGTGTAGACGTCGATCCCGGCGTTCAGTGCCTTCGACTGGTCGATCAGCCGCTGGCCCCACGAGTTCGGGCCGCTGGTCGTCGTGCCGAAGGTGAGAATGGTCTGGATACCGGGGTTGTTCGCCTTCACGATCTTCAACGCGTTCAGGACCCGGTCCTGCACGACCGCGTTCTCGAACTCGTCGGTGTTCTCGATGTCGATGTCGATCGCCTTGAGACCGTAGGCGTCGATCACCTTCTGATAGGCCCCGGCGAGCGCTTCCGGCGTCGAGCAGTTCGGGCCGAGCTTGTTGCCGCTCCACCCGCCGAAGGACGGCACGATCTGCCCGCCCGCGGCCTTGATCTGTGCGATCGCGTTCGCGTCGACGCCGCCCTGCAGCGGCCTGCTGCCGTCCCAAGCGGGATTGCATCCACCGGACGAGAGGATGAACGCCATCGTGAACCATTTGATCCCGGTCGCGTTCATCACCGTCTGCGGGTTCGGCGGGCTGCCCCAGCCCAGGTACAGATACGGCGCGCCACGGCCGCCGGGCGGTGGCGGGGTGCTCGTGGTCGTCGTCGGAGAGGTCGTGGTCGTGCTCGTGGGTGTGGTCGGCGTCGTGGTCGGACCGCCGCCGCCCGGATCGCAGGACCCACCGTTGATCTTGCAGTTCGCCGGGGCGACGTAGCCCCCGGAATACTTGACGTTGAAGCCGAAACTGGTGCTGCCGCCGTGGGAAAGGTTGCCGTTCCAGGCGTTCTTCACCGTCACGTGCTGGCCGGAGACGGAATAGCTGCCGTCCCACAGCGAAGCGATCGAATGTCCGGAGGGGAGATCGAATTCGACCGTCCACGTGGGAAGGCTCGAGCCCGAGTTGTTGCTGATCGTGTACTTGCCTTCCCAGCCGGAGCCCCAATCGGAGCCCTTGCTGAAGGCGGCGCCGATGCCGCCGGCCGCGGAGGCCGGCGCGATCACGAGGACCGCGCCGGCCGTTGCGGCAGCGGCGGCCAGGCCCACGGCCTGGATCCAAGTCCGCTTGCCCACTGTCGAACCTCTCAGTTCAGGCCGTTGCGCATGGCCGTGACGAGCTCACCGTTGGAGGTGTCACCACTGAGCTCCCAGAAGAACGCGCCGCCGAGACCCTGGTTCTTGGTCCAGCCCATCTTTCCGTTGATGGTCGCGGGAGTGTCGTAGCTCCACCAGTTGTTGCCGCACTTCGCGTACGCGGTGCCCGCGATCGTGCCGGTCGACGGGCAGCTGTTCTTCAGGATCTTGTAATCCTCGATGCCCGCTTCATAGGTGCCCGGTGCCGCGCCGGTCGCGGTGCCGCCCGGGGTGTCCTGCGTGACGCCGGTCCAGCCGCGGCCGTAGAAACCGATGCCCAGCAACAGTTTGCTCGCCGGCACACCCTTGGCCTTGAGCTTCTGGATGGCTTCGTCGGAGTTGAAGCCCTGCTGTGGGATACCGGGGTACGAGGTCAGCGGCGAGTGCGGGGCCGTCGGTCCCTGCGCCGCCCACGCGCCGAAGAAGTCGTACGTCATCACGTTGTACCAGTCGAAGTACGCCGACGCGGGGCCGTAGTCGGCGACGTCGAGCTTGCCGCCACTGCTGGCGTCCGCGGTGATCGCGGCGGTGACCAGGAACGAGGAGCCGAACTTGGTGCGCAGCGCCTGAGCCACGTTCTTGATCGCGGCGGGACCGCTGGTGTCACAGGTGAGCCCGCAGGCGTTCGGGTACTCCCAGTCGATGTCGATGCCGTCGAAGACGTCGGCCCAGCGCGGGTCCTTGATCAGCTTGTAGCAGGATTCCGCGAAGGCGGCCGGGTTCTTCGACGCCTGGCCGAAGCCGCCGGACCAGGTCCAGCCACCGAACGACCACAGCACCTTCAGGCCCGGGTACATCTTCTTCAGCTTGCGCAGCTGGTTGAAGTTACCGCGCAGCGCACCCGCGTCCCAGCTGTCCGCGACACCGTCCACACTGGACCCGGCGTCGTAGAACTTGTCGTAGTCGGCGTAGGTGTCGTCATTCGCGGTGCAGGAACCGTTGGTGACGTTGCCGAACGCGTAGTTGATATGCGTCAGCTTGGCCGCGGAACCAGAGGTGTGAATGTTCTTCACGTGGTAGTTGCGTCCGTAGACGCCCCACTGCACGAAGTAGCCGAGGTTCTTCTTCGCGCCCGGGTTCGGGTTCGAAGTCGTCGTGGTCGGCGGGTTGCTCGTGCTGGTCGACGTCGGGGGATTCGACGTCGTGGTGGTCGGGGTGGTCGGCGTCGTGGTCGGGGTGCCGCCACCCGGGTCGCAGGAGCCGCCGTTGATCTTGCAGTTGGCGGGCGGGGTGTAGGTGCCGGAGTACTTGACGTTGAAGCCGAAACTGGTGGAACCGCCGTTGGAAAGGTTGCCGTTCCAGGTGTTCTTCACGGTCACGTGCTGGCCGGAGACGGTGTAGCTACCGTCCCACAGCGAAGCGATCGAGTGTCCGCTCGCGAGGTCGAACTCCAGGGTCCAGGAGGTGAGGGCGGCCCCGGAGTTGTTGGTGATCGTGTACTTGCCCTCCCAGCCGGACCCCCAGTCCGACCCCTTGGTCAGCGAGGCGCCGACCCCGCCCGCCGCGTTCGCCGGGACGGTCACCAGACCGACAGCCAGCGCGGCGACGGCCGTGAACAGGCCGACCAGATGCCATCTTTTTCTCGACATTTCACTCCTTACAACCCGGTGCAGGGAAATGATCTTGGAGAGGATTTCGTCAATGCGAAATCAGCGACATCGCGTTGCCTCGGCCGAAGCCGGGCAGGCGGGGATGCGTCTTCATCGACCACCTCCATGGCGGAACGCTTTGTTGCGGGAGACGGTACGTGGTCTGGACCAATATGGGAAGTGCCACTACGGAGAGTGGTGATTTTCCTGCGAACGGCCTAATACGTTCGACAGCGTTAGTCGTTCACTGGTCCGGTGCCGTTATCGGCGAGGTTCGTCCATTTCCCCGAGCCGGGCGATATTCGCGGATTCATCGGGATCCGGTGCGATACCGGAAAGGAACACGTCGGTGATTTCGACGGCCACATCGGGGGCGAGCCGTTTGAGGCTCAGCGCCAGCACATTGGCGTCGTTCCATTTCCGCGCGCCCGCGGCGATCCAGGTGTCCCAGGCCAGCGCCGCGCGGACACCGGGGACCTTGTTGGCCGCGATGGCCGTGCCCGTCCCCGTCCAGCACATGACGATGCCGTAGTCGGCCTCACCGTCGGCGACCGCCTTGCCCACCGCCGCGCCGAGCTCCGGCCAGGCTTCCGATGTCACCGGGAGGAGCACCTCGTGACCGGCTTCGGCGAGGAAGGCCCGGACGGCGTCCGTGGTCGAGTTCCGGTCGTCGGCCGCGAAGGCGATCTTCATGCCCGGATCGTACGCCGCGTCGACGGGTGACGAACCGGAACTCGTGGGAGGATCGCGACGTGGACTCGTCTGCCGAGGAGCGCCAGGTCCAGCGCGATCAGGAGATCGCGAGGAGGCGGATTCTCGACACCGCCGCCCGCCTCATCGGCGATGGCGGATTCGCCCGGCTCAAAATCGGCATGATCTGCGCCAGGACCGGCTATCCCAGCGGCGTCGTCTACCAGCTGTTCGGCTCGAAGGAGACGCTGGTGCAGCGGCTCGTCGAGTTCGCGGCGGAGAAGTTCGCCGACGCCTTCGGTGCCGCCGTCGCCACCAGGACCGGCGGTCTGACGCCCAGCCCGATGGACATGCTGCGTGCGCTGCTGGACATCTTCTTCGAGCTGCTCACCGACATGCCGCCGTTGAACCGGGCGTTCGTGGTGCTGTGGACGGACGCGACCGTCGGCGATCCGGCGGTGCGGTCGGCGATGACCGAGGCCGATCGCCGGTACCGGTTCGCCATCGCGCAGACCGTGGCCACCGGGATCGCGGACGGGTCCATCTCCGGCGTCCGTGACCCCGACGCCTACGCGACGGCGCTGGTCGGGCAGTTGCGGGGGATCGCCGTGGCCTCGATCATCGATCCGGGAGGCATCGACCTGCGCGCCGTCCGCGCGGAAATGGAATACGCCGTGGACCGGCTCGCGACCTAGACGTTCTTCGTCAGCGACGCCGCTCCAAAGGAGACGCTGAACCGTTCGCACCAGATGGTCACGCTCGAATAGCGCGCCAGATCGGTGCCCGCCGGCAGGGTGTAGTTCTGACTTCCCTTGTTCCCCTTGAGTTTCCCGGCGCTCACGTGCGCGCCGTTGTCGAACACGGACCAGCCGTCCTTGCCCGGCAGGACCGGCGCGTCGGTGAGCCAGACCCGCAGATCCGGGCCGTTGCTCGTGTCGAGGTTCTCCAAGCGCAGCACCAGTGATCCGTCGGCCGCGCGCAGGATCCGGACGCTGCCGCTGGTCGTGTGTTCGTGGCTGATCAGTTCGCCGGTCGCCACGACGGCGGGCTCTTTCGGGGCGGGAGCCGCGCTTGGGGGAGCTGCGCTTGCGGAAGCGGTGCTTTCGGAAGGCGCGGCCTGGACGGCGGGCAGCGCCTCCTGGACCGTCTCGTTCACCCAGAGCTTCCAAGGCTGGAACCAGTACAGCCCCGCCACCACCAGCACTACCAGTCCGGCCGCCAGGACGGTGAGCACCCGCTTGCGATTCATGGCGTCATTCAACCGCGAGCGGCGTCCGGAATGCCGGGTTGGCGCGATTACCGATCTCTTACGGCGGGTCAGCACCGTGCCCGGTCGTTGTGGTGAACGTTAGAGCTTATAAGCACAGTGAGCACTGCTCTTGTTAACGTCGGGCGGGGTCACGGCTGGGTTTCAGTGCCTTGACCGGGTTGGCGCCGCTTGACACGATTGCCGCTCTTAAAAGGGCATATCGGACGGAGGCCCCTCGATGGGTTCGGCGATGTTTTCCATCCTCCTGCCGGTAGCGCTGGCGCTGGTCATGTTCGGGCTGGGGCTGACCCTGACCGTCGGCGACTTCACCCGGGTGCTGAAATACCCGAAGGCGGCCGTCATCGCGCTGGTGTGTCAAATGATCTTGCTGCCCGCCATCTGTGTCGGCCTCATCCTGCTGTTCGGCCTCGACGGGGTGCTCGCGGTCGGGATGATGCTGCTCGTCGCCTCGCCCGGTGGGACCTCGGCGAACCTGTTCAGCCACCTGGCCGGCGGCGACGTCGCCCTCAACGTCACGCTCACGGCGATCAACTCCGTGCTGGCCGTGTTCACGCTGCCGCTGGTGGTCGGCCTGTCGATGGCCCAGTTCCTCGACGGCGACACTTCGGTCGGCCTTCAGCCGGCGAAGTTCGTGCAGGTGTTCGCGATCGTGCTGATCCCGGTCGTGCTCGGGATGGTGGTGCGGGCGCGGTTCACCGACTGGGCGGAGCGGATGCGCAAACCGGTCAAGATCGCCTCCGCCGTGGTGCTCGTGCTGGTGATCGCCGCCGCGATCGCGCAGGAATTCCAGACCCTGCTGGACAACATCGGGACGCTCGGACCGGTGGCGCTGGCACTGTCCGTGCTCAGCCTCGCGATCGGGTACTTCGTGCCACGTCTGTTCCGAGTGGACCGCGAGCAGTCGATCGCGTCCGCCATGGAGATCGGCATCCACAACGCCACCCTCGCGATCGCCGTGGCGATCTCGGTGCTCGGCGACGAGACGATGGCCGTACCCGCCGGGATCTACGGCGTGCTCATGTTCTTCCCCGCCGGGATCGCCGCCTTCCTGTTGTCCCGCAGCCCGGAACGCGCGCCGGTTTGAGTGCTGCCGCACGGAGGATTCTTTTCTGCTTGTCAAATGTGCCGTTCGAGGGCGGTGTGCCGGTAGACCGGTCCAGCTGTCGGGCCGTGTCCCTCACTGTGTGGATTTATAGAGGGTTAAGGCAAACGTGGTGGGTTCGGGCGGGGAAGGTGGCTTGGGTGACGTGGCGCCGTACTCGCGTGCTTAGAGCCGGATCTCGCGTGCTTGGAGGCGTAACACCCGAGTGCGGGGTCCAGGCACGCGAGATCCGTCTCTGAGCACGCGTGTCACGCCTTCGCCCTGCCCGCCACCCCGGCGAACAGGCCCGCCCGCAACCACGACACGTCGATCGACGCACACTCGCTCGCCAGGAAGTGTCCCTTGTGGACACTCAAAGCCCGAACTGAACGCAAGCGTCCCCGATGGCCTCATCCAGCACCGCGATCCCCTCCGCCAGTTCCTGTTCCGTCGCCGTCAACGGCGGAGCGATCCGGAACACCCCGCCCATCCCCGGCAGCTGCACGATGTTCATGTGCAGCCCCAATTCCAGGCATCGTCGCGTCACCAGCGCGCCCAGTTCGTCCGAACTCCGCTTCGTCTCGCGGTCCAGGACGAGTTCGACGCCGACCAGCAAGCCTCGCCCGCGGATGTCGCCGACGACGGGGTGCCGGGCGGCGAGGGTGTCGAGGCCCCGGCGAAGGAAGGCGCCCAGTTCGGTGGCGCGTTCGTCGAGGCGGTCGCGGGTGAGGACGTCGAGCACGGTGTTCCCGACGGCCGCCACCAGCGGGTCCGCGACGTGCGTGGTGAAGAACAGGTAGCCGCGGTCGTGTGCCTCCTGTTCGATCTCCGCGCTCGTGATCACCGCCGCCAGCGGGAGCCCAGCGCCCAGTGTCTTGGACAGGGTCAGGATGTCGGGGACGACGCCGTCGCGTTCGAAGGCGTACCAGTTTCCCGTGCGGCACAAGCCGGTCTGGGCTTCGTCGAGGATCAGCAGCATCCCGCGTTCCCGGCATTTTTCCCGCAGAGCGGCGAAATATCCCACAGGCGGCTCGACGATCCCGCCCGAGCTGAGGATCGGTTCGACGACGCACGCCGCGAGACTGCCGACGGATTGGGCGTCGATCATCTCGAACCCGAAGTCCAGTTGGCGCCGCCAGTCGAGTTCACCTTCACCGGTGAGGAAGTCCGGGCGGTAGGAATTCGGCGCGGGGATGGCGAAGTTGCCCGGCGCGGACGGGCCGTACCCTTTGCGGCCCGCGCTGTAGGTCGCGCTCGCCGCCGCGTGCGTCATCCCGTGCCACGACCGGGCGAACGACACGATCTCGTGGTTCCCCGTCACGAGTTTGGCCATCCGGATCGCGGCCTCGTTCGATTCCGCCCCGGTGGTCAGCAGCAGCGCTTTTTCCAGCGGTGACGGCAAAGTCTCGGCGAGCCGTCGGGCGAGGTCGACGACGGGGCGGCTCAGCATCCCGCTGAAGAGGTGGTCGAGTGAGCCGATCTGGCGTCGTACGGTGGCGACGATGTCGGGATGCGAATGGCCGAGGATCGCGCTCATCTGCCCGGACGTGAAGTCGAGGATCCGCCGTCCGGATTCGGTGAACAGATAGCTTCCGGCGGCATGGTCGATGATCTCGCGGGTGAAGTCGCCGGCCCCGGCGTAGCGCACGAGGTGCCGGTCGGCGTCGGCCCAGAAACGGTCCGCGGTGGTCAGGTCGGTCGTCGGAGCAGCCATGTCCCGAAGGTAAGGCGCGGCCGAGCGACACGTCCAGCTCACAATTCCGGCTGTGCTGTTCGGCTGATCCGTACAACAATGGTGCGATGCTCAACCCCTGGAGGCTCAGCCTGCTGAGCCGGCTGGACACCCTCGGCACCGTCCGCGCGGTCGCGAAGGCGGCCAACCTGAGCGCGTCCAGCGTGTCCCAGCAGCTGGCGGTCCTCGAGGCCGAAACGCGTACGCAGCTGCTGGAGCGCACCGGCCGTCGCGTCCGGCTGACCCCGGCCGGGCTGATGCTGGCCCGCCGGGCGAGAGCGATCCTCGATCACATGGAGACCGTCGAGGCCGAGTTGCGCAGCCTCGGCGAAGCACCGGCGGGGCTGGTCCGCCTCGGCGCCTTCCAGAGCGCGATCCACACCATCGCCGTCCCTGCGGTGACCCGGCTGGCCCGCTCGCATCCGCAACTGGACGTCGAACTGCTCGAACTCGAACCGCACGCCAGCCTGCCCGCGCTCCGGGTCGGCGACGCCGACGTCATCATCACCACCACGGATTTCGTCGAGCAGCCGCTGGGGCCGGACGTCGACCTCGTGCCGATCGCGACCGATCCGATCGTCCTGGTGGCCCCGCCCGGTCATCCGGCCGCCGGCCGGGGCCCCGCCGACCTTTCCGCCTACGCCAACGAACCCTGGGCGTTCGACATCCCTCAGTCGTACATGGCGAACCTCGCCACCCGGCTCTGCCGTGAAGCCGGGTTCGAGCCGCGGGTGGTGTGCCGGTTCAGCAATTACATGATGACGTTGCAGCACGTCGAGGCCGGGCTCGCCATCGCGTTGCTGCCCGGCCTCGCCGTCGACAAGCGCTACCGCGTCGCCACTCGCGAACTCGCGACGCCGGTCACCCGTTCCATCACCGCGGCGATCAGACGCGGGTCCGCGCCTCGCGCCGCTGTCGACGTGGTTCTCGAGGCGATCCGGAGTCATCCGGAACTGCCGCTGTGAACCCGTTCCGCCGGGCCAGCAGGACCACGGCCAGCGTCGGTACCAGCAACACCAGCACGCTCCAGGGGAACGACCCGGCGCCGAAGCCGTCGAGGAGGACGCCGCCGGCGATCCCGCCGCCCGCCATCGCGGCGTTCCACAGCGTGACGAGCATGGCCTGCGCGATGTCCGCCGCGCCGCCGTTGTCGCCCGCGCGCGCGGCGGCGGTCTGCAGCAGCGTCGGGACGCCGCCCCAGCCGACTCCCCACAACGTCACCGCGACAAAGACCAGTACCGGACTTTCGCCCAGTACAGCCAAAATTGTCGCGCCGAGGGCGAAGAGGACGGTGCTCGCGACGGTCAGGAAACGCAGCCGCCGGTCGATGAAGAGACCGACGATCCAGATACTGAGCATCGAAGCCAGACCGAATACCAGCAGGATCGCATCGACCGCGCCACCCATCGACACGGATTCGAGGAAAGTGGCGATGTAGGTGTAGAGGACGTTGTGCGCCAGCACGAAAGTCAGCGTCACGAAGAGAACCGCCGCCACGCCGGGCACGGCCAGGGTCGCCCGCACGGGGAGCCTGCCGCCCTTGTCCTGTCCCGGGAAGTCGGGGACGGCCAGCGCGATCCAGCCGAGCAGGCCGAGCGCGATCACCGACATGATCGAGAACGTCACCTGCCAGCCGAAGGCACCACCGAGGAACGTGCCCGCCGGGATGCCGAGCGAGAGTGCGAGCGGGATGCCGGTCATCACGACGGCGATCGCCTTGCCCTGCACCGGCTCCGGCGCCAGCCGCCGCGCGTAACCGGCCAGCAGCGCCCAGACGACACCCGCGGCGACACCGGCGACGAAGCGCGCGCCGAGGGTGAGCGGGTAGTTCGTGGACAGCGCCGTGACCGTGTTGGCGACCGCGAAACCGGCGACGCCGGTCAGCAGCAAGCGTTTGCGCCGCCAGCCGGACGTGGCCGCGGAAAGGGGGATCGCGGTGAGCGCGGTGCCGATCGCGTACACCGTCACGAGCTGTCCGGTCGCGGCTTCGCCCACGCCGAGACCGGCGCTCATCGCGGGAAGCACGCCCGCGGGCAGAGCTTCGGTGAGGACGGTGACGAACGCCGCGGTGGTGAGCGCGAGGAGCGCGCCGAGCGGGAGTTTCGGAGTCATGATCCGTATGCTCGAACCATCACATAGATGTGAAGGTCAAATCGGCCGGGGTGAGGTGGCGCACATGCGGATCGGAGAGCTGTCGGAGCGGACGGGGACATCGCGTCGTCTGCTGCGGTACTACGAAGAGCAGAGTCTCATCGTCTCGCGACGGCAGGCCAACGGCTACCGGGACTACGACGAGGCGTCGGTCGACAGAGTCATCCAGGTTCGCGGCCTGCTCGACGCCGGGCTGCCGACGCGGATCATCAAGCAGATCCTGCCGTGCCTGGACAAACCCCGGCAGATCTACTTTCCCGACGCGACCCCGGAAATGCTCGAAACCCTGGAGAGCGAACGCGACCGGATGACCCGGCGCGCCGAATGCCTGCTCCGTAACCGGGACGCCATCACCGAGTATCTCGACGCCGTCCGCGCCTACGACCCCGCCGTTTCTTGACGGACCACGGTTGATCGTTATTCTCAGCGAAAACGGTCAAACGAACAGGCGGGGCGATGCGAGAGCTGGGTGGCGACCGGCGCCGGAGGATTCTGGCGGCCGTCGAAGCGCGCGGAGAGGCGCGGGTGGCCGATCTCGCCGCCGAACTGGAGGTCTCCGTGGTCACGGTGCGCCGTGACGTCGAAGAACTCGCACGCGAGGGCAGGCTCCGGCGTGGGCACGGTGTGGCGAAGGCGTTGGTGCCGCATGCCGTGGCTGAACCGGCGCGCGAGGACGGCGGCGGCACGGTCGCGCTGGTGGTCCCGGAACGGCACGCGTACCTGAACGAGGCCGTGCACGGCGCGAGGTCCGCGCTCGAAGAGGCCGGGATGCGGGTGGTCCTGCACATCGCGCCCCGGATCGAAGGCGGCGCCGAACATTCGATCGTCGAGCGGGTGCTGGCGGACGACGTGCGTGGCCTGCTGATCGCGCCCCGCTGGCGCACCGTCGAAGCGGAAGAGGCGGACTACGGCTGGATCGCGGAAATGCCGGTGCCCACCGTCGTGATGGAGCGGCGGCCGCGCCCCGGCAGCGTCCTGCACGCGACGGATTCGGTCTGCACCGACCATTGGTACGGCGTCCATCTCGCGGTCGATCACCTCGTTTCCCTGGGGCACAAGCGGATCGTCCTCGCCGCCCGCGACGACAGCCCGACCGCGCGCGCCTTGCGGACGGCGTTCGCCGAAATCGCGGGCAGGCCGGAGATCGAAGAGACCGCCGTGATCCTCAGCGCCCCGGACGCCGGTCCCGAACATCCGGCGTCGCCGCGTGACGAGCGGGAACTCGCGGAATTCGTCGGCGAGCGCGGGTTCACCGGTGCCGTCCTGCACGGCGACGTCGACGCGTTGATGCTCGTCGAGAAGCTGGCCGAAGCCGGGCTCCACGTGCCGCAGGACTATTCGGTGGTGGCCTACGACGACGTCGTCGCGGCGCTCGGCAGCACTCCGCTCACCGCCGTCGCGCCGCCGAAGGCCGAGGTCGGACGGGTGGCCGCCGAGCAGCTGCTCCGTAGGCTGGCCGGCGGCGGGCGTCCTCAGCGCGTCCAGCTGATGCCGGAACTGAAGATCAGGGGCTCCACCAGGATGATCTGATCGTTTGACCGTGTTAACCGAAACTATTGACCGTAAAACGCTCAGGCGATCAGAATGCGCTATCCGAATCGCAGGAGGCATCGATGCCTGGTCGACCGAGCCGACGGTCCGTTCTCGCCGCGAGTTTCGCGCTCCCGCTCGGAGCGGCGCTAGGGGCCTGTACGTCGACGGCGGCGCCCACACCGGCCTCGGGACGGGCGACCAGGATCGTCTTCTGGTCCGCGCTGCGCGGTAGCCAGCAGGTCGTCGACGCGTTCAACAAGGCGCAGAACCGCATCCAGGTCGTCTTCCAGCAGATCCCGTCGGCCGACTTCGGCGGCTACGCGAAACTGAGCAACGCCGCCCGCGCGGGCAACGCGCCCGACATCGCCACGATCGAATACCCGCAGGTGCCCGGGTACGCGATCGACGGCGTGGCAAGGGATATCACCGATCTCGTCAGCGCTTCCCTTCGCGCGAAACTGCTGCCGCAGGCGCTGAACCTGACCACGTTCGCGGGCAGGGTGTTCACCATTCCGCTCGACATCGAGCCGATGGTCCTGCACTACCGCAAGGATTTGTTCGACGAGTTCGGCTTCGCGGTGCCGCGCACGTGGGACGACTACGCGGACTTGAGCCGCAAGGTACGCGAGAAGCTGCCCGCCGCGCGGGTGGGCGTGTTTCCCACGGACGGCGCGACGCAGTTCGCCGCGTTCTCCTGGCAGGCGGGCGCTCAGTGGTTCGACACTCGCGAAGGCGCGTGGAACGTCTCGATCGCCGACGCGCCGACCCGCAAGGTCGCGGACTATTGGCAACGCCTGATCGACGGCGGCGACGTGTTCGTCAACGCCGCCTCCGGCAGGCAGTACGACGCCCAGCTCGCCCAGAACCTGGTGCTCACCAAGCTCAGCGGCGCCTGGGACGCGGGTGCTCAGATGAAATCCCGGCCAGGCCAAAAAGGACGGTGGCGGATCGCGCCGATGCCCCAATGGGATCCGGCGAATCCGGCCGTCGGCACGCACGGTGGTTCTACGTTCGCCATCACCAAGGACAGCCAACACCCCGAAGCCGCCATGGAATTCATCGAATGGCAGGTCTCGCATCCCGACGCTCTGCGCGCCAGGCTCTCCAGCGGCGCCAGCAGCCAGTACCCGGTGGCACCCGCGCTCGTCGACGTCGGAAGGCAGGCTTTCGACCGCGCCTACTACGGCGGCCAGGACATCTACGGTCTTTTCTCCGAGGAAGCCGGCAAGGTCCGGGACGGCTGGACCTGGGGGCCGCGGATGACCGCGACCAACCGCGTCATGCAGGACGGTTTCGCGAAGGTGGCAGGCGGTGACAGGACGATCCTCGACGCCGTCCGCGACGCGCACGACGGCACGATGCCGGACCTGACGGCACTCGGCCTGGCCACCACCGAACACAGTTCCTGAACCGCCGAGAAGAGAAAGGTGGTGCCCCTGGCGATGACCGCGACCCTGTCCCCACCCGTCGCGCGGCCGCCCGCGAAGCCCGGGCCACGCGCGAAATCGCGACGCCGCGAGCATTTCGCCGCCGGTGTGCTGATGACCCCGTTCTTCGTCCTGCTCGTGACGATCTTCCTGATCCCGGTCGGCACCGCCGTCTGGCTGAGTTTCTTCGGCGACGACCAGCCCGGACTCGGTTTCGGCCCGGAAGCCACCGTGTTCGCCGGGTTCCGCAGCTACGCCGCCGTCCTGTCCGATCCCTCGTTCCTCAGTGGACTCGGCGTCGTCGTCCTGTACTGCTTGATCTATCTCCCGTTACTGGTCGTCGGCTCGCTCGTGCTGGCGCTGCTCCTGGATTCCGGCGCGGCGCGGCTGCGCGCATCGGCGCAGCTCGCGTTGTTCATGCCGCACGCCATTCCCGGCATCATCGCCGCGCTGATCTGGCTTTACCTCTACACACCGGGACTCAGCCCGGTGGTGGACCTGCTGGGCAAGGCCGACATCGAGGTGAACTTCCTCGGGGTGCACGGGGTCGTCCCGTCGATCGTGAACATCGCGCTGTGGAGCAACCTCGGCTACAACATGGTGGTCTTCTACGCCGCGCTGCAGGCGATCCCGCGTGAGGTGATCGAGGCCGCGGTGGTGGACGGCGCCGGTCCGGTCCGGACGGCGGTGCGGATCAAGGCACCGCTCATCCGGTCTTCGGTGGTCATGGTCGTGCTGTTCTCGCTGATCTGGGCACTGCAGCTGTTCACCGAACCGATGCTGCTCAGCCAGGCGACGCCGATGGTCGGCGCCCGCTTCTCGCCGAGCATGTACATCTACGACGCCGCGTTCACCCGCAACAACTACGGGCTCGCCGCGGCGGCGTCGGTGATCCTTCTGGCTTGCACGATCGCGTTGTCCTACGGCGTGACGCGCTGGTCCCACCGAGACCGGGGAGAGAACAGCTGATGACCGCTCCCGCCTTGAGGCCCCGTCTGCTGGGCCGGTCGGCCGTCAACGTCGTCGTCGGCGTCTCCGTGTTGTACACCGTGCTGCCGCTGCTGTGGCTGGTCCTCGCCGCGTCGAAGGATCGTGATGGGCTCTTCGGCAGTGATCTCTTCTCCGCCAAGGGTTTCTCGTTCATGCAGAACGTGGGCGATCTGTTCGCGATGGACGGCGGGATTTACGGCCGCTGGTACGCCAACAGCCTGCTCTACGCCGTCGTCGGCGCCGCGGTCAGCTCGCTGGTGAGTGTCGCCTGCGGGTACGCCTTCGACAAATACCAGTTCCGGCACAAGGAAAAACTCTTCGGTCTGGTATTGGCCGCGGTGATGGTGCCGCAGACGGTGCTCGCGCTGCCCCTGTACCTGATGGCCTCGGAAGCCGGCCTGGTCAACACCTTCTGGGCGGTGTTCATCCCGGTGCTGTTCAACCCGTTCGGGGTGTACCTCGGCCGGATCTTCAGTCAGGGCTACGTTCCCGCCGAGGTGCTGGAGGCCGCGCGGATCGACGGCGCGAGCGAGCTCAAGATGTACTGGAAGGTCGCCTTGCGCATGCTGGCGCCGGGGGTGGTCACCGTCTTCCTTTTCCAGCTCACCGCGATCTGGAACAACTTCTTCCTGCCGATGATCATGCTCTCGGACCAGAAGCTGTACCCGGTCAGCCTCGGTCTCTATTCGTGGAACAGTTCGGCGTCGGTCTCGCCCGAGTACTATCCGGTGGTGATCATGGGATCCCTGCTCGCCGTCGTGCCGTTGGTCCTCGCTTTCGCGTTGCTGCAACGGTTCTGGCGATCCGGGCTGACCGCGGGGGCGGTCAAGTGACCGTTCGCGCCGCGCTGGCGATGAGCAAGGAGGCCGCGGCCGCCGTGCTCACCCCCGCACCACTGGCCGAACTGGGCCGGGTCTGCGACCTCGTCGCGGATCCGGTGCTCGACGACTTCGCCACCCCCGAAGCGCTCGACGTGCTGCGGGACGTCGAGGTACTGGTCACCGGTTGGGGTTGCCCGCCGCTCAACGCCGCCGCGCTGGCGGCCGCACCACGTCTGCGCGCGGTCGTCCACACCGCCGGATCCGTGCACGGGCACGTCACCGGCGAATGCTGGGACCGGGGGATCGAAGTGTCGTCCGCGGCGTCGGCCAACGCGCTCCCGGTGGCCGAGTACACGGTGTCGATGATCCTCCTGACCGGCAAGCGCGTGTTCGAAAGCGCCCGTGACTACCGGAGGAACCGAGAGCGGAACGACTGGCTTTCCACGCCGCCGGACGTCGGTAATTTCGGCCGTATCGTGGGGATTCTGTCGGCGTCCCTGATCGGCCGCCGGGTGATCGACCTGCTGCGGCCGTTCGACCTCCGGATCCTGCTGCACGATCCCTACGTGACCGACGCGGACGCGGCGGCACTCGGCGTGGAGCGGGTCGGGCTCGGCGAGCTGTTCGCGCGCGGCGACGTCGTCAGCGTGCACACCCCGCTCCTGCCCGAGACCCGTGGCCTGGTCAGCCGGGCGCTGCTCACCGCGATGCGTCCCGACGCCGTCCTGATCAACACCGCGCGCGGGGCGGTCGTCGACCAGGACGCGCTCGCCGACGTCACCGCCGACGGCCGGATCAGGGCCGTCCTCGACGTCACCGATCCCGAGGTGCTGCCGCGAAACCATCCTTTGTGGACCATCGAGAACGTCTTGATCACCCCGCATCTGGCCGGCTCGCAGGGCAACGAATGGCGACGGCTGGCCGATCTCGCCGTCGCCGAGGTCGCACGCTGGGCTTCGGGTGAAGGCTTCGCCCATCCGGTCAAGCGCGAAAGGCTCGGAAGGATCGCATGAAGCTCCCCGCTGAAGACAGGGAACTGAGCCCGCACACCGGGTACACGCGGCGGCATTGGGAGGCGGCCGCGGACGGTCTGCTCGCGGCGGCGTGGCGCTGGGCGAGCCCGGGCGGCGCGTTCCTCGACCTGCCGGGGAGGCCGTCGCGCAGCGGCGTCCGCTCGGACGGACTAGAGGGCTACGCGCGCACCTTCCTCGCCGCGGCGTTCCGGGTGGCCGGTGCCAAGGGTGACGATCCGCACGGCTGGCTCGACCGCTACGCCGAGGGGATCACCGCGGGCACCCGCGATCCCGGCCGCGAGGACGCCGAATCGTGGCCGCTCATCCTGGACCACGACGTCCAGGGGCAGCCGATGGTGGAATCCGCGTCGGTCGCCCTGGGACTGCGACTGACCAAGGAATGGTTGTGGGACCGGCTCGACGTGGGCGTCCAGGACCGCGTCGAACACTGGCTGCGGGGCGCGCTGCGGCATGTGCCCGCGCCGAACAACTGGTACCTCTTCCCCTACGCGGTGGCGGGGTTCCTGGAGGCGGTCGGCCGGGGTGACACCGAAACCGCCCGTGCCCGCGAGCGGGCCCTGGCCTTGCTGGAGACCTGGTATCGCGGCGACGGCTGGTACGCGGACGGCGACGGACGCGCCTTCGATCAGTACAACGGCTGGGCCTTGCATCTGTATCCGGTGCTCGACGGCTATCTGGCGGGGGAGACGTCGGTCCACGGGCAACGGCTGCGCGAACATCTGGAGGGTTTCCGGCTGTTCTTCGGCGGCGACGGCGCACCTGTCTACTTCGGACGGTCGATGCTCTACCGGTTCGCCGCGACCTCGGCGATCGGCCTCGGAGCGCTCACCGGGCACACGCCGCTCGATCCCGGTGTCTCGCGGCGCCTGATGAGCGGCACGCTGAAGTATTTCCTCGATCGTGGTTCAGTGGGTGAAGACGGGCTGCTGAATCTCGGCTGGCACGGTCCGCACGACGCGTCGTTGCAGCACTACTCGGGGCCGGGCTCCCCGTATTGGGCGTCGAAGGCGTTCGTCTGCCTGCTGACCCCGCCGCGTGATCCTTTGTGGACAGCTGTCGAAGGCCGGGCGCCGAGCGAGGGACCGGATACGGTGCTGGCCGTGCCGTCCGCCGGGTTTCTGGTGCAGGCGACGCGGTCCGACGGGGTCGTCCGGCTGCACAACCACGGCAGCGACCACGTCCGCCCGTACGAGCCGGACTCCGCCGAGGACGAAGACCCGCTGTACGCGCGGCACGCCTACTCGACCAGGACGGGGCCGACGGCGACGGGCAACGTCCGGGACAACCATTTCGCCGTCGTCCTCGACGGCGTGCGGAGTGCCCGGCGCCGGATTCAGCCGCTCGGAGCCGGCAACGGGGACGGCTGGGGATGGGCGGCGTCATGGCACACGCCGGTCTTCGTGGCCGGGCCGCCGATGGTCCCCGGCCTGCGGGTCGAGAGCGTGACGGTCGCGCGAGGCCGGTACGAACTGCGGGCGCACCGCGTGCTCGGCGCGCCGCCCGGGGCCCAGGTCGAACTCACCGGCTGGGCGACCGATCCGGGCGAGTCGGTGCTGCGACCGCTGCTCGGCTGGACCGGGCAGGACGAACTCCGCGCGCCCCAGGGCACGGCTTTCACCCGGTGGGCCGTGGTCCCGCGGCTGACCGCGGACGCCGAAGGCAGCGGGATTTACGTCGCCCTCGCGTCTCTTTCCGCCGAACCGCCGGAGGACGTCGAGGTCGCCTCCGGGCCGGCCGGTTTCGAGGTCCGCTGGCCCGACGCCTTCGTCACCCGCGTCACCTTCGACCCGATCCAGGTGACCAACGCCTGACTCCCCGCGTTCAGTCCTCTGGATGCGGTACATGCACGTGCAACTACCGCATCTAGAGGACTAAACGCGGAAGTGTTGTGCCTTGTGGGGAAAGTCCCCTTCGTCTCCCGGCTACTTGACACCGTGAGAAAGCGCTTTCAAGATTGAGCGGCACCGGTCGAGGTCGCGCGCGGCCGCCACCAGGTTCTTGAGTCTCGACTGAGTCTCCACGCATGGAGAAAGCGCTTTCAAAGGAGAACGGATGACCACGCGGACACTCGGCGTCGTGATGAACGGCGTCACCGGGCGGATGGGCTACCGGCAGCACCTGGTGCGCTCGGTCCTGGCGATCAACGAGGCGGGCGGGGTGGAACTGTCCGACGGGTCACGGGTTCTGCTGGAGCCGGTCCTGGTGGGCCGCAACGCGGACAAGCTCGAAGAAATCGCCACGCGGCACGGGCTGACCCGCTGGACCACCGACCTCGACGCGGCGCTCGGCGACGACGACCTCCCGCTCTACTTCGACGCGCAGCTGACCGCCGTCCGGGAGAAGTCGATCGTCCGCGCCATCGACGCGGGCAGGCACATCTACACCGAGAAGCCGGTCGCCGAGTCGGTCGAAGGCGCGCTCGCCCTGGCGCGGCACGCGGAGGCGGCCGGGGTCAAGAACGGCGTCGTCCACGACAAGCTGTACCTGCCCGGCCTGCTCAAGCTGAAGCGGCTGCTCGACAGCGGCTTCTTCGGCCAGGTGCTCTCCGTGCGCGGCGAGTTCGGCTACTGGGTCTTCGAGGGCGACTGGCAGAGCGCTCAGCGCCCGAGCTGGAACTACCGTGCCGAAGACGGCGGCGGCATCGTCGTCGACATGTTCTGCCACTGGAACTACGTGCTGGAGAACCTCTTCGGCGCCGTCAACGCCGTGACCGCGAAGGCCGTCACCCACATCCCGGAGCGCGTCGACGAGAAGGGGGAGCGCTACACGGCCACCGCTGACGACGCCGCGTACGCGATCTTCGAGCTCGAAGGCGGCGTCATCGCCCAGCTCAACTCGTCCTGGTGCGTGCGGGTCCACCGCGACGAACTGGTGGAGTTCCAGGTCGACGGCACGCGCGGGAGCGCGGTCGCGGGTCTGCACCGGTGCGTCATCCAGCCGAGGGAGGCCACCCCGAAGCCGGTGTGGAACCCCGATCTGGCCGAGACCCGGTCGTACCGCGCCCAGTGGCAGGAGGTGCCGGACAACGAGGAGTTCGGCAACGGGTTCCGTGCCCAGTGGGAGCAGTTCATCCGGCACGTCGTCGAGGACGCGCCGCATCCCTACGACTTCATGGCGGGCGTCCGCGGCATCCGGCTCGCGGAGGCAGGCCTCGAGTCGTCACGGGAGAACCGCCGGATCTCGCTGGGCTAGCGGCCGAGGACGGCTTTCGGGTCTTCGGCGATCAGCACCGAGATCTCCCGGATCTTCCGGTTCGTGTGCTGTGACACCTCCGTGAGCCAGCTGAAAGCCTCGTCGGCGTTCAGCTCCAGACGTGCCATCACGATGCCCTTCGCGGTGGCGATGGCGTCCCTGGTCTCCAGCGCGGCGGCCAGGGTCTCCGCGTGCTTTTCGGCGGCGGCCCAGCGAGACGCGGTCAGGACGATCGCCGAGATCGCCGAGGTGAACATCGCGACCAGCGCCGATTCGACCGGGTCGAAGGCGTTGTCGGTGTAGCTCCAGATGTTGAGTGCGCCCGCCAGCGGCTCCGTTTCGCGCCGCCGGTAGCCGTGCCCGTCGTCGGGGAGGAACAACGGGCAGGCCAGCGCGGTCCGGACACCGAGTTGCTCGGCGGCGGCCGCGAAATCAGGCCAGCGAACGGACGCGGTCTCCAGCCGCGTCCGGACGATCGTCCCGGTTTGGGCCGCCGTCAAGCAGGGGCCTTCGTCCGCGCTGTACTGGGTCTTGTCCAGGGGGAGCAGGGACTCCTCGGTGGCGGCGACGGTGCTCGGTTCATCGTTCTCGTAGAGCGTGACGGTGGCCGCGTCCGCTTCGGGCAGCAGGTCGACCACCTTCTTCGCCACCCGCACCAGCAGCTCGTCGCGCGACTCGTCGAGCCGGATCGACTCGGTGAGCTCTCGCAACGCCGAGGTGGTGTCGCGAAACTGATCCATCATGTCCCTTTCCCACGGCCGGCCTGGTTGCGCCGACCTTCCGAACTTACTCGGTCCGGGCTCGGAGGCATTGGACGATTCGGACTAACCATCGGCCGGTGGCCGCCCGGCTCACTCGTCAACAGGCCCTCACCGCGGGAGAGGCCGGGAAGTCGCCGTTCGAACCGGGTGACCTGCGCGGTCGGGAGGGTGCCGGTCACTTCGGCCCGGTCGCCGCGGAGCACCGAGCCGGTGACGATCCCGCCTAGTTCGATCAGCCGGGACAGTGTCACATTCACCACATCGGTGGGTAGCTCCAGTTCGACACGGCTGATCGGTTCCAGCACCTCCGTCCCCGCCGCTTCCAGTGCCTCCCGCAACACGAGCGGAGCGACCTTGCGGAAGTCGCCCGCCGCGCTGACCGGGCTGAAGTAGCCGGTGTGGGTCACGGTCACCGCGCAGTCGACGACCTCCCGGCCGGACGGCCCCTGCCGCAGTGCCGCCTCGACCGCTTCCTCGACGGCCTTGTGGAAGGCGAGGGGGAGGGAGCCGAGTTCGACGTCGAGGCCGAAGGTCAGTCCCGAACCGGGAGCGCCGGGTCCCACACGGAGGCCGAGCGTCGCGAAGTACGGGTTCCGCGGCTCGGTGATCTCCCACAGTGAAGATCCGGTGCCGGTCGGCCGCTCGACACAGATCGTCCGCGTGGCGGCGAACCCGACGTCGAGGCCGTGCTCCCCGGCGAGCGTCTCCGCGATGATCTCCTTCTGCACCTCGCCGTAGAGCCGTACGGAGATCTGGCGGGTCTCGTCGTCCTGCCGGACGGAGATCAGCGGATCTTGTTCCGCCAGTTCCCGCAGCGCGGCGAAGACCACGGGCGTCTGCTCGGGCCGGGCGGGAACGACCACGGTTTCCAACGCGGGCGGCGGAAACCGGGCCGTTGTCCCTTCGGCGTCGAAGACACCGACCTGGTCGCCGATCCGGATTCCCTCGAGACCGGTGACCTTGGCGATCCGCCCGGCCCGGGCGCGGGCCTCCACGGTGCCGTCGCCGGCCTCGAAGACGCGCACCGCGCTCACCTTCGCCTCCGTCGTGACCGCACCGCCCGGTCCCCGGCGATGGAACCGGACGACGTCCCGCGCGCCGATCTCGCCGGAGAACACGCGGAGGTAGGTGATCTTCTCGTGCGCTCGGCCGCGTTCGATCTTGAACACGGTGGCCCGCAGCCGGTCGTCGATCGCGGGTCTCGCCGTTCCCGCGAGGAATTCGTGGATGCCGTCGGTCAGCTCGGCGATCCCCTCGCCGCTGTGCGCGGATCCGAAGAAGACCGGGGAGACGGCACCGAGCCGGGTCTGACGGACGACTTCGGCCCGGTAATCCTCGGCGGTCGGCGTGCCGTCGAGGTACGCGGTCAGGAAGTCGTCGCTGTGCCCGGCCAGCGTTTCGGCGAGCGCGGCCGACGGGGAGACCGGTCGCGGCCGGACCCTCGCGGCCGTCGTGCCGAGGTCGTCGACGTCGGACATCGGCACACACGCGACGCCGAGGCGTGCGGTGAGGTCGGCGAGGAGCCCGTCGTAGCGGGCGCCGGCGCGGTCGATCTTGTTGGCGAAGATCGCCACCGGGAGCCGCAGCCGGGTGAGGGCGCGCATGAGTACGCGGGTCTGGGCCTGCACCCCCTCGACGGCGGAAACGACGAGGACGACGGCGTCGAGCACCCGCAGCGCGCGCTCGACCTCGGCGATGAAGTCCGGGTGGCCGGGGGTGTCGATCAGGTTGACCCGCAGGTCACCGACGCGGAAGGCGACGACGGCCGAGCGGATGGTGATGCCGCGGCGGCGTTCCAGTTCCATCGTGTCGGTGCGCGTGTCCCCGGCGTCGACGCGGCCGAGGGTGCCGATGGCACCGGTGTGATGGAGCAGGCGCTCCGTCAGGCTCGTCTTACCGGCGTCGACATGGGCGAGAATTCCGATGTTCAGGTGCTCCATGGATGAACGGCTCCAGGGCTGTCGAAAGGTCCGTACGACTCGGGGACTCGACAGCGCACCGCACGCCGTTCTCCTTCTCTCGAAAACACCTGGTCGGGCCGGACGCTAGCAGCGTGCTTCCGGCCGGTCACGCGATTTACGACCGGCGCCGGTTCGGTGCCCCGGGCCGGATGCCGGTGTGAACGGGAGTCCACCGGGTATGTGGGAGCCACCCGAATCCCCCAACAGAGAGGTCCCTGTCGTGCGTGACGCCGGATATGACGCGGTGATCGTCGGAGCCGGGCCCGCCGGATTGAACGCCGCGCTGGTGCTCGGCCGGGCCCGGCGCAAGGCGCTGGTGATCGACGGCGGGGCGGGCCGTAATTCCTCGGCCATGGGGGTGCACGGCCTCCTGGCCTGCGACGGGATGACGCCGGACGCGTTGAGGACGGCCGGCCGTGAGCAACTGCGGGAATACCCGACGGTCCGCCTGTGCGAGGGCCGGGTCGGGTCCGTCCATGGCGACCACGGCGATTTCACCGTCGGGTTCGAGGACGGGCGTTCGGTGCACGCGCGCCGGATCGTGCTGGCCACCGGGGTGATCGAAGACCTGCCCGGAATCGCGGGGCTGGCCGAGCGCTGGGGAAAGAGCGTCCTCGGCTGCCCGTACTGCCACGCCTGGGAAGTCCGGGATCAACCTTTGGCCGTCCTGGCGACCGAGGGGCGGCAGGACGTGTTGTTCGCCGCTCAGCTGACCGGATGGAGTTCGGAAGTCACGTTGTGCACCAACGGAATCCCGTTGTCCGCCGAGGATGAGGCCATCCTGGGCAAACGTGCCGTCCGGGTACGCACGGAACCGGTGCGCGGTGTGGAAGGACCCGGCGACGCGGTCGAACGGGTCACGTTCCGCGACAACGAGCCGGTGGAGTGCGTGGCGGTGTTCCTGCACGCCACCACGCGACAGGCCGACCCGCTCGCCGAGAAACTGGGCTGTGTGCTGCTGGACGACGGCAGTGTCCGAGTCGATGACGTCGGATCCACCGGCGTACCGGGGGTGTTCGCCATCGGTGACCTGGCGCGCCGGGAATCGAGCCCGCCGGGCATGACGTTCGTGGTGACCGCGGCCGCCAGGGGGTTCGTGACGGCCACCGCGGTCGATCACGAACTGTTCATGGAGGATCTGGAGTGACGTGATTGCTGAAGTGCGGAATCCGTGCTTCACTCCTTGCGTGCCGTACCGACGTACCCCGAAGACGCAGGCCAGGCTGGACTCCCAGCGCGGGGAAATCCTGGCCGCCGCCATCGCGTTGCTGGCCGAAACCGGCTACGCGGGATGCTCCATGGCCGCGGTCGCCGCGCGGGCCGGCGTCGGCACCGGCAGCGTGTACCGGCAGTTCCCCTCCAAAGCCGAACTGGTCGTCGAGGTCTTCCGCGAAGTGGTCTCCCGGGAGGTCACCGCCGTCGAGGCCGCCGCGTCCCGGGGCGACGTCCGGGAACGGGTGGTCGCGGTGATCGAGACGTTCGCCGGACGGGCGTTGAAGGCGCCGCGGCTGGCGTACGCGTTGCTTGCCGAGCCCGTCGACGCCGTGGTGGAGGCCGAACGGCTGGTGTTCCGCCGCGCGTTCCGCGAGGTCATCGCCAGGAACATCGCCGACGGCGTCGCCAAGGGACTGCTGCCTTCGCAGGACGCGGAGGCGACCGCCGCGGCGCTGGTCGGCGCTGGTGCCGAAATGCTGGTCGGCCCGCTGGCCGGGGACGGCGGCCCGGACACGATCCCGCACCTGGTCACGTTCACCCTCCGTGCGCTCGGAGGCTCCGATGGCCTTTGAGACGCTCACTTATCGCGTCGAAGACCGGAAGGCCTACCTGACGTTGAACCGCCCCGAGCGGCTCAACGCGATCAACGACGTCATGCCCGGCGAGATCCGCCAAGCCGTGGAGCGGGCGAACGAGGACGACGCGGTCCGGGTCGTCGTGGTGCGCGGCGAGGGCCGGTCGTTCTGCGCCGGATACGACCTCAAGCAGTTCGCCGAGGGAGACCGCGAAGGCCGCTGGAATCAAGGCCCGGTCTGGGATCCGATCAAGGACTACCGGGTGATGAAGCGCAACACCGACGACTTCTTCAGCCTGTGGCGGTCGCTGAAACCCACGATCTGCCAGGTTCAGGGACACGCGATCGCCGGCGGCAGCGACATCGCGCTCTCGTGCGACATGCTGATCATGGCGTCCGACGCGCGCATCGGTTATCCGCCCGCGCGGGTGTGGGGCTGCCCGACGACCGCGATGTGGGTCTACCGTGTCGGTGCCCAGCGCGCGAAGCGGATGCTGCTCACCGGCGACACCATCGACGGCACCACCGCGGCGGACTGGGGACTCGCGCTCGACGCGGTGGAACCCGATCGGCTCGAAGCCGCCGTCGAAGAACTCGCCGACCGGATGGCGGGCGTGCCGACGAACCAGCTGGTGATGCAGAAGCTGATGATCAACCAGGCCTACGACAACATGGGCCTCTCCGGCACCCAGACCCTCGCGACCCTCTTCGACGGCATCACCCGGCACACCCCGGAAGGCCGCTGGTTCCGCGAGTTCGCCGAACGCGACGGTTTCCACGAGGCGGTGGCCTACCGCGATTCCGGACAGGTCATCCCGGACGGCGGCGGACCGCTGCCGGACAGCATCGATTCGAGGAGGTCGTCATGACCGCGAACACCGAAAGCGAACGGGTCGCCGAACGCCTGCAGCGTTCCTCCGCGCGGCTTTCCTACGACCCGGACGTCGACGTCGACTGGCTGGCGCCTCTGGTCGAGGGCGCGTACGGCAAGGCACCGGAACGCTGTTCCTTGTACGGCACCGAATTGTGGGAACGCCTCGACGAAGACCAACGCGGCGAACTGAGCCGCCAGGAGGCCGCGGCCGCGGCGGCGTCGGGTATCTGGTTCGAGCTGATCCTGATGCAAGGCCTGGTACGCCACGTGTACAACAGCGACCCGACGACGCACAACGCCCAATACGCGCTCACCGAGATCGCCGACGAATGCCGTCACAGCACCATGTTCGCCCGCTCGATCGCGAAGACCGGCGGCGTCGTCCGGCGCCCGAGCCGCTCGGCGCACCGGGCGGGCAAGGTCTTCGGCGCGATCTGCGGCCCGGCGCTGCTGTTCGCCGGAGCCATCTACGTCGAAGAACTCGCCGACGGCATGCAGCGCGAGATGATGCGCGATCCCAGCCTCCAGCCGATGATCCGGATGATCTCCCGCATCCACGTCATCGAAGAGGCGCGCCACATCAGCTTCGCCAAGGACGAACTGGCCCGGGCCTGGGCCCGCCACGGCCGCGTCGGCCGCGAACTGATCCGATGGACGATCGCCGCGATGGCCTACGTCGCGACATCGGAGTTGTTGCACCCCAAGGCATACACCTCGGTCGGACTGGACCCTCGCGAAGCCAGGAAGGTCGCCGCGGCGAACCCGCACTGGCGCCGGACCAAAGCGACGTGGGCGGCCAAGGCCGTCGACCACTTCACCGAAATCGGCCTCATCGGCGGCCCCAGCCGTCGGCTGTGGCGCCGCGCCGGCGTCCTCGACTGAACGAAAACCCAGGAAGGTAACCCCATGTCCGCACGTACCGGCCAGGTCCTCGGCCTCACCATCGCCGCGACCGGTCTCGCCCACTTCGCCGCCCCGGCGGCCTTCGAACCCGTGACACGGATGGCCTTCGCCGACGACGTCCGCAACTGGACCTATCGCAACGGCGCCACGGAACTCGCCATCGGACTGGCGATCGCGGCGCGGCCCACGCGCAAGGCCGGGGCGGCCGGGCTGGCCGTTTACGCCGGGTGGCTGGCGAAGCGAGTGCTCTCCCGGCGTTGAGCCGTCGGTCCAGGTGGTCGTGAGTGGCGATTCGGGTTCTAACCCGAATCGCCACTCACGACGTCAGCCGGTGACGTCGAGGTGGGCCTTGGCCGGGGTGGGAGTGGGGGCCTTGCCGTCGGCGGTGGGCTTGTCGCCTGCGGGCTTCGTGGTGGCCGAGGTCGCCGGGGCGCTCGGCTTGGAGGTCGTCGGCTTACCGGTCGACGGTTTACCCGTGGTCGGCTCGGTGGTGGAGCCGCCACCGTCGCCCGCGGCGCAGGTCACCGAGGCGAGGTCGAGCGTCTGAACGCCGTCGACACTGATCGACAGCGCGGTGACGGTGAACGAGCCGTCCTTGTGCTTGACCTGCTTGTTCAGCGTGACAGAGGCCAGCCCCTGGACGCCGACGGCGGTGTTCGGTGCGGCGGCGACGTCGAGCTTGGTGGCGCCGATGCTCGCCTTGGCGAGCGACGAAGTGCCCTTGCCGTTCTTGCACTCCGCTTCGATGGCCGACGCGCTGACCAGCGGTTTGCCCTGCTTGCCGATGAGCCCGCCGAGGTTCACGCTGACTTCCTTGATGCTGGCCTTGGCCCGGTCCTCACTCGCCCGCGCGTTGAGCAGGTTGAGCTTGACCAGCTGCAGCGGCAGGGAGAACTCCGCGAGCGACTTCTGCTGGAAGCCGTCCGAGCCGTCGACCGCGGGGACCGGGTCGATCTTCAGCAGACCGGAGGCGGACAACGCGAACGCCGAGCTGCCGTGGCCGGTGGCGCCTGCCGCGGGCGCGATGGCGGTGAGCGCCACCACGCTGAGGGCGACTCCGCCGACGAGAGCTTTTCTGGTGAACAAATCATTACCCTTTCAAGAATTGTTCAGACGATGTTGACAATCGCGCCCAAGGGGACCTTCACGAGCTCGTCGAGTGCCGCCTTCGGCACGCGGATACAGCCGTCGCTATTCGCCTGCCCGAGGAAACTGTCGTCCGGCCAGGTGTGGATGCCGACCGTGCCGGGGCCCCCGCCGAACGTCTCGTGTGATTCCGAATGCGCACTCAGCGGCAGGACTATCGGGCTGTACTTGTTCACGGTTTCTTCGATGGACGCCAAGAGGAACGCCCGGCCTCGCGGGGTCGGGTATTCCGGTTTGCCGGTGCCGATCGTCCACTTGCCCAGTGCTTTGCCGGAGCGCGTGAGCTCGAGTGAGAAGGCCGCCCGGTCGATGTCGATGGTGTAGTCGTTCTGGGCGATTTCGACTTGGGCCGGGTCGAGGTGTATCCAGCCCGCGGAAGCGTTGGGCCTGGCCGGGAGCAGGATCTCCGCCCACGGGCCCTGTTCTGCGATCACCGGAACCCAGGTGGGGGAGCCGACCTGGATCGACGGGAGCTTGGCGATGGCCTTGCCGCCGGGACTCTGGTAGACGACGAGGTCGTCCTTGGGGTGCACGACCTTGCCGGTTGCCGCGCCGCCGGAGTCCTTGGCCGCGTCGGCGAGCGTGCCGAAAGTGGTGGCCTCTGGCAGCTGGGTCAGATCCTCTTGACCGACCGCTGCCGGGGCCGGGGTCACCGGGTCACTGCCGCAGCCCGCGGCCAGTAGAACGATGACCGTGACGAAACCGCAAATTCGCGCCCGGCGACGCTTTCGCGGCCGAGGGTAGGCGACATCACTGCTTTCCATACATCCCAATCCTGAACGGTGAGAATTGACGAGCAGGTAAAGAAAGTGTGGCCTGATCAGGCGACGCGACGAGAGCGTAGCGCCATCGAAAACCCCGTCCAACCCGGGGCGCGTAAAGATCGAAAAAAAGGTGTTTTTGTTATGCGTATACGAAAGCGCGGAGTGGAAATACGCACATCCGGCTGCTCAGCGATCTTCGCGGGAAGCGCCGGCTGCGACGGCGTCGAAGATGATGGGGAGAGCTGCTCCACTGCACCTGCGCGCCGTTGTGCGTCCCGGAGTTGAGAACGGAGGCGACACCGTCGCGGGCCTGGCGACATCACCACGTTCTTCAGCAGCAACAATGACCCTCCACCGAACCTGGCGACCATTGTCCTACCGGCACCTACACCAGCGTGTTCCCGTCCCGCGGCCAGGCCGGCGCCGAAGTGACCGCGAGTATGGTCCGCCGCTGGCTACGACCGCGCTCTCGGGCTCACCGCCGGTGTCCGTCGCGGCTGGTCGACTTGTCTGGAAGCCCACGCCCTGCTCGTTGCGGGAGGCGACGAGCTGGAAGAACAGGTTTGCCGCGTCCTGGCCGAACGGGATACAGCCGGCTTCGTCGGTGATGATCAGCTTGTGGCGTCGGATCTTTTTTGCTCAGCTTCGAGCCGGTTGGCCTGGGTCGCTTTGACTCCCCGCGGGTTCAGAGTCGGACATCGTGCCGGGAGGGCGCGTCGAGTTTGCGGAGTACGTTGGCGACGTGGTCCTCGACGGTGCGCCGTGAGATGAACAGGGCTTGAGCGATCTCCCGGTTGGTATGGCCGTTCGCCAAGAGGCGTGCGACATCGTGTTCGCGCGGCGACAGCTGCGTGCCGTAGCTGCGGCGGCCACGGACGGAAGGTATGACGGTGCCGGTGCTGCGGATGTGGTGACGGCAGCGGGCGGCGTCGACGGTGGCGCCCAGGGCGTCGAAGGCGACGGCCAGCTCACGGAACACCGCGAGATCGGCGCCGGCGATGCGAGCGGCGTAGTCGGCGCATTGTGCGGCGCGGTAGCGCTGACCGAGTTCGTCGTAACGCAGCTGCGCGTCTCGGTAGTGCCGCTCCGCGGTGTCGTGTTCCCCCGCCGCGGCGGCCAGATGAGCCTTGCACACCGTGAGCGCCGTCCACGCCGAAGGCGCGTCGATGCCGTCCAGCCCTTCGTCGGCCTCCGCGACGAGTTGCCGTGCGGCTTCGGCTTCGTCGTTGGCGAGATAGGACGCCACGGCTTGGGGGACTATCTCGGCGGTCCATGCCCAGGAGCCCTTCGCGCGGAGGAGGGAAAGGCCGCGTTCCGCG
The DNA here is from genome assembly GCF_055575355.1 of Amycolatopsis sp. NPDC034160. Classification (NCBI taxonomy): domain Bacteria; kingdom Bacillati; phylum Actinomycetota; class Actinomycetes; order Pseudonocardiales; family Pseudonocardiaceae; genus Amycolatopsis; species Amycolatopsis sp. NPDC034160. Next base: position 480,424 of record NZ_JBVISU010000003.1, on the reverse strand, counting down.
TGGCCCCGAGCCGCGGGGTCGTCGCGGCTCAGAAGCATGGCGGCCATTCCTCCCGCCGCGGCCACCGCTACCGGGATGACCGCTGTCGGGTGTGTGTCCAGGGCGGCGTGGAATCCGTGTTCGGCGGTCAGCCAGTCGCCGCGTGCGGCGGCCAGCCAGCCGACGACCAAATTCAGTTCGTTCGTGATGTGCGGCAGAGGGGCGTAAGTCTGGAGCAGCGCCTGTGCGCGCTCGGCCAGCCCGGACCACTCGCCTGCCAGCCAGTCCAGCCGCGCCGCGGTGGCTTCAGCTGTCGCCACCACATAGGAGGCGCCGGCACGGGAGGCCAGTGTCAATCCGGTGTGCAAGAAGGTCCGTCCCTGCCGGTCCCGGCCGGTCCATGAGCACGCGTCGGCCAGGTTGGTGTGGGCCCGGGCGAGATGCCTGAGCTCCGCGGGATCCTCGATGTCGTCGGGCGCGGGCAGTAGGGTGATCCGGTCCCAGCTGACCGGGTCACCGACGATGAGCTGCCCACCGAGCACAGTGGCCAGTACCGCCGTGCGCGCGGGGCGCCGCGGCAGCTGAGTGAGCAGGTCCTCCACCCGCAGAAGCCACTCGCGGTGGTCGGCCGCGGTGACGATGTCGAGGTAGGGCACGGAGAGCAGTGCCATCCCGGACGCGACGCGCTCGGGATGGTCGCCGAGAAGCTCTATCGCGTGGGCGATCTCGGCACATCCGCGGTCCAGCCGGGACTCGCGCACCAGTAGGGTTCCCAAGCACAGGCGCACGTCGCCGCGCACGTCGGCGTCCAATCTGGGGTCTGACTGCAATGTCTCGATACGCGTGATCACGTCGGCGTCAGGCAGCCCTGTCAGCGCGTACCCGCAGAGTTTCGTGGCCAGCCGGTTCAGGTCCTCGGCGGGCACGTCGCGGGCGGAGACCACTCGGGAGAGCACATCCGCCGCAACGGACATGTCGTTCGCTTCGGCTGCCGCGTCCGCTGCGCTTTCGCTGTATCGCAACCACTCTTGCGGCATGCCCGCCTCGGCGCAATGCCAGGCGAGCCGCGCGACCGGCCACCCGGCCACGTCCGCCAGCACGCCTGCCGCGGCGCCGTGCAGCTCCCGCCGACGAGGTCCCGGCAAGGCCGCGTGCACCGCCCGCCGCGCCATGTCGTGCCGGAGGCCGTACCGGTTCGGCGGGCCTTCCGTCAGCACACCTGAGCGCACCAAACTCACCACCGGCTGCACTCCGGGAGACCCCGCGACCGCGGCGAGGATCGCCGCCGGCGCCGCGTCGCCCAGCACGGCCGCCGCCTCGGCGACCGCGCGCTCCGGTTCGGCCAGCCGGTGCAGTCCTTCGAGTACCGACTCCTTCACCAGGACAGGCACATCGACGGTGGCCAGGACCCGGCGCGCCATCACCCCCTCGATCCGGGTGTCCACGAGCCGGTCACGCAGCGCACGGGCCGTTTCCGCGACCACGAAAGGAATTCCGCCGGTCTCGTGCAGGACCGCGGCCGCGAACGACTCCGAAACGACGCCGCCGGTCACGGCTTCGACCATCGCCCGTACCTCCGGCTCCTCGAACGGTCGCAGACCGAGATGCACGGTGGCGACTTCGAGCGGCGGGTGCACGACCGGCCCCAGCGGGGCGTCACCACGGAGTTCCTCACGCCGGTAGGTCATGATCAGCGACAGCCCGGCCGGTGGATCCGCGAGCAGGAATCTCAGCACCTGACGGGTGTCCTCGTCCGCCCAGTGCACGTCTTCGATCACGAGCACGGCCGGCCCAAGCGCGCGCACCAGCGCGCAGACCGCACGGAACATCCGATGGCGCCCGGCCTCCGGGCTCTCCAGCGGTGGCGGTGCCGGCGGCAGGAGATCGGCGAGCTCCGGCAGGTGTCCGCGAAGTGCGCCGGTCACCGGATCGGGATGGCGCACCCTGTCCCCGGCTCGCCCGAGACAGTCGAGCAACGGGCCATAGGGGAAGGGTTCGTCCAGTGGCTGACAGGTACCGACGGCGATCCACAGGTTCCTGCCGCGCGCCGCCGTCGCGAGCGCGCCGATCAAGGTGGTCTTTCCGGCCCCCGCCTCACCTTCCAGGAACGCCACCGCCGGCGGGCAGGCGACGACGTCGGACAAGGTGGCCAGTTCCGCGGTCCGGCCGACCATCGGGATGGATCGTCCGCGCGGACACGGAGACACACCCATCGCCACCTCCGCACTGGTCACGCCGGTTCCAGGAGGCCGCAACGATACGTCGGACCGTCTCCACCGCGTAACCCTGATCACGGTAATGCCGTACCCCTCCGGGGTCTCACCACGATTGTTTCCCCTCCGCCCGCGCCGAATGGTGAAGCGGTGCGCCAGCGCACACGGGAGATGGAGGAGAGATGCACAAGACCCGAATGACGTTAGGTCTGTTCGGCATCGTGGCCACACTGGTGGCGGTGAGCCCAGCCGCGTCAGCCGCGACACCCGAAAACGACGTCGTACAAGCCCGGCAACCCCTTGCCGGTCGCTACATAGTCGTCCTGCGGGACGGCGCGCAGGCGGCCTCGCAGGGTGGGGCCGCCTCGTTGACCCAGCGTTACGGCGGCGCGGTGGTGGACACTTACGCGCTGACCCTGAACGGTTTCTCGGTCCGTGACCTGAGCGAGCGGCAGGCCCGGCGCCTGGCCGCCGACCCGGCGGTCAAGGCGGTGCACCAGGACGGCGTCGCACGTGCCGCCGGAGAACAGCCGAACCCGCCCTCGTGGGGACTGGATCAGATCGACCAGCGCACGAAGACCTTGGACAAGAAGTACGTCTACCCCAACGCCGGCGAGGGTGTCACCGCCTATGTCGTCGACTCCGGCGTGGGCATTCAGCACACCGAATTCGAGGGCCGGGCCGCCCACGGCCGCGATTTCATCGACAACGACAACGACGCGAGCGACTGCTTCTGGCACGGCTCCCACGTGGCGGGCACCATCGCGGGCAAAACCGTCGGCGTCGCCAAGAAGGCCAAAGTGGTCGCTGTCCGCTCGCTGGGCTGTGGCGGTTCCGGACCGGACTCGGCGACTGTCAGCGGACTGGAATGGGTGGCGACCAACGGGAGCAAACCGGCCGTGGTCAACCTGAGCCTGGTCATGGACACCGTCGGCGTCGGTGACGCTCAAGTGAAAGCGTTGGCGGACAAGGGTTTCGTGGTCGCGGTAGCGGCGGGCAACAATGGCCAGGACGCCTGCACGGCCAGCCCCGGCCGTACCCCCGAAGCGTTGACCGTCGGCTGGATCAATCAGGGCGGCGGGCGTAGCGGGAACTACGGGAAGTGTGTCGACCTGTTCGCCCCGGGCGGCAACATCTATTCCACCGACCACACCGGCGGCTTCCGTACCGGCAGCGGTACCTCGATGGCCTCGCCACACGGTGCGGGTGCGGCTGCGCTGTACCTCGCCGCGAATCCCGGCGCGACACCGCAGCAAGTACGCGACGCGCTCGTCCGCAACGCCTCACCGGGGCTGGTGACCGATCCCGGCGCGGGCTCGCCGGACGCGGTGCTCTACACCGGATTCATCGGCGGTGGCACGCCGCCCAAGTGCGGTGTCGAAACCAATGACGAGGATGTGTCCATCCCCGACGCCGGAGCCACCGTGGGCAGCGCCGTGACCCAGCGCGGCTGTGACGGCAAGGCCTCGGCGAAACTGGCCGTCCGGGTGGACATCGACCACACCTACTCCGCGGATCTGGCGATCGACCTGATCGGACCAAGCGGGGCCACGCTGCTCGTCAAACCCGCGGGTGGGATCGGCGAGGCAGGCGGTGTGCACCAGACCTTCACCGTGGACGCCTCCGGCGAGAACGCCAACGGCACTTGGAAGCTTCAGGTGCGCGACGTCCACCGCTTCGACACAGGCACCTTGACCGGCTGGTCGATCACGTTCTGATCCGGAACCTCCCCTAAACCCTGCGAACCGAGGAGCACGATGAGAACAGCGCGTCTGGTCACCGCCGTCGCCATGGCACTGGCCGTGATCACTTTGCCCACGGTCGAGACGGCGAACGCCGAACCTCCCGCCACCGCCGCGACACCCACCGACCAGCTGAGGCCTCCGGACATGGGCACCCGGGTGGTGAACGGACAACGCACGACCGTGCGGGAAAACCCGTACGTCATCGCGGGCCTGCGCGCGGGTGGCGGTGGCCCCCAGGGGCAGTCCTGCACCGCTTCCGTCGTCGGCAAACGCAAGATCATCACCGCGGCGCATTGCATGATCGACGTCGGCGGCGCGAAGAGCTACCTCTACGGCGACGACGACCTGAACACCCCAGGTGACGAAACGTTCCGCACCCCGGTCGCCTCCTACAAAGCGCACCCCCGCTACACCGGCCCGAACTCCTGGCAGACCGGCTACGACGTCGCGGTGATCACTACCGAGACCGACCTGCCCGTCCCGGAGAGTCAGTGGGCCAAGGTGGCCGGATCGGGTGATGCCGAGCTGACCACACCGGGCAAGGCGGGCACCGCGGTCGGCTACGGACGCACCTCGGCCAGTGGTGGATCCGGCGTGCTGTACAAGACCACGATGCCGGTCAACGACGCGAACACCTGCCAGGTGTTCAACGTGCGGGTGAACCCCGACCTCATGGTGTGCGTCGGATACAACGACGGACGCACCGCGACCTGCTCCGGCGACAGCGGCGGCCCCTTCACCGTGGACGGTGTGATCGTCGGCGTCGTCTCATGGGGCTCGGGCGGATGCGACCGCTACAGCATCATGGCCCGGCTCACCAACGAGATGGGCGACTGGGCCCGCGACGAGATCGGCGGCACTCAGCCCGGCGACGGGAAATTCAGCGTCTCCCTCAGCCCTGCGGCTGGCAAAACCGAGCCCGGCAAGTACATCTCGACCTCCGTCATGACCAAGGCCGGCGACACGGGACCCGAAAAGCTCGGCCTGGCCGCCACCGGCCTGCCCGCCGGCGCGACGGCAACCTTCCAGCCCGGCTCGTCGCTCAACTCCGGCGACGTCGCCAAACTCACCGTGGAGACCGCGGCGAGCACTCCGAAAGGCACGCACCGGATCACCGTCACCGCGAAAAACGCGTCCGGTATCAAGTCCGCCGACTACACCCTGACCGTCGGAGACGGCGGCACCACGGAAGGACCCAAGCCGACCGTCTCTCCGGGTGCGGGAACGGTGACATCCGGCTCGTTCGTCAACGCGACCGTCACTGTCGCCGGAGGAACGGGAAACAGCACACTCACCGCGACAGGCCTGACGATGAACCCGATGTTCCAGCCATCCACCGTCGCCCCGGGCGGTACCTCACGCATGTCCATAGCCGCCCCGTTCCAGCCCGGCACCTACCAGATCACCATTACCGCCACCGACAACACCGGCAAAACCGGAACCACCGAATACAGTCTCACCGTCCAATGAGCTGACCTGATCCGTGGAGCCCATGACCACTCTACGGTCACGGGCTCCACGGCTCCGGCGATCCGCTGAGACGACTCGACAAATCCATGCAGTTGGCAGTGGACCTTCTGATGTTCGCGGTCCCGGCACTGTTGTCGGTCGTGCTCTACTGGACGGCCGACGGCGTGCGCGCAGGCCTGCTCGTCGTATCGATCGCTGAGGCTCTGGTCACCTTGGGGTTTGCAGCACGTGTCGTCGTCGCTGCTGATCTGTCGGCCAGGGCGTAGGGGGCTTCATACCTATGGTCTGCGTGTCCGCTCACCTCGAGACCGTGCCGACCTGGTCGCATCCGGTTTCGACCTGGACCTTCAGCCGTAACTCTCGTGGGCAGTCCGGACTTCGACGGTGACGGCAGGTCTGCATGGTGAGGTCACCTGGTACGGCCTCATTCGGCCCCAGTCACGATCAAAGCCCACCGACGGCACCGGAAAACCGGGATATAACCGTTGGTGGGCTTTGATTTCAGAACTGTGCGCCATCAGGGACTCGAACCCAGAACCCGCTGGTTAAGAGAGTGCCGGACAAGACCTTTCGTCTGGTCGCGAGGCGTCCGCGGGTGTCGCGGTGTGTCGCCTGGTGTCGGACTGTTGCAGACCTCTCGGGCTGCCGGCGCGCAAGACCGAGGTGCTCGCAAGCCGGGTTACGGGAGCACCCCGATGTCAAGGTGGTCTGCCGGGATGGCTTGGCCGCCTACGCCGAGGCGATCCGCCGTGCCCAGCCCGACGCGGTGCAGGTCGCCGACCGTTGGCACCTCTGGCATAACCTCGCCGAGTCCGTCAGCAAAGAGGTCGCCGCGCACAGCACCTGCTGGACTCGGCATGCCCTCGTTATCTCGCGGACGATCGCCGCGAGGCGCGGCGCTGACGGGTGAGCTACCGCTTTCGCAGGACGTCGCGCACGATCGCCCCGACCTCGTCGGTGAGCCGCGCGCCGCCGCTGGACTGGCCCGGCAGTAGGTCGGACACGACACCTTCGCTCGCCCGCCATCTCTTGTCCAGCGCGCACACCTGGCGTCGGGAGATGCTCAGCTCGGCGGCCACGGTGTCGGCAGCGTCCAGACCCACGGTCGCTTGACCGGCCAGCTGCCACCTGCCGGTGGTGTCCTTGTCCGCGAATCGCGTGCTGGAGGTCCTTCTGACCGGTGCGTGGACGTCCCTGCCGGGCCGTCCAGAAGTGAACGGCCCGCGGTCAGGAACCGCGCTTCACGGCTCGTGGCCAAGCCTGTTGGGTGGCTCCGCACGACCGCGAGAGGGCCTGATATGCCTGTCGCGGTCGTGCGTGACCACCCTGCTACCCCAGAAGAGTAATTATTTCCTGGTGCGTTTGCCGGGTGGGGTGGTGCGGCTGGCCCGAGTCATGCGGTCACGAAGTCTGCGACGTTCGACCAGGCTGAGTGCGATGAGCGCCAGTTGGCCCCCGATCCCCAGCGTGGCGGCTATCGCCGCAGTACCGGTCAGCACGACGGCGATCAGTAGCGCCAGCCGAAGGGTGGGAGGCCAGGACTGCAGGAGCCGTTCGAGGCGACCGAACCATGTCGGGTCGACGAGTTCGTGGCGTCCGCCTCGTTCTTTTCGGCGTTTCGGTGTCGTTTCCGGGGCCATCGCTGTTGACGGGTCCGGCCTTACTTCCGGTGACGGGTCACCTGATGGCTCGTCTACGGGACGCAGTCCGGTCGGTGACCCATGGATGACGAGGGTGATGCGAGGCACCTTGTGGGAGAACTTGCGCGGCGCTTCGTCTGGATTAGTCGGCGACGCGCCATCTATAGTGGGCACGCTGTAACTCCTTCTCTCTAGGGGCGAGTTCAGCAGAGTCGGCTCCCTGTTGTGAGCAGGGAGCCGCACCTATTTGAGCTCTGTTTCTCACAGGAGCTTTCCCAGGCGCGGTTAGTGCAGGACCCCGACTCGCTAGCCAGTCTGCCGGGGACTGGCTACTCCGATCGACCGATAGGACCACATGCGCTGAACGGCGACCGTTCAACGCCGAACGGTCGGTGCCGATAGGCGCGGCAATACGCCGATGCAAATTCGCGATTATCCCCGTGGGTGAATTACCTGAATGCCGACCGATTCACTCTTTATGCCGAGTCGTCACGCTCGTTTGCGACGCGTGGTGATTCCGCGGGCGCGATGCTGCTCTGTTCAGATGGTGGCGTCTGCAACTTTCGGCCGAGTCGCCGATTAATCGTTTGCTACCGATCGCAGCCGATGGCAGCGCCCTGGCATGCGGCGCTGGAACTCCCGGGCTCCCTACCTGCGGGTATGCCTCTGGTCGTGATCTACTGGGTGAGCGCGCAGGAATAGTCGGCAGTTACGACTAATCGCAACGCTCAGGCTCGGGGGAGGCTGATTCGGACATGGCTGATGTCAATCAGGAGTACGTCGGCGACAGCGACGGACAGGTGCGGTGGGTACGATCCAGCCACTCGACGCCCAACAATAACTGCGTGGAGGTGCAAAATCTCCACGCAAGCGTCTGTGTGCGGGATTCGAAGGACGCGCGCGGTGGAACTCTCGAGTTCGATCACGAGGCCTGGGCGGCCTTCCTGTCTCGCAACATGCGCTAAGCTGTCGTCACGGACAGTCGCACCCGCCCCGGTCACGCATTCGATAAGACCCGATCGATGGACGGGGGCGACAAGAATGTAACTTTCTGAGTGGCTCTCGGAGGACGAGCGTTCCTTCGTGAAGTGAGGTGGGGAGAAGGAGTGTCGGATGAGGCCATCAAAGCCCGTATAGAGGCTGGCGCGAGACTGAAAAAAGCGCGTGAGGCGATTGGGTGGTCTCAGATTCGCGCCGCATCAGCTCTGGATTGCACGCAGCCGAAGATCAACAAGATTGAGAACGAGCTGGTGGCGATCCGCCCTCAAGACTTAACCAGGTTGCTGCGCTTCTATGAGGTACCTGACGCTGAAGCCGACCACATCCGGATGCTGGCCGCGCAAGCGAAAGGCGGACCGGTGGCCGGGATCGCTGCGAACCGTGATTACCTGATGCTGCTGGAGGCAGAGCGCGAGGCCGTGGAGATTCTCGGCTGCTACAGCGAGCGTCTTCCTAACCTGTTCCAGTGCGAGCCGTACATCGTGAAGCAGTACGAGCTTACTGGAGCCCTATATGACATCACGTCGGTCCTCGAGGCGCGGCGGGAACGGGAAGAGCTGTTCCAGAGCGACAGGCCGCCGCGATACCGGGCGCTGTTCAGCCCGTCGTCGTTTGATCGGCTTCCCGGTGGCCGGAATGCTGGCCTCTACCGCGAGCAGATCCAGCATCTGCTGCGGATGATAGACACCTACCACGGGCACCTCTTCGTGCACTTGGTGCCCTTTGAAGCGAACCTGCCTTACTGGCCCCATGACCTGACCATCCTCAAGCGCGGCGGACAGGGCAAGGACATGGTCTACCACGAGTACTCGGGGGGCACTGCCCGGATCTATACCGGACGTCAGCAGGTGGAGAACCACATCGGGGAGTGGGACAAGGTGTTCCGGCAGGCACTCAGTGTAGAAGCCAGCAGGACCGCTCTGCTCGAGTTGCACGATGCCGCTTCGCGCTGGTGAGGACCATGACCGTAACGAATGCCCAACAGCGAGCTGCCCTCGACGAGCGCGATCCCACCTATTCGCTAGCATCGGAGAATATTCCGGAAGGCGACAACGGGGAGGCTCGGCGGTGTCCGAGAGAAAGTCTGATCCGGTTCCACCAGAGGGTGTCGACTTGAATCGTCCGAGCGTCGCTCGGGTCTACGACTATTACCTGGGAGGTACCGCCAACTGGGCGGTAGACCGCGACTTCGGGGATCGTGTGCTATCGAAATTCCCACTGGTGAGGGCTATCGCCCTGGCCAACCGTCAATTTCTCAACCGCGTGGTCCGGCATTTGACCAAACGAGGCGTACGGCAGTTCCTCGACATCGGCGCTGGCGTCCCGACCGCGGGCAACACACATCAGGTGGCCGACGAGGCGCGGCGCGAAGCTGGTGCGACACCTGATGTGCGTGTCGTCTACGTCGACAACGACCCTGTGGCCGTCGCGCACGCCAACATGCTCCTGAATCGGGAAGGTGACGCGTCCCGGCAGGCCGTTATCGAGGGCGACCTTCGCGATCCGGACGAGTTGTGGCGCCAAGCGATCGACACGCAACTGCTCGACCCGAATGAACCGGTCGCTTTGTTGCTCATCGCGGTGCTTCACGTTCATCAGCCAGACAGGGACGGCAATGATATCGGCCCCGAATCCCTCGCAAGGTTCCGAGAACTGCTGTCGCGAGGCTCTTATCTCGCGATATCGCATGTCACCGACGAAGGTGTTCCAAGGACGTCGTCCGAAAACCTGGCCGAACTCAAACGAATGTATGACGAGTCCAGCAGCAGTAATGTCATCTTCCGGACGCGTGAACAGATCTCTGCGCTCCTCGGTGATTTCGAGATCATCGACCCCGGCTGGGTCTGGACGCCGGAATGGCATCCGGAGGAGACCGGCCCGACCGCCCACCCCGTGTCGTTTCACGCATCGAATGAAGCGGTGGTCTGGGCGGGCGTCGGGCAGAAGCCGTAAACCTGGCCGCGAACGCCGACTGGGCCCCACCACGCGGATCGACCGGGCCATGCCCAGCGTCTCCCGCATCTACGACTATCTGCTCGGGGGCGCCCACAACTTCACCGCCGACCGGGCCGTCGCACAACGGCTGATCGCCATCCCGCCAGAAGTCGTCGACGTCGACCGGCACAACCGGGCCTTCCTACGCTGTGCAGTGCGCTTCATGCTCGAAGCCGGGGTGCTCAGTTCCTCGACTTGGGCTCCGGCATCCCCACCGTCGGGAACGCTCACGAGGTCGCCGAGGCCGTGTACTTACAGGGCCGCGCCGTCGCGCTGGCTTCGCCGGTCGGGCGCCAGTGCCGGACGGGGTTCGGCTGATCATCGCCCCGGGTATCCCCGCGATGACGGTGATACCGAGGACAGGAGCTGCGTGATGCAGGGCGACGTCGAGACCTACTTCGAGGACGGCCAGTGGAAGAACAAGGTCGAGGGCAGCACGCGCGCGACCAGTACCCATGACACCAAGGCCGAAGCCGTCGACAAAGGCCGCGACATGGCGCGGGAATGTAAGGTCGAGCACTTCATCCGGAACCAGGACGGTCAGATCGGCGAGCGCAACACCTACGGCCATGACCCCCGCGACATCCCCGGCTGAGCGCTCGACAGGGCCTGTAGGGGCGATCCGTTTAACCAATCCGGCTGCGGGCACTCACGCTATGGGCCGTTCAGAGAAGAGCGGTGCTCTGATCCCGCCGGTCCAGCTCACTGTGTCCGGCGGGGCGCAGTCACTTACTCGCCGAAGGACGAGCCCAGCACGGATCGTCGCGTCTCGGCCAGAACCGCCCGCACCACCTCGAGATCGGGCACGGATGGCTCGGCATGGCTGCCCGCGGCGACGATCACCGTTGCGACGTCGTGCAGCTTGACGTTGGTGTGCTGGAGAACGATTTCAGTGCCAGAACGTCCGCTCGGCCGGCCAGCCGCGCAACGACATGAACATCCCCTTGGCCTGTTCGATCACCGGCAGGGTCTCCATGGCCCGGCGCAGCTGATCCCGCTCGACTGAGGGATCCTTCAGATCCTCGTGTGCAGTCATGATGGTTATTTCACCGCACTACCGCCTTGTAGATCACCTCGGAATGCCGCCAACCTGATCTGGCGGAGGTGAAAAGCGGGCAACTTGACGGCGAGGCGCTCGCGCCGGTCAAGTAGCGTCCACGACCCCCGTTGAGCACGGCGGGACGAACGGAGACATAGTAGAGCCCACATTGCCCATTAGCAAACGCAAACATGATCTTTAGGTCCGGAGAAGCCGCAGGTAGAATCCCTGTTTTGTGAAGGCTCCTTCAAGATCGCCGCGATCGAACCCGTGGGCTTTTAATCCCGTAGGTGCTGAGTTCAAGCTTGGAGTTGCTCGCAACATCAACATTCCTACGGGCTGCGCCGGTGACCAAGTTTGGGTGGGCTCACTCGGGGTGCATGTTCGAGCCGGCGTCGAACTAGGGGGCTGGGAACACCGATACGCTGGCGGTGTCGAACTTGCTGAGCGTCGGTGAAGATCAGCTACGAGAACGCACGCCGACAGCTCGGGCGCGTCTCGGGCTCGGATCAGACCATAATGGACAACAAGGAAGCGGAAGAAACGTGTCCACATAGCACAAAGCCCCACGTCATCGAAACTGAAAACGTGAGGCTTGAGAGTGCGCCATCAGGGACTCGAACCCCGAACCCGCTGGTTAAGAGTCGGCACCTCAGCGTGTCGGATGGTGCCGAGTGATGCCAAACAAGACCTTTTCGTCTGGTCGCGAGGCATCCGCTGTGTCGGGGTGTGCCGCCTGGTGTCGTCCTGTGTTGGACCTCTCGGGCTCTTCTCGGGCTCGGGCGTACCGGATTCTGTCGCGGTGGTCGCGAAGGGCGATCGTAGTCTCGGGTTGGGGTTGCCGGGGCCGTTGATCCGCCATGCGTCGCTGAGATGCGCTCTACGTGCGTGGCGCGGCGGGAGCCGGGAGCGTCGGGCTGGTAGTTCAGGCCCGGTTGCTGGCAGCCGTCCGCTGGCCGGAGGTGTTGTCCTTGACACTGGCACTCTGCGGCGCTTCACCGTCTCCCGGCATTGCTGTAAGATTGACGCGGACGGTCTGCAACAACCTGAGATCGCCGTGGTCTTCGAGAACGGCGATCGCGGCTTCCCACAACTCACGGGCCCCTTTCTGATCTCCCTCGTCGAGGCGGATCATGGCAAGGTTGTTCAAGGTCAGCCCCTCGCTGCCGCGGTCGTCAAGCTGGCGCCAGAACTCGAGTGCGGTCCGCAGATGTTCCTGCGCCTCCTGTGCTTGACCGTTGTCCGCGTATGCGTTACCCAGATTTCCCATTGCGTTGGCCTCTCCAACGTGGTCACCGATTACCTGGAACAGGGCGATCGCCGATCTGTGGGAGGAAATCGATTTGCCGTGATCGCCGATTTCCCTCTGAGCCATGCCGAGCGCAGTGAGAACAACAGCTTTTTCGGCCGGAGCGTCGTGGAGTTCGAGGCATGCGGAAAGCGTACGGACCCCGTCGGCGAAGTGCCCGGCTGCGACCTGGGCGAAGCCGGTGATCGACCGCAGTGACGCCGGTGCGCTCCCCTCCTTGCCGCAGAGGCGATACGCTTCTGCGCAGTAGTCCAACGCTGCTGCCGGAGAGTCCGACCTCCAACAAATGGTCGCCAGCGAAACCAGTATCTCAACGGCTTCTTCGTGGTCGTCGGCTTCGGCCATATCCAGCCACTGGCGTCCGTAGTGGATGGCGGCCGGGGCGACGCCCATGCCGAAGTACGCCCGCGAGAGATTGGCGAGCACCATCTTCATCGAGCGTCTGTCGTCGTAGCCGATGTAGATGTTCAGAGCGGTCGAGAAGCAGTCGATCGCGAGCGGAAACTCACGAAGCCGGCAGTACTCGGCGGCCAGGGTGTTCACCACGTCTGCGTGTCGCCGCTGGTCGCGCCACACGTCAAGATCGAGACTCGCGCGCAAGCACCGGACGGCATCGGCGGATCGGCCCAGCCGGCTGTACAGAGAGCCCAGGCTCCACAGCTCGCTCGCCTCGCCGTGCCGGTCCCGGCTTTCGCGAAAGCCCAGCAACGCGCGCTCCCGGTACCGCATGGCCTTCGTGGGCTCTTCCAGCTCTTCGTAGACGTTCGCGATCTCCGAACACACCTTCGCCGCCCCATTCGTATCACCGGTACCGGTGCGGAGTGACAGCGCGGTTTCGAGGTAGCCGACCGCCTTGGTGAGATCGCCCTTCATGCGGTGTGCGCGGGCGAGGTTCGTCAAGTCGATCCCCTCGGCCTGCTTGTCTCCGAGGGACCGGGCGAGTGCAAGACTGTCGTGGTACAGGGCGAATGCCGCATCGAACCAGCGCAACCCGCGACAGGCGTTCGCCAGGTTGCCGAGGATCGCCGCCTCGTTCCGTCGATCCCCGAGTTCGCGGAAGATTGCCAGGGCCTGCTGGCCGCAGCGGACGGCCGACGCCAAGTCTCCGCAGTCGAGGTGAACATTCGCCAGCCCGTTCCAGGCAGCGGCGCTCGCGGCGTCTGGCTGAGCGTCGTCGTCGGTCCGGATCACTGCCCGGAAATGCGCTGTTGCCCGTTCGAACTGCTTCAGCCGGACACAGGTGTCGCCCAGGCGCCACCGGAAATGCCTGATCGATTCGGGGGCTTTGAGCACGCGAGCGGAGTTCACCGCGTGCGTGAAAATGGCCTGCCAGTCCAGCGACACAGGCCGGACCACGACGAACTGGCCAAGAGAATTCGCCAACCGCAGCACATGCTGATGCTTACCGGCGTGCTGGGCGCTCTCGAGCGCCTCGGTCAGGGTCTCGGCCTCGCGGTCGAAGGTGGCCAGTGCCCGCGACCGCAGAGTGCGGAATGCGGTGAGCAACGGGGAAGCCGTGAATTTTTTCGCGATCGCTTCCGAGTGATCACAGAAGTGGTCGAGCAAACGGACCGAGGCGGCCTGACGGTCCTCGGCGCGTTCTCGCTGATCCAGTAGGTCTTCGGCGTACATGCGCAGCAGATCGTGCATCCGCCACGCGACGGAGTCCGCGTAAACCAAGCCGGCGTTCGCCAAGGCCTCGACCGTCCGTTGCGCCTCCTCGATCGAGGCGTCGAGGAGTGCGGCGACTGCGGCCGTGCCGAATCTCGGGCCGGGGTGCAGTGCCAGTAGGCGGAAAGCTCGAACCTCGCCGTCGGCCAGGGTGGCGTGGGAGAAGTCGAACGCGGTGCGGACAGCGAGGTTGCTGATACGAAGGTTTTCCAGGCGGCTCCGCGCGTCGGTCAGCGTGACCGCCAGCTCGCGCACCGTTCGATCAGGGTACCGAATGAGGATTCCGGCGACGATGACCAGGGCCAGCGGCAGACCGCCGCACAACCGGACGATCTTCGCCGCGCACGCGTCGGTCGTGGCGACCCGCTGGTCGGCGGGCAGCGCCGACCGAACCAAGTTCTCGATCAGTGCGATTCCCTCGTGTTCGGTCAATGTTGGCAATACGATGCGGCGTACACCCACCCAGTCGTTGATAGAGGCGCGGCTAGTGACGACGGCTCGGTGTGCGGGCGAGGCCGGGAGCAGGCTGTGGATCTGCTCGTAGGAGCTGGCGTTGTCCAGAACCAGTACTACCTGTTTGCCGGCTTGGGCCCGTTGGTCCAGCTTTGCCTGGTAGAGCGCAGCTGCGGTGGCCGGATCGGCCGGCGTCTCCGCCTCGGAGACGCCCAACTGCGCAAGCAGATTTCCCAGCGCCCGCACAGGAGCTACTCGCTGTTCGGTCGAGTAGCCGTGGAGGTCGATGAAAAGCGCATCCGTGCACCGGTCGTTCCCGACGGCTCTCCGTGCGGACTGCAGGGCCAGTTCGGTTTTCCCACCTCCTGGAGTTCCCGTGATGAGACACCGGCTGCCCCTGGCGATGATCTCCGTGATCGTCGCGAGGTGCTCCGAACGACCGACGAACACCTCGCTGGCGGGCGGCAAGGTGTTCACGTGCGGTGCTGGCAGGCCCGACGTGCAGAAGGTGGTGGCCGTTTGACTGCCGAACAACTGCGCCACGATGTCAGGACGGTCGCGTAGCAGATCGATGGTGCCGACTGCCGGGCTCGGCGGTGTGGTGTGGCGTGCGAGAAGTTCGAAGGCGAACGCGGCGGCGTGGCTGGATGCGGTGGGCTGCCAGCGTGTGTCGGCAGCGTCGGTCTTGTCTGAGAGCAGGTCGGAGATGCCGCGCACGACCAGGGCTTGGACGGTGTCGTTGACGTAGGCGCCGTGCAGGAATCCGTAGCCCTCCATCTCCACCGCAGCGGCGTCTCCGCAGTAGGTGGTCAGGTACTGGGCGGTGGCAGCGTTCTGGTCGGCGATCACTTTGCTGCCTGCGGCGATGGGCTTGATCACCGCCTTCGGTGCCGAGTGCGGGGTGGCGGGCAGGATGCGGTGCTGCCAGGCGTCGTCACGGGCCAGGGCTTTCGCGCGTGCGATCAGCCGGTGGGCTGGCGCCTTGGTCTTGATGCGGGGCAGGAGCTCGCTGGCGGTGTCCTTTCCGGACTCGTAGTCATAGATTTCATCGGCGACCACCACGTCGCCCGGCTCGACGTCCTTGCGTCCGCCGGCCACGCCGACGAACAGCACGATCTGCGGGTGGAACACTGAGATCGCGCGTTCCAGCTCGATTCCGGCCTGGGTGTTCCCGGCGCCGGTCTGCGCGAGCGCGACCACCCAGCGTCCGTGGTTGGTGCGGAAGGTGCCGACCTGGTAGAGGGTGCCGTTCTTCTCGCGCTCGTCGCAGGGTCCGTCCAGGTGCTCGCGGACTGCGCGGTACTCGACGTCCAGGGCGGTGCAGATCACCGCGGTGCCCAGCACGGTGTCGTTGCTGGTGGTCATGGAATCCTCCGCGTGCTCGTGCCGGTGGTTGAGCTTGTGCGTAGTGCTGGTGTCGGGCTACCGGTTTCTCGGGTGACGTTCGCGTAGCAGGGCGGGGTGCAGCCGGGAGGCCGGTCCGGCTCGGAACAGCGCGGCCGGGCGGCCACCGTCGGTGGCGGCCTTGCTGCCGGTCGGGAGGAGGAAGTCTTCGGCGCGGGTGACCTTGCGGTGGAAGTTCGAGGGATCCAGCCTGGTGCCCCAGATGGTTTCGTAGACCGAGCGGAGTTCGGCGATGGTGAACTCCGGCGGGCAGAACGTGGTGGCCACCGTCGTGTCGGAGAGGCTGTCGCGGGCGTGCTCGACGGCGTCGTTGAGCATCTGGTGGTGATCGAACGCCAGCTCGTCCGGCTGGGCCAGCAACTCCTCGGCGGGTCGCCAGGTCGCGGTGGCGGCTCCGCCGCCGGCGGCAGGCAGGGGCAGGTCGGGCAGCAGCGCGACGTAGAGGACGGACACGATCCGGCGGCGAGGATCGCGGCCGGGGTCGCTGTAGGCACGCAGCTGGCGGACGTGCAGGTGCGCGACATCCAGGCCCGTCTCCTGGGTCAGCTTGCGATGAGCGGCATCGTCCAGCGTCTCCCCGGCCAGCAGGAAACCACCTGGCAGAGCGGACATTCCCTGGTGAGGCGGTGTGGCGCGCTCGATGACCAAGACCTGCAGTGTCTGCTCGCGGACCGTGAGAATCGCCAGGTCGACTGCGACCGCGCATTCGGGCGGCTCCTGGATCCTCATGGGCCCACACCTTACCTTCTTGTCTCATTGACTAGAAGAGGTCTCGGCGCTACCGTTCGAGGGGCAGCACGGAATTGTCAGTATGACCAAAAGTGGTGATTCTGCACTGGCGGCGCTGCCGAACAGGCCCAAGCCAGGAGCAGGGCACCTCTATCAGGAGGAGCGGACGAATGAAGGTCCTGTGCTCGGTACGCACCTTGTTCCTGCTCACGATCTGGGCAGGCGGAATCGGCATGATCCTCGGCGTGATCCTGATCCAGGCAGCAACACCATTCCTTCACCGCGCTGGCACTGCCGAATACGTCGGCGACGCACCTCGGGCCGTGGCGATCAGCACTTACTTCACCACAGCGCGATGAAGTCCTGGACTCACATACTCGCCGTCATTGTTGGCGCCGCCCGGGCCGACGGCCCCCTTGTCGGCCGGAAGCGCGCAGGTATCGAGGGACTGCAGGCGTTCAAGAACGCGGGAACGGAGTTCACGCTGGCGGAGCAGGGTGCGCCCCTGGCGGGACTTGACGACGACTTCGTTGAGCGTGCGAAGCAAGTCGATGCTCAGCATCGCGAGTTGTACCAGTGGCCGATCTCGGCCGAAGGCATTCGTAAAGCCTTGGGTGTCGGGGCTGAGCGCTCCCGCATCCTGACGCGCGTGGTCCGCTCGGAATGGCGTGGACCGTCGCATCTCGTCACGGAATCTGCCTCCTAAACGAAAGTCTTGTCGTACAGGCCGATCACAACAGTCGTTCTTGGTTGGCCTCGGCTTCGGTACGGACGGCATCTTCGAACTCGTTGTCGAGTTGTTCGGTGTGTTCGTCCGCCTTGGCGTTGTCGAACTCCTCCTCCATGTCGTCGGCATCACCATCGGAGTACTCGTGGAAGAGGAGACGGCAGCCGTGTATCCCGTCGAGAAGGTCTTCGAGCAGGTCGTGGGCAGGCCGTAATGGGTCCAAGAGGCTGATACGGGGCTGGGTCGTGTCGAGTGGGTCTTCTTCGCCGGGGCGGCTCTGCTCAGCCCATCGCCGCGCGTTCTCGATGGCGTCGGGGAGGGAGGTGAGGTCGGCGATGCGGCCTTCGGCGGCCGTCATCGCGGTCCGGATCAGGTCGAGGACGACCTCGCGGGGCGTCTCGCCTGAACCAAGCCGTTCCAGGACCTGTGTCGGTGTTTCAACGGCGAGCGCTTCGATATCGTCTGCCTGAACCACGACTTCGGCGGGATCGCAATCAGCGATGTCCGCGGTGATGTTGGCGGCGGCTTGGAGCCAGTGCGCTGCCGCTACGGCCGCGGCTGTGGGGTCGACTTCGTGGAGAAGTTTCTCCGACCCCAGGGGATGCTCACGAAACAGGTCATTGGCGGCGTTCACCTGTAGCGGGGAGGCGTCGGCGCGGCTGAGGAGTACTGCCTGTTTTGCCCGGCCGGAAAGATCGCCGCGTTCGGCATGTTCGACAGCGGCGAGCTCGACTTCGACGTCTGCGACCACGTGCTCGGTGAGTGTCGCGTCGTCGAGCTTATGGAGCGCGCGGCCGACTCGGTGTGCCGCTTCCTCGACACGAATGTAGGACTGGATCATGTGGCCTTCTTGCAGCAGATTGGGCTTCTTCAGAGCGTTGATCACGGTGTCGAACGCGTCGCGCTCAACCTGTCGCCGCCACCCTTCGGTGTTCACCTCCAGGCTGCCCGCAGCGCTGGCCGGATGCGTGTACGTGCGCCACAGCTGGCGGGACAAACCAGTAAGAACGTCGGCGAGACGCAGCACGTCCTCCTGTGCCACAGTCTGGGGAAGCTCGGCGACACTGGCCGCAATGCACCCGAGCCCCGTGTCCCAGGTGCTGATCAGAAGGTGCCGTGTCCCATCGAAGGCATAAACTGTCACGACGACGATCCTGCCAGCGATGACACGACCAAGCAGGTTTCGATCGAGCTGTGGTGCCGGGCGTCACGGGTGCGCTGTGGCTCGGCAGAGCGCGCTGCCGGTGGAACGGTGCCGACCAGAAATTTCTGCTGAGGGTGGCTCGGTCGTTGAGCACCAGCTTTCACCCGATCGCACCGATACTGACTCGGCGATTCGAGGCGCCAGCGGTGTGCACCAGGTACAAGCCTTGCCCGGACGAGGGCGTACCACCTCGGTAGCGACATGTGAATCTTCACCTGATTAGAGCAGTCGGAGTTGTAACTAATCGCGTTGGTCTTCCGACTAGTGTTGGTACGTAGCGTTACACCTCGTGACGAGGCGCACCGTGACGTTCGGTCGATCGGCAGCACATCCAACCTCGCAACAGCCATCCTGCGTCCGAAGACGGATGATCGGCAAACTTGGGGCGGGGCCTGCTCCGGTTGCTTAAGTGAGCAGAGAGGCATGGTTCCAGGCATGAATCGCAGTCCAGGATGCGATGTTGCTCCTACGGCTGTTGAGGATTCAGTTGAAGTGCGTGGAGACCTGCCATGCTGACCGTGCTTGAAGGAGGCGGCCAGCCAGACGATCGGTTGGCTGTTGGCGACCTTCCATTGGGGCCTTGGTCCGGCGTCGAGGTCCAGGTATGGGCGAGCAAGACCGGCGCAGTGTGGCACTGCGATCCTGACTGTTCGGACCTTCGCAGCCGTGCACGCAGCGAAATCTATCCGCAGCCTGCCTACGGAACCATGGCTGACATCCGTTTGCCGGACCGCGTGCATTGTTACCCGGCGGGAGAGCTGGGCGACTACCGGCGTGCAGTCAAGGCCATGGTGAGATTCGACGAAGTTACCTGTGACGCCACAGCGGCGTTGAGCCGTCAAGATCTTACCTTGGATGTTCTCGACGAATCGATCCGCGACGTCGGCCGCCGCGGGCATACCGCGAGTTCGCTTGAAGGCATCTTGGACCGTGACCCTTTGGTGGGGCACTGGGAACGTTGCAAAGATCGGCGGGCACGCATCGTGTCCGCCAGCCGCAGGGCACTCACTGCCCGGCTTCCCATCATGCTTGCGGCTACGTGGGTGGAGAGCGGTCGCACTCCGCGGCAGCATCAGGACCGCTACGTCTCGTTTCTCCGAGTAGCTGAGGACGAGTGCGGTCGACGCGGTATCGACGCGACCTCCGGTATTCGCGGTTTCGCCAACGACAAGGTTCTTCCGTACTGGTTGGCTGGCGTTGCGGGTGGAATGCATCCCTCAAACGAGACGAAGAAGCTGGTCGACGATGAGGTTGAACGAGCGAAACAGTGGAACCGCAAGGAAGGCGAAGAGTTTCAGGGCAAGATCCGCGAGGCATGGCTCGCAACAGCCGCAGCGTGGACCCACAGACTGGAGGGCATAGCTCTCGGGCACCCTGGCGAGGTCTTCGCCTTGTTCCACCGGGATCGTCTCGGGCTTGGCTGGGAGTTACATGATTTCCTCGATACTCTTGTTCCGCACGCGAGCCTCGATGCTCATGAGTTCAACTGGGTCGCGGCCAAAGTACCTGCGGTATTCAGTTTGTTCCTGGCCGAAAGGGAGCGTGGTCTGACTGGACTCGTGTTGGACAACGAGCGCATGCGTCGCTTCGATGCATCGACGGCGGCGTTGTTCCTCCGCAACCTTGTGGTCGATCTTGGGCAGCCGGCCCTCGCGCGACACGTTCGGGAACGAGGACCGGGTGTTGCTGAAACAAAGCATGCGGCATCAGAGCCGGAGGCCTGCTCTCTGCCCTGGCAACTGCAAGGGTTCGGTACCGGTATCTCCGACTCTGGATTGACCCGTGAGCAATGTCTGCCGGCGCTGAGGGCTGCGATCGACGGCACAACTCTCGCAAGTGTTGGCGTAGCACGCCGGCGGCGGCGCCCCGCCGCACGACAGTAGGCGTCCTGTGACTTCATATGGCAAAAGTGGACCACCGGGACAAGCCCTTGGCTGTCGATAGATCGCTATGCTGCGTTCGGTGTAGCTTTCTGTTTGGAGGATGTGAATCGTGGACTCCGCTAATACGTCTCCGCGATCCGGCGAGGCTGAAGGGCCACAGATGCTGCGTCGGCTGGCTGCGCCGTTGCTGCGGGCCGGATGGTCAGAAGTGGAATTCGAGACGTGGCGGGACGATGCGGACGGGGCCGCTGAAGACACAGACGATAGTTGGTACCGCAACGCGATTTCCAACATCGAGTTGGAACGATCCGGCTTCCATATCAGCTTGTCGTGGGAGCCCGCTGGCCGCAGGTTGATCGCCGATGACCCGACAGAAGGCTGGGATTGGATCGAGAGCCTGCCTCCATTGTTCCCCCTGGACGCGCCACTGTCCTTCGAATTGACAGACCGCACCTCGCCAGTTGCGCACGTTGAGACGGCGCGTCGAGCGTTCGCAGCCGCAGGCTTGTTGGACGCGACTAGAGTCCGCTTGCCTAAGGAGGCGCGCTCTCTGGACCACGATGTGCTCATGCTGTTCCTGGCTGATCACTTGTTTAGCGTGGCAGAGCAGCATCGCGGGCAACGCGATGCCGGTAAAGTTTTCGAATCGCTCAGTGAAGACTTTTCTTGGCGGATCGCGGCAGGGTTTCGTGCCTATCCTTTGATCGTTCCCGCTCCAGTGCCCACCGCGGCCGCCCTGGGTATCGCCGAATGGTGTTGGCGTAGGGAAAGCGAAGTCGAGGACTGGCACCACAAGGTTGACGACCTCACGATGGCTCGGACCAACATTGCAGCCACCCGGGCTGTGCTGCCTCACGTGCATCTTGAAGGTGTCGACTGGCCCGCTGTGCTTACTGCGCTTACGTTTCCCAACCGTCGTCTCGCCGACGGCCGGGCTCTGAACGACCTGTTCGGAGAGGGGTGGTCTCCAATCTTGACCTCGGTCCGGGACCAGATCGAGGTGTGGCAACGCGCAGACGACGAACTTGGCCCACAGACCGTGCTGCAACTCCTAACTCTTCACGGCTCGCGTACTGAGTCCATCGGCGACTGGTGGGGCTCAGGCTGGTACGAGACTCTCACTCGCGACGTCATCGAGAAGGCTGCGCAACAAGATGAGCTCCCCGGAGCGCTGTCTCAGATGTTCTCAACCTCGGCAGAACTTGCAAATGCTGTCGTGCACAGTCCGGACCTCTTGGACGACGACGCCTTGCGCTGGCTGACTCGTGCGATCTTCGGCGAGCAGTCGGCCAGGCGTGCTGCCGACAAACCGAATCCCACTGCAGTGACACTTCCCGACTGGGCGATCGAGCAGCTCACCGAGCTCCTTAACGCAGGAGGTGAATGACCCGCAGGATTATGCATCAGCTCCTCTCGGTCAATTGAATGGACTGGCGGACCTGGGCTTTCAAGGGATGGTTTGATCGATGCGATGTAACGTCGTGTGGATTGTTCGATATAAGGTGTTTTCTCGCGTGCTGCGCAGGGGGTCTAAGTGGATACCGAGCGAACTCAGCATCGGATCGACGTGGTACCGGTGGTCGATCTTGTTCGCGTGGGGGCTGGCGCTGGCCGTGCGGGTGAGTGGACGTGCCCGTCATCGCTGGGGTGGAAGTCGCGGCCGTTGTCACGGTCGGTCAGCCGTTTCCCTTACGAGCATCTGGATGATTTCGTTCTTCGCCCGGTGATGGTCGCCTTAGAGCTTGCCTTATGTGGTGAGTTTACGGAGTTTTTGTAGCAGGTCAGGCTGGCGCCGAGGACGAGGAAGGCGAGGAAGTGTTCGGCTGTGCGTTCGTAGCGCAGGGTCAGGCGTCGGTATCCGGTGAACCAGGCCATGGTGCGTTCGATGACCCAGCGGTGCTTGCCGAGTTTGTCCTTGGATTCGATACCTTTACGGGCGATGCGGACCTTGATGCCCCGGTTCCGGACCCCCCGTCGCAGGGCGGGCTGGTCGTAGGCCTTGTCGGCGTGCAGCTTGGCCGGCTTGCGCCGCCGCGGACCACGGCAGGACTTGATCGCCGGGATCGCCATCACCAGCGGCTTGAGCGCGTAAGAGTCGTTCGTGTTTGCAGCGGACACGGCCACGGCGAGTGGCAACCCGGCACGATCGGACAAGACGTGGATCTTCGAGCCGGGCTTGCCGCGGTCGACCGGGCTGGGACCGGTCAAAGAGCCCCTTTTTTCGCCCGAACACAGGCACCATCCACGATCGCACGGCTCCAGTCGAGCAGGCCCTGGCTGCCGAGCTCATCCAGCAGCACATGATGCAACTGTCGCCACAACCCGGCCTTGGTCCACTGACCGAAGCGGCGGTGCGCGGTCTGGAACGGCACCCCGAACGACGGCGGCAGATCCCGCCACGCACACCCGCTGGTCAGCACATACACGATCGCCGTGAACACCGCACGAGCGTCCACCGGGGCAGTGCCACCGCCCTGCGGACGCGGCTCGAACACCGGGATCAACGGCTCAACCAAGTTCCACAGCTCATCCGGAACCAACCGCAACGACAACTGATCAACCACAGCAACATCATCGCTCATCAGCGACAAATCACCACGTAAGACACGCTCTTAAGCGAAACCCGGACTTCCGCTGTGTTGCGTCGGCCAACACTTATGGACGTGGGGCTGATCGGGCCTACGTGGGTCGGCAGCAAATCGACCCGGCTACGCTCGATCGCTTCTCAGTTGAAACAATCGGTGTAGACGAAGCGCTGGAGACGTCGCTATGTCTGGCAACGGGACTCGACAAGGTCATGATTGACAGGGTTCTCAAATTCGTGCGAACCCTGCGCGAAAACGCTGAAGCGCGCGCTATGTCGCGCCCAGCACCACAACGACGATTTCGAACTGAACGCCGAGACCGGCATCGCTGCCGGCGACCCGGCGCTGTGCTCGAGCACAGCACCGAAAGGAACCGGCAACGAGGGCCCGCAGGATCGCGCCGCCGAGCCGCTCGGTCAGCGTGTGCTGCCGCGCCAGAATCCGGTCGCCCTGACCGGTTAGCGCGGCAATGCGCCCAGTAGTGCAAGGAACCCCACCCGAACCTCCCAGAACTCCCACCCGTGACATTCAGGCGATCCCGCTTTAATTTGTGGCCAAGGTGGGCCAATCGGCTTGCACTGGCAAGTAAATGTGAACTACCGGGTCGAAATTACGCGAGCTGCGGGTTTCCATCAATCGCCAGCGACGACAAACTATGCGGAAGTAAGCAAAATCAAGGCTAGCAGTGTATCTGTGGCTCGAGGTGGTTTCCGGCAGATTTCCCGCCGGAAACCACCCATGCTGATAGCTCTTAATGTTGCTAACTTGCGATCGAGTTCACATCAGAAGTAGATCGCAATCGATTCGACCTTAGATAATATAATACGCCCAGTACCCGTCTTGCATTGACCAGCCAGGGCGATGCTGGATCGACTGCAATGACCTATTGTAGGTGTCATTGGTGTGGTAGGTCATAAATAGGTCTTCCTTTACTTGTCCGCTTCCATAGTAGGCCGTTACAAACATTGCATGATCAGCGGTGTTAGGTTCTTCATTGTGGTCCCAGTTCACATATACAACATCCCCATTTTCCAGAAGGTATACATCTTGCCAGTTGGGTTGAGGGCTTCCAGCGCGTACAGCAACACCGGAATAGCCGTTGAGGTAAAGCAAATTGTTATGTGCAGCCGCCCAGGTGTAGGAAGTGGTCGCCTGGATGCCTCCCGCAAACCAGACATCTGGATCTTCTCTGTCGAATAGCGATCCATGCTGCTGATGTCCACCCGCATTGAGGATCTGCGACAAGAAGTTCGTGCAGTCGTTATCATAGTTCGGAAAGTCTGAATTTCGCTTGTCCCACCATGCGTTTGCATAATTCAGCATTGCAAACTTGTTCATCTTGCTCGACTTCGGTCGAGGTGTCAACGGGCTATTCGGTAGCTGATGATTTCGAGCTTCTGCCACTGTCGGCGGCCGTGCGGGAGCGGGGAGCCCCGCGCTGCCGACCGCTTTTGACTTGTGGCGACTCGGCATCTGAGCTTTGTCCATTTGAGTTGGCGGCGGAGGCCCGGGATCCAGCTCCGGCGTTGCTTCATCGATTACCCAGCGGCCCTTTTCGACGATAAAGCTGAACCGATGTTCGATACCATATGCCTCGAAATTATCAGGAACTCTTCCTGTGAGGTGATCTTTCGTTATCGACGGCTTCCGGAAGAACAATTTTGTTCTCTCGTGAGCGCGCACGCTAACAGAGGTACCGTGCTCTTCTATTATCACTCTTGAAACCGAAATCTCAGACGAGATGTGGCCGCCGAAAGGAAGATCGCGGAGTCGACGATGCTCGAGAGCGAGGCTGCCTAATTCGTTTTCTGTGCGAGTGTCGGCGCGTCGAGACAGCAAGGCATCGACGCTGGACAAACTCGCCGTAACTTGCGTTCCGGTCAGAATGTTTGCGCGAGTTTGAAGATACCGTTCGATCATTCGTTGCGCTTCGAATGATTGCAGCTTCAACTGTCCAGATGCTGCCGCTGCTGGCATCGCTGCACCTGCGATCAGGACTCCGATTATCCCGGCAATCGTTGCTCCACGAAGTGCTCGTATATGACGAAGTGTTCTACGCCCTAGAAAGCTACTATGCATTCGTTAATCCCTTGCTGTCTATGTTAGTTATAGAGCAGTACCCACAGTGCTTCACCGTCAACTACGCGCCATTCCTTTACGAAGCTCCGAAATTCTGCTTCGGCTGCATCGTTATGGGCCTGACTCACATGGGCAACTGTGTAATCGTCGTTTAGGCTTGGACCCTCACGTGTCATCTCGAATGGGTAGAGATCACAGCTATCACCAGGGCGTGCGGGGTCGGGAACGAACGTCCGGCAGCCTTTATCTCGGTTGCTGGCGATGAGAGATTGATCGGTCGTATAGTGCAGCGGTTTGCCCTTGCCGGGCCATCCCCAATAATTAGGCGCCTTTTGCATCGTATTCCAGACGTGCCGCGTGACTTCCCCGTGCGTGAGACTACTGAGGCTCAAGCGCGCGAAGTTGGGAGTGATACCCGGCACGGCGCAGCCTGGGCTTAGATCCGGAACTGTGCTATCACAACGAATGACTGGAGCTGTCCAGTAAATTGCGCCAGGCGCCTGCGCGGTCGCTGAGTCATAGACCGCTAGAGCAGGACTATTTTGGAGATTATCTACCGGTCTCGTTGATGTGCCATTGCTCATGATGATCTTGCCATCAATCGGTTGGTTGACCTGCCAGTCTGTTCGAGGTTTCTCGAAACTTCCCGTCCGTTGAATTACTCCGCAAGGCCCCGTCCCCTTGCAGCTCGTGGTAAATTCGAGTTTCTGAACCGGGAAGTCGCCCGTGGTTGAGAGCATTTCAATATGAATGTGCTCAGACCACGTGCGCGGCCCCCACTGTGATCCGTTCATGTTAGCAATTACTACACCCAGGTTGAAATTCGCTGTTCCAACCTTGGCTCCGCCAACGATGCGACCAATGGTCGCGTTCGCGGCGAAGCACATATCGTAACGTCGCCCCCACCATTTGCCGTCTTCTTTATTGCGGCACCACTCAGGAAAATTCGGAGGGTTAATCGACTGAGTCGACCTAGAGCTTGCCGGCTCGCTTGTGCAGTAGGAAGTTGTTTTAGCGTGCGTGGTCGGGTTCGCTTTAGTCTGCGCGAGCGCATCGTCGCATGACTGAAGAGCTATCCGCGGCGCTTCTGCGTGGATTTGAACGATGCTGTCGATTGTGTCGGCGTAGGGTGCATTGGGGACCCGCAAATCGGCTGCTGCTGCAGTCAGGTTGGATCCTGGAATTGCGGCTGCGGCCAGCAGCATTAATGCGAACGTGAGCCGAATAGATCTTCGCATAGTGATTCCTTTGTTTTAGACTGCACTATTGTTGCTCAACCGTATATCGATCGACGATTGCCTCGCTTGATATGCCCCTTTCTGGGTATACTCAAGAAACGTGCAAGCTTGGCCGTGTGTAGTAAGTGCTGTCGCGAGCAATTGATAACGTCGATGTCAACAACCCCCTGCACATCGATCAGATTGACAGGACATGCGTCACGACTGCTCGCCCTGGCCTGATCGACTACTGTTATGACATAACAGCCAAGCGATCATCGTGAGCAATCCTCCAACAGAGTGATCGGCCTGCTCATGTGGACATATCGATGGTTCGGGGCAGCTGTGCTGTCGTTCGAAATCGCTGCGAGTTCGTCGCTTTAGGGCTACTTTTCTGCGGACTACGTAATAAGTTCCACTAAAATATGCTTATCGAGCTGCGAGGTCGGCGCCGGAAGGCTCATCGGTCAAGTCTTGGTGACTGCTGAGCTCAGATGAGCTCTCTTAGATCCGTAGCAATCCGTAGCAATCCGTAGCAATCCGTTGCCACCAGCCGCTGGCCATGACTCTTAGTGCTCGTGGACAACTAATGCTGCCGGGGCGAATGCCTATG
Source organism: Amycolatopsis sp. NPDC034160 (assembly GCF_055575355.1). Classification (NCBI taxonomy): domain Bacteria; kingdom Bacillati; phylum Actinomycetota; class Actinomycetes; order Pseudonocardiales; family Pseudonocardiaceae; genus Amycolatopsis; species Amycolatopsis sp. NPDC034160. The sequence goes on along the minus strand of NZ_JBVISU010000003.1, from coordinate 453,470 downwards.
ATGTCCAGGAGGTCGGCATGTCAATCGGCCGAATGTGTGACTGGTTGTGTTCGCGTGCTAGTGTCTGTATTCCACGTCCTGGGCGCAAGTGGTCGAGGATGTACGCCCAGCTGAAGATGTGGCTCGCTCGATCGAATGGGGCCACGGCAGTATCGGGATGTAGGTGTACTGTGGCCTCTGGCAGCTTGGAGGGAGCCGCATGGTAATCGCACTTGCAACAAGGGCTATAGGAACCAAGTCGTCAACTCGAGTTCGAGGCGTGACTTCAGTGCTCGGGGTACTTCTCGTTACCGCTCTTGCGGCTTGTGGAGGAGATCCTACGATGGTGCCGATTCGAGAGGGTGCCAAGGGTGGCGACTCGCCGATCGCGGCCTCTGCTCTGTATGTCGACGCTTTGAACAAGTCGGATCGCGCTTCCCTGCTGAAGTTGTCAACCGGCTCAGCGCCAGCCGAGGAGGCGGCAGTAGATAGATTGATGAGCGCCTGGGGTAACAAGGAAATTCGAATCGCTGACGCTCGGGAATTTCCTGGGCTTACGCCAAGGCAAGCGTATGTAGAGCTTGTAGGAACGGCCTCAAAAGGACAGTTTAAACAGCGTGTCTTCATGAGCAAGCGAGAAGACGACTGGCTTGTCGACATGAGCGCCACGGCCGCTTAGGGACCCTAACAGACTGGGTGGGCTTTGAGTCCGCATCAGTTTGCGGACCACGCACTGGGTCGTGCTCGTCGCGTCAGGAGCGATCTCGGCTGGTCAGGTCCATTGGAGACCGTCGAAGGCAATCGGGCCGGGCTTGGCTCCCTCGATCTCGGCGATGACCGCGCTTTGCCGTTGTCCGGCAGGACTCGGGGCGATCCGCAGCAGATCTTCGGCGTGGCGGTGCAGGTGCTCCAATTCGTCGTCCGCGATGCCCAGCCATCGCTCGTGGGTGACCAGGCGCGGGGCCACGCAGTTCCAGAGGACACCCATTCCGCCGACCAGGTTCAAGAGGTGGAGCGGGTGGCCGGGGTGCCGGCCTCAGAGTCCTGCGCCGGGTGATGGGTGTGCCGGTGAGTTTCGGCTTCGTCAAAGACGTGTCGCCGCCGCAGCCACCCAAACCGAAGACCAAGAAACCGGCTAAGCCGCGAGCATCAAAGAAGGACACGCTGAAACCCTAACAGAACGTTAAGATCTGCGAAGTATGGCTTGCCTGGAGAAGGCGGCACATCGCGGTCATGTGCTGCCGGATTCGATGAACGCTAGTCGGCTACGCCGCGGAAGCCTCGGAGATAGTCGAGGTTTTCGCGCACATCCTCGAGGACTCGGCACCATCCCTGGTGATCACGTCGGACGTGGTGGCCGGAGTGCTGCCAGCGGGCACACCGGTCCTGCCGTTGGACGAGGTGGTGTCGGGCGGCGCGTACCGCAGGCCCTCGGTCGGCCCCGAAACAATGGCCCCCAACCCGACCGGCACCATCACCGAAGGCGCCCCCTGGCGTTTCGTGGCCGAACTGACCGAAGACCATCCAGTCCTCTGGGACGTCCTACGCCACGGCAGTTCAGGCCACCCACTCACACCCCACTACGACGACCAAACCCCCACCCACACCAATGGCCACCTGTACCGCGTACACCTCCATAACGCCCAATAACGCGGAAAACGCATTCGTACACACAGCACACCAGACCGCCACTGGCCCGTTCCGTGAGGTTGACCCTGGACTGTTCGAATGCCAAGCAGATCACCTGGGGGAGCACGCGGGCGAAGGCGTGCACGCTCCTGGTCTTGCTGAGCTGCTGGCGCAGCTGGGCATACGACGTGCTCGTCAGCGTGTCGAGGTCGTTAAGCATCGCCGTCAATTGATGCATCGCGACTGGATCGAGCTTCTGCCCCTGCCGACCACGTTGTTGCAGCGCATACAGCAGTTCCCACCGCACGGTCGGCGATGACGCTGGTGTTCTGCTTGGCCAGCAGGACCGGGCCGACCGCAGCGATCCCGTCGCCGGTGATCAGCACATCGGCGATCCCGTCGAAGCCAGCTGCCGGATCGATCACTCGACCGTCGCGCAGGATTGTCATTGCCACAGTGACGACGTTATCCGCGCGAGCGGGCCGGATCCAGGCTCGCGGGCGACCCGTCTCTGTGCTGATCGGCCTCGGTGAGGTTGTGGCGGAACAGGGTTGACCGTCCGGCTTGGTTGACGTAGCCCCGGCGCCGGAAGAACGCGTGCGCGTCATCGCGCCGGTCGGCGCTGGTGAGCTCCAGCCGGATGCAACCGTGCCGGGCGGCGAACGATTCGGCCGCGGTCATCAGATGGTCACCGATTCCGCGGCGGCGGGCCTGCTCGTCGACGACCAGCGCCACGATCCGACCTGTGTTGCCAGTGCGCTCGAAGAACGGGAACACGTGCACGGCGACCTGACCAGCAACTTGCCATCGGCCTCGGCGACATAGGCGGCGCTGGTCGGTAGTTCCGTCCAGGTCTGGATGCGCCACCGAGTCACCGTGACGTCATCCTGCGGGTAGCCCAGCTGGTGCAGCAGCCCGTTGACGGCAGCGGCGTCGGTAGGGCGTACCGGTCGGATCTGCATCAGCTCCCCCCAGGGAGTTCGCTATTCGATCGGGAAATCGAAATACGTGTCGGGATAGGGCTCGTCCTGCAACGTGTAGTGCCGCCCTTCGCAGTCGTAGGCGATGAAGCGGCTGGTCTCCATGATGTCGCGCAGGCGCTGCCGGTTCTGGGTTCCTCCGTCGTGATACCCGCGGCGCCGTGATGGGAAATCTCGTCCATCACGGCGTGGTCACCGCCTATGGCGGCGAGCTCACCGCTGCCAGATGAAAGGTCGTCAGGTCAACGGTGCTGCCCTGGGTGTGGCCGGATTTGGTGGCCACATAGCCGTCCACTGGCTTGCCGGTGGACGGCTATGTGGCGTACTGGGCGTCCCAGCGAATTCCCGTGACCAGCTCGTCAACGAAGGTGAAATTCTCGTGCATGGTCACTTGTCGGCCAGCGCCAACGACACCAGCCGATCGATCACCTCGGTCAGCGAGAAGCCAGCGGCCTTCATCATCCGCGGGTAACGGCTGTAGGAGGTCAATCCCGGCAGGGTGTTCACCTCGTTGAGCACTACACTGCCGTCTTCCTTAACGAACAGGTCCACCCGAGCCAGACCGCGGCAGCCCAGCGCGCGGTAAATGGCCTTCGCGGTTTCCTTCACCAGATCGCGCGACTCGTCGGAGATATCGGCGGGGCAAATGAACGAGGAGTTCTCGGAGCCGGTTTCCGGCGAGGCTTCCTGATGAATCTTGAAGAATCCGTGCGTGAGCACCACCCGGTCCAGCTCGCCGATCAGCAACTCCGAACCATTACCCAGGATGGAGCTACCGACCTCGCTGCCGACCACTGCTTCCTCGATCAGCACCTTCGCGTCGTATTCCCGGGCAGCGGTCAGCGCTGCGGACAGTTCTTCCTTGCTGGACACCTTGCTGACCCCGAAGGCGGAGCCGGACCGGGCCGGCTTCACAAAAACGGGGTAGTTGAGCTGGTCGGGGTCGACATCCGCGTCGGAGTTGACGATCCAGAATTTCGGGGTGGCGATTCCGGCGTTGCTGACCACGGTGTAGGTCAGCGATTTGTCCATACACACTGCGGAACTCGGGATATCGCAGCCGACATAGGGGATGCCAGAAAGTTCCAGCAGGCCTTGCATCGCGCCGTCTTCACCGAACTTGCCATGCAGCACGGGCAGCACGACATCCAGGCCGATCGAGTCGTACTTACCCTCGTCCAGCACCAGCAAGCCGCGGGTGCTCCGGTCCGGCGACACCACGACCGGGCGGCAGTCGCCGCTTTCCCAGTCCCCATCCGGGCCGTCGCAGAGCTTCCACGCGCCGTCGCGGGTGATGCCGATCCAGAACGGTTCGTACTTGGCCGTATCGAGGCTCTTGGTCACCTCACGCGCCGACTTGACGGAGACGAGGTGCTCCTCGCCCGAACCGCCGAACAAGATGCCGAGCTTCAACCTAGCCATGATGCCTCCCATTTTCGAAATTCAGGCAGTTAAGGAGCTTGTTTTCCACAATATCCTGCAGCGCGTGATCGGTGGTCAGCTGGGGTGCAGGCGGGCCAGTGCGGTGGTGATCAAGCCGGTCCAGGGCCAGTGTGCGGCGACGGCCTGATGATGGAGGGCTGGTGGATCACGAAGTGAAGATCGGATACAGCTTCTGGGGCTTCCTTGTCTCCGGAATCCTCGGCACCCCGACGGCGGACGCAGCCATCGCCGCACGCTGGTCGACGGCCTGCGCTCCCGCGAGCACCAGCTGGTTTTCCTGCAACCTGACCGCGACCACGCCAAGGTCGGACTGGGCCTCTCCGCGCATTACACCTGAGACATCGGCCCGCCCGAGGTCGACGCAATATTCCTGGAGTGGCGGTGGCCGATAACCGGCCGCAACGCCACCTGGTGTGGCGCTGCCGGGCACACCTGTGATTTGCACCGTCAGCTGGATCTGCTCGACAACTACACCGACCGACGCAGAGCCTTGGGCGTTGGGGCGGAGCGCTCCCGAATCTTGACGTGTTGGTCCGATCGGAATGGCGCGGATCGTCCACCTCCACCGAGCGGCTGTCCACAGGTTGATCATGGTCATCCACGCCAGTGCGTCGGTGATCCGTTGGCTTGAAACGAATGCGGCAGATTCGGCCGCCCGCGGGTAGCGGGCGGCCGCCATGCTCGGCGCGGATCCTGCTGGCGTGAATGTGCTTTACAGGGCTGTTTTGCCGCTTGTTTCTTCTGGGCTGACGGTGCCCGTCCGGGGGAACAAGCCGTAGCGCCCGTGGTCTGCGTTTTTGGTGAAGGAGATGTCCCGTGTCCCGGTCTCCAGGTGATTCGGCGGGTTCTGGTTCTCCAGGATGATGATTTGGCCGGAGAAGTTCGTCTGGATATCGGCGAAGAACAGGGCTGAGAGGCTGGTGGTGTCGAGGATGTCGCCGCTGTTGTCGGGTTCGTCGCTCGGGTCCGGGGGCCGGTAGACGACCAGGGGGGAGTCGAGTATGACGAAGCCGGGGTGGGGGAGGTCGTTGTCGAAGCAGTACTGGGCGAGTGAGATGGTGAAGGCGGCGTGCAGGATGGCCCGGACGCCTTTGCCGTGGGCGGAGCGCAGCTGGTTGCCGGACATGATGTCTTGTTTGTCGAAGTTGTAGCTGGTGGTTTCGGCTTCCTGATAGCCCCAGGCCCCTAGTCGGGCTGCGATCATGCGGGAGAGGTTGGCGACCGCGGTGCGTTGCAGACCTGCCGTTCGCTCCATTTTGTCTGGCTTCGGTGCCTCCTGGATCTCGGTGCGGAGTCTTTCGAGGCGCTGAATGCGGTTGATGGCGTCGGCGTCGCGTTCCAGTTGAGATGTTTTAGTGAGTAGGTCGCGGAGCTCGGTTTCCTGGGGATTAAGCAGGCTGTCCAGTCGCGCGATCTCTGCCCGCGCCTGTGCCACTTGGAAGGTGAAGACCTGGAGCCTCTGAACCTTGTCGTTGCGTTCTTCGCGTAAGCCGGCGATGGCTTCAAGCAGGTCCGTGCGGAGTGCGATCGTCTTGAGCTGTTCCTCGCGCACGGATTCGGCGAGCGCAGTTGTGTCGTCGGCGCAGTCTTCGTTGAGGTGCTGGTGTTCAGGGTCTGCGCCGCAGAATACACAACGCCCTGGACTGAAGTAGCCGAGTAGTGTCCCGGCTTCAGCGACGGCGTCCAGCCGGTCTAGGTCAGAGGTGTACTGCTCGTGCAGGAGTGTGAAGCGCGCATCGAGGGTCTCCAGTTCGGTGAGACTTCGCCGTGCGGCGGTGGCAAGCCGCTCGTTGTTGGACAGGGTATGCCCCCACTGCTGCCTCGCTTTGGCTGCCTGCTCGATGCTCGCTGTCGATCTGGCAATCGTTTCTTGTAGGCGCTGGAGTTGTTCGTTGATCTGTTGAAGGGTTTCGTTGCTGTGGAGTTTTTCGCGCAGCTCGGAAATCAACGTGTCGATGACTTCGCTTTTGGTCGTCTTGGACCTGCGCTGGTCCTTATCCGATTCGCCTGGCGTGATCGCGGAGTCGTCATCGCCCTGCAACAGCAGGCGAAACGCAGAGATTTCTTTGGTCTCGTCTGTGCGCTGCCCTGTTGAGATCGGTGAGGTCTTGGCCTGGATCTTAATTTCGTTCACGAGGAACAGGGGGCCAGGGCTCGAATGGTGAACGAGACGGTGTTCCCGGCTCCGTCCTTGCGAATGACCTTTTCGTCGAGGCCGAGCTTGTCCAGGAGATAGCGGGAGAGGTTCTCGGTGCTCGTGGCGCTGTGTTTCGCCGATAGCAGCTTGCGGTCGACGGGCAGCGGGTAAGCACGGTGATCCCCTTGGAAGAGGCTGAACTTGCCACCGTGCGGGCTCCGGGCCAGTGTCACCGGCTCCCCGTCGGGCAGTTGCAGCCCGAGTAGCACTTGGTCGTAGCCGTCGTGTTCAGGGAGTTCCTCGAGTTTCGATCCGCCCAGCATGAAGTCGAGGGAGTCGGCGATGTGGGACTTCCCCGTGTCTGACGGTCCGCGGACGAGGGTGAGCTTGGGGCCGAATTCCACGGTGGCGGGGTCGACCGACGGGCCGATGAAGGTCAGGTGCAGCAGCCTCAGCCGTTCCATGGCTCTGCCTGCCTCTCGCGGCCGGCGGTGCCTGCGTCAGCGGGGCGTCTGCCGAAGATCACCATAGTCTGCTGTCGGCTTTCCTCGTCGGACAGTGTCGCGAACCGCTCGACCACCCACCGGGTGCGGTTGCGCAGTTCGGCGATGTAGCTGGAGGCGAGTCCGCTGACGAAGCTGTATGCCTCCTCGCCGGCTTGGTATCGGATGCCGGCGCTCGGCGCCTGCATGTCGATGAGCCCGGCGCGCAGCATGACTCGTAGCCCTTCTTCGACGTTGGCCCGCCGGACGCCGAGCTCACCGGCGTGCAGGGGATGGTCAGGATGGATGGAGGGCGGCCCTCCGATTTCGGCGGTATGGAGCACGGTGTGGTCGAGCAGGACCAGGTGGTTGATGTCCAGCTGCTGCGGATAGGCCTCGGTCAGCATCACGAGGACGCGGAGCCCGTATTCGAGCGGACCGTTGAGGGGGCTTCTCATGACTCGTCCACCCAGGTCAGGCGGTCATCGTTGGCCAGTTGGTGGCAGACGCCTTGGCGGTCTTCGATTTCGGTCACGTTGATGAGCTTGTGCCTGCTGAGGTCGAGGCTGCCCACGTGCGTCATCACCTGGTTCAGCTTCGCGAAGCCGTCCGGGTGGTCGGCATCGGCGACGTCGACCACCCCTGCGTGGATGTCCTCTTGAAGCTTCTCGAACGTGCCTGGCGGCACCGCTCCGGCGGAGTAGGCCTTCAGCGACTCGGCTTTGAAGAACCGCACCCGTTGCCGCTGCAGGTTCTTGGCCATCTTCGGGACGGCAGCCACGGACTCCAAGGTGGTGATCGTGCCTGGATGGCGTTCGGCATACACCGCCAGAAGCTGCTGCAGGTAGCGCGTCTCGTCCGGCGAGTAGTCGTCCGGCGGGCTCTCGCTGCTACCGCGTTCGGGAAGTGACGTGCCGAACCGGGAGGCATGCCATCTGGTCTGGGAGTGTGTGGTCAGTGCATCTTGCACCTCCACCGACCTGAACATGCTGAAGGCGGTGCCTGCCGCCAAAGTCCGTACGGCTTCGATTGCGTCTTTGTCCAGCCCTTTCACCAGAGCGTCGCTGTCGACGAGCCGGTCCAAGAACTTCGCGCGCAGGGCAGTTGGCTTGCTGACCAGCATGTTGAGCTGAGTAGACAGCCCTCTCGGCGCCAGAAACTGGTAGCTGCGGGGAAGGGTGTATGCCCCCTCCAAGGTGGACATGAAGACCTTGAGGATCTCCTCTGCGGCGACACCGAAGCTGAGCGGCTTGTCGTAGTGCTTGGCCTGGAAGCAGTCCCATGGCCCCTCGAACTGCTGGTGGGTCTTGAACGCGGCGATGTTCCGCGCCCTTGTCACCCGCTCCGCCGAGGCGCTTGACCTGGACGTAGTCCTCATCCAGGGCAGTGGCCCACTCGCGGATGAACTCCTCCCAGTCGTCAGGCGAGTACGACAGGATGCGGGCCATGGGCGGGACAGGAGGCCCGTCCAAGGTTACCGACGGAGTCGAGTCGGCAGGAATGGGCATGGCGCTGATGGCGACGCGCCGGTCGACCTGCTGTTCACCCGTGGTCACGCTCTGCTCGCCCTCCGCCCCAATTGATTGCTGATCATAATGTCGCTGCAAGGGCCGCGCGCGTAACAGAGAGTTTGCGGGCAAGGTCGACGGAACTCGTACCCGTGGCGCTATGCATCTTCGAAATCCGACGCCGTCGAAGCCAAAATGGGCGCCAGTCAGTCGTATCGGTAGTGGATGCATGTCTGAGCCACACGCGGAGGTCGACAGTGGCCGTGGTCGTTCCTCGAAGACCACCCGACCCGGGTGCTTGACCAGCGCATACCCGGCGCTGTTAGGCCAAGCGGGTTATCGTCGAACCACGGACGACGCGCACGTGGAATTCCTGTGTGTGTGGGGATGCAGGACCGGGCGGCGAGCGGTGTTCCGGGGCGGGGTGAGTCCGACGCTAGCTGGCGAAATCGGCCCCAAGGCCACCTCGGATGGCGAATACCTCTCGCCGAAGAGGCTGAATCGGAAGACCATGTGCAGATTGTCGACAAGCTAGGAATGTCGGAGCCCCGGCCGGGTGCTATGGGCAGAGCCGGTTCGGGTGGCGCGAGGAATCGAACCTCACGGCTGCCAGTGCTGTCGGGCTGAGGTGGCCGTTCAACAGGAAGGTACGACTAACATGTTGTGGTGACTTCAAGACTGCTAACAGGGACAGCCCAGGAAGTGCTTCGCCTGGAGATTGATCTTGGTGAGAGCCCCACGCTCTTACAGTTCAGGCAGCAGGTGGAGCGACTTGAGCGACTTGCAATGTCAGCCAGCTTTACGTCCATGCCATTTCGTGAAGTGGGGCTGTATGGCGAACTTGTGCCTGACATCCACGTCCGCCGGACGAGACTTTCAAGTCCTTGGTTGACAATCCTGTCCGAGGCAGCGACCAAGTCGGCACCGGTTGGATATACACTTACAGGCCTGTTCTGTCTGCACAAATTGATGCGGATGACAATGGACTGGCAGAACCATCGGCTAGACCTTGCCAGAAAGCGTGAGGGTGTTACTGGCCTAAAGGCAGTTCGTGAGGCAGAGGCGGGTGACTTGCTCGCTCAGTTTCAGTATGAAGTCGCGCAGCGTGCGGCAGACGCGGGAAGCCCAGTGCCGGCTGACAGGATTCCCTCGCCAAGTCAATCGGATGCACAAGCTGTTGCGGAGTTTGGCCCGATCAGTTCAGTCGAACTCCTGGATGAATCAGACCCAGCGGTCGATATCTGAGTAGGTAGTTCGGCTGACCGACCCTGACGCAGGATGGCTCTGGTTTCGGCAAGTTGATATGGTTCCAGTTCGGCATTCTGAACTGGCCCCGGCGGCTGGGTTGCGGGATCGGTCGGCATCTTGATTTGGCCCCACCTGCTGTGGTCGGCGGTGGGACGGCACTCTGATCTGGCCCTATCTCGCTCAGGCGTTTCTGATGGTCGCACGCGGGCTCGCGGGTGACGATGGGGTGGTGAGCGAGCGTGCGTCGAACCGGTCGTGACGCTGGCGTGAGCGCTGGCCAGTGCGAGATTCTGGCTGAGGGGTAGCCGGTCCTTCCTCGATCTAGGCGGCTAGGTTGGCGGTGTCACCTAGTCGGAGGAGTTTGTGATGCGTGTCGCCGCTGCCCAGGTTCGCTGTCCGTGGATGGACCGTGAGGCCGGGGTGCGCAAGGTGATCGACTTCGTCGGGCGGGCCGCGGAGGCAGCGGTCGAACTCGTCGTGTTTCCCGAGACTTTCCTGCCGGGCTACCCGTTCTGGCTCACTCAGGCCGGTGGCGCGAGACTCGATGACCCCAAGCAGGAGCTGGCCTACGCGGCGTACCATGAGGCCGCGATCGAGCTGACCAGTCCCGAGCTGCGTACAGTCGTCGAGTGCGTCCGGGATCACGGTGTGTTCACCTATCTCGGGATCGCCGAGCGTGGACCGGGACGCGGCACCGTGTACTGCACGCTGCTCGCGATCGACCCGGTGGCCGGGGTGTGTGGCGTGCATCGCAAGCTCGTGCCGACCTTCGAGGAACGGTTGGTGTGGGGCAACGGCGACGGGCACGGTCTGCGGGTGCACCAGGTTGGTGGGGCGCGGGTCGGCGGGCTGTGCTGCTGGGAGAACTGGATGCCGTTGGCGCGGCATGCCCTCTACGCGCAGGCTCCCGACCTGCATGTGTCGGTGTGGCCGGGATCCACGAGGCTGACCGGCGACATCATGTATCGAGTTCGGCTGGATGCAAGAAGGAGACCCCAGCCTCCCCGACCTCAACCGCCTCTACACCACCGCGACCTGGAACCCTCGCAGCCGCCGCTGGACCCGGCCCTGACCGGCCGACCCCGCAAAACCACAATCGAATGATCCGGTCCTCCGGGGAAGGCGAGATGCACCCAGCCACCTCGACCGCACGGCGCCGTCGAATATGGACTGCCGCTGCAGGCCACCGAGCTCAGCTCCCTTGTCAGACCCTCATGTCATGATCCACGACAGGTCCTGACAGGGGAGTCAACGTGAGCGACATCGAAACGATCGTTGCGACGTTGGAGACTGCCATGGCAGCGATCGACCAGGCAGAACGGGCAGGCACGCACGCTGCCAGCGGGTTCGCAGAATCCTCCCTGCACCTCGGCCAAGCCGTCTCCGGCACTAGCAACGCCGAGGTAGCGGCCTTGCCGGGGCTGCTAACCCAGGCCCGCGAGGCAACGGAGCAGGAAACCGGCCGTCTACGCGCTGCGAAGGCGAAAATATCGGCTTACCTAAACAAGCTCGGAGGCTCGAACGGGCCGGCGGAGCACGACGCTACCGTGCCAAGCCCGCGGGCTGATGCTCGTCGGCGGGAGCCGGATGTCGAGACAACAGTCCAGTCCAAACCTGATCCGGTTTCACCGGACCGCGTCGACGAACTACGGCGCAGCCTCCCGTCACCCGTCCAGCCGAGCGAGCGGCAGAAGACTCACGGGGAATGGGTCGCCGGTACGGGCGGCGACGAGGTCGGTGGACACATCGTCAGCGGACGGGATGACATGGAAGCCGCGGCCGTCCAGTTCTTCAAAGACCAAGGGGCGCGGCGAATGCCTTCCACCGTCGCCGACGTCGAGGTCAAGCTCGCCGTTCACATGCAAAACCAGGGCATCACCAGTGCAACGGTGACTGTCAACAACGAAGTCTGCAAAGGCCCGTTCGGCTGTGACACGCTCTTACCTAAGATCCTGCCTCAAGGAAGCGCGCTCACCGTCTACGGGACCATGCCTGACGGCGCACCGACCGGGGCAACCTACCTGGGACAGAGAAGGAAGCCATGATCGAAGCTTGGTACGACAGCAACGCATCGGGGGCGACCAAGGTCACCACCGCGGAAGACCTCGACAGAGTCCTGGACGCCGTAGCAGCCATGGACGGACCTACGCTCGCCGAGCTGTACACCGACGGTGACCCCGACAAGTCATCGCTCGAAATCGGTCTGGACGGCGAACGTGCCAGCTTGCGCTACCTAGGCGACGACGCGCCGAACGGGGCCTACTCGAAGGGCGGAACGTTCGCACCCCCGCCCGGCGGCGAAGTGCTGTACTATTACATGAGAAACCCCCGTGAGTACCCGGCGGACGCGGAGATCCCCGTCGAAGTGGCGAGGAAGGCCGCGCACGACTTCCTTGTGTCCAGTGGACAACGTCCTTCTGGTGTGGCTTGGACTGAGCAGGACGGGCCCTTATAGCATCAGCATTTGCCTGGACATGCGAGTCCCAACCACAGCCCGATGAAGCTGTGGCCGTACAAGCCGCTCGACGGCTGGGTAGAGAATCCGATCATTCTGGGCTAGTCGACAGTGGAGGTAGAAGCAAATGCGTGCTATGGAGTTGCTCGCCGCCTTCACCCGTGTGCGATTGGCAGCCGAAGAACACATGGACGAGCGCGACCGAGCCGGCCTGGGCTGGGCTGGGCCGAGGAATCGGTGACAGGCGCCGCGGTGCACCCGCGGCCTACCCGCAGCTGCACTCGTGGTCCAGTTCAACCGCCTGCAGGAGGGGCGCGGTGTCGGTGCCGACTAAGCTGCTGTACGTTCCGCGCCCGGATGATCACGTTCGACCACTTGGCCCGGTGGTTCCGCGTGGCATGACCACTCGACAAGCGGTTCATTTCCGCACTACTTGATCACTTGCCGTCAAAGCTCCGGATACGGGTCGTATCGGAGCTTACTCGGGGAAGGGAAGGAATTGTGCTGGAGCAGTTCGCGAGCGGCTTGGTCATGCGAGAGTGGGACGGTCCTGCGGCGAGTAAAAGTATCCATCGGTGCTCGGCGAACTGGTCACCCTTCCTTCGAGCGCGCTTGGCCGCGCAGGATGTTGATCTGCTGACGTTCCCTGGGCGAGTGTGCACGCATCGTGAGCTTGCCGGGATTACTGCTGTCGTAGTCTCGAAGCAGAGAGTACAAGCCGGGCACCTGTTCCTTGGGCATCAGCATCCACACCCTGGGCTTTATCGGCTCCTCCATCTGTTTGGGCATCGTTTCTTTGATGAACTCGAGCACACTATCGAGGTTCGACAACAAGGTCTCCGACGCGCGCAAAGAGTCAACGTTCACGGAGAGTCGTCCCAGTCCTTCCTTGATCGCATCTGACCCGCCGTCGAACCGAAACACATCAACCGGATCCGCGTCGAGTTCACGCTTCGACCCAGAACCGGTCCGCGGCACATTGAGGGTGTTCGGACGGGCCGCTATAAGGCCAGCGATCCCGATCACTAGCAACAAGGCGCTTGCAACAGATTCGACCGTTTCTTTGTCGGACCACAGGTGCGGTGTAATGGAAAAAAATGTGAGGCCGGCGAGGGTGACCGCGAAGAAGAGTGCCCGCACCGGAGTGGACCGTGCGCGCCGCACCACGAGCCTTACCTGGTCGACGATCGGGCGTACCATTGGATTGCGTAGAACTCGAAACTGTGGTAGCAGAAGTAGGCGTGCTACGGTGTCTGATGGTGCTGTGGCGGCGTAAACCACCATAGCGGGCGCCCAGGTGAACAACCACAGCCACAACACGCTCCTTGCGGCAGCTGCGACCTGGCCGGTAATAATCTCGCCGATGAGTGAAACTGCTGCGGCGAGACCGCCGAACGCGGCATGCAGAGAGACCACCCAAATGAGGGCGACACCGCAGAAACGGCCGATTCTGCTGCCGCCAGCGGAATGCGGTATCGCAGAAAGAAGCAGAAAGGTCACCGCCGGAGTCGCTATGCACGCTCCGAGCACGAAAGTCGACGGTCGCGGCGTATTAAAAGCCATCCTGACCATCAACCCGATGACCCCTAGAGCCATCACCTGACCGATGCGGAGCATCCATCGCATCCGCCCAGGAAGCGAACCTGCTGAAGTGTCCTGGGCGACGCCGTAAAGAACGTGGTTGAGTCGATGAGGTTTGGTCGACGCGCGCAGCATCCGTATCTGGTTCGCGCCACTCAACCCCTGGTAGATCTCCGGAGAAGCCGCGAGCTGTGTTACCAGCCGGTCGATGAGGCCGGTCTCGTCCTCCAGTCGAATCACATAGTCGGTGACAGCGGCGGCGACTTCGCTTGATGTCAAAGGGAGGAGGTCGATGGCATCGGCTCGGTCACGGTTGGCGCCGGCCGCGATCGCGGTGAGGACCAGGGCATCAGCCTCGACCATGACTGCATTGGTCCGCTGATCCGCCGTCTCGTCGAGAAGTCCGTCGCGGAGCAAAGTGAGTGACGCGAGTGACGCGGGGGGCCAGTTGAAGCTGCCGGGCGTTGGAAGATCACCTTCACCGGCCAGAGCTTCAATGCTCGTGACGACATGCTCCATCGATCCGACGTCCGTAGCGAGTCTCGTCCGAACCGACTCGACGACCTTTTCTTGGAGGGCACCACAACCGCCGCCTAGTGCGGCGACGACCACTGGGTGCCAGCGCGGATCATCCAGAAGCGGGTCCACGTCTACCGTTGCCGCGATTTGGCACAGGTGTTTGCCGGCCAGGTGGTGGTGGATTGCTGCATGGGCGAACCGGAAGCCGGTCGCACTCGTTCGACCGATACCAGAGTGGGCGAGAGTTTCGGCGATCTGGACGTCCGGCGCTGCATTGCGGGGCTCATCGATCGCGAGATATGCCAACTGGCTGGCGTCGACGACGTCGGAGTCTCGTGTCAGCAATGTCGTGATGATCTTGTCGAGCACCTGGTGTCGGGTGGCGCGCAGCTCATCACGCGTCAACGAGGTGCCCAGCAGGCTGAGCAGCAACGGGTTGCCCGCGATGTCACTTATACGCGGGTCATGCCGCAGCCGCCGCAGAACCCCAGGATGCGTGTGCCCGGTGGCGCTGAGAAGTTGTCGCTGTTGTTTCGGCGTGAGTGGTGCCATCGCGAAGGTAGACGACTCGGGCACCGAGGTGCGAGTGGCCACGATTGCGCAGTCATCCCTGCTGATGACGAAGCCGCGGACCGCCTGGACGTATTGCTCGGCCTGTATGGGGGTGAGCCCCTCGTCGAGATCGAATACGAACAACCAGGTCAGTCTCCCCGGTGCTTGCTCGAGGTACTGGGCAAGGTTGTCTTCCTTGCCCTGCACCGAGGCCGCCAGATGATTCTTGATCGTGTCATCGTCTATCCGGCCGTCGGGCAGATCTTCGGCACGCACATCTACGTACAGCGCGAGTCGGCGAGGCCGTCTCTTTGCCCGTTCGCAGACAGCCGCGACGATTGAGCGCAGACCGACGGTCTTGCCTGATCCCGCTGGCCCTATCAGGACGACGAGCTTGCTCGGGGGCCTGCGCCCCAGCCGCCGCAACCTGCCCCGTCTTCTGCCGACGACGTCCAGCTCAACTGTTTCGTGGGCCCGTCCCGTCGGATCTGGCGGGTACGTCAGTCCGTGAACGATTGACGCGATCGCGTGCAACATCTGGTGATTCGGTGCACGGGTGCGAACCACAATGCCCACACCCACGGCACTGAGCAGAACACCGAAAGCAGCGATGCCGCCGCGCACGGCGGAATCAGCGGAAAGTAGCGGCGCCTGGTGGCTCACCAACGAGGTGACGACGCCCGCGGCGGTGAGGAAGCCAAGCAGCGCCAAGCACCAGCCGACCGCCAGCCTGCCGGATTGACGACCGCGCAGGTTGAGGATCAAACCGAGGATTCCCGCGATGCCGGATATCACGCTCACCAAGTCAGGCCAGCTCTTCAGCGCGTCCAGTGGCACCAGGTCACCTCCAGCGAGCTCGTGAGAGTAATCGAACCTTACCAACCCTTGAAGTGGGCAGGATCTCCAGTCAACCGAGCTATCGAGCCTTCGTGGAATGCGAACTGTCGCGAGTCAGCCTGAGGAACTTCCAAGGCATCTGATCAAAAGATCACACGCCTATCATCTAGATCCGGAACATGTCATGTTCCTCCGGAAACTACAGCTGCTTAGTTAGTCGGTCGTGTCGCCCCCGCGTAGTCGTCTCCTCGGCGGCGATGGTTGTCGATCTGAACGGGTTGGCCGAAGGTCGGGGCGTTGATCATTTTGCCGTTGCCGATGTAGAGGCCGACGTGGTGGATTCTGGCGGGTGTGCCGTAGAAGACGAGGTCGCCGGGCAAGAGTGGTTGCCCGTCCGGCACTCGGGGCCCGGCATGAAATTGGGTGTGAGCTGTGCGGGGTAATGGGACCCCTGCTGCGCCGTATGCTGCCTTGGTCAGCCCGGAGCAGTCGAAACCGTCATGCCCGCCGTCCGGGCCGTTTCCGCCCCAGACGTAGGGCAGGCCACGTTGACTGCATGCGTAGGTGATCGCGGCCATCGCAGCGGGAGTGGGCGCCTGGATCGCGTTGCAGTCGCCTGTTCCGCTAGTTGTACAGGTCGCGCCATGGACTGCTGCGACGACCTGGCGAGCGGCGGGTTCGAACTGTGCGTAGCGGTCGGGAAAACCGGACCGTTGCACGGTTTGGGCGGCTTCGGCGACGGGCATCGCCTGCCAGCTCGGCAGCGCTGTGAGGTGCCGGTAGAACTGCTCGCTGCTGTACTTCGGGTTCATGATCTGGGCGACCGAGCCCCAGCCTTGCGAGGGCCGTTGCTGGAAGAGTCCGACGCTGTCGCGGTCCCCGTAGTTGAGGTTCCGCAGTCGTGACTCCGTGATCGCGGTCGTGATCGCGATCACCCATCCCTGTTCCGGAACGTTCATCTGCTTGCCGACGGCGACGATCGTCGCCGCATGGCCCATTTCCTCGGGGCCGTATCCGGTTGCCGGGGTGCTTACTGCTCCAGTGGGGATGCAGCTCGTGCCTTGGGCGGAGCTGCCGACCACTGCGTAGACGACGGCGATCACGCCACCGCCTATGAGAAGGATCAGTACGACGAAGAACGCGACGCCGGCCGCGGCGAGCTTAGCCATCGACTAAGAACCCCCTTAGCGGTTAAGGCGTGAGGAACTGGTCGGCGGCATCGGCGTGGGCGGCTCCAACTCCGGCCGCGCGGTACGAGTGACAACCTCGTGATGCCACTCGCCGCTAGACGGCGGTGATGCAGGTAGATGCGGCCAGAGCCTGGGAAGTTCGGGCAGCGCGACCCGTCCCGCGGTGCCGAGGTCATCGATCCGGCGCCATCGAGGCGCGGTCATGTCGAGTGGTTCACCGGCGGACTCGCCGCTCGTCGTCGCCACCGGCACCCTCGCCGGGCTATCGAGGCCTCGCAGGGCTTGGGTCATGGCGCGGCGCGCGTTGGCTTCCCTGGCCACGGTGGGGAACCAGACCAGAACGGGCGTGGTGATGGCCGTGGCGTCGGCCAGACGCTCGTATCGGACCAATTTGCTCGACAGTCGGGACAGGCTCTCGGTGCCGAAGTCGAACTCGACGAACCATTCGATCTCCCGTCCGGCGTCGGACCACCTGCCGTAGCCGTCCGGGGTGACGATGTCGCCCCAATGCCGTCCGCACCGGGCCGCCGACCACCAGGTGATGAGTTTCCCGGTGGACCCGGGCTGACGGGCAGCGCGGATCAGGGTGGTGAAGAGCGCGTTGCAGCCGACGGTGTGGGCGAGCTGGAGGGAGAAGGCGCGGCCCACTTCGCGTTCGCGGCTGTAGCCGAGGTCTTTGAGTTCGAGGCCGTCTTCGTGGGCGAGCGCGATGGCTCCGGCGGTGTCGAGGACGTAGTGCATCGGGTGCGAGCCGAGGTCGCGGTGTGGCTGGAACCGATGCACAACGCCCCATTGGTAGAGGCTGCGCAGGCGCAGGTTCGCGGCGCGCCGTCCGGGAAAGGCGATGTCGACGATCTGCGTGCTGGTGAGGACGTGATGCTCGAACAGCATCCGGCACAGCCAGCGATCGCGGTCGGTGAGATGCCGGGCGAGCCAGGCATGGTGCTCGGCACTGTTCAGCACTCGCGGCGCGGGACGTTCCGGCCGGTGTGCTCGCAGGTGTCGTTGCGGGGTCGGGTTGCTGATCTGCATTTGGTGTACCTCCAAACGCGCCAATGCGCGACCTTGGTTCCAACGAGGGGATGGCGAGCGCCGGGTCAGGCGGCACGCCGGGGATCGAATTCTGCGGGTCGTGCGTGTTCGGCAGGTCGCGGTGTGCTCGGAGCCTCGGCGTTGGTCCGTGCGAGCCTGCGGATCTCCTTGGCACGTCCGGGAATTGCGGGTGGGAGCTTCTCGGTGACGCCGGTGAACGGAGGCGCTTCTTCGCTGTTGAGCACCAGTCGTGCAGCGATGTGGTAGCGGCCCAGGTTGGCGAGGTCGTGTTCGGAGAGCTGGGGCTCGGTGTGCCGGGCGAGGGCGCGTGCGTCTTCGGGCGAGGCGGAGAAGATGATCTTTGAGCGGGCGTTGGCGCTGATGCCTTCTTCCAGCTCGCGGGGGAGCTGGCGGAGGTATTGGTGTGCCAGGGTCATCGACATCCGGTAGCCGCGGGCTTCGGCGAGCATGTCTTCCAAGGGGTAGGCGAGGGACAGGAAGTTGTGGCATTCGTCGATGTAGAGCGAGCTGTCGAGCCTTTCCCGCTGGGGGATTCGCACGCGGCGGGTGGCGGCTTGCCAGGTTCGGGCGACTACGATCGAACCGACCAGCCGGGCGGTGTCGATCCCGAGCGAGTTCTTGCTCAGCCGGACGAGGCAGATGCCGCCGTTGAGGACCGCGTCCATGTCGACGGTGGATTCGCCGCCTGCGAGGGAGGCGCGGATGAACGGGCGCAGCAGCAGGCCGCGGAGTTTGTTCATCAACGGGGCGACGACCTGGGCTTTGCTGGCATCGGATAAGTCGTCGTACCAGGCCCAGAATCCGCGCAGGACGTCGTCGGAGACCTGCGCGAGGGCGCGTTCCCGGAAGCTCGGCACCGTCAGGAGTTTCGGCAGGTGCGTCAGGGTCGGGGTGCCGGGGAGCTCGCGAAGGGTCAGCAATCCGGATCGGAGGATGTCTTCGGTGCGCGGGCCCCAACTTGAGGCGTACACGTGGGAGAAGATCGACACCAGGTCATCGACGGTGCGTGCGGTGTCGGCACCTTCGAGGGGGTTGAGCACCGGCGGCCGGGATCGGCTATCGGCGTCGAAGAGCACGACCTTGTCTCCAAGCCGCGAGGGAAGCCGCATCAGGACGTCGGTGATCAGGTCGCCTTTCGGGTCGATGACCACCAGGCCGCGGCCGGCGTCGGCATCGTCGAGAATCATCCGCGCCATCAGTTCGCTCTTGCCGCTGCCGGTGGCCCCGAGGATGTGCAGGTGGTGCCGGGCGTCGGCGACGCGCAGTCCGACCGGCCGGGAATGTCCGGAGTCGCTGACCCCGATCGGTTTCACTCCCACGCCACCGGCGGCGATGCCCGGTGGTGGGGGGACCGCCTTTGCTCCGGCTCGCTGCAGGCCGGGTATGGCGTCGTCGGTCGGGAGGTGCGCGAGCGCGGCCAGCTCGGTGATGGAGAGCAGGTCGCCGTCGGTGAGGCGGCGTTCGGTGACGGCCCGGACTGGGTGGGGGAGTCGGACGCGGCGGTAGTAATTGTGTTCGCTGTAGGCCGCGAACGCGCTGGCGATGGCGTGGCCGCGTCCGGCCAGGTGCTCGCGTACCGGTGAACGCTTCGCGTCGGTCAGGTCCTTGTCGACGAGGGTGGCGACGGCGTAGCGGACGCGGGTTTCGAACTGGGGGCCGCGCTGCTTGGCCACGATGACCCGATCTTGGGACGAGGTCTCCAGGACGGTCTGGCGATCGGTGACCGACTTCGTCGCGCTGGTTCGGGGTCGGCGTCCCCTCGTGTGCGGGGTGATCAGGTCGAGGAAACGCCCAGCCAGTTTCGCGGAGCTGCCGGAGCGGACGTGGCGGGCGGCTCGGCGGGCCTTGCGGACACGCGTCCCAGTGACCGGTCGCGCGAGGATCTGGACGACGGCGCGTTCGCGGGAGCCGAGCCCTGCCGGTGCGCCGAGCAGGGCGCGGACCGGGTCGGCGGGGAAGTCGGAGCGGATCGGCAGCGCTTCGCTGCGAGCCAGGCGCATTTCCCCACCGACGGCCTCGACGGCTTTTCCCGCAGGTATGGATTCCGGGATCGGTGGTTTGGCCGGGGTGGTCCGGGTGTGGGCACCGGGCCATGCCGCCTCGATCGCGCGTTCGGCCATGCCGGGCGGGACGATCCCCGGCAGCCACACGCGCACGGCGACACCGGCATGGGAGAACACGTACTCCCACACGATGTGCGGCTGGCCGTGGATCCGGCGTTTCCAGCCGGGGCGCAAGAGTCCGACCAGGTTGGAGAACAGCGCCTCGGCGCCGCCCGGGTCCACGGTGGGCGGGGCCAGCACCGTGACCAGCCTGGCTCCGGCCGCCATCCGGTCATGGCGCCGTCGCATCCACCACCGACGTCCGAGGACAGCACCGGTCCAGGCCAGCGCTAGCACAGGACCGGCGACCGGCCCCCACGACACGGCGACGTCTCGCACCTTGGCGAGCACTGCGTGCACCGCGCCTCCGGGATCACGGAGGTAGTCCTGCAACGGCGAGGTAAACGCCTCCGCGTAAGCAGCCACGGTTGAGGCAGAAGACATCAGAACTCCTTTCTGCACGGGGAAATCAGGGAGGTCTCAGGCTGCGTCGCGATCGGCGTTCGTCGGGCGCGGACGGCTCTGCGGCGACGGCGCTGCCGGGCCGGTGCCGGGTACGAGCCGGAGGTGTCGGCGTCGTTTGTGGGCACGGTTCACGTCGATTTCGGCCTGCCATTCCGATAACCGTCGCCCGTCCATCCGCTTGAGAAAGTGCGGGATGTTGTTCGCAGGAACTCCGACGAGTCGCGGGCCGAGTACGGCCAGCAGGTCGGATGCTTCCTGCGAGGACCACCCGGCCGCGGTGATGGCGTCGGTGTCGGGGAACACGTCGGCGACCCGGTCGCGGCTGGGGTCGATGTGGGCGTCTTCCTTGCCGCCGTAGCTGTAGACCCACAGGAAATTGCCGGGCGGATCCGGCTCGATCAATCGCTTGAACCGAAGGACTTCCTTGGTATAGGCGTAAAAAGTTACGTCCGGGCAGGCGCGCATGACACGGCACCACGCCAGGGTGTAGGAGTCGTCGAAGAAGTCTCCGGCGTCGTGGACGCGGATGAATTTCCCGGTGAATCGTGGGGCTGAGAGTTCGAGGATCATGGCCGATTCCCAGCCGGGAAGGTCGTCGAGAACGAAGGCGAGATTGGCTTGGTGGCGGGCTTTCACGGCAGGAAAGCGATAGGTTCCGTTGCGGGCGTAGCAGATCTGCGCGCATGCCGAGGCCGCGGGACACGTCACCTGTGTGCGTCCGTCGGGCAGCCGGGCCGCGAGCGCGGGCAGTGTCCAGTTCCAGACGCCGATGGCGCGCATCGCCCGGTTCTGCGTCAGCAACCGCGCGGGCCGAGGCGAGCTAGCGGGTTTCGCACTGGGTGAAGATATACGGCACCTCACATAAGGCAAGCGGGAGCAAGAAAAGGGGGCGGCTAAGGCGGGCTTGGCCGTCAGGCGGCGGGGTCGAGGTCGATGTGGCGGTCGGCGTCTTCGTCGAACGCCGGCTCGGTGTCGATGCCGTCGAGGTCGACGAACGCACTGTCGTCGGTCTCGCCGCCGGGCTCGGCGTACACGGCGAGCTCGGCCGGATCAGTGGTGATGAGCGCGTTCTCCTGGGGCGAGGCCAGGGCTTGAAACGCGACTCGCTGTGTCCCAGTGCTGAGCAGGCCTTGCCCCTTGTCCGCGGAGACGAGGAACTGTTTCTCCCCGTCGGACAAGTTGAACGTCGCCACGATCTCGTCGATCGCTTGCGTCGCCTGGCGGAGCAGAACCTGAGTGGCGGCGTTGGCGATGATCGCCTTGCCCAGCTCGGTGCCGAGGACGTCACCGACATCCTGTGTCGCGATGGTCAGCCCTGCCCAGTGTTTCCGGGCAGCTTTGGCCATGCGGTGCAGGAAACGCGCCCCCGCCGGGTCCTGCATGAGCAGCCACGCTTCCTCGACGGTGATCAGCCGCGGTCGCCGGATGGCAGGGTTGGAGACCCGCCGCCAGATCGTGTCCAAGGTGAGCAGGGTCCCGATCGCGCGCAGTTCGTCGGGCAGGTCGCGGAGGCTGAAGACGGTCAGGTGGCCTTCGGGCCTGGTGGTGGTGTGTCCGGCGAACATCGCAGAGGATGCGCCGTCGACGAACGGATGGAGCCGGGACGCGAGATCGGCCGCGACCGGATCACCGGTGCCGGTCAGGGTCGCGGAGAGGTCGGCCAGCAGTGGTGCCTGTCGGCCCCAGGTCCGGGGATCGCTGGTGATCCCAGCCTGCTGGTAGGTGGCCAGGATCGCCCGGTCGAGCACGGCCCGCTGGTGCGCGGACAGTTCCATGCCGAGCAGGACGCCGATCACGGTGTGCAGGAACAGAACCCGGCGTGTCAGCGCGTCCTTCGGTGCGGTGCGGCGTCCGTCGGGCCGGGTCGCGATCGGCAGGTCGAAGGGGTTGATGCGCACCGCGGGATCGCCGAGACGGATGTAGGTGCCGCCGATGGCCTCGCACAACCGGCGGTACTCGTCTTCCGGGTCGATGATCGCGACTTCGATACCCCGGTAGAGCGAGCGGAGCGCTTCGAGTTTGACCAGGTAGCTCTTCCCGGCGCCGGACCGGCCGAGGACGACGCTGTTGTAGTTGTCCGCGGCGAACCTGTTCCAGTGCACCAGCCCCTGGCTGCCGATGTTGAACCCGTACAGCACACCGTCCGGTGCGGCAACGCTGGTCGGGTCGGCGGGCGGAAGGTCCGGTGAGGTGAACGGGAACGAGGCGGCCAGCGCGCTGGTGTCGAAGGTACGGCGCATGCCGATGAGGTCCAGTGCGAGCGGCAGGGTCGATACCCAGCCTTGCAGTGACCGGTAGGTGGTGGGCTGGGCGTTCATCAGCAGAGATGCTGCGAGCGACCGGACGGCGGCGACGTGCTCGGCGAGGTCCGCTTCGCTGGTGGCGTGCACGGTCAGGTACACGCCGAATCGGTAGAGCTTTCCCTCGCCGCGGGCAACGCGGGCGGACAGGTCGTAGGCGTCTTCGGTGGCGGCCTCGACCACCGGGTCCAGCAGCCGCCCCTTCTCGTTGCTGTGCCGTCGCCCGGATTCCAGTTTGGACAGCTGGCGCTTGAGTCGGTTGGCGGCGGTGACCGGGTCGATCGGCTCGATATGCAGCGAGACATCGACACGGCCGGGATAGGACAGCAGCGGCTGAAGCCATCCCGCGTGCACTTCACGCGGGTAGCCGGTGATCGCGAACGACGAGACCCACTCGCCGCCGACCTCCAGATGCCGCGGCGCGACCGAGAGCGAGTCCGGAGTGAACGCGCTCGCCCTACCCGCCGGTGTAGCTGCGGTGCGCCGGGCGCGTCGTCGAATCATGCTGGGTTTCCTGCTCATAGCTCCTCGCCCTCCCACTCGTCGAGCGCTGTCGCTTGCGGTGCCGCGCGGTGCACGGGCGCCCCGCGTGCGCTCTTGGGCCGGATCGGTGGTTCGTCATCGGGGTCGGCGGCGGTGGTGATCACCTCGTCGGCGCCGGCGAGCCCTGCCGATGGCGGGATGAGGGTGTCGGGATTGCAGGCGGTGGCGAGGATGGCGGTGGCTTGCCCGGCGTCCAGCGGGGTGATCGTGATCCCGGCGGGGGAGAGCAGTTCGATGGCTTCGCCAAGGCGGCGCACGAGCCGGGTTTCCGCGGACCGCAGCGCGCTCTCGGAGACCGTGTCGCTGCGGTTGGCGTGGCGGCGTGCGCGCAGGACAGCCAGCGGTGACGCGCCGCCGAGCCCGTCGGTCGGACCGGCCGCGCGCACCGGTTCACGCAGGACGATCAGCACTTGACGGCGCAGCAGATCGGTCGAGCGGCAGAGTTGGTCGAGGTAGGTCGCGTGCTCTCGCGCGGCCGCTTCGAGCCTCGGATGCGGCAGACCGGGAGCGGCCTCGCGCAGATGGCTGATCTGGCTGCTCAGGTCGAGCCGCTCGGCGCGGACGAGGATCTGCACCGGCGCGGAGATCGAGTGCAGGTACCGGCCGAACGACGCGACGAGTGCTTCCTGTTCGCCGGGGGTGCGGAGCGCGAAGTTCACGGTGCTGGCGACCGCGACCATGGCCACGCCGTCGGACCCGAGGTCGATAACACCGGCCTCGGTGACCCCTTCGCGGGCAGTCGCAACGCGGCCGGAGACACTTGCGCACCGTCCGCCGCGCCGGAGGCATCGCTCGCCGCGACGTGGCTGGTCAGCCATTCAGGCGCGGGACGGACCCCTTCAGGCGCGGCTACCCGATGGCGGGGCTGCATGCGTTGCCGGATGGCCGCGAACAGGAGCCGGTCGAGGTTCATGCCGTCGCGCTGACCCAGGGCCAGCACTGCGGCCGCGACTCCGGCCGGGACGGCGATGATCAGGTACACGAGTAGCGGCACCGCGCTGCGGGCCAGGGACCATCCGCCGTAGAGGACGATCCCGGTCACCGCGAGGATCGCCAGCTGCCTGGCGGTGAGGTTGGCGAGGACGCGGTCCTCGCGGTCGACGTCGGACGGTATGCGTACGGGCTGGGTCATGACTTCGTACCTCCACGGGACGAGGGCTTCGGAGCAGGCGGTGGCGGAGTCGGTGCACGGAACGCGACCGGGGGAGCGGCCGGAGTGCGCGGCCGGGCGTCCGCGGGCCGTGGTTCGGGATGCGGGGTCCGGAACACCGGTGCCGACGGCGTCGCGGTCGCGGGCGTGACCGGGCGCGAGAGGTGGCGCGGTTCCGGCACTGCGGGTTGGAACCGCAAGTGCGGCGGGACCGCCGCGACACCGACCGGCCGCGCGGGCGCCTGCCCGTTCCCTGGGCGGTGTGACGGATTCGCCGTCTGGAATCGCGGGTTCGCCACGTGCCGCCGACCACTGCGGGACGGCGGGAGGGGAACGGCGGGCCGGGGCGCCGAACTGAACTCCGGCTTCGGCGGAGGTCCTGACGGAGCGGGGTGGGCGGCGGGGTCGTGCGTCGTGGTTTGCGGTCCCGGTTGCAGGAACTTCGGTTCTTGCGAGGGGATGTGCGGCTGCTGGGCGGCGCGCAGCCGCTCGGCGTCGTAGTGCTGTTGCATGCGCTTGTTCACCGCTTCGGGAGTCGGGGCCAGCCGCGGTTGCGGCGGCCAGGGCGGGTCGGCGACACGGGCACGCCCAGGCCCGCCGCGGCTGGACGATGTTGTGGCGATGCCGGCTGCGCGGGACCCGCCGAACCCGCCGGAGTGACCGGTGATGGCGCCGAAGGTTTTCGCGGCGATCACGGCTTTGACCAAGCCGCCGAGGAACGAGCGTCCGCCTCCGCCGAGCTTTGTGGCGGAGAGGAACCAGGACGGGATCTTGATCAGGATGTAGAGCAGTCCGAGGACGGCGAAGAGCATCATCAGACCGCCGCCGACGGAGCTGAACAGCTTCGTGCTGCCGTTGAGGAAGGTGTTGACCGCGACGATCAGCGTGAGCGATTGGACGACCTGGATACCGAGCGTGGCGGCGAGCGCCCGCCAGCCCCAGCGGGCGATGCCGTCGGTGTGGGGGAGGGCGTGGCAGGCGACCCATATCGGGGCGGACACGGTCAGCAGCAGTGTGATGATCACCCGCACCACGTAGACCAGCAGCAGCGCGATGACGGCGATGACCAGGAGGACTTGCAGCAGGATGACGAACAGCCCGCCGGAGGCCATTGCGGAGTAGGTGCCGTTGATCGACTGGGTGAGGTTGTCGCCGAGCTTGGGCGGATCGGCGCCGCCGGACAGGACCGCGGTCGATAGCGCGTTCGCGAGCCGGATCGCCTTGTCGATGACGAACAGCGACAGCATCGAGGCGATGAAGGAGATGCCGAGACGGGGCGCGATCTCCTTGATCGAGTAGCGGCTCTGGACCGACTCGTGCGACATCACGATGATCCCGCCGATCATGATCAGCCCGCTGTAGCAGGCCAGCACGATCAGCCAGGAGTTGTTCCACAGGTTCGTCACGCCGGGCAGCGAATCCAGCGTCGGCGTGCTGAACGCGGTGTCGCCCAGCAGTTTCAGCAGAGGGTCGAGCGCGGACTTGACCAGCTCGCGGAACACCGCGTTGATGGCCTTGTTGATGCAGCCTTCGATGTTGGTGATCCCGCAGTCCGGGTCGTCACCGTCGGCGCCCGGCTCGGTCGGCCCCGGAGGCGTGGACGGCGCGGGGGAGCTGGGTTGCGGGATGCACCCTTCACCGACACAGGGGCTGCCAGAGCTGGTGTTCGGAGCCGTGCTCGGTCCGCCGGGTGCGCAGCCGATCTGGCCGGGGAAACAGGTCTCCGGTGCCGGCAGTTCGGTGATCGGTGGCAGCGGAGTCGCAGGGACCGACGGCCGTGGCGACCCGGTCGGGAAATGACATGTCGGGTCCGGCGAACCCGGCGCACACGTGTCGCCCGGTGCGACGGTCGGGAGAGGGAGGGGAAGCTCGGGTTGCTGCTGCGCCACCGCGGCCTGCGACCCGCCAGGAGGCGACGAAGGCTCCGGCGAGGCCCACGCGCCGACCGCGAGAAGACAGCCGAGCACCACGACCACGCCGAGCGGAAGCAGCCGCAGCAGGCGACGTCGCGGACGGCCGGTCCCGTCCGAGCCGGACGGGCTGAGCAGGATGCGTCCGCAGACCGTCACGCGCGTGTCGGCCTTGCTGCGGTCGGGTGCGAGCGCGGGGGCGCGCCGGGACTTGGTCATGACCTCAGGCCCCGACAATCCCGCGCAGGATCTCCACGGCGAGCGGTGCCAGCGCCGCAAGGCCGTAGCCCCACGCAGCGTTCCGGAAGGCCGATTTCGCCTTCTCCGTTTCGCCCGGGTCGCCACCGGCCAGCAGGTACCGGACACCGCCGACGGTCAGGAACACCGTCGCCAGTCCCGCCAAGATCCCGACCAGCCAGTTACGGATGTTGGTGAAGACCTGATCGACGGTGGTCGCGAGCGCGACAACATGTGTTGAGGCCTGCGCCGAATCCACCGCGTGTGTGGTGAGAAGGAGCGCGATGACGATTGTCGCGCGCCCCAGCCGGGAGAACGTGGTGCGCGCCGACCGGGCACGAATGCTCGGATGATTGGCCTTCGAGCAGCCGCGCTCTGCACTCGGCAGGGCAGAGCGCGGGTTTTCGGTAGCGCGTGCCGCGTTTGGCGGTGGCGAGACGGTGGGCTGGGTCGAGGGATGGGATGTCAGGCGCATCGGCGCACCTCCGAAGTCGGCTCGTTCTCGGCGGTCCGCGGAGAGTTGGTCGGGCTCTCCCCGCACCCCAAGAGGCCGGATTTCGGGTCGTTTTTCGACACCGAGCGTGACGCTTTCTTCCGGTTGGCCGGTCGCCCGTTGCGGAGACGGCCGCTCACAGCACGTGACTTTCCGGTGTCGTCGTCGGCGGTGGCGGCCGGAGCGGAGGAGCTGAGCGCGCTCAGGGCGGCGTCGGCGACCGGGTCTTCGTCGTCGGTGCCGTCGGTCTGCTGCCGCAGCCAAGTCACCAGTCGGTCTTCGGCTCGATCGCGCGCCTTGAACGCCGTCTTGAGAGCCACGCCGTGGCGCTGAGCCCACGCCGTCATCGATGTCTCGCCGAGGCGCGTGGCGGAGATCAGCTCCGCTTCGGCAGGGGTCAGGATCTGTTCGCCGACTGCCGTCGCGAGCACCAGGTCGGGGTGTCCGTACGGCGGCTTGGGAACGGTCGAACGAAAGCTCATCCCCGCGGGGCGAGGTGCGTCGAGGGACTCCTCCAGTGCCGCCTGGCCGGCGCGACGGGCCGCGAAATGGAGCCGGAGGAAGATGCCGGGATCGGTCAGGTCCACGGTCGCCAACGCCTCGATGAACCCGGCAAGAACTGCCGCGTGTGCGTCGGCGCGGTCGCCGCGATATCGCGCCGCCAGCCACCCTGCGCTCGAGGCCAGCGAGGGCAGTGCCATGCCGACGCAGGCCACCGTCCACGCGCCACCCTGAGCGCGAGAGCTCAAGACAAGATGTGCCCAGACGGCGTCGCGAGTACGCGATGGGCAGTGCTTGCTCAGCAACCGGTCCCGGAGCTCGTCCAGAGGCACCGGCCGCCGTGGCAACCCGGCGAACTTGGAGCCGTGCACGGCCATCGGCTCCGGGCCGGTGACCAGCCAGCTGAACGCATCGCGGGCGGTATCAAGAGGAAACCAGTCGTGCTCGTCCCGTTCATCCCGGGGCGAAGCGGAGAAGGTGTCATCGGCCATCATGATCAGCTCCCGTTCTCGTGGTTCGGAAATCCGTGAGAACAGAACGCCAGAGCTGCGACAAGAAAAGGACAAGAAAAGAACAAGGCGAATCTGATATTGGAACTAAAGAACGACTAAAGGTCGATGTTGAACGATTCGACGGTCAGTCTCGGCGCATGGTTTCGGGGGTCGAAATACCTGCCTACACCTGGGGTTTTAAGTGGTTCTTAGTCGGATCTCGCGTGTTGTGGACATCGGGTGCCCAGTGCTGGCGACGTGGTAGTTCGCGATTATGGGGCGCGATCAGGGGGTGGCGCTGCGAGTGGCCCGTCTAGGCGCAGATTTGCCAACTGTTCGCTAGCGCGTCTCGCGCACGGGGGCGTAATCCTTCGTTTCTGCGATGCCGTTTCATCGGCTCTCCCGATCTGCAGAAAATTCGGAGTGCGGTGTCGAAAAACGGGTCCAAAAACGGCCTCTTGGAGTGACTCGGCTGACCAAGCCGATGAGCATCCGCGAGGAAGGGCTTATCGATGACCTCGACATCGCACCGTGATCACGAAGGGCGCCCCCGGCGCACGCCAGGGCATCGCTCGACCGGCCACAAGCACGACAACCAGGGCGGGCGCCGCGCGGCGCTCCGGGGCGCCGGGCGCAGCCGCATCCGCGGCGCCCGGCCGACGACATTCTGGGCTTTCGCGGACGTCGAGCAACTGCCCGGCACCGCACTGCTCGCCGGCTGGCTGGGACGCACCGTCGTCACCCTCGTCACGACCTACACGCGCCCGGGTGACCGCGTCCTTCTGCTGACACCACCCGCGCCGAACCAGGTTGCTCCGTGCGCCTCCGGTCGGGTCCACGACTCCGCCCACTACGGCGGACTCGCTGAAGCGGTGTGGACCGTCACCCGGCTCGGCCGCCGCGTCGACACCGCGGCCGCCGCGCCAGCCCCGGACTGCCGGGACGATCGCACCGACTCGCAGCCGAACTCCCGAGACGAGTCGGTGATGCGACCCCGCCCGAGTCGGCTCGGCCTGAGGTCGGTCGCCGAACCGTCCCCCGACTCCACGCGTCGTCCACAGCACGACCCGGACCGCTCCCGCGGCACGTTCGATCTGATCATCACCGCGGTCAACCCGGGCGCCACCGACTGGATCCGACACACCGACTGGGACACCCAGATCACTCCGGATGGCCTCGTCGCCATCATCACCCACAGTGCACGCCGCGCCGGGCGTCCCGTCGAACCGACCGCCGAACTGGTCGCAACGCTCAGTAACTTCCAGTTGCGTTGTCTCGACCACATCGCCGTGCAGTCCACCCCTGTCCCCGAGTTCTCGGACGCCCCGCGGGACAGCAGGACGAGCCCGGGCCGTGTCACGAAGCCGCCCGCGGGCATCGCCAGGCCGGTGCCCTTCCGGCAGGTCCATCACGACCTCGTCCTGTTCGCGCGGCCATCTGCGCCAAAGGCAGAGGCTGACGTCGCCGGGGAAGGAGAGACCTCGGATGTCTGAACACACGAGTCGGCCCCAGCTCGCAGAAGAACTCGACCCGCAAGACCCTCAGGTTCTGGCGTCGGTGTGGCAGACAGGGACAACCTCTGTCAGAACCCAGCTCGAGGACGGCGGTTACCACGAGGCAACGAGCACCGATTCCGCGCTCATGGCTCCGGCGATCGCCCGGTACGCGATCTCGGCGTTCACGAGGCCCGGCGATGTGGTCCTCGATCCGGACTGCGGCGCAGGCACCACGGTCGTCGAAGCACTGCGCCGCGGAAGGCACGCGATCGGGCTGACCGGTCAGCGCCGGTGGTGGCGGCTCGCCCGGGCGAACGTAACCGCCACCAAGGCGCGCGGCGTGTTCGTCGACGGCATGGTCCTGGTCCTCGACCGGCGCCCCGGCACGGCCGTCGCCGCTGCGACAGCGGGCCTGACCGGACGCGTCGATCTCCTGCTGACCACGCTGCGTCCCACCGGCCAGAACACCGGCGTGGAAGGCGACGTGGACTGGTTGGGTGCCGTGCTGGCGCAGTACCGGCCGCTGCTTCGTCCCGGCGGCCACGTCGTCGTCACCTGCTCCCCGCACCGCCACCCCGCCCGGCACGAGCTGCTCGACGTTCCCGGGCGGATCGCGGCGATCGGCAGCGCGGCTGGGCTGGTCCCGGTGGCCCGATGCGTCGCCCTGACCGCGGCGGTGCAACGAGGCAGGACCTATACCCGTACGACGTTCGCTCAGCGCCGTGCCGTTCAGGGCGCGGAGGACGCTTTCGGGTACCCGATCGCGCTCCCTGCACACCACACGGTGCTGGTCTTCCAAGCCGGTCCTGACGCCATCGGCCAGGCCGTGGTCGAGCCGACCTGGCCGTCTCCTATGCGGCACCGGCGACGACGCCGAAGCTGGCGACGCCCGGCGACGACTCCCGGGATCGACACTCTCACCGACGAGGATCGGGAGGCGGCGTGAACACGCAACCGAGGAGCGCCGTCCACTACCGCGACGAGTCGGTCACGCTGCTGACCGGCAATGCCGTATCGACCCTGACTGGGGTACCGGATCGGTCGGTGGATTGCGTTGTCACCAGCCCGCCCTACTGGGGGCTGCGCGACTACGGCACCGGGACCTGGATCGGAGGCGACACTGACTGTGCGCACCTGGCCGCGGCCGGGCGCGGCGGCAACGTCCGGCAGTCCATCCAGCGTCAATCCGTTTACCCTGCCTCGTCCGCGCATCGCGGTGGGGACGTGCCCGCACGTTGTCGCCGGTGCGGTGCGCAGCGGGAGGACGACCAGCACGGTCTGGAGCCGACACCGGGGACTACGTCGACCGCCTCCGCGAGGTCTTCGGCCAGCTGCGCAGAGTGCTGGCCGATACCGGCACGGTCTGGCTGAACCTGGGGGACTGCTACTCCACCGAGCCGCCTGGCCGCGCCGATGACGCGATGCGGGCCAGCACGTTGACCGGCCGGAGCACGGCGGCACAGCTGCGGGATTCCGTCCGCCGCGCGGGGGCAGGGCGCACCCACGCCCTTCCGCGGAAGAACCTGATGGGCATGCCGTGGAAGGTCGCGTTCGCGCTCCAGGCCGACGGGTGGATCTTGCGCAACGCGATCGTGTGGCACAAGCCCAACGCCATGCCCGAATCCGTGCGAGACCGGCTGTCCAACCGGTACGAGATGCTGTTCCTGCTGACCAAACAGCAAAAGTATTTCTTCGACCTCGACCCGATCCGCGAACCACTCGCCCGCCCCGAGGCGGTCGGGGAGGGCATCGTGATCGGCGGCGCGAACAAAGGCCGCCACGGCGGGATCGACGCGACCGCACGCCGCCGAGGCCACAGCATGTACGGCAAGTACCGGGACACCGAACCGTTCGCCGGAAAACCCCACGGCGAGGCGATGCGCCCGACCGGCGCCCAGCACACCGCGTCGCATGCACGGGGTAAGAACCCCGGGGACGTTTGGTCGATCACCACCCGGCCGTTGCGGGAGGCGCATTTCGCCGCGTTCCCGGTCGATATCCCGCTGCGCTGCATCGCCGCTGGATGCCCCGATGGCGGTGTGGTGCTCGACCCGTTCAGTGGCGCCGCCACCACCGGTCTCGCCGCGACGAAGCTCGGACGGAACTACATCGGTATCGACCTCAACCCCGACTTTCATGACATCGGCCTCCGGCGACTCGGCCTGGCAACCGGTGGTGGAGATGAGGTTGCGGCATGACGGACCCGCATACGCCCAGCCAAGGGCGACACAACCCTGCCGTCTCCGCTGACGGGGACCGGGATCGTGTACGGCTTTGTCTGGGGGACGCGCGAGAAGTCCTTGCCGCCATGCCCGCGACATCGGTGGATTGCGTGGTGACGTCCCCGCCCTACTGGGGCTTACGCGACTACCGGATCAACGGCCAGCACGGCGCGGAGCCCACGATCGAACAGTACGTCGACCGGCTTGCCGATGTCTTCGACGAAGTCCGGCGGGTGCTGACACCGACGGGGACGGCATGGCTGAACCTCGGCGACAGCTTCGGCGGCTCGTGGGGAAACTACGTCGCCCGCGGATCCATCGCCCGGACCGCATCAGCCCGCTCGGCGCAGGCATACGGAGTGCACCGGCCGCCCCAGTCGAGGTACCGCGCGAAAGACCTGATCGGGGTCCCGTGGCGTGTCGCGTTCGCCTTGCAGAACCGGGGCTGGGTGTTGCGGAATGCAGTGGTGTGGGCGAAAACCAACGGTCGTCCGGAGAGCGTCCGGGACCGGCTTTCCCAGCGCTACGAGTCGGTCTTCCTCTTAGCCCGCGACGGTGAGCACTGGTTCCGCGACGTCGATGCCGAAGGAGTTGAGTCAGACGTCTGGACGGTCGCGGCGGACCGTGGCCGCACGGGGCATCGCGCGGCGGGAACCGTGGAGATCGCCCACCGCTGTGTGCGGCTCGGGTGTCCGGACGGTGGCGTCGTGCTCGATCCCTTTTCCGGTAGCGGAACGACCGGTATTGCCGCGCTCGCGCAGGGCTGCTCATTCATCGGGATCGACCTGGATCCCGAGTGCCATGCTCTGGCCCGGCGCCGGCTCGACAGACTCGTGGAGGCGTCGTGAACCCGGATGCCGAGCGGTTCACGACGTTGACCTTGGCCGAGGTCGCGGCGCTGCCCGCCGTTGTCGATTTGATGACCGCCGCACGCGCGTTGGGGATCGGCCGGACCACGGCCTACGGCCTGGCCCGCAACGACGATTTCCCTTGCCCGCTGCTGCGTGTCGGTGGCGAGTACCGCGTACCCACCACCGGGCTTCTGCAGGCGTTGGGTGTTGATCCACCCATCAGGTGAATTCGCTGCGTCTCGGGCTTCCCCGAGGGGTGTGGTCAGCGCGAGCATCGTGCGAACCCGCTGATTCAACAGAAGAGAAAGGAGGACGACCGGTGGCACAGATACCGTTGGGGTCGGTCTTCAAGCGTTGTTCCTGCCGGGACACCAACAATCGCGAACTGGGCAGCAACTGTCCCAAGCTGACTCAGCACCGTCATGGCCAGTGGTGCTGGCGGATCGAGCTACCTGCCGACACTAAGGGCACGCGGCGTCCCCGCCGCCGAAGTGGCTTCGAGTCGTCGGCGAAGGCCCAAGAGGAACTGGACCATGTCCGGGATCTGCTCGCGATCGCCGAGGACGACGACGAGGACACGCGACGGAAGATCGGTGACGTGATCGCGACCGTGGTCGCGAAGAAGCAGAAGCTGCCGGAGGTGGACGACGTCCGGCGTCTGGTGCGGGCGGGCGCGAGCGTCTTGGAACACCCGTACATGGACGACGTGTTCACGGCATTTCTCGCGTTGAAGAAGAAAAATCGGAGCCGCAACACCTACCGGTCGTATGAGTCGCATGTCCGGCTCTACCTGCGACCGCACCTCGGTCATATCCGTAGGGACAAGCTCGGTGTGCCTCACTTGGAGAGCATGTTCGACGCGATCGTGGAGCACAACGACCTCATCGCCGAGTACCGGAGCAGTGGGGATCCGCAGAAGATCGCGGCGGTGAAGTGGCAGCGTCCGGTCGGGCCGACGTCGATCCGGCGAATCCGGGAGACGTTGCGTGCGGTGCTCAGCCCAGCGGTGAAGCAAGGGCTGCTGTCGGTGAACGTGGCATCGCTGGTCGAGTTGCCACCGGCGAACCGGCCAACACCGAAAGTGTGGACGGCGGAGCGCGTCCTGCGCTGGCAGCTCACGGGAGAGATCCCGTCACCGGTAATGGTGTGGACACCGGGACAGACTGGACAGTTCCTCGACGCCGCGGTGAATGACCCGCTGTATCCGCTTTTCCACCTGGTCGCTCATGTCGGGGTCCGGCGTGGTGAGGCCTGCGGCCAGCGCCGGGCGGACACGTATCTGGACGCGGCAACACTGGAAGTCGCGAACCAGATCGTGCAGTACGGGTGGGAGACCGGCCAGTCAGCGCCGAAGACCACGTCGTCGGAGGGCTTGGTCGCGCTCGATGCGAACACCGTCCTCGTCCTGCGTCGGCACATCGCGTGCCAGGACGCGGACAAGGCACGTCTCGGTAGCGCGTGGGTGGACAGCGGGCTGTTGTTCACCCAGCCGGACGGGAGTCCTCTGTATCCCGCCGATGTCACTGAGCGGTTCTACGAGATCGCCCGGCAAGCCGGGCTGCCGCCTATCCGCTTTCACGACCTCCGGCACGGTGCCGCCACGCTAGCCCTCGCCGCCGGTGCCGATATGAAGGTCGTCCAGGCCATGCTCCGGCACTCGTCGATCACCGTGACCATGGACACCTACACCACGGTCCTGCCCGAGATCGCACTCGCAGCGGCCGAAGCGACTGCCAAACTCATCGCTCAGAGCGCAAGCCGACGGCTTGAGCTTGAACGAGACAGCGAAGAGCGATAGCCAATTAGCGATCACTGAATATGAATATCTGACGCGCGTCTGCTGGATTGCGATATGACTACCTGTGCTCGGTGTCGTGCTCGCCCGGTAGAACTTGTGTTATCGGCAGAATACCCTAGCCGCTCTTCATCTGACGTGCATCTGCTTGTGGGCCACTGCGTTTGCCCGGCTCTTACGTGATGGAGTGAACGGATCTGGCATTACTCCAGCGCGCATTACGGTTCCTGCATGTGGGTTGGTAAGCTTGTCGGCAATATTTGCGAGGCTCGGGCTGCTGGGAGGGACGTCGATCTGGAAGTGGCCGTCCTTCGGGTGTTGTAGATCGTCCGCACCCCAACGGACGACTCCCTCGCAGTCGGCGATGATGTCCCGAATGATCGCCACTTCGGCGGTGTTGAATCCTCCTGCTAGCCCTAGCGGATAACGTTGTGGGTGGATGGCGATTGCGGTGCCAGACAAATAGTTGGATTCGGCAGGAGAAAATATTGATCGGTCAGCTGTGTGCCCGGCCACGTCGCCGCGGCCCAGGGCAAACACTTCATAGTGAAACCGGCGTATAACGTGAGATAGCACGGTGGCCACGTCACCTTGTAGGAGCGCAACTTGAGCTGCCGATCCCTCCACTCGGAACGTTTTCGTCATCATGGAAGTAACTACGGGCCAGCCGTTGGCTGAGGCGCTCCGGCTCCATAAGTGCACTGTGGGTTCAGCTGTGGCGTGCGGAGCGAAGGCGGTGGTGCCGACGCAGGCCGTCAAGCTAGTTAGTGCAACCGCGGTGACGAACCCACGTCTGCTGAACGTGTTCTTGGTCGGTGATTGGCTGTCCATGATTTGCCCTTCTTGTAGCAACGGCTAGCTGCGGCTTGATCTCATGGCTCAGGAGTTTTCAGCCAGCTTCAAGATTAGCTGTGCGTATCCTTCGATGAAAGAATCGAGTTCACTCGCTGGCAGTGCCGATGGGGTCAGCGTGTCCCAGCCGCCCGTGCTGACCATCGCGCCACGACGAAGAGAAAAGAGCACAGGATCTGTGACGAAGTGGTCGCACAGCATCGATCGGCTCGTGTCGCGAACACTCGTACTTGTCCCGCCGTAGCGCTGTTGGAAAAGCCGTGAGAACCGGGTACGGAGGCCGCCTCCGTCGAGGTACGCACGGATGGCGTGGTCGATGCGCGCG
The DNA here is from genome assembly GCF_055575355.1 of Amycolatopsis sp. NPDC034160. Taxonomy (NCBI): domain Bacteria; kingdom Bacillati; phylum Actinomycetota; class Actinomycetes; order Pseudonocardiales; family Pseudonocardiaceae; genus Amycolatopsis; species Amycolatopsis sp. NPDC034160. The sequence goes on along the minus strand of NZ_JBVISU010000003.1, from coordinate 418,144 downwards.
CCTTCGCGAACGGCCGTGCCAATCAAATAGCCGTCTGTGTCCTCGATGAGGTCGTTGAATGAGAAGGATGAAGTGACCTCGGTCTTGGCCAATCGCGCTAAGCAGTACTCATAGCCGGATGCATATTGTCCGGAGTTATCTTGCCACTCCCCGTAAAATGTGGTTAGGTCTCCGCCCCAACCTCCGAAATCTCCTCTGTTAGTCGAGGTTTCGGCGCCGGCCTGGGCCCATCCTGAACCTCCTGCGGCAGACTCGATCCACACGCCAACGACCTTGTTGCCCGAGGTGCAGCCTACGTCGAGTGTCAAAGTACGGTCGGTTGCGAGTGGCAACGAGATGGCTAGCCAAAACCACGCCATCACAAGTATGGCTAGCAAGGTGTATGACGACCAGAAGTCAAGATTTGCCCATGGTCGGTGTAGTGGCGGTTCTCCGGATAAATTGGTGCGGCTCATCGATAGATCTCACGTACGGTGTCATCGAGGAAGAATTCCCAGTTCTGGCTGGCGTACCTGATGAGCTCAGTACTAGGTGATCCGTTTGCGACACAGCCGGGGTCAAATTCCAATAGGCGCAATCGCATATCCTCCATGCCCTTTTTTACTGTATCAGCTTTTACTTTGGCGGTGTGAGCAATAGTCTTGTGCTGGTGCTGTCCAAGTGCCAGCGCTCTCCACACTGCGAGCTTGGCGCTGGACGAAAGAACAGTATCTTTGATTGATTTCGCAAACCGAGGAGGCAAATACATTTTGAGAACAGGGTGGATGAACACCTCGTCGGCAAGTGCTGCGCCGACTGCACGCGGTAGATCCGCGACCGCGTCCTTTGAGCACAGTACCCGGCAATTAAGGACCTCGTATGCAAAGATCATGTGAAGGCGTCGGTTAGCTTCGCCGCCAGTCCAGAGAACAGGCCGCGTCGACAGTCTTGCCGTTTTTAGGGAGTTAAGGACTGCTAAACCGCTGACGTGAAGTCGTTCGTCATCAAGGTCGACCTCGTTCCGCCTTCGCCGTGCCTCGAAATGGTTCGTGTATTCCTGGAAGAGCATGTCGACGACGACGGCATGATAGGGCTGCGCGTCACTGTCCGCGGCGGTCAACTGTGAGATTGCTTCCAGGGGGTCGGAGCATACGGTGACCTGGCACGACATTGCGCTGATGAGCGCTTGTGCGGCCATGTCGGCTGAAACCCCCTGGTCTTCAACGATCATGATTCGAGAGGCTGCGGTAGCAGGAGGGTGCGCTGTCATCGCCTGACCCGCAGCGGGAGTGTGAGCTTGATGGCTGTGCCGTCGTCCGCAGGACTCACCAGGGCTAGGTCGCCTCCTAGATCGCGGGCTGCGGTACGGAGCCGTTGCATACTAGTGCCAGGGAGATCAAATTTTGACTGCTTTAAGCCGGGTCCGTTGTCGCGCACAATTAGCTCCATCTCCTCGCCTTTGAGATCAAAATCTATGTGAACCTCTCCGCCGCCGTGTTCTGCAACATTTGCGAGCAGGTCAACGAGTGCACGCTCTAGGACCATCGCGATCTCGTTCGGGAGTGTGAGTGCCCCCAGTGAGGGGAGGTCTATGACTTTCAAGCGGTTTCCAAAGAGGCGAATTGCGTTCTTGAAAATGTCGACCACTTCAATCTGATTTTCTTCCAGAAGCAGCTGTCGTCGGCGATGGTATGTAATCTCACGCAATCGCTGCGCCACCAAGGTTAAGTCTTGCCCTGCGGCGATCGCGCGGCTCGCTTGCTCGACGTAGGAGTGGAAGTCGCCGAGAGCGGTCTCATAGCTCCGGATCAACGCTTCTGACTGGGCGCGTGCGGCGATTCTGCACAATCTTGCAATTCCTTTGCCGACTAGGTACCAAACGACCGCCCATAGCGTGTATTGAAATAGGCTTTGAATATTTTTAACGGTGAAGTTCCAGTGGCGCATCATTCCAATGATGTAGATTGGATGTGATACGACCGCCACTATTAGGCTTACCTCTATTAGGCGTCGTTGGTGCAGTTTGCGAAATTCTCCCCAAGGGTAGAACGCAAGTAGTGCTAAAGGAATCAGGACCAGATTTCCAGCTTGTATGCCATTTCCATAATTTCCAAAGTCTCCGGGGACGAGCAGGTGTGCGATCAGCAGCTGCATGACGAACATCATGGCGATCCACGCTGCAGTCCACGCGTGTCCCCGAGTCAGTGGTCCGCGATAGCGGAGCACCGTGACCGACAACGCCAAATGGCCGACCGTCAACGATAGGACAATCGTCCAGGCTCCGGGCCGGTAGTGATCATTAATAAGGCTCATGCCTAGGTTGGCGGCCTGAAGTAACAATGCGGCCGCCTCTAGAGGACGAATGAGCTCGGAGGTGGTGCGTGCGCGTAGCTCGTTGCTGGTCAAGATCATGTTGAGCGTGCTCCCTAGGCGCAGATCGCGCGGCGAGTATCTGCAGACGCGACTTGATCAACGGTCGTACGTTCGACGGCTCGCAGTCAAGGGGACATTCGTGTATTCCGGTGACCCAATGGCCTAATTAGGCTGCGATGTCTGACCGATACCTCAGAAAGGAGAACAGTGATGTGGCGTAGACGGATCGCGTTGGCGACTGTGTCAATGGCGGCTTGGATGGGGGTGGCGATGGGTGCGGCGATGCCGGCTAGTGCGGCATCTTGTATTGGTGCATCGTGCTTTGGGATTAACCCGCAGGCTACGGATTGTGTCAATGGTGCCCAGACGTTGCTGGGACGTGACTACTCGGTTGGCGGCCGCGTCTCGTTTCGGATCAACTTGCGCTACTCACCAACCTGTCAATCCGGCTGGATGCAACTGGTGGTCTATCCAGGCTCCGGGGGCTCCTCGTTCCAGGGATCGGCATGGAACCCTGGTGGTGCCAGCGTGGGATTCGCAGGACACCAGGCGCCCAGTACCTGGACAGCCATGATAAACGCGACCCCGGGTCGCAACGTCTGTGGCGGCACGCACCTGCTGATCGATGGCGCCCACCGAGGCTGGTACGACCCCGGTTGTGCATCGCGCTGAAAGCTCGATCTCGAATATCAATGAAAGGGCTTAGCCATGAAGACATCGCTACATGCACTGATCATGCTCTCGTTGCTTGTGTTCGGAATTAGCTTGACACCCTCGCCTGGCGTTGCGGTCGCCTCGCCGATGAGCGTCGGTTGCTACGGCGACTACTGTTCCGGTCAGGATCCGATATCCACTAACTGCGCTGCGGATGCGTACACGGTCGTGTCCGCCGGGGTGTACGGGACCGGAGGAACGCAGTACGTCGAGACCCGTTGGTCACCGGCCTGCAAAACCAACTGGGCGCGCACGAACATCATCACTGGCAACGTTAAGTCCGTTCAGCAGAACGGATATACGCAGGGTTACAGCTCGAACAACGGGACGTTCGCCTGGTCGAAGATGATCTACTCGCCGTCACTTTGCGTGAAAGGCGTTATTTGGAAATCATGGGGGGTTACTGAGACCTGGTGCGTCTGAAAACCCGCTGCGCGGCGAGAATGCCAGTGCAGAACGGCGGTACGGCGACGGCCGGGCCACCTGCATCGCGATGCTGACCGACCGGATTATGCATCCGCTATCAGGGCATCGTGGGCGACCTTCTGCAAGTCGAGGTGAGCCATGCGCGCGATGATCCGCAGTGGCGGCCGGTACATCCCGAGGTGTGGCGACGACCCATGGTGCGTACCGAGAGGTTGATCCGTCGGCAACCAGCGCGGTGGCGATTCGGCGAGGGGGCATAGGAGGGGTGATGCGGGCGGCATCACCCCTCCTTGGGTAACCACGGAGCCCGCCAGGCCGTGTCGGGACGGCCAGAGGGGCTGCGATCATCGTGTTTTCGTGGTCATGCGCTACGAGACGCCGGGTCGTCAATACGGGGTTTGTCCATCAGCATCCTAAGCAGTGTGCGGGACCGCAGGACCATGTTGCTGGCCGCGGCGCTTTGCGTGCTTGAGTCGCCGCCCTACTCGGAGATCCTGACGATCGGATGCTTGTCATGACCAGTCCAGGCGAGGCGAGGGGTGATCGTCCACGGGAATGGCAACCGACTGTCGCGCTTGTCCGGAATCCATCCTGAGCTTCCGATGAGTAGTGCAGCCGGTCGTGTTCGCAAGATGTCGAGTGCCGGCGGCGACACCGAAGAGGGTGCAGCACACGCCCGCCGGGTATCCAGCACTGCTCACCAGCGACGGGCGCGCGGAAACACAGCGTGCGCACGATTATCGGATGCTAGGGTGCATCGGTCGTTACGGCGGACAATTCTGCGGATCAGTCTCGAAGGGACGTGATCGCCGCCCACGTGAGGGCGGCCAACGCGGCCTGGACGAGGTTTGAGTGGCCCCCTGGACGGAGAATCCAATGGGCGTGATCACCTCGCTGCATTCGAGGTTGTATTGACCCCCTCGCTCGGATGAGTATCGCAGTCGGCCCTTCGACACTTCATCGCCGATGGTGCTGTCTAGGCCCGCCATGCCGTACGTGCCGACTGCGCCGTAGCGGGGGAAGCGCGGGCGCAGGCGGTTGTCCCTGGACACAGCGGCTGCTGCGCGCGGTAGTCAGTTCCCCTGTGCGTACCCATTTCACCCACACTTTCTCGTGGGCGGTCTGGACGAAGTCTTCCGCGAGCTGAAGCTCGGTACCGTCCTTGTGGACGTGACGGAGCAGCGTCGACGTGGTTCTCTCGGTGAACTTCTCCAGCGCCTCCTCGGTGGAGGCCGGGCTGCACATCGAGTGGTCCGTTCTCGTGGACACACTTGTCGACGGCGAGGCGCGGTCCCCTTGGGGGGCGGGATGATCGCGACCGTCCGTCTGGTTGTCCGGTAGTACCGGAGGCGTGAACTTCGGTTCCTTCACGCCGTAGCCGACTCGCTTTAAGGGGAGACCGAGCAGGAGATCCGCTGGATGCGGATCCAGTCGCACACCACCACGGTTTGCCCCTCGGCGATGCCACTGGCCCACGCCACAAGGCACCCATATGGCCGTATGCGGAGGTGTTGAGCATCTTCCAGGCGGCAGGAGGCATTCTATCTCGACGATCTGTTCATGTTGCTGGACTATTACACCCTGCCCGGCGGCGACATCGACGAGCTCAAGGACATCTTCGCCGAGCAACAGCTCGGAACAAAGGTCGTCCGAAACGTTCCCGCTACGTTGAAGGTCATGACCGACGATCTGCAGCCCGCGGCCGCCCCTAGCCCGCCGCCGAGTCCGACATCGGCGCCTGTGCGGCGATTGCCGGAGTTGACCAGGAAGACGATGTGGACCACCGCGGCCGTGATCGCCGTGCTGACCGCGGCGGCGGTGGTGGCGTTGTGGTGGCCGGCCACCGCCGGGCTCACCGGCCCCGACCTGGTCAAAGCCCGCCTCGACGCACTCAAGACCGGGCTGAGCATCGGCGTCGGCAGCGGAGGAGTGGTCGCCCTCTACCTCGCCTGGCGGCGGCAGCACTCCACCGAAGCCGACCTCGACAACCGTGAACGCGCCGTCGCCCAGCAAGAGCGCGCCGCCGACGACGTCCGCGCCGACGCCACCGAACGCCGGATCACCGATCTCTACACCAAAGCCGTCGAACTGCTCGGCTCGGACAAGGCCCCCGTCCGGCTCGGCGGCCTCTACGCCCTCGAACGACTCGCCCAGGACAACGAGACCCAGCGGCAGACCATCGTCAACGTCCTATGCGCCTACCTCCGCATGCCCTACCGGCTCCCCGAATCATTGCCCGCCGACGCCGAGCAACACCAGACGTTCGCCCAGGAACGCGAGGTTCGACTTACCGCTCAACGCCTGCTGAGCGATCACCTGCGCCCGAACCGCGGTACCGCCTACTGGGGGCCACGTGAACTCGACCTCAGCGGCGCCAGACTCATCAACGTCGACCTGGCCGGCGCGCAGGTCGGAACCAGCACCTTTCAACGCGCCATCTTCAACAGCGACACCGCATTCGACGGCGCGACCTTCATCGGCGACGTGTCATTCGACGATTCGACCTTCGTCGGTGACATCGCAGCAGGCAAAGCCACCTTCCTTGGCGCCGCAACATTCAACAATACGACATTTACTGGAAAGGCCTGGTTCGCTGCGGCGAATTTCGCCAGCTCCGTCACCTTCAACGCAGCGGCCTTCATGAGCACCGCTTGGTTCAGCAGAACGTCTTTCACCGGCAAGGCCTGGTACTCCGGAACAACCTTCAGTTGTGGGGTCATATTCGAAGCGGCGACTTTTACCAGCGACGCCGTGTTCCATAAGGCGACCTTCGACCGCGACGCCAGATTCGACCATACCGTCTTCGACGGCATCGTCATGTTCGACGATGCGACGTTCTCCGGGATCACCGTGTTCGACGCGGCGAGCTTCGCCGGCATGACGTCATTCAGCGAGACCACGGTGAGCGGCAAGCCATTTGACCCCACGGCCGACACCAGCGATAAACCGGAAACCTGAATCGCCAAGGCGAACCGGCGTGCCACCGAGACGAGCGATCAGTGGAAACGATCAGCGGAAGATGTTGCCGAAGGTGCCGGTGTTGACGACTATCGCCACGTCGAGCATGGCGTCGATCCCCGTCTCATCACTGCGGCCGACAAGTTCGATGACCGGAGGCCGTCGATGTTCTCCATGACCGAACAAGCCACTGAGGCGATCAACCAGCTCACCTCGGCCCAGAACGTCCATTCCGAAGGCGGTTTGCGCCTGACCCTCGACGGCCTCCCCGCCGACGGTGCCGAGTTGACGGTCGAGGTCGCCGCGCACCCCATGGCCGGAGATCGCGTCATCACCACCGCGAGTACCCAGGTGTTCCTCGCCCGCGAGACCCGGGCTCATCTCGCCGACAAGGTCCTCGACGTCCGCAAGGACATCGACGGCCACTACACATTCCTGATCACCACCCCCAACTAGCGCCAGATTCGAACTGTCCGGCCGGCGTCGGAACCGGTGCCAAGGTCAAGCCCGAAGACGAGAGGTTCATCGTGACCGCTCAACGGCACGTCGAGCTGCTGAGCATGCTCGACGCCGAGAGCGATGATCCGGCCGTGCTGCTGCGACGAGTGTGTGAACTGTGCGTCGAGGTGTGCGCGGTGTCCGGCGCCGCGATAGTCGTCCACACCGACGGCGGCACCGCGCAGGCCGTCGCCTGCGCGACCGATCCGGTCATCCTTATCGTCGACGAGCTGCAGCGCACCGTCGGCGAAGGCCCCAGGACGGCGGCGCACACCCTGGGTGGCCCGGTGCTGGTCGCCGACCTGGCGACCGCGGGTACCCGCTGGCCCGCCTTCACCCCCGCGGCGCAGGCCTCCGGTGTGGCGGCGGTGTTCTCGTTCCCGCTGCATGTCGGCGCGATCCGGATAGGCACGCTCGACCTCTACCGCGGCAGCGAGGGTTCCCTCGGCCGGGCAGAACTGAGGGGCGTCCGTCGGGTTGGGGTCGAACGTCACCGAGCGACGGTGAAGATCATCCGCAAGAACGCGCGCGACAGCTCGGGCTCGTCTCGGGCGCGGATCAGACCACAATGGATAGTGAAGAAGTGGAAGAAATGCGTCCACATAGCACAAAACCCCACGTCGTCGGAACCGAAAACGTGGGGCTTGAGAGTGCGCCATCAGGGACTCGAACCCCGAACCCGCTGGTTAAGAGCCAGCTGCTCTGCCAATTGAGCTAATGGCGCCTGCTTGTTCCCGCCGCTTTGGTGTTCCCCTCGGCGACGTGGAAAACATTAACACAGGGTTGCTGACCCCCGTTTCAGGGGGGTCCCCTAGTGACGGGCCAGGACGTATTCGGCCATCCGGCCGCGGGCGTTGCGGCCGGTCAGGCAGACTATAGCCAGACGTTGGGGTTGGTACCACGCGAAACGGGCGGTGTGCATGAGGGTCTGGGGAGCGACGGGGCGGTCGCGGGTGTGGGTGGTGGCTGTGGTGGCCGGGGTCACACTCGCCGCGTGCAGCAGTACACCGTCGAGTGAATCGCCGTCACCGGGTGGTACTCCCGGTGGCACGCAACAGAGCAGTGCGGCCGCTCCGGCCCCGAAGCCCGCCGTGATGACGCTGACCCCGGCGCAGGGCGCGGCGAACGTGGCGCCCGGTGAGCCGGTCACGGTCGCCGTCGCCGACGGCAAGGTGGGCGAGGTCAAACTCGCCGGTGCCGACGGCAAGGTTGTCGCGGGCAAGCCGAAGGAGGACGGTTCGGGCTGGGAGTCGGCGGAACCGCTCGGCTTCGGCAAGACCTACACCGTCACCGCGGCCGCGACCGGAACCGACGGCAAGCCGGTCACCGCGACCTCGACGTTCTCCACGGCCAAGCCGGGCCGTCAGATCGGTGTCTCGATCAACCTCGTCGAGGGTGAGACGGTCGGCGTCGGTCTCCCGCTGATCTTCACCTTCACCGGCAACGTGCCGGACAAGGCGGCGACCGAGAAGATGCTGAAGATCGTCACCGAGCCGCAGGCCGAGGGCGCGTTCCACTGGTTCGGCGAGAAGACCGTGATGTGGCGGCCCAAGGAGTACTTCAAGGCGGGCACGAAGATCTCGGTCAACGCGGCGATCTACGGCAAGAACCTCGGCAACAACACCTTCGGCCGTGAGGACAAGCCGGCCAAGGTGGTCGTCGGCGACAAACTGGTCGCGACCGCCGACGGCGGCACGCACCAGATGAAGGTCGTGGTCAACGACCAAGAGGTCAGGCAGATGCCGATTTCGATGGGCAAGCCGTCGAGCAGCACGCCGGCCGGGACCTACACCGTGATGAGCGAGCACACCGGGTACACGATGGACTCGAGCACCTACGGCGTCCCGACGGACAGCAAGGCCGGCTACCGGACGTTCGTGAAGTACGCGGTGCGGATGTCGAACAGCGGCATCTTCTACCACTCGGCGCCGTGGTCGGTCGGTTCGCAGGGCAAGCGGAACGTGAGCCACGGTTGCATCAACCTGTCGACCGAGAACGCGCAGTGGCTGATGGAAACTTCGAAGAAGGGCGACATCATCACGGTCGCCAACTCGGGTCCGCAGGTACTGGAGCCGACCGACGGCTGGTCGGTGTGGCAGATGTCGTGGGACGACTGGAAGACCGGCGGCGACCGGAACTGACCTGATGTCATGAGGGGTCCCCATAGGACGAATTTCGTCCTATGGGGACCCCTCATGACGTTCCGGGCGGGTAGCTCGATACCCGGGGCTCGCATCGCCACGGTGACTTCGTGACGCAGATCGTGGTTTTGCCAGTGCGCGCTAGGTCCGGCGAAAAGGTCGTGCAGGCCAGGCCAGCACGATCGCCCCTCGCAGCACCGAACGGATGGGGGCCCGGCCCCGAGAAAAGGCGAAACCCCAGCTTGGTGGAGGGCCCGCCGGGGCCCGACCAAACTGGGGTGATGGGGTGAGCGACGGGTTTCGAACCCGCGACCTCCTGGACCACAACCAGGTGCTCTACCAGCTGAGCTACGCCCACCATCGCCGGGCTCGGGAAGCTTCCCCATCACCTCGGCCGCACTATATTAGCGTGCCCGTTTCAGGGGCTCGCAACGGGTTAGGGTTCGTGGCGTTCCTGCACTTCAGCGGCCGCGGCCTTGGCCTGTTCGGTGGTCGGGCCGGGCTGCGGGACGAAGGCGACGCGGCGGTAGTAGTCGAGTTCGCCGATGGATTCCTTGATGTCGGCGAGCGCGCGGTGCGCGAGGCCCTTTTCGGGCTTGGCGTAGTAGATCCGCGGGTACCAGCGCCGGACGAGTTCCTTGATGGACGAGACGTCGACCATGCGGTAGTGCAGGTGCCCGTCGAGATCGGGCATGTCGCGGGTGATGAAGCCGCGGTCGGTGCCGATGGAGTTGCCGGCGAGCGGCGCGACGTTGGCCTCGGGCACGTACTCGCGGATGTACTCGAGGACGCGCTGCTCGGCCTCTTCCAGGGTGACGGTGGAGCGCCGGACCTCTTCGGTGAGGCCGGAGCGGGCGTGCATCTCCCGGACGATCTCCGGCATGCCGTCGAGGGTTTCGTCGTCGGTGTGGATGACGATGTCGACGCCTTCGCCGAGGACGTTGAGTTCGGCATCGGTCACTAACGCGGCTATTTCGATCAACGCGTCCTTGCCGAGGTCGAGCCCCGTCATCTCGCAGTCGATCCAGACTAGGCGGTCGTTCACCCCGGAACCCTAACCCGACCCGGGGATTCAGGGTGCGCGACGTGCGGGTCGAGCGCGTTACTGGCAGCGTGTGCATCCTCAAGTGAGCCATCTCACAGATCGGGGAGCGACAGTGGCCGAACAGGGTCCAGCCCAGGAGATCGCGCAGGGTTACGTGAGCGAGGGCGCCGCGGTCGAGCTCGGCGCCGTCGTGATCGACGGCAAGGCCGACGCCGGGGCGGCGGTCCGGCTGCCGCTGGCGACGCTGAACCGGCACGGGCTGGTCGCGGGCGCGACCGGTACCGGCAAGACGAAGACCTTGCAGCTGATCGCCGAACAGCTGTCGGCAGCCGGGGTCCCGGTGGTGCTGGCGGATGTGAAGGGCGACCTTTCGGGTCTCGCCGCGCAGGGCGAGAGCAACGACAAGATCGCCAACCGCGCGGAAGAACTGGGTGACCAGTGGGAGCCGGCCGCTTTCCCTGTGCAGTTCCTGTCGCTGGGCACGGGTGGCAAGGGCTCGCCGATCCGGGCGACGATCACGAGTTTCGGCCCGATCCTGCTGTCGAAGGTGCTGGGGCTCAACGAAACCCAGGAGTCGACGCTCGGCCTGATCTTCCACTGGGCCGATCAGCGCGGCCTCGCTCTGCTGGACACCAAGGACCTTCGTTCGGTCATCACGCACCTGACCGGTGATGAGGGCAAGGAGGACCTCAAGGGCATCGGTGGCGTCTCGGCGGCGACGGCCGGGGTGATCCTGCGGGCACTGTCCAATCTGGAGGCTCAGGGCGGCGAGGACTTCTTCGGCGAGCCCGAGCTGGACGTCCACGATCTGATGCGCCAGGTCGACGGCAAGGCGATGGTGACCTTGCTGGAACTGGACAACCTCCAGTCGAAGCCCGCGCTGTTCTCGACGTTCCTGATGTGGCTGCTGGCCGAGTTGTTCGAGGAGCTGCCCGAGGAAGGCGATCTCGACAAGCCGAAGCTGGTGTTCTTCTTCGACGAAGCGCATCTGCTCTTCAACGACGCGTCGAAGGCCTTCCTGGAGCGCATCGAGCAGACCGTGAAGCTGATCCGGTCGAAGGGTGTCGGGGTGTTCTTCTGCACGCAGCTTCCGACGGACATCCCGAACAACGTCCTGTCGCAACTGGGCGCGCGGGTCCAGCACGCGTTGCGCGCGTTCACCCCCGAGGACCAGGCGGCGCTCACGAAGACGGTGAAGACGTACCCGAAGACGAAGCACTACGAACTGGACTCGGCGCTGACGTCGCTCGGTATCGGCGAAGCGATCGTCACCGTGCTGTCCGAGCGAGGAGCGCCGACACCGGTCGCGTGGACGCGTCTGCGCGCGCCCCGTTCGAAGATGGGCTCCATTGGTGCCGAAGCGATCTCCGCGGCGACGACGTCGTCAGACCTGCACGCGAAGTACTCCGAGACGATCGATCGCGAGTCGGCTTACGAGAAGCTCGCCGCGAAGGTGGCCGTGCCGCCCGCGGGCGAGGTCCCGCCGCCTGCCCCCGAAGCGCCCGCGCCGAAACCTGAGAAGGAAGGGCCAGGGGTGGTCGAGCAGGCCATGAAGAACCCGGCGGTGAAGTCGTTCCTCCGCTCGGCGGCGAGCGCGCTCGGCCGGGAGATCACGCGCGGCTTGTTCGGGAACCGGAGGCGCTGAGGAATACCTGACGTGTTCTGTCAGGTATCTCCGGCAAGATCGACGCCATGAACAACACCGCGACAGCCTCGTTCACTGTGGACGGCTGGGATCCGCAAACCACCGAAAAGGCCGAGGGCACCGAGTTCTCCCGCGTCTTGCTCGGCAAGACCTTCACCGGCGGTGTCGAGGGCACCAGCACCGTGGAGATGCTCACGGCGGTGAACGAGACGTCGTCCGCGTACGTCGCCTTCGAGCGCCTGGCCGTGTCCGTCGACGGGCGTAAGGGCGGCTTCGTCCTGCATCACTCGGCGGGGGAGAACGGCCATCACCTGTTCGTCTTGCCCGGCTCCGGTCACGGTGAACTGTCCGGCATCACCGGCACCGCCACGATCACCAAGGACGACGAAGGCGACCACACCTTCACCCTGACCTACGAACTCTGAACGCGCGTGAAGGACTCCTTCCCTCGGCTCAGCCGAGGGAAGGAGTCCTTCACGCGCTCACCAGCTGGGCCGCCCCCTGACGCGGTCCAGACGGCCGGGTCAGCCGACGATCTGCTCGACGATCTTCTTCGCGTCGTTGACGGGAATCGCGAAACCGATGCCGATGCTGCCGGTCGAGGTCGGGTTGTACAGCGCCGAGTTGATGCCGATGACGTTCCCCTGCGCGTCCACCAGCGCCCCGCCCGAGTTGCCCTGGTTGATCGGGGCGTCGGTCTGGATCGCGGTGTAGCTCGGCCCGGCTTCGTTCGTGGTCCGGCTGTACGGCGAGCGGCGTTCCTGGCCGCCGCTCAACTCGTCGAGTTTGCGGTTCAGCGCGCTCACGATCCCGGTGGTCACGGTGTTCTGCAAGCCGCCGGGCGAACCGATCGCGACGACCTGCTGGCCGACGGCGAGCTTGCTCGAATCGCCCAGCGACGCGGCCGTGAGCCCGCTCGCGTCCTTCGCCTGCAGGACGGCGATGTCGGCCTTGGTGTCCGCGCCGACCACGCTCGCCTTGTACTGCTTGCCGTCCGACAGCGTGACGGTGACGTCGCCCTCGGCGTCGGCCACCACGTGGGCGTTCGTGAGGATGCGCCCGTCCGAAGTCAGGATGACGCCGGAACCGACGGCCTCACCCCGCGCGGTGGTCACGTTCACCTGGACGACGCTCGGCGTCACCTTCGCGGCGACCGCGCTGACGTCACCCGACGTGGTGTTCCCGACCAGCTGCCCGGTGGCGACCGCGGACGAACCCGTGCCGGACGCCGACGACGTCGAGTCGAGACCGACGAGCGCCGCGCCGCCGACTCCGCCGATCAGTGCGGCGGCGAGCGCCGTCGCACTGACGAGGACGGCGACCCTGCCACCCTTCTTGCGAGGCGCCGGAGCCGGGGGAGGCTGCGGAGTGAAGAGCGGATTCGGCGCGGCCTGCCAAGGGGTGTGGTCGTGCTGCTGGTGGTGGTGCGGCGGCTGGTGCCCACCGGTGGAGGCGGGTCCGGGCCGACTCTCGTTCTCGGTCATGGCACCAGATTCGCGCCCGTACTTGTGAACCGCCTGTGGAAAACCCCTGGGCTTTCCTGAGAAGAATCCCCTGAGAAAGCTCAGAATCCTCTCAGTCGAAGAACGCCGGTACGTCCAACGCTCCGCCCGACGCCTCGAACTCCTCGTGCACCGCCGTGCGGAGTTTCGCGTCGGCGAGATAGTCGACGGCGGTCAGTGCCAGGCCCAGCGCGCCGTCGACGACCGCCCGATCGCCGTCCGGCGAACCGGCCGCGGCCGCGAACTCCTTGGTGTGCAAGGCGGTCGTCGGTCCGGCGATGGCGATCATCGGATGGATCGCCGGCATCCGGTAGGAGAGGTTGCCGAGGTCGGTCGAGCCGGTGAGGAAGTCGGGCACGATCCCCGGCGGCAGCGGTTTGCGGCCCGCGCCGACCTGGTGCACCGACCAGCGCCCGGCGAGCGTGGTGTTGAACCGGATCGGGAGATAAGCGGGCTGGCCGTCCCAGTGCAGTTCCACGCCGCAGCCGGTCATCTCCGCCGCGCCGCGCGCGATCGCCGAGATCCGTTCGGCGAGGTCGCGCAGCGTGTCCGGCTGCGAGGACCGTAGGTAGAACAGCAGTGCCGCGCGTTCGGGGACGACGTTCGGCCGCGCGCCACCGTCGGTGAAGACGCCGTGGACGCGGTCACTGGAGGGAAGATGCTGCCGAAGCGCCGCGACACCCTGGTACGCGGCGACGGCGGCGTCGAGCGCGTTGCGTCCCATGAACGGCTGAGCCGAGGCGTGCGCGCCGACGCCGTGGAACACCATCTCCAGCTGACGCCTGCCGAGGAACGGGTGCATGGCGATGTCGTGGCTGAAGGGGTGCAGCATGAGCACGGCGTCGACGTCGTCGAAGACGCCCGCGCGGGCCAGGGTTTCCTTGCCACCGCCGCCTTCTTCCGCCGGGGTGCCGATCAGGGAGACACGGCCGCCCAGCCGTTCGGCGACCGCCGCCGCGCCGAGGAACCCGCCGGCGCCCGCGGTACAGATGATGTTGTGCCCGCAGCCGTGGCCCAGGCCGGGAAGCGCGTCGTATTCGGAGAGGACCGCGATATGCGGGCCGCTTCCGGGCGTGCTCGCGACCAGGGCGGTGTCCAGCCCGCCCGCGCCGATCGTCACCTCGTGGCCGTGGCGGCGCAGCAGCTCTCCGAGCGCGCGGACCGAGCGGTGCTCGGCGAATCCCTCTTCGGGGTGAGCGTGCAGGTCTTGGCTCAGTGCCACCAATTCCGTCGTCAGCGCGCGGATCTCGGCGGTGACGGCGTCCCGCGTGGCGGAATCCGCCCCGTCATGTGGCGAGCCGAGGGGTTCGGCCGCGGCGACGGCGTCCGCGGTCGCTTCGACCAGCGAACGGAGATAGCTGTCGTCGGGCGGAATCGGCGAAGCGTGCTCAGAGCGGATCATGGCCGGATGTTAACCGGTAGCACACCCGTGACGATTTGCGTGACACCGGAGAACCGCTCCTCCACATCGTCGAATCCGCGCCGGAACAGTTTCCCGGAGATCTCGCCGCGGTCGAACATCCGTTGTCCGCTCAACCTGCCGAGGAAGGTGTCCGCCAGCCGCATCGGCTGGTCGCAGTGCCGGGCGCTGGTGAGCAACACCAGTGAGCCGCCGGGTTTCAGCACGCGGGCGAAGGAGTCCAGCGCGGCGTCCGGATCGGCGAACATGTGCAGCGCGGCGAAGCAGCAGACGGCGTCCACAGTGGAATCGGCGAGCGGCAGGTCGACCGCGTCGGCGCGCAGATAGGCCACCGAAGCCGGATTGGGCTCGGCAAGTGCCTTTTCCAGCATGGTGACCGAACCGTCCAGTCCGATCGACAGCCCGTCCGGGCCGACGGCTTCGCCGAACGCGCGGGTGAACCGCCCGGTGCCGCAGGCGACGTCCAGCGCGATCCGCCCGGGATGCAGGTTGAGCGCTTCGAGCGCGATCCGGACCTCGTCCGCCATGCTCGGGCCGCTCAGTCCTTTCGCGACCCTGCCCAGCACCGGACGCCAGTACCGCTCGTAGATCATCGGCACGGCGGAGGTGCGCATCAGCCGTTGCGCGAGACCGGTCGGCGGCCCCGCCTGCGGGATTTCACCCAGCAGATCGAGAAAACCTTCCCTTGCTTCGGTGGGCGTGGTGCCCGGCCGCAGCAGGCCCACGAGACGTTCGCGATGGTCCGGCATGGCTGCTCCCTTCACGGTCCCCACCCGAGAATCTGCCATGACCGGCCCGTTCGCGACATTCGCGGCGCCGCGGCCCGAAACTGTCGGTGGCCGTCTCTAACGTCGGAGGGAGTCGCCGTTCCCCAGCCGAAGGAGCCCGAAAATGACCGGCTCGATCCTGCAGCACACCGCCACGACCACGCTTCGCATCCCGGTGCGCGGCCCGTTCGACCTCGACAAGTCCATCCGGTTCCTGACCGATTTCCCGCCGGCGTGCCGCACCGACGACGCCGCCGAACCCGGCATCTTGCGCCTCGCCTTCCCCGCCGAAGCGGGCTGGGAGCACGTCGGTGCGGCCGTCAGACAGAGATCGCCCGGCTCGATCGAGGTGGAGGTCTTCGCCGAAGAAGGGCTCGCCGTCGACGTCGGTGCCCAAGTGCGGCGGATTCTTTCGGTGGACATCGACGGTGTCGGTTTCGCGAAGGTCGGCAGCGCGGACCCTGTGGTGCGCCGCCTTCAGCAGACGTTCCCCGGGTTTCGGCCCGTCCTGTTCCACTCGCCGTACGAAGCGGCCTGCTGGGCGATCTTGAGCCACCGGGCCCGGATGTCGCAGGCCGCCGTGGTGAAACGGCGGCTCGCCGAGGAATTCGGCAGGCCGGTGGATGTCGGCGGCGAGATCCTCATGTCGTTCCCGGCGCCGGACGTGCTGGCCGGGCCGGAGGCCGGGCGCGGCCTGCCGGACGTGAAGGCCGAGCGGCTGCGCGCGGTGGCCAACGCCGCCAAGGACGGTCTGCTCGACGCCGCGTATCTGCGCGCCATGCCGGTACCGGACGCGTTGCGCTGGCTGCAGCGGTTGCCGGGGATCGGTCCGTTCTCGGCGCAGCTGATCCTGATCCGGGGAGCCGGGCATCCGGACGTCTTCCCCCGTGACGAGCCCCGGCTGCAGGAAGCCATGCGGACCGCGTACGACCTGCCGCTGGCCCCACCCGAAGAGCTGGAGGAACTCTCCACGGCGTGGCGGCCGTTCCGCAGCTGGGTCGCCTTCGCGCTGCGCAACGACCGGGAGTTTCGCACGCGCGGGATCGGGGGTTCGATGACCGCCTGACACGGGACATATCCGGCTTGTGGTGAGCTGGTGCGGTGAGCTCGTCTCCCGCCGAAACGGTTTCCGACATCGCCCAGTCCACCCCGCCCGGCACGATCACCCTGGTCACCGGTGGTCTCGCACTGCTCGTGGTGCTCTCCGGCAGGCCTTGGCGGATCGCCCGCAATGTGATCACGCTCGTCCACGAGGCAGGCCACGCGCTGGCGGCCGTCCTGGTCGGCCGACGGCTGCAGGGCATCAAATTGCATTCGGACACCTCCGGCGTCACCGTCTCTCGTGGCAAGCCCGAAGGGCCGGGAATGGCGTTCACCGCGCTGGCCGGGTACCCGGCGGCCGCGGTGCTCGGACTGGTGTTCGCCGGGCTGCTGTCGTCGGATCTGATCGCCGTCGTGCTGATCGTGATGGCCCTGATGCTGCTGGGTGTGCTGGTGATGGTGCGCAACACCTACGGCGTGTTCGCGGTGGTCAGCAGCTCGGTGGTGCTCGGCCTGGTCGCGCTCGCGGCGCCGTCGTGGTTCCAGGCGATCTTCGTCTACCTGCTGACCTGGTTCCTGCTGTTCGGTGGCGTCCGGCCCGTGTTCGAGCTGCAGATCAAGCGGCGCCGGGGTGCGGCGAGGGATTCGGACGCCGATCAGCTCGGCAGGCTCACCGGCATGCCCGCGGTGCTGTGGGTGCTGGTGATGGCCGTGCTGACGGTGAGCTGTCTCTTCGCGGGCGGGTTGTGGCTGCTGGAGCCGACCGTCGCCTGACCGGGGCGGTACGGCAGACTGGTGGCTCGTTCCGCGCGGAAGGAGTCACCAGATGGACGAGGTCGCCAAGGCCGTCGAGGAATGCGCTCGATCGGCGAAACGGGCCGCGCCGTCACTGGCCGCCGCGTCCGCGGACGCGATCGACGCCGCGCTGAACGCCATGGCGGACAAGCTGGTCGAGCACGCCGACGCGGTGCTGGAGGCGAATCAGGCCGACATCGCCAAGGCGCGCGAGGACGGCATGAGCGCCGGGCTCCTCGACCGGCTCACCATCACGCCCGAGCGGCTGACCGGCATGGCCGAGCAGCTCCGTCTCCTGGCCGGTGCGCCGCACCAGGAGCGGTCCGTCGATGTGTCCACTTTGGACGGCGGACTGAAGCTGGTCGAACGGCGCCGCCCGGTCGGCGTGATCGGCGCGAACTACGAGGCGCGCCCGAACGTCACCGTCGATGTCGCTTCGCAGCTGGTGAAGTCCCGTAACGGCGGCGTGCTCCGCACGGGTTCCGCCGCGCTCGGCTCGGCCCAGCGCCTGCGCGAGACCGTGATCGCCCCGGCGCTCGCCGACGCGGGTATCGACCCGGACGTCATCCAGCTGGTACCGCGCGCCGAACGCGAAGCGGCTTCCGCGCTGGTGCGTTTCCCCGCGCTCGTGCCGCTGGTGATCCTGCGGGGCAGTGGTGACAGCACCCGGGCGCTGGCCACGGAGGCGGCCGTCCACGGCGTCCGCACGCTCGCCCACGCCGACGGTGGCGGCGTGCTGTACATCGATGAAGCGGCCGACACCGACAAGGTGCGCGACCTGGTTTTCAACAGCCTCGACCGGCTCGGCGTCTGCAACCGCCTGAACCTGCTGCTGATCCACGAGGGCGCCCACGACCGCGTCTGGCCCGGCGTTTCCGGTGCGCTGGCCGAGCGTGGCGTCACGCCGTCGCTCGCCCCGCACGAGCACGCCATCGGCTACGAATGGGCACTCGACTCCGACCGCGAAGCGACCGTCACCGTCGCGAAGGTCGCCAGCCTGCCCGAAGCGGTCGAGATCGCCAACGAGCAGACCTCGGGCCTGGCCGCCGGCATCGCCACCGAAAGCAACGAAGCCGCCGACGCGTTCTTCGACGCCTACACCGGCACCGGCGTCTTCTGGAACGCCCCGACTCGGCTGCTCGACGGCTTCAAGCTCCTGGCCGTCCCCGAGACCGGCATCAACCTGGACAAGGTCCCCGGCCCGCGCGGTCCGGTCACCTACACCGACCTCTACGTGCGCCAATACGCCGTCCTGCCAGCCTGACCGCGAGCGACCCGCCAGGCGATAGCAAAGGTCCCTTGCTCCCTCGCCGGGCCAACGGGGTCAGCGCCGACGGCGTCGCTTCGGCCGCGGCCGTGGCGGCAACGAGTCCGCGGTAGCGTCCTCGTCCGGAGCAGGGTTCGAGGCGTCCGGAGCCGGGGCGATTCCCGGTGCCAGCCCGAGCATCTCCGCGGCGAGCTGCTGCGAGGACGCGAACATGCCCGAAGGCCGTTCCCGCGCCCGTCGCAGCGAAGAAGGCCGCAGCCGGTTGTAGCCCCGCACCGAAACCGGCCGTCGGGCACGCACCTCGTAGGTGTCGAAGACGGCCAGTTCGGTGGCGAGTTCCTTGTCCACCAGGATGGTGCCTGGCCGCGCGGTCGAGGTGAGGCGGGCGGCGATGTTCACGACCGAGCCGTAGACGTCGCCGAACCGGCTGAGGATCCGGCCGGAGGCCATGCCTGCCCGTACGCCGGGCAAGGTCTCGTCGGCGTCGGCGCGTTCGGACAGCGTCAGGACGATCTCGGCGCCGTCGACGGCGGAATCGGCGACGAACAGCACCTCGTCACCGATCATCTTCACGATCCGCCCGTGGTGTTCGGCGACGACCTCGGTGGCGAGGGATTCGAACCGGTCGAGGACGGCGCTCAGCTCGTCTTCGTCGATCTGCCTGGTCAGCCGGGTGTAGCCGACCATGTCGACGAACCCGACGACCTCGGTCCTGGCACCGAGATCCTCGTCCGTGGCCGCGAACGCGCGTCCGGCGTACGCCGCGAGATGCCGCCGCCAGACGAAGTTCTGCACCTGTTCCAGCTCGGGCAGGAGCCGGTCGACGAGCCGCGCGATCTGCCGTTCGCTGGTGCCGACGTCCTTGTTCTCGGTGATCATCGTCCACAGCATGTGGACCTGCCATTCCGCGAGCCGCGAAAGGTGCTGGCCCAGTGCGCGCGTCACCGCCAGTTCGATGCTCGGATCGATCAGGCCCGAGTGCATCAGCTGATCGGCCGTGCGGATCGCTTCGATGTCGGCGTCGGTGAAAACGACCTCGTCGTCATCGACGGTCGCGAAGCCCAGCGCACGCCAAAGCCGCCGAGAACGCTCTTCGGGAACGCCCGCCTTCTCGGCGACTTCGAGCCGGGTGTACTTGCGTCTGCCGCCGAGCAGGATCCGTTCGAGACGCTGCTGAAGCGCGTCGGGCGCGGGCTCGCCGGTATCGGCCATTAGGTGGTGTGGACGATGAGCACGTCCACGCCCGATTTCCGGGCGACTTCGGACGGCACTGAGCCCAGGATGCGGCCCGCGAGTGTGTTCAGCCCGCGGTTGCCGACCACCAGCAGGTCCGCCGAGCGTTCCGCGACGACCTTGCGCAGCGAGTCGACCGGGTCGCCGACGACGGCCGCGGTCTCGATGCTCTTCGCGCCGGCCTTGGCCGCGCGGTCGCGAGCGGAGAGCAGGGTGTCTTCGGCGGGTGCCGAGCCGACGACCTGGTACGCCTCGTCGCCGAGGACGTCCTGCGCTTTCTCCACGGCACCCTTGCCGGCGGGGTAGTAGGCGCACACGATGACCAGGGTCGCTCCGGAGTCCCCGGCGACCCCCGCGGCCTTGTCGACCGCGGCGAACGAGGAATCCGATCCGTCCGTGCCCACGACCACGGTCCGATATGCAGCCATCCGCAACCTCCACCGATCTGTCTGCCGCACCAGCGTGCGAGCAGCGACGATAACCGCTCGTCGGCGGCCTCGCAGGCCGTCGTGAGCTCGGTCGGATGAAAAGGTTACTCGCCAGTCGGTTTCCGCGCTGCCGCAGGTCGGGGTGAAGGCTTCGCACCCGATGTGGCCTTCGGCACATCGGCCGTCCGGAGCTGCACGGTGGCCTCCGAATCGGGTGACGGCTTCGCCTTCAGATCCGCCGGGATATGCGGCTCGTCGCCGAGCACGTGGGTCGCTTCGGCGAGCGCTGCCCGCGCGGTGCGGACCTGCTCGGCCAGGCTGGAGCGCACCTTGCGCAGCGCTTCGACCCGTTCGGTGGCCTGGGTGATCCGCCGGTTGGACTCCTCGGTGGCCTGCCGGACGCGGCGGCGGGCCTCGTCGGCCGCTTCGGCGAGCCGGGCGTTGGCCTCGGTGATCGAGTCCTGCTTGCGCTTGTTGGCGTCGGCGACGGACTCGCGCTGACGGCGTTCGATCTCGGCCTTGGCCGCGGTCTCCTCTTCGAGCACCTTCGCGCGGATGGCGGCGGCGTCCTCGGTGGCCTCGCGGACGCGGCGGGCGGCCTCGGCCTTGCTCGCGGCCTCCTGCTCGGCCAGCGCGTGCATGGCTTCGGTGCGCCGCGACGCCATCGCGATCTCGAAGTCCTCTTCGACCTGAGTGCGGCGCTGCTGCGACTCGGCGTCGAGCTTGTCCCGCTCCGCCTTCGCCTTGTCGGTGATGTCCTTGGCCTCGGCGCGCGCCTTCTCGAGCACGCCGCGGTGCTCGGCCTCCATCTCCTTGCGGCGGAGGTCGAGCTCGTTGAGCAGCTGCTCGTAGCGGGCCCGCATGGCGCTCGCGTCGGTCTCCGCCTTGGCGCGGATGTGCCCGGCTTCGGCTTCGGCGCGTGCCTTGGTGTCGGCGGCCTCGTCCTGCGCGAGCCGCAGCATGCGTTGCAGGCGCTCGGAAAGGCCTTCGACGCTCGTCGGCGGCTGGGCCAGCCTGTCGACCTGGCCGCGCAGGTCCGCGATCTCGCCGCGCGCGATCTCCAGCTGCCGTGCCAGGTCGCCCGCCTGTGCGATGGCGGCATCGCGATCGGCGGTGAGCATCTTCAGATCGGCGTCCAGCCGTTCGAGATGTTCGTCGACCTGCGCACGGCTGTAACCGCGCTTCGCCACGTCGAAGCCGGCTCCCAGCGGCACTAGCTCCCGTTCCTCGCCAAGGCTCATCCTTCTACCGTAGTCGAGCTGGAGTCACGGAAGGGTGAGCACCCACTTGAACGCGCGGTGAAAGTGCGTTCTGGTGCGCTAAACGTTCCTGAACGCGTTGATCCCCTCGATGTGCTTTTCGCGCAGTTCGTGGTTCCGGACGCCCAGACCTTCTTCCGGCGCAAGGGCCAGCACACCGACCTTGCCCTGGTGCGCGTTGCGATGCACGTCCAGCGCGGCCTGTCCGGTGTCTTCGAGCGAGTAGGTCTTCGACAGCGTCGGGTGGATCAGACCTTTCGCGATCAGCCGGTTCGCCTCCCACGATTCGCGGTAGTTGGCGAAGTGGCTGCCGATGATCCGCTTCAGGTTCATCCACAGGTAGCGGTTGTCGTACTGGTGCATGAATCCGGACGTCGACGCGCACGTGACGATCGTCCCGCCCTTGCGCGCGGCGTAGACCGAAGCGCCGAAGGTTTCCCGGCCAGGGTGCTCGAAGACGATGTCGGGGTCCTCGCCGCCGGTCAGCTCACGGATCTTCTTGCCGAACCGCTGCCACTCCTTCGGGTCCTGGTTGTGCTCGTCCTTCCAGAACTTGTAACCCTCGGCGTTGCGGTCGATGATCAGCTCCGCGCCCAGCTTCCGGCAGATTTCGGCCTTTTCGGGGCTGGAGACCACGCACACCGGGATCGCGCCGCCGTTGAGCGCGTACTGCGTCGCGTAGGAACCGAGACCGCCCGAGGCGCCCCAGATCAGGACGACGTCGCCCTGCTTCATGTCCGCGCCGTTGCGAGACACGAGCTGCCGGTAGGCCGTGGAGTTCACGAGGCCGGGGGAGGCGGCCTCCTCCCAGGTGAGATGGTCCGGCTTCGGCATCAACTGGTTCGCTTTGACGAGCGCGATTTCGGCGAGCCCGCCGAAGTTCGTCTCGAAGCCCCAGATCCGCTGCTCGGTGTCGAGCATCGTGTCGTTGTGCCCGTCCGGGCCTTCGAGTTCGACGTTGAGGCAGTGCGCGACGACCTCGTCGCCCGGCTTCCAGTTGTGGACGCCGGGACCGGTGCGCAGCACGACGCCGGACAAGTCCGAGCCGACGACGTGATAAGGCAGGTCATGGCGCTTCGACAGCGGCGAGAGCCGCCCGTAGCGCTCCAGGAACTTGAAGGTCGAGACCGGCTCGAAGATCGAGGTCCAGACGGTGTTGTAGTTGATCGCGCTCGCCATGACCGCGACCAGCGCCTCGCCCGGGCCGAGTTCCGGGGTGGGGACCTCGTCCACGTGCAGCGACTTGCGCGGGTCCTTGTCCCGGCTTTCGAGGCCCTCGAACATGCCTGCCTCGTCCTTGTGCACGGTCACCCCGCGATAGGTCTCCGGCACGTCGAGCGACGCCACGGCGCCGAGGTCATCGTTCAGAATGGCCTGCTGGATCTCGCCGAGCTGCGACATCGGAACCTCCGCGAAAAAAGGGGGACGGCGTTAGCGGCACAAATTACTCACCGGTAACCAAGTCCACAACCGTACGAGACGTGGAGCACGTACACATCCCGAAGTGTTATCGACCAGTCTTGACCGGCTGGCCAACCAAGTGGACCATGGGCGGTGGAGATCTCTCCGACCTGCAGGTTTCGTCGATTATCGGAGGTGAGCACGCATGAATGAACCCACGACGCGCCCCTGGACCCGTCCCCATGACTGGGCGGAGGTGGTCATCGGTGTCGTCGTCGCGCTTTCACCCCTCTGGATGACCACGGACAACACCGCCATGTGGACGCTCGTCGTCCTCGGCGCGCTGATCGCGCTCGACGGCCTCGCCTCGCTCGCGATGCCTGGCATGGTTTACGGCGAAGGCATCCAGATCGTGCTGGGCGCACTGCTGTTCATTTCGCCGTGGGTGATGGGATACGCCGACTTCATGGGCGCGTCCTGGACCGCCTGGATCGCCGGCGTCCTGACCGTGGTGGCCGGGGCGGCCGCGATGCCGATCGCCCAGGCGACGCACCGGACAGCGGGACAGCACTGATCGCGAAGGAGACAGCGTGAAAGAGGATTCGGCGAAACAGCGCATCCTGCGGGCCGCGGAGGCGCTCTTCGCCGAATCCGGTTTCGACGCGACACCCACGTCGCGGATCGCGGAGCGGGCAGGCGTACCCAAAGGGCTGGTGCACTACTACTTCCGGCGTAAGTCGGACCTGCTGGCGGCGCTGGTCGCCGAACTGCCGGACGCCCGGATCGAACCGGCCGTCGTGGTGGTCCCCGGCGACCTCGCTGGCAGCCTTCGCGGGCTCGTCGTGGAACTTGACAGGCGGTTCAACCGGTCCCTGGCGCTGTCACATCTGCTGTGGCGCGAGGCCGACACGCATCGGGCGGTCCGCGACGCGCTGGCCGACCGGTTCCAGCAACTCGTCCGCCAGGTGAAGGCGGTGATCGTCGCCGCGACCGGCGGCAAACTCGCGGTCGCCGACATCGATTCGGCCTCGGGGCTGCTCGCGAGGGCGGTCAGCCATCGGCACGCGACGGCACGGCACAGCGAAGACGAGGACCCCGCCGAAATCGATCGCGAGGTCGCCTTCATCGCCGAAGCGTTGACGCGCGGTCAGTGACCCTCCGCCGCGGGCTCGACCAGTTCCACGAGCACGCCACCGGCGTCCTTGGGGTGGACGAAGTTCACCCGGCTGTTGGACGTGCCCCGTTTGGCCTCCGCGTAGAGCAACCGGAGTCCCTGCGCGCGCAGTGCCGCCGCGGCGGCGTCCACATCGGACACTCGATACGCCAGCTGCTGCAGCCCCGGGCCGCTCTTCGCGAGGAACTTGCCGATCGCCGAGTCCTCGCGCAGCGGCGCGAGGAGCTGGATCGCGGTCTCCGTCCCGGCGGTGCCGGGCGCGCGCAGCATCGCCTCGCGGACACCCTGCTCCTCGTTGACCTCCTCGTGCGCCACCTCCAGGCCGAAATGCTCGGCGTGGAAGGCGATCGCGGCGTCGAGGTCGGGCACCGCGATGCCGACGTGGTCGATGGCGGTCACGAACGGTTTCAGCGCCTGGTTCATGCAGAGCAGGATAGGTCCGCGGGCGGGCGAACCGGCGTGCGCCGCCTCACACTGGCTCCATCAAGAAGGCCATGACGCGGGTATGGTCGCGAAGACCGCCTATTGCCCTTGCGCCGATGCTTGGAGGACGCCGTGTCCGGTTCCGTGATCCTGGGTGCCGCCCGTACACCGATCGGGCGATTGCTCGGTTCCTTGAAGGATTTCTCGGGTGCGCAACTGGGCGGATTCGCGATCAAGGCGGCACTGGAGCAGGCGGGCGTCTCGCCGGACGCGGTCCAGTACACGATCATGGGCCAGGTGCTCACCGCGGGCGCGGGCCAGATCCCGGCCCGTCAGGCCGCGGTCGCCGGCGGTATCCCGATGACCGTCCCGGCACTGACCATCAACAAGGTCTGCCTTTCCGGTCTCGACGCCATCGCGCTCGCCGACCAGCTCATCCGCGCGGGTGAGTTCGACCTGATCGTCGCCGGTGGCCAGGAATCGATGACCCAGGCGCCGCATCTGCTCCCGAAGTCCCGCTCCGGCTTCAAGTACGGCGACACCACGCTCGTCGACCACATGGCTCACGACGGCCTGTTCTGCGCCTTCGACCAGGTGGCGATGGGCGCGTCGACGGAGAAGTACAACAGCCGCTACGGCATCACCCGCGAGCGGCAGGACGAGTTCTCCGCGCGTTCGCACCAGCGCGCCGCCGCCGCCATCGCGGAGGGCCGCTTCGACGCCGAGATCGCGCCGGTGTCGATCCCGCAGCGCAAGGGCGACCCGGTCGTCTTCTCCCAGGACGAGGGCGTTCGCGCCGACACCACCGCGGAGAGCCTCGCCAAGCTGCGCCCGGCGTTCGCCTCCGACGGCACCATCACCGCCGGTTCGGCCTCGCAGATCTCCGACGGCGCCGCCGCGGTCGTCGTGGCCAGCAAGGCCAAGGCCGAGGAACTGGGCCTGACCGCGCTCGCCGAGATCGGCGCGCACGGCGTGGTCTCCGGTCCGGACGCCAGCCTCCACGAGCAGCCGTCGAACGCGATCCTGGCCGCGCTGGCCAAGGAGAAGCTGACCGCGGACGCGCTCGACCTGATCGAGATCAACGAGGCGTTCGCCGCCGTCGGCCTGGTGTCGGCCGACAAGCTCGGCGTGGACGTGGACAAGGTCAACGTCGACGGCGGCGCCATCGCGCTCGGCCACCCGATCGGAGCTTCCGGCGCCCGGCTGGCCGTGCACCTGATCCACGAGCTCCGCCGCCGTGGCGGCGGCCTCGGCGCGGCCGCGCTCTGCGGTGGCGGCGGTCAGGGCGACGCGCTGCTGCTCCGGGTCCCGTAAAGCCCTTGCCGGTACAGCTGGACATCGACGAACTGGTCGGTCGCGCGCGGGACGGCGTTCCCCGCGCGATCGCCCGGTTGCTGTCGCTGGTCGAGGACGCCCATCCGCAGTTGCCCGAGGTCGCGGCGAAGCTGACGCCGCATACGGGCAACGCGCGTGTCATCGGGCTGACCGGCCCGCCCGGTGTCGGTAAGTCGACATCGACGTCCGCACTGCTCACCGCCCTGCGGGCGCGGGGGCTGCGGGTCGGGGTGCTGGCGATCGACCCGTCGTCGCCGTTCTCCGGCGGGGCACTGCTCGGCGACCGGATCCGGATGACCGAACACGCCACCGATCCCGGCGTGTTCATTCGGTCGATGGCCACCCGCGGGCATCTCGGCGGACTGTCGTGGGCGACTCCGCAGGCTGTCCGCGTACTCGACGCGTCGGGTTTCGACGTCGTGCTGATCGAGACCGTCGGCGTCGGGCAGTCCGAAGTGGACGTCGTGAAACTGGCCGACACCACGGTGGTCCTGCTAGCGCCCGGGATGGGCGACGGCATCCAGGCCGCGAAGGCCGGTGTGCTGGAGATCGCGGACGTGTTCGTGGTCAACAAGGCCGACCGCGAAGGCGCGGACGCGACCGTGCACGACCTCAAGCAGATGATCTCCTTGGTGCGCCGGGAGATCCGTGGTCCCAGCTGGCGGCAGCCGATCGTGCGAACGGTGGCCTCGCGCGGCGAAGGTGTCGCAGACGTCGTCCGCGCGCTGTCCGACCACCACGATTGGCTGGTCCAGCGCGAAGAACTGCCCCGGCGCCGGGCGGCGCGGGCCAAGGACGAGGTCGAGGCGATCGCCGTCCAGCGGCTGCGCGCGGAGATCGTCGACCTGCGCCACGGTGACCGGCTCACCGAACTGGCGGAACGTGTCGTCGCGCGGAAGATCGACCCGTTCGCGGCGGCCGACGAACTGATAGCGGACCTCCGCTCGTGAGTGGTAATGACGGTTCTAACCGTCATTACCACTCACGAGTTACTAGAATTCGACGTACATCTTGATGTCGCCGAAGTCGCTGTCGAGGTTGTCCAGATGGGCGATGGCGTCCTCTTTCCAGACCTCGAGCTGGTTGGTCTCGCCGAAGGTGAGCTGTTCGCCGTCGGCGACCTTGTTCGCGTAGTTCGTGATCGTGACCGTCTGCCCCCGGCAGAACTCGACCCGCTCCAGGAACCTGTCCGCCATGTCGGGGTCGAAGACGCGGCCCATCCGGACGTAGCCGTTGTTGATGTGCTCCTCGCAGTAGAAATGCGCCGCGGCCGAGGCGATCCACTCGGTCAGCGAAGGGTCGCGAGGCGGCCACTTGTCGCGGACTTGCGACTTGATTTCCCTGGCGAGGCGGATGACCCGGCGCCGTTCGAGGTCGGTCAGCCCGTCCTCTTTGCGGAAGTCGAGGATCATGTCGTCGACGATCTTGGCGAGCCGGAGGACGCGCGGTTTGTCGAGCTCGGCGGGTTTGTCCGGCGGCAGCCCGGCCATGACCCTCTCGTGCACCAGGACGTATTGCGTGTACGCGTAGAGGAAGGTCAACGCGTTCAGCTGCCATTGGTGTCGTTCGGCGATCTCCACGGCTTCGACCCTAACCGCGGACCTACTTCCGGACCTGTGGAAGCGGCGGGGATTCACCCTATGCTCTCTTCTTCGTCCACGGCTGGGAGGCAGGAACCGTGCAGAGGATCGCGAAGGTCGTTGTGAGTGTGCTGGGTGCCGGGCTGATGCTCGCGGCCGGTACCGGGACCGCGTCGGCGGAGGCCGATCCGCCGAAGGTCACGAAGGGGCCCTGCCAGTACACGGAGACTCCGGACGAGCCGGCCGCGCGGCGGGTCCCGCTGCCGCCGGACCCGCGGCGCACGCCGAGCCGGGGCACGGTGCCGGTGCAGCTGAAGACGAACCAGGGCAAGATCGACCTGACCCTCGAGCGGGCGAAGGCGCCGTGCACGGTGCAGAGTTTCCTGCACCTGGCGGTGCACCGGTTCTACGACCGCACCACGTGTCACCGGCTGACGTCGTATCCGACGCTGAAGGTGCTGCAGTGCGGCGATCCGAGCGGCACCGGTGAAGGTGGCCCCGGCTACAAGTACAAGGACGAATTGCCCGTCGGCCTGCCGCCCGCGCCGACCGACCCGACCGGCGAGCGGAAGGTGTACTCCCGCGGCGTGCTCGCGATGGCCAACGCGGGCCCGGCGACGAACGGCAGTCAGTTCTTCGTGGTGTACGGCGATTCCGCGTTGCGCCCGAATTACACGATCTTCGGCACCGTGGGCTCCGACGGTCTCGAAACCCTCGACAAGGTCGCCGCGGGCGGCATCCAGCCCACGCCGGAGAACCCCGCCCCGGTCGACGGCGCTCCGGTGCTGAAGACCGACATCCTGCGCGCCCGCCCCTGGTACTGCTGACCGCCTCTCGACGCGTTTCGTCCTCTGAACGCGGTAGTACGCACTACGAATCACCGCATTTAGAGGACGAAACGCAGGGAGGGGGCGTCAGGTCACCTCGAAGATGGCCTCGCGCAGGGCTTGGGTGGCGCCGGTGAAGGCGTGTTTCGCGGCGGCGCCGTACCCGATGATGAGGCCTTCGCGCTGGGGTTCGCCGATCCAGTAGCCGCTGAGTCCTTCGAGCCCGATCGCGCGACGGCGGCAGGCGGCCAGCACCTCCATCTCCCGGGGCTCCTCGCCCGGGAACTGGAGCACCAGGTGCAGCCCGGCCGAGATCCCTTGCGGCAGCACGGAATCCGGGAGGGCCGCCAGTAGCCGGTCGCGACGCGAGCGGTACTCGGCGCGGCAGCGGCGGATGTGCTGGTCGTAGGCGCCCGACTCGATCAGTTCGGCCATCGCGAGCTGGTCCAGTAGTGAGGGCCGGGCGCCGGTCACGGCCAGCTCCGCGCGCACCGGTTCGACCAGGAACCTCGGCAGCACCATCCACCCGAGGCGCAACGACGGCGCGAGCGTCTTGCTCGTCGTCCCCACGTACACGACCCGTTCGGGTGCCAGCGCCTGCAACGCGCCGACCTGCTGATGGTCGAACCGGAACTCACCGTCGTAATCGTCCTCGATGACGACGGCGCCGGTTTCCGCCGCCCACCGGGTGAGTTCCGCCCGCCGTCCGGGGGCGAGGGTGACGCCCAGCGGGTACTGGTGCGCCGGGGTGACGACCACCGCCGGACTGTCCAAAGCGGACACCCTGATCCCGTCGTCGTCGACTCCGACGCCGACCACCCGGGGACCGTTGGCCGCGGCGATGTCCCGATAGATGTTCAGTGACGGGTTTTCGAACGCGATCTCGTCCGCCCCGCGCGCGTGCAGCACCCGCGTCAGTATCGCGATCGCGTGTGAGAACCCGGCGCAGACCAGGATGCGCTCGGGGTCGGCGACGACACCGCGGCTGCGGGCCAGGTACCCGGCGAGCGTCTCCCGCAGTTCGGCCGCACCGGACTCGGCCGTGTAGTCGAACGCCGACATCGGCGCCCGGTGCAGCGCGCGCCGGGTCGCCGCGAGCCAGGCCGTCCGGGGGAACGCGGACAGGTTCGGCCTGCCGGGGCGCAGGTCCCAGCGCGGCGCCGGGTCGCGGGGGATGGGCCTCGGTGGTGACGCGGGCAGCGCGCCCGCCGTCGCGACGCGGGTCGGCGCGCCCTGCGAGGTCCGCAGATAGCCCTCGGCGGCGAGGTCGGCGTAGACGCGGGTGACCGTTCCCCTGGCCACTCCGAGGTCCTGCGCCAAGGCCCTGGTCGACGGCACCGCCGCGCCCGCCTGCCAGCGTCCTTCCCGGATGGCCGCGCGGATCGCCGCGGCGAGGCCGGTCCGGCCGCTTTCGGGACGCCAGTCCAGATGGACGTCTATTCCCGAACTGGACCATGATTCTGCCATGTGACTGGACCATACTCGTGGGCCAGTTGTCGCTAGGTTCGAGGTATGACCGAGCGAATCCATGTGGGCAAACGAGTGCCCGAGATCTACCAGGCCATGGCCAAACTGCAGGCCGAAGTCGAGAAGGCCGCCGCCAACGCCGGGGTCGACCAGAAGATCCTCGAACTGGTGAAGATGCGTTCCTCGCAGATCAACCACTGCGCGTTCTGTCTCGACATGCACTCCCACGACGCGCTGCAGATGGGCGAGTCGCCGCGGCGGCTCTTCGTGCTGCAGGGCTGGCGTGAGACCGAGCTGTTCACCGAGCAGGAGCGGGCCGCGCTCGCGCTCACCGAGGCGATCACGAACGTGGCGACCCTGCACGAGGTCCCGGACGACGTCTACGAAGAGGCCACCCGGGTCTTCACCGAGGAGCAGTACCGGGCCGTCGTCTGGGAGGCCATCGCGATCAACAGCTGGAACCGGATGTGCGTGACCAGCCACGCGCCGTTGCCCGAGCGCGCCGAATGACGGCGGCGCGTCTGCGGGAACTGCATGTCGCGGGCACACCACTGCTCCTGCCGAACGCGTGGGACGCCGACAGCGCGCGCCTCGTGGAAGCA
The DNA here is from genome assembly GCF_055575355.1 of Amycolatopsis sp. NPDC034160. Classification (NCBI taxonomy): domain Bacteria; kingdom Bacillati; phylum Actinomycetota; class Actinomycetes; order Pseudonocardiales; family Pseudonocardiaceae; genus Amycolatopsis; species Amycolatopsis sp. NPDC034160. The sequence goes on along the minus strand of NZ_JBVISU010000003.1, from coordinate 387,844 downwards.
GCCGGATTCCCCGTGGTGGCAACGAGTTCCTTCGCCATCGCCAAGGTTCTCGGTTACGAGGACGGGGAGGCCGCGCCCGTCGAGGAGATGTTCGCGGCGGCCGCGAGGATCGCGCGAGCGGTCTCGGTTCCGGTGACTGTCGACGTGGAATCCGGTTACGGGCTCGAAGCGGGAGACCTCGCGGGGAGGCTGGCCGAGGCGGGTGCGGTCGGCTGCAACTACGAGGACACCGACCACGTCGCGGGCGGGCTTCGTGCACTGGAGCGACAAGCGGAACAGATCGCGAAGTTGCGCGAGGCCGCCGGAGACGCGCTGGTGATCAACGCCCGGGTCGATGTCTTCGTGGGCGCCTCGGACGAACGCGCCGTACTGGATGACGCGATCGTGCGGGCCAAGGCGTATTTCGAGGCGGGGGCGGACTGCGTCTACCCGATCCTGGCGAAGTCGCCGGAAGTGCTGGGCGACTTCGTGAAGGCGGTCGCGCCCGGTGCGGTCAACGCCATGCCGCTTCCCGGCGGCCCCGATCTCTCCGCGCTCGCCACACTGGGGGTGGCGCGGATCTCGCTGGGCACGGGACTGTGGAAGGCGGTCCGCGCCGATCTCCGGGCGAAACTGACCGAACTGGCGGCGGGAAAGCTACCGTATTAGGGAAATGGGAACCGGGACGATGCGGCCGGGGGGCGTGAAGGATGCCCGGCCGCACCGTCCCGGCGACTAGTGGGCGACGGCCTTTTCGGCGCCGGCGCCGGTGAGGGAGCGGACCTCCATCTCGGCGTACTTCTTCTGGTTGTGTTCCTTGGAGAGGACGGTGCCGAGCCAGCCGAGGAAGAACGCGACCGGGATGGAGACGATGCCGGGGTTGTCGAGGGGGAACCAGTGGAAGTCGACGCCCTGGATCATCGAGGCGCTTTTACCCGTTTTCGGGTCCACGGGCTTGCCTGAGACCGCTGGTGAGAAGACGATCAGCAGGACACAGACCCCGAGACCGCCGTAGATGCTCCATAGCGCGCCCTGGGTGTTGAAGCGTTTCCAGAACAGCGAGTACAGGATCGTCGGAAGGTTCGCCGACGCCGCCACCGCGAACGCCAGCGCCACCAGGAAGGCGATGTTCTGCCCGTTGGCGAGGATGCCGCCGAGGATCGCGACCGCGCCGATCACCAGTGCGGTGATCCGGGCGACCTTCACTTCCGAAGCAGGGGACGCCTTTCCCTTCTTGATCACGTTGGCGTAGACGTCGTGCGCGAACGACGCGGAAGCCGTGATCGTGAGCCCGGCGACCACCGCGAGGATCGTCGCGAAGGCGATCGCCGCGATCAGGCCGAGCAGGATCGGTCCGCCGAGTTCCAGTGCCAGCAGCGGCGCCGCCGAGTTCACGCCACCCGGGGCGGCCTTGATCGCGTCCGGCCCGACGAGCGCGCCGGCACCGTAGCCGAGCACGAGGGTGAACAGGTAGAAGGTGCCGATCAGCGCGATCGCCCAGACCACCGAGCGACGGGCTTCTTTCGCGGTCGGCACGGTGTAGAAGCGCATCAGGACGTGCGGCAGGCCCGCGGTGCCGAGCACCAGCGCGATACCGAGCGAAAGGAAGTCCAGTTTGGTCGTGCCGGTCTTCCCGTACTGGTTACCCGGTCCGAGCAGCGCTTCACCGGCCTTGCCCGCCTTGTCCACGGCGCCCTGCAGGAGGCCGGAGAAGTTGAAGCCGTACATCGCGAGCACCCAGATCGTCATCGCCAGCGCACCGGCGATCAGCAGCGCGGCCTTGATGATCTGGACCCACGTGGTGCCCTTCATGCCGCCGATGAGCACGTAGGCGATCATGATGATGCCGACGATCACGATGATCGCGGCCTGCCCCGCCTTGCTCTCGATCCCGAGCAGCAGCGCGACGAGGCCACCGGCACCCGCCATCTGCGCGAGCAGGTAGAAGAACGAGACGGCCAGGGTGGACGTCGCCGCCGCGGCCCGCACCGGGCGCTGCTTCATCCGGAAGGCCAGCACGTCGCCCATGGTGAACTTGCCGGTGTTGCGCAGCAGTTCCGCGACCAGCAGCAACGCGATCAGCCACGCCACCAGAAAGCCGATGGAATAGAGGAAACCGTCGTAACCGTAGACGGCGATCGCACCCGCGATCCCGAGGAACGACGCGGCGGAGAGATAGTCGCCCGCGATGGCGACGCCGTTCTGCGGGCCGGTGAACGCGCGGCCCGCGGCGTAGTAGTCCGACGCGGTCTTCGTGTTCCGGCTGGCCCGGAACACGACGAACAGCGTGACCAGGACGAAGAGTCCGAAGATGGTGATGTTGAGCGCGGGGCTGCTGCCCTCGACTCCGGCGGCGAGGGTCATTTGGTCTCACTCTCGATGTCCGTGCGGATCTTCTCCGCGAGGGGGTCGAGTTTCTTGTTCGCGTAGCGGACGTAGAGCCCGGTGATCAAAAAGGTCGATACGAACTGCAACAGGCCGAACACGAGCCCGACGTTGATGTTGCCGAACAGCTTCGTGCTCATGAAGCCGTGCGCGTAGTCGGCGAGCAGCACGTAGAGCAGGTACCAGACGAGGAACAGCGCCGACACGGGGAACACGAACCGGCGCAGCCGCGAACGCAGCTCTTTGAACTCGGCGCTGTCGTGGGCTTTGTCCCAATCCGTCTCGGGTGGACTGGGTGAGTCCGTTTCAGTGCTCATGGTGGTCTCCTTGCTGTCCACGAGAACGACCACGGCCGGGGGACCGGGGGAAGCCAGACGCACTCGTACGCACATCGTCTTCCCTTCGCCGCGCCGCGAATGTGTTCCGCGCCACGCTAAGGAGAGGTCAGGTGGACCGGAACCGTCAGCGGTTCAAACGCCTGCCGAGACGACGAACGGTCGACGAACGGTACTCGGACCACGACGAAGGGGTTTCGGCTGTGCGATCGTCCAGATGCAGCCGCAACATGGCGGCGGTTGACCAGGTAGGAGGCCTGCCTCGTAAGGAAACCACGAGCATTACGCCGAATGCCAGTGGAACCGCCCACGGGGCGGGCTGCGACACCAGGATCGCGGGCAGACCGCTCAGCGCGGGCCCGAACAGGGCCACGAGGATCGAGCCGGAAGACGCGACCAGTCCGGTGAGGACGCCGCTGATCGCGCCGGCCGCGGTGAGCCGGTTCCACCAGATGCCGAGCACCAGCAACGGACAGAACGTCGACGCGGCCACGGTGAAGCCCCAGGTGACGAGCACGCCGGCGTCCAATCTGGCCGAGGGCAGCGCGAGCAGGACCATCACCGCCGCCGCCCCGAGCACCGACCAGCGCAGCCGCCGCAATCCACCCGGCATCAGGTCGTGCGCGATGGCGCCGGAGATGACCAGCAGCAGGCCCAGCGACGTCGCGAGGAAGGCGGCGAACGCGCCCGCCGTCAGCAGTCCGGTGAACAGCGAACCGGCCCAGCCCTGGTCGACCTGTGACGGCAGCGCGACGACGACGATGTCCGTCGCGCCGGAGACGTACAGTTCGGGCACCAGCACCCGGCCGAGCACGCCGTAAACCCCTGGGAACAGGTAGAAAACACCGAGCAGGGCGACGGTGATCGCCGCCGTCCGGCGGGCGGCGCGGCCGTCGGGGCTGGTGTGGAAGCGCATCAGCACGTGCGGCAGGCCCATCGTGCCGAGCATGGTCGCGATCAGGATCGCCCAGGTGCCGAGCAGCGGGTAGCCGTGGTCGCCGAGGTCGAGCAGCGGCCGCTGCCAGTCCGGTCCGCCCAACGGAGCGCCACCTCGGACGGCGGGAACCGGTGTGCCTTCGGCGAATTCCAGCGTCTCGCCGCTTCTGGCGATCAGTTCTCCCGGCGGTACCACGTGTTTCTCCGGGGTGAGTAGCGTGGTCGGCTCGCGCAGGGTCAGCGTCACGTCGATCTCGAACGACAGCTGGGTATCGCGGGCGAAGTGGGTGAACTCCACCGGGTGCACCGAAGCGGACCGCTCCTCCGGCGAGAGCTGGGAGACCAACCAGATCGCGGGAATGAGGAACAGCAGCAGTTTCAGCACGAATTGGAACGCCTGGACGTAGGTCGCCGCGCGCATCCCGCCGAGCGCCAGTGTCGCGCTGACCGCGGTGCCCGCGATGACGACACCGACCCAGTACGGCGTCCCGCCCACCGCGGTGAGCACCAGCCCCGCGGTGCGGAATTGGGGTACCAGGTAGAGGGTTCCGATCACGAGGACGACGAGCGCGGCCAGCCGGCGCAGCGCGGGGGAGGCGAGCCGTGCCTCGGCGAAGTCCGGGACGGTGAGCGCGCCGGACCGCCGCATCGGCGCCGCGACGAGCACCAGCATCGCGATGTACCCCGCGGTGAACCCGACCGGGTACCAGAGCGCGCCGATGCCGTCCTTCACCACCAGTCCGGCGACGCCGAGGAACGACGCCGCGGACAGGTACTCGCCGGAGACCGCGGCGGAGTTGACCAGTGGCGAGATCCGGCGCGAGGCGACGAGGAAGTCCGACGTCGTCCGCATGGCGGCGACCCCGCGCAACCCGATCAGCAGGGTGATCAGGACGACGGGGGCCACCGACAGCGCCGCGACCACTAGTCGTCCTCGAGCTTTTCGGCCCGGCGCAGCTGCCACCACGACAGCAGCGCCATCGCCGGATACGGCAGGACCGCGATCATCAGCCAGGACAGCGGGATGTCGAGCAGCCGCACCGAATCCAGGCCGGGGAAGAGGCCGAACACCAGTGGGAGACCGAAGACCAGGCCGAACATCCCGGCCAGCGCGGGCAGCCCGCGACGCCGCTGGGCGCGATAGAGCCGGTCCGCGCGTTCGGCGTCGTTCACCGCCAGCCGGGGCACGCGCCAGCGGCCGCGCGACCGGCGCCGCGAATGCGCGAGGCGGGTCTGCGGACTGGTGACAGCCACCCGTTTGACGCGGCTCACGCGCGGTTCCCCCGGCCGAGGTCGCCGCGTTGCGCGGCTGCGAGCAACCGGTCGCGCAGGTCACGCGCGTGGCGGCGGCTCACCGGGACGTCGCCCGCCTCGGTGTGCGCGAGCAGTCCGCCGGTGGTGTCGCTGCGCAGTTCCAGTACCGCGTCGACGGCGAGCAGGAAACCTCGGTGCACCCGGGTGAACCCCGTGCCCTCCCAATACTCTTCCAGCCGGGAGATGGGCATCCGCGTGACGTGGACGCCGGTTTTCGTGTGCAGCCGGACGTAGTCGCCGTGTGCCTCGACGAACTGGACGTCGTCACGCCGGACGTAGCGTGTGCGCCCACCGGATTCGACCGGCAGCGCCGACATCGCGTCCGGCGCGGGCTTCTGTTCTTCGGCCTGGTTGCCCGCCATTCGGACCACTTTGGACAGTGCGGCGGACAGCCGTTCCGCGCGGACCGGTTTGAGCAGGTAGTCCACGGCGCCGATGCCGTAGGCGGTCACGGCGTGGCCGTCGTGCGCGGTGACGAAGACGATCACCGGCGGTTCGCTGAGCCGTGCCAGCAGCGAGGCCAATTCGAGCCCGTCGAGACCCGGCATGGAGATGTCGAGGAAGACGGCGTCGAAATGACTGGCCTGCAGGAGTTTGAGTGCGTTGAGCGCGTCACCGGCCGCGACCACCTCGGTGACTTCCGGCGCCTCGCGCAGCAGGCTGCACAGCTCGTCGAGGGCGGGCGGGACGTCGTCGACCGCCAGCACCCGCAGTCCGTGCGTCACGGCAGCACCCCCGGCTGGAATCGGGGCACGCGCACCACGACCCGGGTGCCCGCGCCGACCTCGGTTTCCACCGTGAGGCCATACCACGGCCCGTAGACGCTGCGCAGCCTTCTGTCCACATTGGCCAGTCCGACGCCACCGTCGTCGCCGCGCCCGGCCAGGATCGCCGCCGCGCGGGCGGGGTCCATGCCGAGTCCGTCGTCCTCGACGCTGATCACGCAGTCGTTCCCTTCCGCCATTCCCTGTACCTGGATGAAACCGGCCTCGGAGCGCGGTTCGATCCCGTGCCGGATCGCGTTCTCCACCAACGGCTCCAGCACGAGATACGGCACCGCGACGGCCAGCACCTCCGGCGCCACCCGCACCTGGACCCGCAGCCGTTCGCCGAGGACCGCGCGCTGCAGCGCCAGGTAGGTCTCGATGGCGCGGAACTCCTCGGCGACCATCGTGTATTCGCCGTGCCTGGCGAGGCTGTAGCGGGTGTACTCGGCGAAGTCGAGCATCAAATCGCGGGCGCGATCCGGATCGGAGCGGACCAGCGAGGAGATCACGGTGAGCGCGTTGTAGACGAAATGCGGGGAGATCTCGGCCCGCAGCGCACGCAGTTCCGCCTCCGCCGCTTGCTCGGCGGACGCCTCCAGCCGCCCGCGTTCGAGCGCGTGGACGACGAGTTCGGCGGCCTGGCGGGCGACGGCGGTCTTTCCTTCGGTGACCAGGAGGACACCGGCGAGTTCGTCGTGGACGTGCAGTGGCAGCGCCAGCAGCCCCGGCTCGGACACCGGTGTCTCGGAGTGGAGGACCTCGTCGAGCGCCGAGACGACGACGACGTCGGCCGCGGGACGGCCGGACCAGATCAGCGAGCCGGAGAGGTCGGTGAGCCCGAGACCGGGGACGCCGAACAGCCGGCGGAGGCCGTGCGCGGCGTGACGGGTGCGCGGGCCGGCGAGGCCGTCCATGAGATCGTCGGAGACGCGCTGGGCCGCGGCGAGCACCGGCACCGGATCGGCGCTCGCGGCGGGGCGCCAGGGCAGACGGGTGGTCATCCGGCCTCCTCCGCGACGTCGAGGGCTAGATCCTAACGTCGGTGCGTGGTTTCGGCGGTTACGCTCCGGGCATGGTCGTTGGGGATGCCGTGGTGCTGCGCCTGGACGTCGTGATGCGGAGGCTCGCGTGGGCGGGTTTCGTGGTCTTCGGCGGTGGCGGTGTGGCGACCGTCGTCGTCTCGCTGTTCTCCCGCTCGGTTTCCGGCGTGGTGTTCGGCCTGCTCAGCGTCGGTTTCGCGGGGCTGATCCTGCTCGGGCTGCGACGGTCGGCCGCGGTTCTGACGGTGTCTTCGTCGGGGTTCGAGGTGCCGGGCCGGTTCGCTGTCCGGTGGACCGAGGTCACGCGGCTGCGGGTGTACCGGGAGAAGCGGCGGGTGGGGCGGTGGATGCACTGGTGGCACTACCGGCTCGAGTGGACCGGGGCCGGTCCGGATTTCCTTGTCGAGGGTGACGAGTACGTGTACGCGCTGGGGCACCTGGGCGGTGGCGCCGCGCTGTACGGCGCGCTGGCCCGGTTCGCGCCTGCTGGGGCGGTTGAACTGCTTGAGTGAGCGGTGGGACTGCTATGAAAGGACCTTTCCTTGCCAAATTCGCAAGGAAAGGTCCTTTCATAGCACGTGAAGAGACCCGAAGCCGGTCAGCAGCTCTGCTTGTGGAAGTACTGCGCGTTGGCGTCCATGTTCGCCTTCGTGATGGAGTGCAGCGAAGCGGTCAGGTTGCGCGTGACCTCGACCAGGTCCTGTGCGTCGAGCAGGAGCTCGCTCACGACCGCTCCCTCTTCTCCGGTGCCGGCGGCCTGCAGCGGATGACCGTGACGTCACCATCCACAATGGACTGACCGGCGTCGTGCGGGACCACGTAGGTCTCACCCTTGGCCAGTGCGTACTCGCCGCCGTGTTCGGTGCGGAGCGTCCCCGAACCGTCCATGACCACCAGCACCGCGAACGACGGGTCCAGTGACAACGATGTCGACCTACCGGAAACAGCGGGACGGAGCTGGTCGGCACGGAAGTAAGCGTCGCTGCCGTCGGCGAGCAGGTCCACAGTGGACGCTTCGTCGGCCGCCGTGCGCTTGACGATCGTGCCGAGCCGCTCTTCGTCCCAGCCCGAGGTGTCCAGCGTCTCGATGGCGGTTTCGAAGCCGATCCCGAGATGCGCCTTCTCCGGGCTCGCCAGGAAGTCGCGCCACTCCAGGGTCAGCGAGAAGTCGGTCGGCTGCTGGAGTTCGACGACGAACACGCCCTCGCCGATCGCGTGCGGCAGGCCCGCGGGGATGTAGACCGTGTCGCCGGGCGTGACGGCCACGCTGTTCAGCGCGTCGAGCATGGCTGGCGCGTCCTGGGTGCGGGCCCATTCGTTGACCGTCGCCTTGTCGACCGTCTCCTTGAAACCCGGGTACACCCGGGGGTCGTCGCCGTAGGTCCCGACCACGATCCACGCCTCGGTCTTGCCGAAATGCGAGTCGAAATGCCGACGGGCGAACGCATCCGACGGGTGGAAGTGCACCGGCAGGCGCTGTCCCGCGTCGAGCAGTTTCACCAGCAGGCCGGTCGAGTCGCCGAGCGCCTCGACGTGTTTGGCGCCGAGCCAGCCCGCCGGGTCTTCGCGGACGGCGTCGCGCAGCCAGACCCCGTCGGGGAGTTTGGTCAGGCCGTTGGTCTCCTGGCCGAACATCGTCGTGGCCGAGCCGACCCAGTCTTCGGGCCCGAATTTGGACTCCGAGGGGGCGCCCCGCAGCGCCGCGATGGCGTCGCCGCCGCGGTAGAACTGCGGCGGCTGGTTCGCCGGCAGGCGGATCGGTGAGAGGTGGCCGCTCATGACGGGGCGACCTCCCCGGAACCGCGGGCTACGAGATGCACGGGCAGAACTACCTTTCTCGGTGCGGATTGATCTCCCTGGACCCGGGCGAACAGCAGCTCCGCGGCCGCCCGGCCCAGTGCGCTCACGTCGTGCGCGATCACGGAGACCGGCGGATCCAGCAGATCCGCCAGCTCGAAGTCGTCGAAACTGATCATCGCGGGACGCCGCCGCGCGTGCGCCAGCGCGCGCAGCAGGTGCACGGCGACCCGGTTGTTGCCCGCGATCACCGCGGTGGCCGGATTCGGCCCGGTGAGCAGCCGCCGCACGGCGTCGCCGACGCTTTCGGCCGTCGGCGTCCGCATCACGACGAGGGTCTCGTCGTAGGGGATCCCGTTGCGGACACAGCCTTCCCGGAACCCGCGCAGGCGTTCGCCCGCGGTGAAGATGTCCGGGCTGTCGGCGAGGAACGCGATCCGGCGGTGACCGTGTTTCGCGAGGTGGGCGACCGCTTCGATGGTGCCGCCGATGTTGTCGACCAGCACCGTGTCGGCCACGATGTCGCCGGCGGGCCGGTCGAGGAACACCACGGGGGTCCCGGCGCGCATCTCGGGCACGAGGTAGCCGTGCTGCATCCCGGCGGGGACGACCAGGATGCCGTCGACGCGGCGGGAACAGAACTCGAGGACCAGTTCGCGTTCGCGGTCGGAGTTCTCCTCCGACGAACCGGTCAGCACCTGGCGTCCGAACGAGGTCGCGATACGTTCGACCGCACGGTTGAGTTCCGAGTAGAAGGGGTTCCCGACGTCCTCGACGATCAGGCCGATCGTCCCGGTCGTCGAGCCGCGCCGCAGGTTCCGCGCACCGAGGTTGCGCCGGAACCCGAGCTGCTCGATCGCCGCCATGACCCGCTCCGCGGTGTCCGGATGGACGGCGGGCTCGTCGTTCACTACCCGCGAGACGGTCTTGATGCTCACGCCCGCGAGCCGGGCCACGTCGCTCATCGTGGCCCGTCGGCTGGTGGTGCGGTGGCCGTTGTCCGGGCCGCTGGAAGACAACGTTGTCATAGTGGCGGGAATTGAACGCGAGCGACGCGATGATGTCAATGCCCGGTTCGCCGGGCAGGCGCTTTCCGAGTTCGAACCGTTACGACGTCCCAGTGACCGTCTGTGGGCCGTCCGGGGAGGGCACCTTCGCCCGAACGGATCCTTACGGCACAAGATCACTGAGTTACGTTGGTCACATTCCTGCGGGTCCATGGGGGAGGCGAGTGGGGGATGGGGATCACGGTTTCGGCCATGGCCGAGGTGCGCCCGTTGGTGTTCCCGAACGCCGAAAGCGTCGTGGCCGGCTATCTCAAAAGCCGCCAGGAGCTGGCCGGAGTCTCCATCGGTTCGCTGCCTCCGCCGGGTTTCGACGGGACTCAGCGCGCGGTCGTGCTCACCCGGCTCGGCGGTCATTTCGCCGACGACGATCTGCTCGACCACGCGGAAGTGCGGATCGACTGCTACGGGCCCGACAAGCCCGCCGCGCACGCGCTCACCTTGGCCGTGCGCGGGGTGCTGCCGTTGATCACCGGCGTGGCACTGGCGGACGACGTCGTCCTGCCGGACACGACGGAGCTCCAGGGGCCGTGTTTTTCGCTCGACCGCAGGTTTTCGAACGCCGATCGGTATCTCATGAAGTACCGGTTCCTGCTCGTGATCAGACAAAGACCGGCCTGACCGGGCCGGCTGAGACTGGGAGGGGCTCTCATGCCAGGACTGAACGCCAGCGAGATCCGGGTGGCGGGAACCGGATCCCTTTACGTGGCACCCGCGCACACGCCGGCTCCGGCGGATTTCACCAAGGACTGGGCGGCACCGTGGGTGAACCTCGGCTACACCAGTTCCGACGGGGTCAAGTTCGTCAAGAAGGACAAACTCGATCCGGTCGACACCTGGCAGTCGGTGGCGGCGATCCGTTACGTGTTCAGCGACCGCGACTTCTCGGTGAAGTTCTCCCTCTTGCAGATCAACAGCGACACGCTGACCTTCTTCTTCAGCTCACCGGCGCCCGTCACCCCGAACGTCTACCACATCGACGCGGCACCGCGGGTCGACGAACGCGCGCTCGGCATCGAGTTCAGCGACGGGCCCACCGTGCGGCACCGGTTCTACATCCCGCGCGGAGTGGTCACCGAAACCGACGAGACGTCGGTGACGAGGACCTCGGCGATCAAGCTCGGCGTCACCTTCACCGCGCTGACGCCGATCAGGGACAACAAGTTCGAACCGCTGGCGCAGTGGTCGATGAACGCCGCCGCGCCGACGGCGGCCGATGCCGAGAACGAGACCGAAGAACAGTCCGCGTAAGCAGAGCCAGGGGGAACACCGCAAATGGCGAAGTACAACGTCAACGCCGCCCGCGCGCAACGGCTCGAAGCGCTCGGCGAGCGGTGGGAATTCGAACTCGACGGCGAGACCTTCTCGCTGCCGACCGAGTTGCCGAGGGATTCCGTCGGCAGGCTCGCCGCGCTCGATCCGTCCGATTTGGACGGTCTGTTGCAGGTACTGCTCGGCGACGAGCAGTTCAAGCGGCTCGACGAGCACGCCGTTTCGGTGCAGGACGTCCAGGCCCTGCTGGAGGCGTACGGCCGTGACACCGGCATGTCGCTGGGGGAATCTTCGGCCTCGACGAGCTCCTGAAGGAGCACGGCGAGGCCGTCGAAGCCGATCTTCTCCGGTTCTACCGGGTGGATTTACTCGACTACTACCGCGGACGGCTTTCCGCGCGACGCCTGCGGGTGCTGATCCGGCACCTGCCGAGGGAGTCCGCGCTGGTGCGCGCGCTGCACGGGGACGTCGCCGACTGGGGCATCGCCGAACATCTGCTCGCCGGCGCGGTCGACGAACTCGCCGTGGGCAACTGGCTGTTCGTCTCCGCGAATTCCGACGAGAACGCCGAACGACCGCAGCGGCCGCGTCCGGTGCCCAGACCCGGTGTCGAAGAGGAGGAAGAGGTCGTGGCGACAACGCCTGAGCAGCTCGCCGCCTTCTTCGGCGCGCCGGTGCCGGGAGGTGGCCGGTGACCGCGCCGTTCACCCCGATCCCGCCGATCGACATCGTCAGCGGGTTCAAGAAGGCGGCCGACGAGATCGGCAAAGGGCTCGAAGAGTTCGCGAAAGGCGTCAAGGCGAGCGCCCAGTACGTGAAGGCGGACGCACAGGTCATCAAGGCCGACACACAGGCGATCAAGGTCGACTTGAGTGGAATCCAGCTCAGGAGCATCAAGGAGATCAAGGAAGCGGTCGGGGGACTGGCGAGTGGTGCGTCGAAGGCGTTCAGCGCCCTCGGGTCCAAAGCCACCGAGGCAGGGCGGGCGGTGTCCGGATTCGCCGCCTCGGCCAAGGGAACCGCTTCGTCCGCGATGACCAGTACGGGCAAGGCCGCGACCAGCGCGGGGCAGGCCGTCGGGAGACTGGGCACCAGCCTTCGCGGGGCTGGGGCCGCCGCACTGTCCGGGGCGGGGACGGGGCTCAGCAGGTTCGCGACCGGGGTCCGCGGCCTGGCGGTCGCCGCGGCGGCCGGGACACGCGAAATGGTCAAGCTGACGGTCGCGACCGCGAAGAGCGCCGCGGCGTCGGCCATCGCGACGGCCAGAACGATCGTGCAGGCCGTCGCGCAACGGGTCGTCACCGTGGCCACCAGGTTGTGGGCGATCGCGCAGACCCTGCTGAACGTGGTCATGCGGCTCAACCCGATCGGCCTGATCATCACCGCGATCACCCTGCTCGTCGGCGCGGTCGTCCTGGCGTACAACCGGAGTACGACGTTCCGCAACATCGTCAACGCCGTCTTCACCGCGGTCAAGAACGTCGTCGTCGGCGCGGTGAACGTGGTGCGGAACATCATCTCCGTGGTCTGGCCGTACGTCGCCAAGGTCATCCAGGTCGCGGTGACGGTCATCCGGACCTACGTCACCACCTACTTCACGGTCGTCAGGACCATTGTCACGGCGGTGTTCACCGCGGTGCGGTCGATCATCTCCGGCGCGATCAAGTTCGTGGTCGGCACGATCCGCGGGGTCGGTCAGGTGGTCGGCATCGTCCGGAACGCCTTCAACCAGGCCAAGGACGCCGTCAGGTCGGCGATCTCCGGCGTCATCGGCTTCGTCCGCGGCCTGCCGGGGAAGATCGTCGGCGCGCTCGGCAACATCGGCAGCACGCTGTACGGCGCCGGGAAATCGCTGATCACCGGGTTCATCGGCGGTATCCGTGACATGGCGGGGAACATCCTGTCCGCCATCAAGAACTTCATCGTCGACAAGATCCCCGGTCCGATCAAAAGCTTCCTCAAGATCTTCTCCCCGTCCCAGGTGATGGCCGGGATCGGCAAGAACATCGGCGAAGGATTGATCGTCGGCATCGACGGGACCGGCGACAAGGTCTCCACCGCGATGAAGAAACTCGTCCCGGTCCCGAATTCGGCGACCATCAAACCCGCCATGGCGAACCTGAGCACCACGATCGCCGCGACCGTGACCGGACCGCTCGGCCGGGCGGCGTCGGTGCGGCAAGCGGCCGCCGAAGCCGGGGTGACGGTCAACGTGCATCCGAGGGCGGGCCAGTCGGAATACGAGATCGGCCGGGTGGCGGCCAGGGAGGTGGCATGGGCGGCGAAGCGGTGATCACCGGCGTGCTCGCGCTGCCCACGTACACGGTGGACGGCTGGGCGGGAAACACGGTCGACGGTGACGGTGTCGAATGGTGGGTGACCAAAGAGGACGGCTGGTCCAGCGCGCCGGGAGTGCGCCTCGAACTGTCCGACCGGCCACAGCGTGACGGGAGTTTCGACGCGCCCTCGTTCCGGTCGGCGCGGGTGATCACCTTGGAGGGCACGGCCGTCGCACCGGACGAGGACACCCGCGAGCGGGCGAAAGACCGGCTGGTGGCGGTGCTCGCGGACGGGTCGGCGCTCGCCGAATTCGCCGTCGCCGAACGGACGGTGACCCGGCGCGCGCTGGTCCGGCTCACCGCGGGCACGAAGGTGGTGGACACGACGCCGGTCAGTTTCGACTTCTCCGTCCAGCTGGTCGCGCCGGATCCGTTGCGGTACGGCGCCGTCGTCCACGAGGAATCCTGCGGCCTGCCGAGGCCGGGTAGCGGGCTCACGTTCCCGCTCACCTTCCCGCTGGCGTTCGGTGAATCCGTCGACGGGGTGATCGCGGTGACGAACGCGGGCACCACCACCGTGTGGCCACTGTGGACGATCACCGGACCGTGCACGCAGCCGGTGATCCACAACGATTCGACGGGTGAACGGCTCGCGTTCTCCTTGAGCCTGGCGGCGGGGGACGTGCTCATGGTGGATGTGGCGGCCCGGACCGTCCTGCTCGGCGGGGTGTCCCGGCGCGCGGCCCTGCTGCCGAGGTCGAAGTGGTTCGGTTTCCTGCCCGGCAGCACCACGATCGGTTTCGATTCGTTCGACGACTCGGCGTCGGGGAGGCTCACCGTGAGCTGGCGCGACGCCTGGATCTAGGGGAGGCAACGGCGATGGCAGAGCGGCGTCCAGGGTGGGGAAACGGGGTCGAAGCCGCCGACGCGCGGCTGGTCACCGGCGCGCTCGTGCAGGCGCAGGGCATCGGCGACGCCCTCGACCCGCTCCGGGTACGGCCGGGGATCCGCGACAGCGCGGGTACCCCCGGCAACTGCGTACTGGCGAGCAACAAGGTCACGGTCAACCCGTTCCAGGCGGTGCTCGCCGATCCGGCGAAACCCGGTGACGGCGCCTACATCGTCACCCTCGACGCGGCGAGGGAACTCGCGTTCGGCGCGCAGCACGCGTCCTTGCGCCGGATCGATCTCGTGGTCGCCGAGATCACCTCCGAGGGCCGGTTCGCGGTCACCTTGTACGCCGGGGAGAACTCCGCGACGCCGGTGCGCCCGGTGCCGTCGGGCAGTCCCTTCCTCGTGCTCGCCGAGATCACCGTGCCGCCCGCGGGGAGCGTGCCAGGACCGTCGCTTGTGGACAAACGGCAGTTCACCGCGGCGGCGGGGGCGATCCTCCCGGTGCGGGGCGAAGCCGACCTCCCACCGGTCGGGCCCGCGCACGGCAGCCAGTTCGTCTACCGGCTCGACACCGGTCAGCTCCAGGTCAAGAAAGGGGGCGCTTGGGTCGCCTACCGGCCGCCCCGCGGCGACACCTGGCATGCGGCCACCCTTCAGAACGGTTGGCAGAACTACGGTGCCGGGTTCAACGGCGCCGCCTACACGTTGATGGACGACGGCTGGGTGCGGTTGCGTGGCCTGGTCAAATCCGGCACCTTCGACAAGCCGATCTTCACGCTGCCGGTCGGTTTCCGTCCGGTCGCGCAGTGGCTGCTCCCGGTAAGCACGAACCCCGATACGGTCGGCCGGGTCGACATCCATGCCAACGGATCGGTGATGGCCACCACGGGCAGCGCCGGCTGGCTCAGCCTGGACGCCCTGACCTTCTCCACCTACTAGCGGGCAGGCCATGGGCACGACGTACACCTACCTCATCGCGGACCTTCGCGAGGGCACGATCCTGGACGAACTCCCCCTGTCCGGGGTGTCGTTCGACAAGAAGCTGAACGACGTCGGGACCTTGCGGGGGCAGGTGCGCGTCGACGATCCGGTGCTGCGGGCGCGGGAGCCGCGGGTGTCGACCGAACCCGGCCGGACCGCGATCTACGTCGATCGCGACGGGGATCTGTTGTGGGGCGGCGTCATCTGGACGAGCCGGTACTCCGCGGCCAAGGGTGTGCTGGAACTCGGCGCGTCGGATTTCCTGTCCTACTTCGACCATCGGCTCGTCCTCGACCCGGCCGATCTGGCCAAGACCGTGACCTTCACGGGGGTGGACCAGATCACCGTGGCGCGGGGTGTCGTCGGCCTCGCCCAGTCCCATGTGGACGGTGATCTGGGGGTGACCTTCCTCGGGGCCACCGCTTCGGGCGTCGCGCGGACGGTGAGCTACGCGCCCGCCGAAGCCAAGGCGGTCGCCGAGGTGCTGCGGGATCTCGCGGGTGCCGACAATGGTTTCGACTTCACCTTCGACGTCCGCTACGACGGAAGCGGGGCGATCGAGCGTTTCCTGCGGTTCGGCCATCCCCGGCTCGGGCAGCCGGGCGGACCGCACGTCTGGGAGTACGGCGCGAACCTGATCGACTTCACCTGGCCGAGCGACGCGGCGAGTATGGCGACGCGCGTGCTCGGGACCGCGAGCGGGCAGCCGGGCGCGCCGGTGATCCGCGCCGATCCGACCGCGTCCGCGGCGGGCTGGCCGCTGCTGGAAGCCGTCGCGCCGCAGCTGGACACCGCCGACGGCGCCTTGCTGGCGGCGCACGTGGCCGGGGAACTCTCCGTCCGGCGGCGACCGGTGGTGCTGCCCGAACTGACCGTACGGGCGGATCTCGACCCGGTCGTCGGCTCGTACTCGGTGGGCGATGACGCGCGGGTGCTCGTCGACGACCCGTTCTTCGCCGGAGACCTGCTCGACGTCACCGTCCGGATCCTCGGCCTTTCCGTCACTCCCGGCGATGACGCCGGGCTGGAGGAGGTCGTGCTGACCGTGGCACCGATACTGGGGACCGGATGAGCGCGTTCCCTTCCCGGCCGGAGGCGGTATGAGCAAGGTCTACCAACCCGACACGCTGGTGTCGGAGCTGCGCGAGATCCAGCGCCGGCTCCGGTTGCTGGAGGCAGGCGCTCCCCGGGTCGCGATGGCGATGGCCGCCGCGGCCCCGGCGGGTATCGCGCTGGGCGAGCCGTTCGCCCCCGCGCGGCCGTCGGACTGGCCCGGCACGGAGTCCACGGACTGGGAACCCCTTCTGCGTGCCTTCGTCACGCCCGGCCGGGTGCGGCTGATTATCGAGACCGTCGCGGGCGAGGGGACCGTGGGCCGCGTGCGCCTGCTGCTCGACGGCGATTCGCTGGCCACCGAGCTGGGCGCGGGCGAAGACGTTTCCCGAGAAGTCGTCGAACTGGACATCGAGGACGAGCCGACCGAGATCGTCCTGGAAGGACTTCGGCAGTCGGGGCCGGGCACGGTCCGCGTCGCGGCTTTCGTGCTGCCGCTGTCCTGAATCGGACAGGGTTCGGCGGACCTCTTGACCGGGTGGTCGGTTCTTGTCGAAGGTGAGCAGGCAGCGACAACGTTGTCAGGAGGCGGCCTTTCCCATGCCTGCACGCACTTCGACCCGCGTCGCCGGGTTGCTCACCGCGCTCGTCGTCCCCGCCGGGCTGCTCACGCCCGCCGCGTCGGCCGCGCCCGGTGGCGACCCCGTGGACGCGGTCAACACCTTCATCGGCACCAAGGACGACGGCAACACCTTCCCCGGCGCTTCGGCGCCGTTCGGGATGACCCAGGTCAGCCCGATCTCCTCGCATTACGCCGGCTACCGCTACGACGACACCGCGATCCGCGGCTTCGGGCATTTCTTCCTGTCCGGCGCGGGCTGCTGGGAGCAGGGTGGCCTCGTGTCGACCCTGCCCACCACCGGCGCGGTCGGCCCCGGCGCGGCGTTCGACACGGGCAAACCCGAGACGTTCGACCACAAGCGGTACGCCTCGCCGTACACGCACGAGGGCGAGGTCGGGAAACCCGGCTACTACAAGGTGCGGCTCACCGGCTACGGCGGCGTCGACGCCGAGACCACCGCGACCACGCGGACCGGTGTCGAGCGCTACACCTTCGCTAAATCCGGTGACGCGAACGTGTTCGTCAACGTCGGGCAGGCCAATGACAAGGAGCCGGTGACGGCGAGCCAGGTCCGCGTCGTGGGGGACCGCACAGTCGAAGGGATGGTGGAGTCCCAGGCGTTCTGCGGCGGGAAGCCGTACAAGACCTGGTTCACCACGACGTTCGACAAGCCGTTCAAAGCGTTCGGCACCTGGTCGCCGACCGGCGGCACTCCCGGTTCGAAGGAGGCCTCCGGCGGCGAGGGCCTGCGTGGTGCTTGGCTGACCTTCGACGGCGGTCAGGTCACCGCGACGACGGCGATCTCCCATGTGGACGCTTTCGGGGCCCGGCTCAACCTCGCGTCCGAGAAGAACCGTTCGTTCGACGCGGTCCGCGACGGCGCTCAGCGTGCCTGGCGCAAGGAACTGTCCTCAGTGGACATCCGTGGCGCGGCGAAGGACGACCGCACGGTGTTCTACACCTCGCTCTACCACGCGCTGCTGCAACCGTTGACCGGCAACGACGCCGACGGCCGCTACCGCGGGTTCGACGACAAGATCCATCGCGCGCTGGGGTGGACGTACTACGAGTTCTTCTCGCTGTGGGACACCTATCGCACGCAAAACCAATTGCTCGCCTTGTTGCGGCCGTCGCGCGCGAAGGACGTCGCGAAGTCCGTGCTCGCCATCCACGACCAGGGTGGCTGGCTGCCGCGCTGGGCGTACGCGAACCAGGAGACGAACACGATGACCGGCGATCCGGTCACGCCGTTCCTGGTCGACCTGTGGCGGTTCGGGGCGTTGTCGGGCAGGAACTGAAGGCGTACCAGGCACTTCTGCGGAACTCGCGGGAGATCCCGCCCGCGTCGTCGCCGTTCCAAGGCCGTTCGGGAAACGCGAGCTACCAGAAGGACGGGTTCGTCCAGTACGACAAGGACTTTCCGAAGAAGGGGCAGGACACCGATCCGCACCACGGGGCTTCGGCCACGTTGGAATACGCGCTCGCGGACTGCTCACTGTCCATCATGGCCGAGGGGCTCGGCAAGAAGGACGACGCGAAGGCCTTGGCGGACAAGGGACGCGGCTATCGCACGCTGTGGGATTCGTCGGTGACCGACCGCGGCTTCACCGGGTTCTACCGGCCCAAGCTCGAAGGCGGCGAGTGGTTCAGCCCGGCGGGCAAGCCGTTCGACCCGCAGAGCCAGGACGGGTTCCACGAGGGCACGTCGTGGCAGTACCAGTGGCTGACCCAGCAGGACGTCCCCGGCCTGGTCGACCGCATGGGCGGCAAGGAGAACGTCGGCAAGCGACTCGACGATTTCTTCGCCTACGGGGATCTGGTCAAGGATCCGGCGAAGACCGTGCGCGAGGAATGGGTCGTCGGCCCGTACAACTACTACAACCAGTTCCGCTACAACCCGAACAACGAGCCGGATCTGCACTCGCCCTGGCTGTACACGCTGACCGGGCAGCCGTGGAAGACCTCGGCCGTGGTGCGTGCCGCGCACACGTTGTTCACCAACGCGCCGAACGGCGTCACCGGCAACGACGACCTGGGCACCATGTCCGCGTGGTACGTCTTCAGCGCGCTGGGCCTGTATCCGGTTGTCCCGGGCACCGGGCAGTTCGTGCTCAACGCGCCACGGTTCGAGAAGTCCGTGGTGCACCTGGAGAACGGTCGCGACATCACGATCGAAGCCGACGGCGCGGACACGTCGAAACTCCAGTACGTCCAGGGGCTCGGGTCCGGTTCGCAGCGGGCATATGTCGGTTTGGAACAGTTGACGCGAGGGACCACTTTGGACTTCCGCCTGACGGATGACGCCGCGAAGGCGAAGTGGGCGACCGGCCCCGAAGGGGCGCCGAAGTCACCGTGTGCGGGGTGATCCGACTGGTTTAGACCGGTTCGCAGCGGGGGTCGTGAGGAGCATCACGGCCCCCGGTGTTCCGGTGAGGGCCGTCACGCCTCACACTGGTATTACCACGTCCGACAGCGCTGTTGACGTCCTTGACGAGTCCGTCTTGGACAGTGCTCGTCGGACGTAGTCATGTGTGTACACGCAGTGGTGAGACCCCACAGGAGGAGAAAGTGTCCAGCAAGGCCGCTCTAGTATTCCGCGTGGCCGCGGTAGCCGAAGCCCTCTCCTGGGCAGGGCTGCTGGTCGGGATGTTCCTCAAGTACGCCGTCAAGCTCGGCGAGGGCGGCGTTCCCGTCCTCGGCATGGTGCACGGCGTCGTGTTCGTCCTCTACGTGCTGGTCTCCCTGTCCGTGGCGAAGCCGCTCGGCTGGCGCCCGAAGACCCTGATCCTGGCGCTGCTCTCCAGCATCCCACCGCTGTTCACCTGGCTGTTCGAGTCCTGGGCGCTGCGCAACGGCAAGCTCGACGGCCCGCAGCGGCTGTCGCACGGCGGTGTCGGCCTGTTCGCCCGCACCCCGGAAACCGCTGCCGCCGCCTGATCTCCGGTCCCCAAGTACGTGAAGGCCCCCTTCACTGCGCTAGACGCAGTGAAGGGGGCCTTCACGTACTTCCGGGGTTATTCGGTGAAGTCGCCGGTGGCTTTGCGGACCTTGGTGAGCAGGTCGGTCAGCTGCTCGGTCTGCTTGCCGGTGAGGCCGGTCAGCCCGAAGTCGATTTCGGTGACCGCCTTGGTGGCCTCTTCGCGGCGTACGCGGCCTTCTTCGGTGATCTCGACCAAGGTGGTGCGGCGGTCGGTCGGATGCGGGACACGCTTGACCAGGCCGTCTTTTTCGAGCCTGTCGACGATGTTGGTGACGCTCGTCGGGTGCAGTTGCAGCCGCTCGCCCATCACGCGCATCGGCAGACTGGACGCGCGGGCGAAGGTCAGCAGGACCAGTGCCTCGTACCGGGCGAACGTCAGCCCGTGCGGTTTGAGGGCACCGTCCACCGCGGACTGGATGATCTGTTGCACGCGCATGATCCCGGTCACCGCGGCCATGGTTTCGGACGGCCCGATACGGGCCTCCCACAGCTGCGCCGCGCGGGCGATCGGGTCGAACGGCAACGGACGGCTCATGGCGTTCGAAGTTACCAGCGGGTACCCGTGCCACGTCGCACGACCGGGTGTTATGCGTGGGAAAAGTGTCTGAACGAGGAGCAGAAGATGATCGTGGCCTTCAGTGTCAGCCCGTCCGCGACCGAGGAAGACGGCGGGGTCAGCGAAGCGGTCTCCCGCGCGGTCAAGGTGGTGCGCGAGTCCGGCCTGCCGAATTCGACCAACGCGATGTTCACCAACATCGAGGGCTCCTGGGACGAGGTCATGGACGTCGTCAAACGGGCCGTCGAGGCCGCCGGTGAGGGTTCGTCGCGGGTCGGGCTGGTGCTCAAGGCCGACATCCGGCCGGGTTACGAAGGCCAGCTGACCGCGAAGGTGGAGCGCGTCGAGAAGCACTTGGGCGAATGAGTCAGGGGAGTGGCGGGGTGAACGAGACCAGCCACAGCTTGTCCTTGACCGCGATGGCCACCACGTAGCCGAACACGCTGCCGTCGGCCAACTTCCCGCTGACGGTCGCCGAAGTCGGCGCGAGATCGTCCGGGGCGAACTTCACCGTCACGTCGTGGGCGCCGCGGCGGGCCAGCGCGTCGATATAGGACTTCGCGAAGTCGTCCGCCGAGGCGGGCGGATAGTCGATGAGTTCGGAGAGGGCCTCGACGTCGTGTTCGTTGAGCGCGGCGGTGAGGCCCTCCCGGAGTTGGCCGGGACTGGCGACACCAGGGTCGGGTTGATGGGCGATCAGTACCGTGATGACGCTCACCCAGACGATGGCGACGGCGATCGCGGCGGCCACCGTGGCGGTCCTGCGGGTCGGAATGTCGATCACCCCCTCGTGGGCGAGCCTGCCGGAACGGAACCGTCCTGCCAAGCGGGCAGCCGGGGGCATGCGGTGAAACGCTCGGGGATGCGTGCCAGGATGGAACCCGTGACACACCCACGCGGATCAGCATCGAAGACGGCGGCCCTTTCCGCCGCGCTTTCCGGCGCGGTCGACCTTTCCGCGCTCAAGGCGCGTGCCGAGGCGCCCCAGAAACAGCCTCCTGCCCCTCCGCGGCCCGCCGACGGTGCCGCGCCAGGCGGTCCCGCCACGGCGGGTGCCGTGATCGAAGTCACCGAAGCGACCTTCCAGGCCGAGGTCGTCGAGCGATCCCTGCAGCAGCTGGTGGTCGTCGACCTGTGGGCCGAATGGTGCGGGCCGTGCAAGCAGCTCAGCCCGGTGCTGGAGCGCCTCGCCGCCGAGTCCGGCGGTGCCTGGGTGCTCGCGAAGGTGGACGTCGACGCGAACCCGCGCATCGCGCAGCTTTTCGGCGCGCAGTCGATCCCGACGGTCATCGCCATCGGCGGCGGCCAGCCGGTCGACGCGTTCTCCGGCGCGCTGCCCGAACCCGAGATCCGCAAGTGGCTCGGCTCGCTGCTCGACGCGCTGCGCGACCGGCTGCCCGGCATCAAGGCGGCCGAGGAGAACGGCGGCGGCGTCGAACAACCGGAGGACCCGCGGTTCACCGAGGCCGAGGAGGCCTTCGAACGCGGTGACTTCGCCGCGGCGCAGGCGGCCTACGAGCGCATCCTCGACGTCGAACCGGCGAACGAGGAGGCGAAGACCGCGCTCGCGCAGGTCAAGTTCACCGCGCGCGCCGAGGCCGCCGGCCCGGACGCGATCGCGAAGGCGGACGCCGACCCGGCCGACCTCGACGCCCAGCTCGCCGCGGCCGACCTCGAGGTCGCCGGGCAGCAACCCGAGGCGGGTTTCGCGCGGTTGGTCGCGGCTGTGCGGCGTACCGCGGGCGACGACCGCGACAAGGTGCGGGAACACCTGGTGGCGCTGTTCGACCTGTTCGACCCGACCGACGAGCGCGTCATGAAGGCGCGACGGGACCTGGCGAGCGCGCTGTACTGAGGTTTCGCAACCCCCGGATGCTATGAAAGGTCCTTTCCTTGCAAAATTTGCAAGGAAAGGACCTTTCATAGCACTTCAGGGACCCGTGACCGGACCGCTCACGATCAGCCGTACTGGGTCGAGCACACCGACGAGCTCTCCAGGTAGCCCTTCCGCAGCGCCTCGATCCGCTCGAAACCGTTGTCCACGCGCTTGCCGTTGACGTCGGCCGAGACGAGGCTCTCCGGGCTCAGCAGATCCGAGATGGCCTCGTCGAGGTCACCGGACGAAAGCCGCAGGGTCGCGCCGGGCACCGTGCTGGCCTTCGCCCACGCGCCGACCAGGCACGCGGTACGCAGTCCGGCGTTCGCGTTGTCGATCGACGCGCCGACACCCTTCTGGATGCCCATCGCGTAGCGGGACGCGATTTCCGAGAACGCGGCGAAGTCGCCCTTGCCCTCGCTGTGCCCGCTCTTCCACTCGGCTTCCTGGTCGACCGGCTGGGCGAGTTCGCGCAGCTTGGCCATGTCGATGCTGACGGTGTTGTTCGACGCGCAGTACGACGCGGGCGGGGTGCTGGGGCCGCCGGCACAGCTGCCGTTGCCGTCCTCGGTGATCTCCGGGCCCGGGACGCCGGCGCCCTTGAAGGCCTCGTCGAGGCTCTTCTTCAGGATCCCGACGATCTCGGCGTCGATCTTCTCGTCACCCTTGCCCTTGTCACCCTTGTCGAACGGGCGCTCGGTGATCCGCGCCTTGATGTTCTCCTCGTTCATCGCGGCGCATTCCTTCGGGCCCTTCTCGAACCCGACCTGGAACGCGTACGTGCGGTCGAACGCCGTGCCGTGCGCGCCCTGCTTCGTCGCGCTGGTGCCCGCCTGGTCGCGGATCAGGAACAGCGACGCCATGACCTGGTTGAGGCCTTCGGACGTGGAGACGCGGTAGAACTTGCTCTTGTCCTCGGCGACCCAGCGGAAGTAGCCGCCGGCGAAGCAGTCGGCCTGCTGCTCCTTGACGATCGACGGGGTGTTCTTCTTGATGCTGGCCTTCTCGCCGAGCCGGTACTGGACGGCGTGCCCGAGTTCGTGCGCGAGCACGACGGCGCCGGCCATTTTCCCGAACCGTTCGCGGAGCATCGGCAGCAGCACGCCGCGGTCCCACGCCACCGAATCGTCCGGCGGGCAGTAGAAGGCGTTGACCAAGCCCTTGACGCTGCCGCATTCGGTGTCTTCGTCGTCGGTCCGCGCGCTGTAGGACAGCAGCGACTTCAGCGGCTCGTACGGCTGGCCGAAGTCACGCGGCATGACCTCGGCCCAGTAGGTCTGCGCGTCGGCGATCGCGGCGATGGCGAGCTTGTCGTCCTCGGAGCCGTCCTCGTTGCGGACCTGCAGGTCCGGCTTGGGCGCGTCCGGCTTCAGCCCGCTTTCGAAATGCGTGACCGGCAGTCCGGCGATGTCGCCGGCTCCCGGCTGGCTGCCTTCCTTGCCGGTCGAGCTTCCCTTGTCGCCGCAAGCGCTCAGCCCGAGGGCCAGCACCGTCACGACCGCGATCAGAGCCGGGCGGCGACCTAAGCCCCGCGCTCCCCCTTGGATCATCTTCACTCGCTTGTCGTCAGGGCCCCGACCGGGCCGCGTACTCCGGCAAGCAGGGACCATACCCAGCGCTTATGGCCCGCGTGCAGGTAATCCCCGAAGTGGGTCTTGAGCGGGGCGGGGTCGGTCCCGATATGGTCGCTCCTCATGAGAGCTGTCCGCCGGTTCACCGTCCGCGCGAGCCTGCCGGAGTCGCTCTCCGGCCTCGGTGACCTCGCCACGAATCTGCGCTGGACCTGGCATCCGCCGACCCGCGACCTGTTCGCGTCGATGGACGCCGAGCTGTTCGACCGCGTCCGCGACCCGCTGCGGATGCTGACCGCCCTGCCACCGGCCCGGCTCGACGAACTGGCCGTCGACGACGCCTTCCTCGCCCACGCGCGCGAGGCGGTCGCCGATCTGGACCGCTATCTCGCCGAGCCGCGCTGGTACCAGAAGCAGGCCGACGCCGATCTGCCGTCGGCCGTCGCGTACTTCTCGATGGAGTTCGGTGTCACCGAAGCACTGCCGAACTACTCCGGCGGCCTCGGCGTGCTCGCCGGCGACCACCTCAAGGCGGCGTCCGACCTCGGCGTGCCGATGATCGGTGTCGGGCTGCTCTACCGTGCCGGGTACTTCCGGCAGGCGCTGTCGCTCGACGGCTGGCAGGTCGAGCACTACCCGGTGATCGACCCCAACGCCTTCCCGCTGGAGCTGGTGACCGACGGCGGCAAGCCGGTGCTGGTCGACGTCGCGATGCCCGCCGGGCGCACGCTGCACGCGCAGATCTGGAAGGCCCGCGTCGGCCGGATCCCGTTGCTGCTGCTGGACACCGACACCGAGACCAACGACGAGGATCTGCGCGCGGTCACGGATCGGCTCTACGGCGGCGACGCCGACCATCGCATCCGCCAGGAGATCCTGGCCGGGATCGGCGGCTTCCGCGCGGTGCGGCGGTACTGCGAGCTGACCGGGCATCCGCAACCGAAGGTGTTCCACACCAACGAAGGCCACGCCGGGTTCCTCGGCCTCGAACGTGCCCGCGAGATCATCCAGGCCGACGGGCTGGCGTTCGACGAGGCACTGCCCGCCGTCCGCGCGGGCACCGTGTTCACCACGCACACCCCGGTCAGCGCCGGTATCGACCGATTCCCCGTCGACCTCGTCCAGCGGTACTTCACCGACGGCAGGCTCGTCCCGGACGTCGACCCGCGCCGCGTGCTGGCGCTCGGCGCGGAGGACAACCCCGGCCTGTTCAACATGGCGCATATGGGATTGCGGCTCGCGCAGCGCGCGAACGGCGTCTCGGCCCTGCACGGCCGCGTGTCACGGCGGATGTTCTCCCGGCTGTGGCCCGGCTTCGACTTCGACGAGGTGCCCGTTTCGTCGGTCACCAACGGCGTGCACGGGCCGACCTGGGTGGCACGCGAGCTGAGCGCGCTGCTCGGCCGCAACCACGAGGAGTGGGGCCTCGACGGCACCCAGGGCAAGCCGCTGCGGGACGGCGTCAGCGACGAGCAGCTGTGGGCACTGCGGCGTGAACTGCGCGAGAAGCTGGTCGCCGAGGTCCGGCGCCGGGTGCGGGCCGCGTGGATGCAGCGCGGCGCGTCCGCGCTCGAACTCGGCTGGACCGACACGGTCTTCGACCCGGACGTGCTGACCGTCGGCTTCGCGCGCCGCGTGCCGACGTACAAGCGGCTCACGCTGATGCTGCGCGACCCGGAGCGGCTGCGCGCGCTGCTGCTGGACGAGAAGCGCCCGATCCAGCTCGTCGTCGCGGGCAAGTCGCATCCGGCCGACGAGGGCGGCAAGCAGCTGATCCAGCAGATCGTCCGGTTCGTCGACGATCCCGAGGTACGGCGCCGGATCGTCTTCCTGCCCGACTACGACATGTCCATGGCGCGCTACCTCTATCGCGGCTGCGACGTCTGGCTGAACACGCCGGTCCGCCCGCTGGAGGCGTGCGGGACCTCGGGGATGAAGTCCGCGCTGAACGGCGGCCTCAACCTGTCCATCCGGGACGGCTGGTGGGACGAGTGCTACGACGGCAGCAACGGCTGGGCGATCCCGACCGCGGACGGCGTCACCGACCCGCTGCGCCGTGACGAACTGGAGGCCGCGGCGCTGTACGACCTGCTGGGCCACCAGATCGCGCCGCTGTTCTACGACCGCGACGCCGACGGTGTGCCCGGAGGCTGGCTGTCGATGGTGTGGCACACGTTGGAGACCCTCGGGCCGCGCGTGCAGGCGTCGCGCATGGTGCGGGAGTACGTCGAAGCGGGTTATCTGCCCGCGTCGCGGATGGTGGCCGAGGCGACGGGCGACGGGTACCGCGGCGCGCTGTCGCTGGCCGACTACCGGACCAAACTCGACGTCTCCTGGCCACGGGTGCGCATCTTCGACACCGAACTGCTCGTCGAGGACGCCGCGCCGATGGTCACCGGGACCGAGGTGATCATCCGGGCGCGGATCGACCTCGCCGGTCTCGAACCGTCCGAAGTGGACGTCCAGGCCGTCGTCGGGAAGGTGGGCGACGGGGACGAGCTGAGCGAACCCGTCACCGTCGGCATGTCCGGCGACGGGATCGGCGCGTTCTCCGCGCGGCTGAAGCTGCCGCATCCCGGCTCGATCGGCTACACCGTCCGGGTGCTGCCGAAACACCGGTTGCTCGCGACCCCCGCCGAACTCGCGCGGGTGGTCCTGGCCTGAGCGGCTGTCAAGCCGGTAGCGAACAAAGTAAAACCCTGATCTTCGATTTCCGCCGAACAATGACAAACACACAGGTGAAATAGACTTTGCCGGGCCTATCCCGAATATCGGAGGAATGGTGGCTTCGGCGAAGGAAACGAAACTGTCGCGCCGGGCCAAGGACCGGCTGCATCACATCCACGCCCGCGCCGGTATCCGGCAGGAGGGGCTCGCCCACGCACTCGGGCCGGAACTGCGCGCCATCTGGGGCATCGCCGAGGACGCCGAGCCCGGCCGGGTGCGCGAGATCGTCCTCTTGCGACTGAACCGCGTCCTCGGCCGGTTCGCCGATCCGCTCATGCCCGACATCGTCTGGACCGCCTACAACCTTGGCGTGGATCCGGCGGACGGCGAGTCGGGAATGGTCGGCAGGCTCCGGGGTCTGGTCGGCCGCGGCCAGGTCGGCGTCTCCGAGCGGACCTGCACCCGGCGGTTCTACGAATTCCTGGGGAGCGTCAAGAACAGTCTGGACGGCTTCCAGGAGGACCTCACCGGAGAAGACTTCAGGCTCGCTTCGCAGTGGCTCGCGAGGAACGTCCGGCCGGATCGGGAAGAGCTCGCCAGCCCCAGCGCGCTTCCCGAGGCCACCCGCGAACTCGTGTCCCCGGTACTGCGGACGTTCCTCGAACGCACGGTGTGGGGTCCGGCGGATCCGGCGGGCGCGCCGCTCCCGGCCCGGCTCGGCACGCACGGCGACTGGTTCTGCGTCTTCACCGACGAGCGGTTGCTCACCGAGTACCGCGCGGCCACCGGTGCGGGCTGGCCCCGGATCCACCGCCGGACCGGGCGCGAGGTCGTGGCGGCCGCCGCCGGCCGGGCGGTGGCGACCGGCGTGCTGGTCAACCCGCGCCCGATGCGGGGCTCGGGCATCGACGCGGCGCTGCCGTTGTCACCGGACTCGGTCGCCCGGCTGACGATCCGCCGGTAGGGCGTCAGGGGACGGCGGGGGTGCCGCCCTCGCGGATCGGGAGGCCAGCCGAACGCCAGGCGCGGAACCCGCCTTCGAGATCGGTCGCGCCCGGCAGGCCGAGCCGCCGCAGATCGGCGGCGGCCAGGCTGGACGAATACCCCTCGTTGCATACGACGATCACCGTCGAGTCCGGTTTCACCTGAGGCAGCCGCCATTCGCTGTCCGGCGCGAGCCGCCATTCGAGGTGAATCCGCTCGACGACCACCGAACCGGGGATCTCACCCTCTTCGGCCCGGTTGACCTGCGGGCGGATGTCCACGATCAGGGCTCCGTCGCGTTGCAGCCGCAGTGCCTGCTCGGGCTCCGCCCGGTCCAGTCCGGACCGGGCGGCCGCAAGCAGGTCGTCAATAGCACTCATCGGCCCAGTATCGGGGCCAGCGAGGGGATCTCGGCGGGAACGTCGGCGAGCGTGCGGTATTCGCGGGTCGCGACCAGCGGCGGCGAGTACGCGTGAACGCTGGCAGCGGGCTCGGAACCGATGCCGGTCACCTGGTGCGCGCGCCCCGCACCGAAGCCGATGCTCTCGCCAACGACGTGCGTGCGCCGCCGGATCGGGCCGCCGGGGTAGCGGTACTCCTCGCCGAGTTCGCCCTGCAGCACGGTGAACGAACCGGACGCGCCGCCGTGGTCGTGCGGTTTCGTCTGCTGGCCGGGCAGCCAGGACAGCAGCCACAGCTCGACGCCGTCGGTCAGCGCGAGCCGGGCCCACCAGCGGCGGTCGGCGTCGAAGCGCAGCAGACCACGCAGGCCGGTGGTCAGTTCGGTGGCGACGGTGGAGGTCAGCTCGGCCAGTTCCCGTGGCGTCCAGAGCAGGCGCTCGGGGTGCAGCAGCTCGGGCAGCAGCGGGTCGGTCAGCTGAGGGTGGGTCTCGAAGTCATGGCGAGGCGAAAGGGACGTGGTCAACTCGGGGCTCCTCGTGAAGATTCGCGGGCTCGGAAAAGCAGGGCCGAACGCGGCGCGACACGGGTGCCACGGCACACGGGACGTGTGTGCCGTCGAAAGGATCGGGCTCAGCCGTGCCGCGCGGTGGTACACCCGCACGAGGCGACGAGGAGCAGGTCGATGGTCCGGCGGCGCCAGAAAGAACCCCCGATGACGGGGAAGGCGGCGGACACGGACCTGATCACGCCTCCGATCGTGCCACAGCCACCACGCCGGGGTCGCCGCGTCCCACTCCCTGGACCAGCCGGTTTCCCCGGACCGGCGGCCCGGTGTTCACGCGCGCGCGTGTGCGGACACAATGGGCGCGTGAGTGAGCCGATCCAGCCCAGCGAACTTGACGACCTCGTGGTGAGGATGACCGGTGTCGGGGTCCGCCGAACAGGCAACGATCTCCTCGCCGACCTCGACTGGACCGTGGAACTGGACGAGCGATGGGTGGTGCTCGGCCCGAACGGCGCGGGCAAGACCACCCTGCTCCGGCTGGCCGCGGCCGAACTCCACCCGACCTCGGGCACGGTCGACCTCCTCGGCGACCGGATCGGCAAGGTCAACATCTTCGACCTGCGCCCGCGGATCGGGTTCACCTCGGCCGCGATCGCGCAGCGGGTGCCCGGCGACGAGCGCGTGGTCGACGTCGTGGTGAGCGCCGGGTACGCCGTCGTCGGCCGCTGGCGTGAGGAGTACGACAGCCTCGACACCGACCGCGCCCGCGAACTGCTGGGCGCGCTGGGCATTCCGCACCTGGCCGAGCGCACCTTCGGCACGCTGTCGGAGGGCGAGCGCAAGCGGACCCTGATCGCGCGGTCACTGATGACCGACCCGGAGATGCTGCTGCTCGACGAGCCCGCCGCCGGACTCGACCTCGGCGGCCGCGAAGACCTGGTCGCGCGCCTTTCGGAGCTGGCACTCGACCCCGAAGCCCCGGCCATGGTGCTCGTCACCCACCACGTGGAAGAAATCCCGCCGGGATTCACCCACGCGCTGCTGCTCCGCGACGGCCGCGCGGTCGCTTCCGGGCTCATGGACGACGTCGTGACCAGCGAGAACCTGTCCAAGACGTTCGACCAGGACCTCCTGCTCGAACGGTCCGGTGATCGCTACTTCGCCCGTCGCCGCTGAGCTGACGTACTGAGCGGTAACGTGTGGTCTGTCGTGGTGAACGGCCTGTTAAGGAGGACTGGCGTGGGAGAGTTCGTAAGCCTGGAGGTCGAAGGCGGGGTCGGCACGATCCGGCTGGACCGCCCGCCGGTCAACGCCCTGAACAACCAGGTGCAGGCCGAGCTCGCGGAAGCGGCTCGTGAGGCCTCCGAGCGCGACGACGTGCGCGCCGTGATCCTCTACGGCGGCGAGAAGACCTTCGCGGGCGGCGCGGACATCAAGGAGATGGCCGAGCGCACGTACCCCGAGATCGCGAAGTTCGGCGCGGCGCTGACCGCGTCGCTGGCCACCATCGCGAACATCCCGAAGCCGGTCGTCGCGGCCATCACCGGCTACGCGCTGGGCGGCGGCCTCGAACTCGCGCTGACCGCCGACCGCCGGATCGCCGGCGACAACGTCAAGGTCGGCCAGCCGGAGATCCAGCTCGGCGTCATCCCCGGCGCCGGTGGCACGCAGCGCCTCGCCCGGCTCATCGGCCCGAGCAAGACCAAGGACCTCGTGTTCACCGGCCGGTTCGTGAAGGCCGAAGAGGCGCTCGCGCTGGGCATCCTCGACGAGGTCGTCGCGCCGGACGACGTCTACGCCGCCGCGCACAAGTGGGCCTCGCAGTTCGCGAACGGTCCCGCCGTGGCGCTGCGTGCCGCGAAGGCCGCCATCGACGGCGGTCTCGACACCGACCTCGCGAGCGGGCTCAAGCTCGAATCGCACCTCTTCGCCGCGCTGTGGGCGACCGAGGACCAGCGCAACGGCATGAAGTCGTTCATCGAAAACGGCCCTGGCAAGGCCACCTTCGAGGGGAAGTAACCCGATGACGCAGGTGAACGATCCGGCGCCGAACCCGCACGCCACCGCCGAAGAGGTCAAGGCCGCTTTCGCCGACCCCAAGCTCGCCAACGTGCTGTACCACGACTGGGAAGCCGGGACCTACGACGAGAAGTGGTCCATCTCCTACGACGAGCGCTGCATCTCCTACGCGACCGACGTGTTCAACGCGGTCGCCGGTGAGGACGGCCAGCCGTACCCGACCGCGATGGAACTGGGCAGTGGCACCGGCTTCTTCCTGCTAAATTTGATGCAGGGCGGCGTCATCAAGAAGGGGTCGGTCACCGACCTCTCACCGGGGATGGTCCAGGTCGCGCTGCGCAACGCCGAGAACCTCGGCCTCGACGTCGACGGCCGGGTCGCCGACGCCGAGCGGATCCCCTATGAAGACAACAGCTTCGACCTCGTCGTCGGGCACGCGGTGCTGCACCACATCCCGGACGTCCGCGCGGCGTTCGCCGAGGTGCTGCGCGTGCTGAAGCCGGGCGGCCGGTTCGTGTTCGCGGGTGAGCCGACGAAGGTCGGCGACTTCTACGCGCGCAAGCTCGGCCAGCTCACCTGGTACCTCACCACCAACCTGACCAAGCTGCCGGTGCTGAACGGCTGGCGCCGCCCGCAGGAGGAACTCGACGAGTCCTCCCGTGCGGCCGCGCTGGAGGCCGTCGTCGACATCCACACCTTCGACCCGTCCGAACTCGAGTCGATGGCTCGTGGCGCCGGGGCGCAGGATGTCCGCGCGGTCACCGAAGAGTTCGCGGCCGCGCTCGCGGGCTGGCCGATCCGGACCTTCGAAGCCGCCGTGCCGCAGGAGAAACTGACCCTGCGCTGGCGTCTGTTCGCGTACCGGCTGTGGCTGCGGCTGTCCGCTTTGGACAAGAAACTGCTCGCCAAGGTGCTGCCGCGCGAACTGTTCTACAACGTGATGATCACCGGTACCAAGCGGTCGTAGGTGCCGTATCAGTTCACGCTCGACGACGTCGCCTTCCTGCGCTCCGGCGCCGGAAGCGCGGCGCTCGCCGACTGCTCGTCCCTGCCGCTGACCGACAAGACCCGCATCGCCGACGTCGCCGCCGTGCGCCGGATCGCCCCGGACCACGCGGCCGCGGTGCTGGAAACGGTGGTGCTGCGGCGGAAGTCATCCGCCAAACTGGACTCCGCGGCCTCGTGGCTGTTCACCGGTGACGCGCTCCAGCAGGCCAGCGCCACCGCGGTCGCCCGGCATCGGGCCGCGCGGCTGGCGGACCGCGACGTCCACGACGTGACCTGTTCCGTCGGCGCGGACCTGATCGAGATCGCGCGCGTCGCCTCGCGCGCCTTGGGCTCGGATCTGGACGAGGTCCGGCTGGCGATGGCACGGCACAACGCCGTCGAAGCCGGGGTTTCCCCTGACTTACTGCGTGCCGACGCGCTTCGGCCGGTCAGCCGTTCCTCGGTGATCGTCGCTGACCCCGCCCGTCGCGACTCGGCCGGGCGACGGGCGTGGAAACCCGCCGATTTCCTGCCGCCGCTGGACGGACTGGTCGAGGCGTACACCGGCCGCGAACTTTCGGTCAAATGCGCACCGGGGCTCGATTTCTCCATCGCGCCTTGGGCCGACGAGGTCGAACTGGTCTCTTTGGACGGTCAGGTCCGAGAGGCGTGCCTGTGGCGCGGAGTAGGATCCACCGTGTCGCGGCGGGCGACGGTGTTGCGTTCGGACGGTGCACAGTGGACGGTCACCGACGCCGATCCCGACGAGATCCCCGTACGTGAGCCGGGTGAATGGATCGTCGATCCCGACGGCGCCGTCGTCCGGGCGGGCCTCGTGCGGCACTACGCCGCGCGACATGGCTTGTGGCAGCTCGACGAGCGGATCGCCTATCTCACGGGAGACGTTCCACCGCCGGGAATCCGGGCGTTCCGGGTGTTCGAGTACGGACCGTACAGTGAGAAGAATCTGCGCGTACTGCTGAGAAAACACGATATCGGGCGGTTGGAGATCCTCGTTCGCGGTCTCGACATCGACCCGGATGCCTTGCGGCGCAAACTGAAGCCTCGTGGCGGTGAAGAAGCTACCTTGGTACTGACCAGAATCGGCCGTTCTGGAGTAGCGTTCCTGTGCCGCGCACAGCTCACTTGAGGAGCACTTCCCCGAGCCGGTTCACCGGCCTGCTGTAACAGCCCGCCAACATCGGCCAGGTCGAACTAGACGTCAAGCGATCGGCAAAGGCACGTTCCTATCGTGCTCAACTTCGGCGACCAGTTCAGCGACCTCGAAGGTGGTTACGCGGAGGTCCGGTAAAGCTGCCGAACCTGATGTACTACCTGCCCTGAGGGGAATATTCGCGGGGGCGCCGTCGCTGTGCCCGGTATCGGAAACCCCCGAGGGAGCTGATCCATGTCTGACAAGAAGGTGCTCAAGCCCAGCGCGAACCACCCGATCACGGTGACGCCGAACAAGGCGCGGGTGGTCGTCACGGTCGGCGGGAAGGTCGTGGCGGACAGCGCGAACGTGCTGACGCTGCAGGAGGCGAACTACCCGCCGGCGCAGTACATCCCGCGCGCCGACGTCGACTTCGCCCTCCTGGAGCGGACGGAACATTCGACGTACTGCCCGTTCAAGGGTGACGCGTCGTACTACAGCATCCGTACCGGTGACGGCGTCGCCGAGAACGCCGTGTGGACCTACGAGGCGCCGCACGACGCGGTCGCCGGGATCAAGGACCACGTCGCCTTCTACCCGTCGAAGGTCGACGCGATCGAAGAGCGCTGACCCGCCTTACCCAGGCCCGCCCGCGTGCAATGAGCCTTTTCCATCCTGAGGTTCAGAGGGTGTGGGGGCGTGAGTGGCGCCATTCACGAGCAGGTCTTACCTCGCAGGTAGTCGACTGTGAGGTAAGGCTTGGCAGTGAGTGTCCCGATTCCCACATCGTCGTGAGGTTGCCCTGGTCCCGATGTTGATCAACGGAAGATCGGGGACGTTGAATGTCCTCGATCTTCCGTTGATCGGCGTCGTGCAGCTCGGGCCCTGCGGCTGACACAGCCGAGTGGGGAGGATTCCGGCCGTTGGACGGCCGGAATCCTCCCCACTCGGACGTAGCGGCACCAAGGCGAGGTCAGGTTCCAGCAGGTCAGCAAGTACCGGTCCGCCAGAACCGTCATCACCACTCACGCCCCCCACACCCTCGGAACCTCAGGATGGAAAAGGCTCATTGCATGAGGGCAGGCGCGTGAGGGTCACTCCGCGTAGCCGTCAGGGGAGCTGGTTGATCCGGTCGGCGTCCGCGGCGAGCGAGGTGTCGGGTTCGATACGCCAGGCCTCCAGGCCGGGCGTCTTGAGGAGTGCGTCGATCAGGGTCTCCTCGCCTGCGACGAGGGTCGAGTCGAAGTCGACTTCGGTGGCCACGCACCACGCGCGGTCGTCCGGCCAGAACAAGTTGGGTGACTGCGCTTCGAACCAGTTCGGCCGCGGCCGCCAGCCGAGTCGCGTCGCCGCCGTCAGTGGTCCGGTGAACAGCAGGTAGTCGCGGCCGGGATGCCGCAGACGGGGAGCTTCCAGGTGTTCGCGGGACAGGGTGGCCTCGTCGGCCCAGCCGTAGCCTTCCCACAGGCAGAACCAGGCGTCCGCGGTGGACGTATGGTCGCCGAGGACGGCCAGCAGGGCGGTGAGGCTGTGCGACGGCAGGGTGCCGCGGCCGGGCGGTGAGCCCCGCCAGAGTGAGCCGGTGAGGTTCACCGGATCCGGAGAGCCGACGAGGGCCTGCCACTGCATGGCGCCGTGTGCGCGCCGCCCCGTTTCCGCCGCGGCTTCGCTCCAGCTCGCCCAGCCGCCGCGATCGCGTTCGGCCGGGTGACAGATCCGGGCATAGGCGGCGTATGCGCGAGGGACCGTACGGCAGGCCGCGCCGAACGCCCCGCCGAGTCGGGACGAGATCCACTCGGCGGGGGACGGGTCGAGTACCGGCCGCAGCACGCTCGGCAGTCTCCAGCAAGATCAAGTGACGCGCATCTTGTCGGTGGGCGGGGGCATACTGCCGGTCGTGGGAGTTCCGCTGCGCCGCCGTTCGGGCAGGTCGATCTATCGCGAGAGCACACCGGCCGCGGAGGTCGCCGGTGTGGTCGAGCGCGCTTGGACGGGCCGGGTCGGCTGCAGCCGTCCCCTGCGGGTGTTCCCGGACGGCTGTGTGGATCTCGTGTGGGACGGGCGGGGGCTCGCCGCGGTCACCACGGTGAGCGGGGTGCTGCGGCACGAACTGCCGTCGGTGGACTGGACAGTCGGTCTCCGCCTCCGGTGCGGCGCCGGTGGCGCGGTACTGGGGCTGCCGATGACGGACCTGGCGGCGGGCACCACCCCGCTGCGCGAACTGTGGGGCGCTCGCGCCCGTCGCGCCGAATCAGGACTGGCCGAGTGCTCGACGCCCGTCGAGGCGCGATCCGTGCTGGAGGCGCTGGTCGCCGACCGGATCCGGGAGGTCGAGCCGGCCGGTCTGCCGCTCGCCGCCGCCCGTGCGCTGCGGTCGCCCGGCGCTCGCGCCGACCAGGTGGCGAGGCAGCTGGGAGTCAGCGAGCGTGGCCTCCGGCGGCACGTACGGCACGCCGTCGGCGTCGGACCCAAGGAACTGCAGCGGGTGTTGCGATTCCATCGATTCCTCGATCGGGTCGAGGCCGTGGCGCGGACGCGTTCGTCGCTCGCCGATGTCGCCGCCGAGCTGGGCTACGCGGATCAGTCCCATCTCGGCCGGGAGTGCCGTCGATTGTCGGGAACCTCGCCCGGCGCGCTGGTGCGATCCTGGGTTCGGCAGACTGGCCGAAACGTTCCAGACTGAGCGGGCGCCTCCGGCGAAGATCGAGGAATGCCCGAACCTTTCCGCGTCACCATCGATATCCGCACGGACGATCTCGACCTGAACGGCCACGTACGCGGTCCCGCCTACCTCGCCTACGCCGATCACGCGCGCTGGGAATGCGCGTGGGCCGCCGGGGTGGATCCGTTGGCGCTCAAGGCCGAGAACCTCGGTCCGGTCAATCTCGAAACGACGATCCGGTTTCGCCGCGAACTCCGTGCCCGTGCGCGGGTCGACGTACTGACCCGGTTCGCTTGGGAGCCGGGCAAGGTTTCCCGGGTCGTCCAGGAGTTCCTGGCGCCGGACGGTGCCGTGGTGGCCGAGGTGGAAAGCCTTTCCGGATTGCTGGATCTTCACCGGCGGCGTCTGGTCGAGGATCCGGGGCGGTATTGGCGGAAGTACGCGGTGCGGCCGGAAATCCTCGGCCTGGGGGAAAACGTTTGACGGTGGACGACTTCCGGCGGTCGAGCGGTGGCCGTCCGGTGGCACGGTCAACGCCATGTTCCGGCTGGGTGACGACCTCGCCGTGAGGCTGCCGATCGGGGAGAGCGGCGCCGGGGATCTGTTTCCGGTATGGGATCTGCTGCCCGCCGAGGCGAGGGAAGTCTTCCTTGCGGCGTCGCGCGTGGACGACGCGAGCCCCGCGGCCGAGGACGGACGCTTTCGCAGGCGCTGACGGCCTTGCCGTACTCCGGGAAGACCAACGCCGCGATGGCAGGCAACGCGGCACGTGATCCTTGCGGTGCTGGAGGAATGTGGTCATTGAGGGGTGAGGTAACGGCGCGGGTTGATGACGAAGGCGGCGCCGGCCGTGACTGTGGATAGGACGTTGAGCCTTGGATCGGCCGGTGTTGTGGTGCCCGGGGGACGCAAATGCGCACTGGCTTGGAAACCTCGCGTACCGCTGCGGCTGGTCGGTGAGGTTCGAGGGATCTGACTCGCGCGGTTGCTTCGGTCTATGTCCTGAGGTGCATGGTGTTGCGCCTCGGTTGGCCGGTGGGGTCGAGGTAGGCGGGTGGGGTGAATTCGGGGAGTCCGTCTTGGGCGATCTGGACTTTCCATTGGCTGTGGTGGATCAGCCGGTGGTGCTTGGTGCAGAGCAGGACGAGGTTGTCGATTTTCGTATCGCCGTGGTGTCGCCAGAAGACGATGTGGTGGGCGGTGCAGCGTGGCACCGGCATGTCGCAGCCGGGGAAGGCGCAGCCTCCGTCGCGGATGGTCAAGGCGTATTTCTGCGCCAGTGACACTGTCCTTTTGGATCGGCCGATGTCCAGCGGTTCGCCTGCGGTGCCCAGTACTCCGGGCCGGACGCGGGCGTCGCAGGCCAGGATGCGGGCGTCGGTGGCGCTGATCGGCCCGACGAGATCCAGATGCGCCTCGCCGAGATCGTTGATCAGGTCGTCGTAGGACATGGTCACCAGAATGTGGGTGGCTTCCCCGGCTTGGCCGGGCAGGTTCCGGCTGGTGGTCTTCAACCGCACGTAGTCGGTGAAAGCATCCCCGTAGCGTTCGTCGGGGGTACGAGAGTCGCGGACCCCGTCGATGGCTTTGTGGGGTTTGGCCATGGGGTCGAGGTCGGACTTCAATCGCGCATAGGTTTCGAGGTCGAGGGTGGCTGTGAGGCCGAGGGTGCCGTCGCGGTGTGTGATGAACCGCAGCTCCGGCCGGACGTCTTTTGGGTCCTCGTTGCGGGGTTCTTTCCCGTCAGGGTCGAGCTTGTCCAGGAGCCGTCGTCCGGCGCGGGCGATCTGCCGGGGCCCGGCCCGGCGAGCCAGCTCGACCAGGATCTTCTCTCCACCGCGCACGTCTTCTTCCGAGACGGTGGACGGGATGCGGGCGAGAGTACGGATGATCGCGTCGATCTGACTGCCGCCGATCGCGCCCTCGGCGGCGGCTTCGGCGGTCAGCGGTGCCAGCGGCGGCTGAGGATCTCCGCCGATAGACGGGCCTGGATGCAACGCCAGCACCCGGTCAGCGCGGGCATTGGCTTCCTTGTCCGTGACATGGAAGTCCTCGAAGATCAGCGCAGCCAGCGTCGAATGACCAGAACATCCACGAACCCCACGGCTATTGATTTCCGCGAGAATCGCATTCTGCTCCGCATCCAACCGGCGCTTCAAAAACTCGATTTCCTGTTTGCGGGCGTGCAGCGTCGCAGTATCGGCACGCCACCACTCGGAGCGCACCACCTGAGGACTGTTTTCGCTGGCCACGACCTCAAGAATACCCGCGCTCGAACAGGTGTGCTAGCAAATTCTTATGCAGAGTTTGGCCATCGCTCGATTCCCTTAGGTGGGTTAAAGGGCTGCGAAGTGACTTGAAAGCCGCGAAGCGGCAACTACACGGCCAGTAGGGAGGTGCGCGAGAAGTCGACCTTGTGCTAGCGTCTGCTTCGAGCCCCGTATGGGCCTACGCATGGAGGTAGCGGCTACTCAGCCACCAGAGATCGGCACACACCGTCTCTCGTATTCCACATCCCCACGTCGTGGGATGACGCCTCCATGCGGTGTGTTCGGGACCCTTTGTATCAGTGGGTCGCCCTCGTTGTGCCCTTCTTCCGGTGGCGGTTCCGCCCTCCTGTCGACATAGCGATGGGAAAGGAACACGTTGACCGGCTTCAACGAACTGATCCAGCTGACCACCACCGGCGCGAAGAGCGGTGAGCGCCGGACGAATCCCTTGGGGTATCTGGAAATCGATGGCAAGACCGTCGTCGTGGCTTCGAACCTGGGAGCGCCGAAGCATCCCGGCTGGTACCACAACATCCGGCACGACCAGCGAGTGACGATCGAGACGGGAACCGAGACCTACGAGGCGATCGCGGCCATTCCTGCCGGAGCGGAGCGTGACGCGTTGTTCGCGAAGGTCGTCACCGCGGAACCGGGATTCGCCGAGTATCAGGCGAAAACGTCGCGGGTATTGCCCGTCGTGATCCTGCACCGGATCGACGACCGGGTGCGGGGGATGGGGGATTTCCTGGTGGAGGTCCACGAGTGGCTGCGCGGGGAGCTCAAGACGCTGCGCGCCGGAGTCGACGATATTGTCGCCGGTCGCGCGGATTCGCTCAGTATGGAGAAAACCCTGCGGGCGCACTGTGTTTCGTTCTGCGAGGCGCTGACCAAACATCATACGGGCGAGGACATGGGTGCGTTTCCGATGCTGGCGCAACGGTTTCCCGCGCTCGCGTCGACGTTGACGAAGCTCGGTGAGGACCATGTGGTCGTCGCGGCGCTGCAGAAGCGGATCCGTGACCTCGTCGAGGGATACGTCCACGGCGAGAGTGACCCGGTCCGGCTGCGCGACGACTTCGACGCGCTCGCGGGCAAGCTCGAAGCACACTTCGCCGCTGAGGAGGAAGCCGTCGTCGTCGCTCTCAACGTGACGGCGCCGTCAAACGGCTGATCGAGGGCGGACGCCCTGGGGTTCCGGCCCCAGGGCGTGTATCCTTGACCACGGCGGCGCTCTTCAAGCGTGACGCCGATCCGGCACGAGACGGGTGGAAATCGCCCCCGACCTCGCCGAAGACCGCGAACCAGCGGTCCTTCCGAAAGGTTTCATCGTCAAAACTCACAGCATGGACAGTGCGCTGTTCAGCCATCCGCTCGACACTCAGGTCGAGCGACACGACCATACGGCCCCTCAGGGCGAACGATATGTGGATCTTTTTCGCGAACCCTCTTACCCCACACCGGAACCTTCGGCTGACGTCGTTCGTTGAACGAACCAGACCAACGTTTTGGGTGGTGTGTTGACCAAGCACGCTCGCGCAGAATTCGTCGCGGGCGTCGCCTTCGTGCGTCGCGCCGTGACACCGGCTGACTCAGCCGGTATCAGTCCTGGCAATCGACAAGAAGCGACGACATGACTTCAGTTCTAAGTAACCCGGACAGCGAAGAGCGGCAGGCGCCACAGCCCCTGTTGTCCGGGGAGCAGTCCAACACCGAAAACTTTCTCGTCAAGCTGTTCGCGGTGGTGCCCCTGCTGGCACTGGCCGCTTCCGTCCCCTTCGCCTGGGGCTGGGGCCTCGGCTGGGTGGACCTCGGCCTCGCCGCCGGGTTCTACTTCCTGACCGGCCTCGGCGTGACCATCGGCTTCCACCGCTACTTCACCCACGGCGCCTTCAAGGCCAACCGCGGCCTGCGGATCGCCCTCGCGGTCGCGGGCAGCATGGCCATGCAGGGCCCGGTCATCGGCTGGGTGGCCGACCACCGGCGCCACCACGCCTTCGCCGACCGCGAGGGCGACCCGCACTCCCCGTGGCGATTCGGCACCACCCCGGCCGCGCTGGCCCGTGGTTTCTGGCACGCCCACATGGGCTGGCTGTTCGACCGTGAGAAGACCAACGTGGCACGGTTCGCGCCGGATCTGCAGGCCGATCGTGACATCGCCCGGATCGATCGCTTGTTCCCGGTGCTCACCCTCGTGACGTTGCTGGCCCCGGCCGTGCTCGGCGGGCTGATCACGATGTCGTGGTGGGGTGCGCTCACCGCGTTCTTCTGGGCGAGCCTGGTCCGGGTCGCGCTGCTGCACCACGTGACGTGGTCGGTGAACTCGCTGTGTCACCTGATCGGTGACCGCCCGTTCGCCGCCCGCGACAAGTCCGCGAACTTCTGGCCGCTCGCCATCGCTTCGATGGGCGAGTCCTGGCACAACTCCCACCACGCCGATCCCACCGGTGCCCGGCACGGTGTCCGTCGCGGTCAGCTCGACATCTCCGCGCGGCTGATCTGGCTGTTCGAGAAGGCGGGCTGGGCGACCGACGTCCGCTGGCCGAAGGCCGATCGCCTCGGCCGCAAGCTCAACCCCGGCCACTCGTTGTCACTGCGCCGGAGCGCGCGGCAAGGCTGAGCCCGGTCAACGGGCCGTGTCCGCGATGGCGTCGACCAGTTCCGGCCCGGCGGAGAGCGCCGGGTCGTTATGGTCGGCGCCGGGGACTTCGACCACCCTGGCACCGGCCGCCTTCGCCACCTCCTGGCATTGCCCGGCCGGAATGATCGAGTCCGCCAGGCCGTAGACGACGGTGACCGGAGCCCGCACACGCGAGACATGCTCGCGCGTCGGGAATTCGTCCCGCAGCAGCCAGTGGACCGGCAGGAACGGATAGTGCCGTTGTCCGGCCGACGCGAGGTCGACGAACGGCGAGCGCAGCACGAGGGCGGACGGCGGACGTTCGGTGGCCAGTTCGGCGACGACCGCCGAGCCGAGGCTCTCACCGAAGTACACCAGCGGCGTTCCGGCCTCGCGCGCCAGGAACTCCTGAGCGGCGCGGACGTCGAGCGCGAGCCCGTCCTCGGACGGGTCGCCGGGATTGCCCCCGTAACCGCGATACTCCAGAAGCAACACCGATAGTCCGCGTGCGGTCAGTGCGCGGGCTATCGGCGTGCGGAAGGACCGGTTCCCGGCGTTGCCCGGCGCGACGAGCACGGTCGCCTTCGCCTCGGGGATCGGGAAGTACCAGCTCGCGAGGCTCAGCCCGTCCGAGGTGGTGAGTGTGACGTCCCGCCCGCCGGGCAAGACATCCGCGGCGCTGGGCAGTGGACCTCCCTCGGGGAGGTAGATCAGCTTGCGCTGAAAGGCGAACGCGACGGCGAAGACCACGCCGACGATGGTGACGGTCACCGCCAGCCCGATCAGCATCTTCTTGCGCATGCCTCCGTCACACTCACTTCGTGGGCGGAAGGTCGAATCTCGCGAACAGGTCCGAGTCGAGGAACGACGTGATCTCGCGGATCCGTTCGTCCCGCAGCGAGAGCACGTTGATCGACCAGGCGTGGTGCGTGGCTTCGGCCGACTCGCCGACGTCAACACGCGAAATATCTTCGCTCACGATCGACGATTGTGCCCTTAAGCGGTGCGAAGTGCCGTCACGGCCGGGGTGAACATCGTGGTCTTGATCGCGGAAATGGTGCCGCGATCCTTTCCGGCGAGCGGCCGGACGACGTCGGCGGCGTACCCGAGCAGGGCCGGCTCCTCGGCGACGGCGTCCACGAGACCGAGGTCTCGCGCGTCCGTGCCACCGAAGCGGCGTCCCGTGGTCATCGAGGCGATCGCGGCCGCGGGGGTGAGCTTGCCCTGGATCAGCGCGGCCATCCCCGGCGTGAACGGGATGTCGATGTCGGCTTCGGGGAAGCAGAAGTACCCGCGGTCGGCGCGCATCACCCGGAAGTCGTGCGCCATCGCCAGCATCGCGCCGGCGCCGAACGCGTGCCCGTTGATCGCGGCGACCGTGTGCACGCCGAGAGTGAGCACGCGGGCGAACAGTTCGTGGACGTCGGCGACGTACTTTCCGGCCTGGTCACTGTTGGCGGTGAGCCATTCGAGGTCGAGGCCGTTCGAGTAGAACCTCCCGGAGCCGGTGGTGACCAGCACCGCCGGATCGGGATGCGCGACGACGGTGTCCAGCAGGGAATGGACGGTCTCCAGCCACGACGGCGAGAAACGGTTCTCGTCGTCGCCGAGGTCGAGCACGAACACCGGGGCTTCATCGCGCAGGGTGGGCATTTCGGTCCTTTCGGGGCGGGAGCAGGAGTACGGCGCGGACCGCGGCGGTGAGCCGCGCACGCGAGTCTTCGGAGATGGGCTCGCCCGCGGTGAACGCGCGGCGGAACAGGGCCGTCGGCAGGTCGACCACGCAGGTCGTGAGCACCTCGACGGCTTGGGCGTCGCGCCGGTCCCAGAGCCTTTCGGCGAGCCTGATCAGGAGCGCGAGCAGGCGTTTGTCCAGTGCCAGGAGGTCGCCGGCGAGATCCTCCGGAACCTGCGGGCCGAGCAGGTGCTCCTTCTTGACGGTCAGGAGCATCCTGGCCGCTTCGGGTCTTACGTCGGCGAACGCGGCCGGTGCGCCCGCCGCGGCCACGACCGCCGCGACCGGGTCTTCCGCCTGG
Organism: Amycolatopsis sp. NPDC034160; assembly: GCF_055575355.1. NCBI lineage: Bacteria > Bacillati > Actinomycetota > Actinomycetes > Pseudonocardiales > Pseudonocardiaceae > Amycolatopsis > Amycolatopsis sp. NPDC034160. The sequence goes on along the minus strand of NZ_JBVISU010000003.1, from coordinate 345,841 downwards.
CCGGCCAGTTCGGCCTGGAGGTCGAGGAAGTCGCCCGCCGCACGCAGCCACACGCGGGCCAGCAACGCGCCGAGTGAGCCGAAGGCGTGGTAGATCGTGCCGTTGGGAACTCCGGCCGCGGTCGCGAGAGACCGGAGGGTGACCCCTTGGGCGCCGGCCTCGACGACGAGGCGCTCGGCGGTGTCGAGCAACCGGTCCAGATCGTGCACGCGAGGGCGGGGCATGGGGCGACAGTAACAGAGCGCTTGCTCTAAAACGTGCCGTCGAGGGTTGTGACGTGGTTCGCCGTTCGAAGTCAGGCGTCCGGGGTCCACACCGCCAATTCGGCGCCACCGGGCTCGCGGAAGTGGAACCGGCGCCCCCCGGGGAAGGCGAACGGCTCCACCGTGACGACTCCGCCCGCCGCCTCGACGGAATCCCTCGCCCGGCCGAGGTCGTCGGTGCGGATCGTCACGAGCGGCGCCGCGGTCTGCTGCGCGGCGTCCTGCTGGAAACCGAGCGAGACCACGCCGCCGCTCTGGACGTCGCTGTATGCCGGACCGTACGGCGTCGCCGTCCAGCCGAAGGCCTTCTCGAAGAACCGGCTGGAAGCCCCGGCCGAGTCCGACGGGAACTCGACGAAGTCGATTTCGTACATGGGCCGGAACCCTACTCCGGCCCACCGACAGAAACTCAGACGCTGCGCAGCACCGAGACCACGACGCCGAGCACGGCCGCACGATCCCCGTCGATGACGTCGTAGGCGGGGTTGCGCGGTTCGAGGTACACGTGGCCGTCGCGGCGGCGGTACACCTTGACCGTGGCCTCCTCGTCGATCATCGCGGCGACGATCTGGCCGGAATGCGCCTCCTGCTGCTGCTTCACCACGACGATGTCGCCGTCGCAGATCGCCGCGTCGATCATCGAATCACCGCGCACCCGCAGCCCGAAGACGTTCCCGCGACCGGTAAGTTCACGCGGAAGGGTCATCACGTCGTCGACGTGCTCGACGGCCGAGATGGGCGTTCCCGCGGCGATGTCACCGACGACGGGAACCGGCACGGAGTCCTCTGTGGATTGTCGCGACCGGGTGCCGTGCAGGAACGCGCGCACGTCGATGGGCCGGGAAATCGAGCTGCTGCGACGGAGGAAACCTTTCTCCTCCAAGGCCGCCAGATGCTTCGACACCGAGGACGTCGACCGCAGCCCGACCGCTTCGCCGATCTCCCGTGTGCTCGGCGAGTATCCGTGCTCGACCACCCATTCGCGGATGGTCAGCAGGATCTTCTGCTGGCGCTCCGGCAGGGAAGCGGCTTCCTCGAACACGTCAAGATCGTGGTAGGCGGTCATCCGCGAATGGTAGTTCGTGCAAGCCGCCGCGATCGCCGCGGTGTCCCCATGGAATGGCCACACCTCGGTGATGCGCCGGTGCTCCATGCCTTCGTGGCCGCGCCGGATTCCGCCGTACGGCAGGCCATCCGGTTGAGGCGGCACCAGATAGGGGGAGAAAAACGGGGTGAGCGGCGCGAAGCATGCCTTGCCGGGACCGCCCGCGGCGAAATCGGCCGGATGGTCGCCCGGCGGGGCCGAAAGGCCGATCACGCCGCCACTTCCGCTTGCTTGACTCGATCGTATGAACACGAAGATCACGGCGGCGGTGCTCGTCACCGCGACCGCGACGGTCGCCTTGGCCGGATGCGGTCTCAAAGAAGGTCTGACCGAAAAGGCGAACGGCCACGTCAAGACGGTCGGCTACCCGACCGGCGCGGAAGGCAAGCAGGACAAGGACACCCGGCTGCCGGAGTGGGTGCCGGACAAGGCCGCTTCGGTCACCGAGGTCATCCGGACCACCGGTTCGGAGCGGCTCCTGCGGTTCACCGGCGGGGAGCTGCCCGACCTCTGCGTGCCGGGCCCCGCCGCGCCCCAGCCGGCCACGCTGATCGCCCCTTGGTGGCCGCAGGGCCAGGAAAGCCGGACCGACAAGGTCTGCGGTGAATGGCATGTGCTCGTCCAAGACGGCGCTGTCTACGCGTTCAAACCGGAAACGCTGGTGAGTTCCACGTCCTCCGGTCGTCGTCCACGAGGGTGAGCCCTCGCCGATGGCGCGGGCGCAGGGGGATGCTCGACATCCACGACTGCAACGGCCGGCTCGCCGTCGAGGCGGCAGGCCTGATGGACGAGTTCCGCGGCCTGATCCTGGAGGGCAGCCAGGCGCTGCGCGTCGTCGATTCGGACGGGACCGTCCTGTTCGAGAAGGGCGACGACGCCGTCGGCGCGCGGACACTGGACGACGGCCGCCACGAAGTGGCCTTCGCCGACGGCAGCACCACCGTCACCGGTCTCCTGGTCGGCGCCGACGGCGCGTGGTCACGGGTGCGGCCGCTGCTCACGGACGCCGCACCCGAGTACACCGGCGCGTCCGTCGTCGAGACTTATTGAGAAGTAAAGACAACCGTGTCGTGGTTGCGGGCGGGCCTGTTCGTCAGGGTGAGGGGCAGGCCGGAAGGCGTAACACGCGTGCTCAGAGACGGAACTCGCGTGCCTGGACCCCGCACTCGGGTGTTACGCCTCCAAGCACGCGAGATCCGGCTCCAAGCACGCGAGTTCCGGCGCCACGTCACCCAAGCCACCACCCCGCCCGAACACACCACGTCTGCCTCAACCCTCTATCTCTGTTCGACGCCGACACCCGGCATGTCGCCGCGGCAAGGCGGTCGGCGGCGGGTCGATGTCCGGGAACGGGGCCGAACCGCTGGACTGGTTCGAGACCGGGCGTCGGTGGGATCGGGTGCCGGGAATACCCTCATCGGCGACGCCGCGCACCTCGCGGCCCTGAACGGCGAAGGCGCCAACCTGGCGATGCTCGACGGCGCCGAACTCGGCAAAGCCCTCCCCTCCCAGCTGCTCGACCTGTTCGGAGGCGGGGATCGCGCGTCCTGAGCCCAGGACGATGACTAGAGCTCGAGCATCGCGGCGGCGATCTCGTCGGCGGCCGCGGCGGGGATCGCCGTCGCGGCCTGTTCGAGCACCAGCAACCGCGCTCCGGGGATTTCGCGCGCGAGCGCTTCGCCGTTGCCGACCGGGAAGAACCGGTTGAGCCGGCCGTGCACCACGAGCGTCGGTATCGCGAGCTCCGGAAGGCGCTCACGCCACCGCGGCGCGCAGTCGAGTTTGGAGAAGACCAAACCCATCTGATTGGCCATCTGGACGGGGGGCTCCGTGCTCGGCGCGCGGTCGAAGACGCGCTCGGCGGTCGCGCGCGCCGCGGCGGGATCGTCGCCGAGGACCTCCGCTCCGGCGGCGGCGAACTCCGCCACGGCGGCGCGATCGGACCAGTCGGGCATCGGGAGCGCGAACCGTCGCTTCAGCACCGCCATGTCGTGGTCGGGCAGGTCCGCGTCGACCGGGCCCGGCGCGACGGGCCGGGTCCCGGCGAGGGTCAGCGCGGAGAACGCGTCCGGGTGGTCGAGCGCGGCGACCTGGGCGACCATCCCGCCGACACCGGCGCCAGCCAGATGCGCGGGCCGGTCGTCCAGCCCGCGGGCGAGCGCGGCCGCGTCGGCGGCGAGATCCCGGAGCGTGTACGCGGGCGCTTCGGGGTCGACGGTGGTCGACGTGCCGGAGTCGCGCAGGTCGTAGCGCACGACGTGGCGGCCGCCGTGCGCGAGCGACGCGCAGAGCTCGTCGGGCCAGGAGAGCATGGTCGTGCCGCCCACCAGCAGCACGAGGGGTGCTTTCGTGTCACCGAAATGCTCGACCCCGAGCGTGACGCCTTCGGGTGTGCGGAACGAGTGCATCGTCAACCTCCAGAACGGCCGCGTGATCGTGGCCACGTTAGCCAACGGGCGGAGTGACGGTACGCGTAACTGGTTAACTGGGCGCCATGCTGGTGGGAGCGCACGAGGTCGAGGCATTCGAGGCGGCGAGGGCGCGGCTGGAGGCGATCGCGTACCGCCTGCTGGGGTCCGCGAGCGACGCCGAGGACGCGGTGCAGGACACGTACCTGCGCTGGCAGTCCGCCGACCGGGAGCTGATCGAGACACCCGAGGCGTGGCTGACGAAGGTGCTTACCAACCTGTGTCTCAACCGGCTCACCTCGGCGCGGGCGCGGCGGGAAACCTATGTGGGCCAATGGCTTCCCGAGCCGGTCTTCGCCGGGGACCGGATGCTCGGCCCGGCCGAGACCGTCGAGCAGCGTGATTCGGTCTCGATCGCGATGCTCACCCTCATGGAACGGCTCTCGGCCAAGGAACGCGTCGTGTACGTGCTGCGCGAAGCGTTCGGTTACTCGCACGGCGAAATCGCCGAGGTCCTCGACCTCACCGAGTCGAACTGTCAGCAGATCTACCGCCGTGCCAAGCAGCACCTGGCCGCCGACCGGCGACGGGTCGAGGTCGACGCGGCCGCGGCCAGGAAGATCGTCGAGGAGTTCCTCGCCGCGGCTCTCAGCGGCAGGACCGACTCACTGGTGCGGATGCTGACCGACGACGCGATCCACGCGGGCGACGCCGGTGGCGTGTTCTTCTCGCTGCCGCGGCCGATCACCGGTGCGCTGCGGGTGGCGAGGTTCCTGCGCGGACTGTTCCAGCCCAGCGAGGCCAGATGGGAGATGATCGGCGGCAGGCCCGTCCTGTTCGCCGCGGTCGCCAACGGGATGCCCGCGCTGGTGCTGATGGTCGGAGACCGGGTCGTCATCGTCCTCACCCTCGACGTGACCACCGACGGCATCGCGGCCGTCCACACCCAGGCGAACCCCGCCAAACTCGACCGCGCGGCACGCCAATGGGCCATTTCGGACCAAGGGGAAGCACTCGTCGACAACTGGTGACCTGGATCATAACTCGCATCTGTCAGGTTTCGTGCCGCTGTCCGGTTCAGGAAGCGAACACCGACCAGACAGGAGCGAGACCATGAAGCACCGCATCGTCGTCCTCGGGGCCGGATACGCCGGAGCCAACGCCGCCGGGCGCCTGGCCAAGCGACTGCACCCCGCCGACACCGAGATCACCCTCGTCAACGCCGACCCCGAGTTCGTCGAGCGTGTCCGCATGCACCAGCTCGCGACCGGCCAGGACCTGAAGCCCCGCGCGCTGACCGACGTCTTCGCGGGCACGGGCGTGCAGGTGCGGATCGCCAGGGTCGCCGCCGTCGACGCCGAGCGCAAGACCGTCGCTCTCGCCGACGGTTACGGCAAGATCGCCTACGACACGCTCGTCTACGCCCTCGGCAGCACTGCCGCCGAGCACGGAGTTCCCGGCGTCGCCGAGCACGCCCACCACATCGCCGGCAAGCAGTCCGCGCTGCGGCTGCGCGCGCGGCTGGCCGACCTCGCCGCGGGCGGGACCGTGCTCGTCGTCGGTGGTGGCCTCACCGGCATCGAGGCCGTCACCGAGATCGCCGAAGCCCGGCCGGACCTCGAAGTCGCGCTCGCCGCCCGCGGCGGCCTCGGCGACTGGCTGAACCAGAAGGCGCAGCGCCACCTGCGCAAGGCGATCGACCGGCTCGGCGTCACGGTGCACGAGCACACCGGCGTCGCGAGCGTCGGACCGACCGGCGCGGTCACCGCCGACGGCCGCGCGATCCCGGCCCAGGTGACCGTCTGGACGGCGGGCTTCGCCGTCCACCCCATCGCCGCGGCCACGACCCTGGAGGTTTCCGCGACCGGGCAGATCGTCGTAGACGAGACCATGCGGTCGGTCTCGCACCCCGACGTGTACGCCGTCGGCGATGCCGCGTTCGCACCGGGCGCGAGTGGCAACACCTTGCGGATGTCCTGCGCCTCGGGCGTTCCTTCGGCCCACCTGGCCGCCGACGTCATCGCCGCGCGCCTGACCGGGCGTCCGATCCCTCCGAACAAGATCGGCTACACCGGACAGTGCGTCAGCCTCGGTCGCCATGACGCCATCGTGCAGTGGGTGACCCCGGACGACCAGCCCAAACCGTCCGCGGTCACCGGCAAGACGGCCGCACGCCTGAAGGAGCTGATCTGCAAGACCGCGGCCTGGAGCGTCTCCCACCCGACGTCGATGCTCCCCACCCGTCGCCGCCACGCGATCCCGGCCGAAGAGCCCGTCGCGATCACCGTCTGAAAGTTCGAGCGAAGGAAAGACCATCATGATGCTGATCACCGGAGCCAACGGCGTCGTAGGCCGTCAGGTGATGAATCTGCTGCTGCGCGAAGGCACCGCCGTCGCCGCGGTCACTCGCGGCCCTGGTGGCGCCCCGCTTCCCGGCAAGGTGAAAGCCGTCAGTGGCGACCTGTTCCGTCCACAGTGGATCAAAGCGGCCCTGGACGGAATCGAAGCGATCCAGATCAGCCCGCGTGCGACCGGCCCGGGCCTCGACGAGCTACTGAAGCTGGCGGTGGGGCAAGGCGTGCAGCGTGTGGTGCTGCTTTCGGCCACCACCGTGGCATACCCGGCGGGGGAAACCCGCTTCGCCGCCCAATTCTCCTCCGCCGAGGATCTCGTCACCGGCTCGGGTCTGAAGTGGACGATCCTGCGCCTGGCCGACTTCGCCGCCAACGCGCTGGCTTGGGCGCCACAGCTCAAGGCCGGCGATGTGGTGCGCGGCGCGTACGGCCGAGCCGCCACCTCCCCGATCCACGAAACCGACATCGCCGAGGTCACCGTACAAGCCCTCCGCGGCAGCATCCCGGCGAATTCCGTGTACACCCTGACCGGTCCACGGTCCCTGGACCAATACGAAAAGGTGCGGCTCATCGGCGACGCCATCGAGCGGACGCTGTCCTTCCAGGAACTCCCGCCCGAACAAGTACGGCAAGGCATGCTCGCGCAAGGACTGCCCGAGGAGGTCCCCGCCCGGCTGCTCGGCTCGCTGGCCGACTACAGCGATCGCCCCGGCCCCACGACGGGCACCGTGGAAGACCTTCTGGGCCGCCCCGCGCTCACCTTCGCCGACTGGGCACGCGACAACGCGGACGCCTTCCGGCGCTGATCATTACAAGGACGCGGCACGGCTCAGGTGGCCGGGCGCCCCGCCCCGGCGTAGTCGTCGCCCTGCTTCCGGTAGGTGTGCACCTGCACCGCCTGCCCGGTCTGCGGGGCGTCGATCATCTGCTGGTTCCCGATGTACAGCCCGACGTGGTGGATCTTCGTGTTCGGCTCGCCGTAGAAGATCAGGTCGCCCAGCTGGGGATCGGTCACCTTGGTCACGCTGTGGTACTGCGTGTGGGCGGTGCGCATGAGCTTGACGCCGGCGCTCGCGTACGCGGCCGTCGTCAGGCCGGAGCAGTCGAAACCGGGGTCGCCGCCGCCGGTGCCGTTGCCGCCCCAGACGTAGGGAAGGCCGATCTTGTCGATGGCGAAGTTGACCGCGCTGAGCGCCGCGGCGTTCGGCGGCTGCGGACTTTGGCCGACCGTGCCATAGACGTTCACGGTCGCGAGGGTGCGGTGCATCAGCAGCGGCGCGGGCTGCAACGTGCTCACCGCGTTCCACCAGGTCTGGCCCTGGCCGAGGTCGCGCCCGTCCGCGCACAGGGCGCGCCCGGCGGTGAGGGTGGCGTCGTCGATGTTCTGCGGGTTCGGTTCGCCGCCGCTCGCCGAGGCTTTGAACCGGTTCCAGACCGAGGGCGCCAGCTGCAGCGGGCCGCTCGCGTTCTGGACGGACACGACCTTGTTGTAGAAGTCACGGACCTCGATCATCCCGATCGGCACGGTCGTCACACCGTCGGCGTCGATACTCGAGCCGGTGGCCCGGCCGTGGTCCGACGCGATCTTCCCGAGCGCCGCCAGCGTCACCCAGGACAGCCGGCAGCCCGGCGTCTCCTTGCTCAGCGTCACGGTGGTCTTGGCGTAGCCGGTCATCGCGCGCAGCGGGATGTCGAGCCAGCCGCTGGTCTTCGACACCCAGGCGTCGAACTCCTGCCCCAGCTGCTGCGGAACCTTCGGCTGCTCCTTCGGCATCTCCGCGGGAGCGGAAGACGACGGCGGCGCGGGCGGGACCGAGGACTGGACGGCGGCGGCTTCCGGCTTGGTCTCGTCCTTCGGCGCGAAGGTGATGGCGGCGACCAGTGCGGCGCCCGCGACGACGACCGCGGCGGCGATCACCGGAAGTCTGCGGCGGCGTGAGATTTCCTGTTCCATCAGCGACCGCCGATGATACGGCCGAGAACGAAGTCGCGGAAGGCCTCGACGTCGGTGGTCAGCGCGACGTCGATGACGCGCCCGGGCACGGCCTGCGGATCGGTGCTTCGGAGCCTTCGCCGGTCGACCAGGGTCGCTCCGCGGGCAGGGCCGAAGCCGCATTCGACGTCCACCGGATACGACTCGGTGTCGAGGATGCCCGGCCGGATCGCTTCGGCGACGGCGACCGCGTCGTGCATGACCATCCCCGGGAAACCGAGGATCGGGCTGTAGTGCTCGACGTAGGTGGGGGTGAGCGCTTCGAGCGCCGCGCCGAGCGGGCCGGACGCGGCGAGTTTGCCGAGCCAGGTGGTGTCGACCGTGCACTGGTGCGTGATGTCCAGCGGGACCAGCACCGTCGGGACGTCCTCGTCGGCCAGTACCCGGCGCGCGGCCTCGGGGTCGCTCCAGATGTTGAACTCGGCGGCCGTGGTGGAGTTCCCCTTGGTCACGCCGCCGCCCATGATGACGAGGCGGCCGATCTTCTCGCGCAGTTCCGGATGGGCGGCCAGCAGCAGCGCGATGTTCGTGAGCGGGCCGACCGGGGCGATGGTCACCGGTTCGTCGGCGGCTTCGAGCAGATCCGCCAGCAGGCGGACGGCGCCGCGTTCGTCGAGCGGACGTGTCGCCTCCGGCAGCAGGCCGGCGTGGCCGGACAGGCCGTCCTGGCCGTGGACGAAACCGGCGGCTTTGGCGTTGTCGTAGACCAGAGGCCGCGCAGCACCGGCGGCGACGGGCACGTCGTCCCGGTCGAACAGCCGCAGCAGACGCCGCGCGTTGGCGGTGGTGTGGCTCAGCGGGACGTTGCCGAACACCGTGGTCACGCCCAGCAGGTCGACGTCGTCGGACCGCGCGGCGAGCGCCAGCGCGAAAGCGTCGTCGACCCCCGGGTCGGTGTCGATGATCAGCTTGGTGCCCATACGCGTGCTCCCCTTTGCGGTCGGCGGCCTGATCACAGGTTACGGTCACCGGTATGACGTCCATGTGGGGTGCGCCCGCGTTGTCGAGACTGCGCGCTTGGGGCCAGGCCAGGCGCGACCCGCGGCAGGCGAAGTTCCTGACCGCCGATTCGCTGCGCTGGGTGCTGCGAAACCGCGCTTACACACCTTGGTACCTGGTCCGGTACTGGCGGCTGCTCAAGTTCCGGATCGCGAATCCGCACATCATCCTGCGCGGCATGGTGTTCCTTGGCAAGGACGTCGAGATCCACTGCCGCCCCGGGTACGGGCGCCTGGAGATCGGCCGCTGGGTGCACATCGGCGACGGCAACGCGATCCGCTGCCACGAGGGTTCACTGCGCATCGGCGACAAAGCCGTGTTCGGGCGCCAGAACGTGCTCAACGGCTACCTCGACATCGAGCTCGGCGCGGCCACCCTCGTCGCGGACTGGGTGTACATCTGCGACTTCGACCATGTCACCACCGACATCACCGTCCCGATCAAGGACCAGGGCATCGTGAAGTCACCGGTGCGGATCGGTCCGGACACCTGGATCGGCACCAAGGTCTCCGTGCTCAAGGGCACCCGGGTCGGCCGCGGTTGCGTCCTCGGCGCACACGCCGTGGTGCGAGGCGACATCCCGGACTACTCGATCGCCGTCGGCTCACCGGCCCGTGTGGTGCGGAACCGGCAAGACGACTACGCCGCCGACGCCGCGCGTCGCGAAGCCGTCGCGGACATGGCGCGTAAGGCGAACAAGGCGCTTCAGAAGACCCTCGGCGTCGATTCCTGATCGAGGGCTAGCCGCGCAGCTGCTCCCGGACCTCCATGAGCGCGAAGCCCAGCAGGTTCTGCCCGCGCCAGTAATCGGGGCGCGTGGCGTTCTTGTCGTCACGGGCGACGCCGCTGCCCCAGACCAGGTCCATCTTGGACGCCTCGACGATCACCTTGTCGCCCGTGCTCAGCAGGAACTCGCGCAGTTCGGCGTGCTGGCGGAACTTCTCCAGGTTCCCGTCGACGACGACGTCGAAGCGGTGCCGTTCCCATTTCTCTGCGTCGAAGTTCGCGACCTCGCGGCCGAGGATTTTGGCGGTCTTGGGGTCCGGCGCCTCCCGGATGGCCCGCGCGGCGTCGTAATCGCCGAACAGTTCGGCCTTGCCCGCCATCATGTAGTGCTCGGCCGTCGGGTACCGCTCGCCGCCCGCGACGAACGGCGCCACCCACCACTGGCTCAGGCAGGCTGCGTTGACCCGGCCGCTCTTGAGCGGGGTGTGGCCGTAGAAGAGCTGGTACTCGGGCTCCGCGCCACTGTGGACCAGCTCGCGCAACGCATCGAGACTCCGGACTCCGTCGACCTTGCTCACCATGACGTCCAGTGGACCACAGACCACCGACAACCCGTGCACTGGACTAGGACCACTCTCCGGCGTGGCCCGGGGTGGTCAGTACATTCAGCATTCGTGCGAGGGATCGAAACGGTGAGCGCCCGAACGGTCGAAGAGGCCGCGAAACGACTGGCCGGGGTGGTGACCCGCACGCCGCTCGAACCGAACGAGCGGCTCTCGGCGCGGGTCGACGCCCGGGTCTGGCTCAAACGCGAAGATCTCCAGACCGTGCGTTCGTACAAGATCCGCGGCGCGTACAACTTCATCGTCCAGCTCGACGCGGACAAGCGGGAACGCGGCGTCGTCTGCGCGAGCGCGGGCAACCACGCGCAGGGCGTCGCGTACGCGTGCCGCCGTCTCGGCGCCGACGGCCGTGTCTACGTCCCCGGCACGACTCCCCGGCAGAAGCGCGAGCGGATCGCGACCTTGGGCGGTTCGCATATCGAGGTCATCGTCGTCGGCGAGACCTACGAAGACGCCTTCACCGCCGCGAAGCAGGACGCCGAAAGCACCGGCGCGACGCTGGTCCCCGCGTTCGACGCGCCGGAGACGGTCGCCGGACAGGGCACGGTCGCGATGGAGGTCGTCGCGCAACTCGGCTTCATCCCGGACGTGATGGTGGTGCCGGTCGGCGGGGGCGGGCTGCTCGCGGGTATCGCCGCATGGGCGGCGGAACGCGCGCCGGAGATGCGGATCGTCGGCGTCGAACCGGCGGGCGCGACCTGTATGGCGGCCGCGCTGGCCGCCGGTGAGCCGGTGCGGCTCGAAGCCGTCGACACGTTCGTCGACGGTGCCGCGGTCGCGCTGGCGGGGTCGGTGACGTATCCGCTGGTCCGCGACGGCGGCGTCGAACTCGCCGACGTCGCCGAGGGCGCGATCTGCACGGAAATGCTCGCGATGTACCAGTCCGACGGCGTGATCGCCGAACCCGCGGGCGCCCTCGCGACCGCGGCGCTGGGCACGACGGTGAAGATCGATCCCGGGCAGATCGTGGTGTGCGTCGTCTCCGGCGGGAACAATGACGTCAGCCGCTACGGCGAAGTGCTGGAACGGTCGCTGATCCACGAAGGACTGAAGCACTACTTCCTGGTGGGTTTCCCGCAGGAGCCCGGTGCGCTGCGGCGGTTCCTCGACGAGGTCCTCGGCCCGGACGACGACATCACGCGGTTCGAGTACGTGAAACGCAACAGCCGCGAGACCGGGCCCGCGCTGATCGGCATCGAACTCGCGCGGCCCGGTGACCTGGAAGGGCTGCTGCACCGGCTGGAGACGAGCCCGCTGCAGGTGGAGCGCGTGGAGCCGGGCAGCCCGCTGTTCCACTTCCTGGTGTGACGCCTTCGTCCCTTCCGCGTTTCGTCCTCTAAATGCGATACTTGCGTGTGCAACTACCGCATTCAGAGGACGAAACGCGGAGTCAGCGGAAGGCGGCCAGGTGGGCTCGCGCCCAGTCGGCGAACGGCCGCGCGTCGCGTCCGGTGAGGTCCCGCACGGCGGAGGTCACTTCGGAGTCGTCGAACTCGCCGTCGGCGAAGAAGCGGAAGAACGCGTCGACGTACTTCTCCGGCATCTCGGCGCTCATCGTCACGCGGGCCTCGGCGTCCGAAAGCGGCGACAGCCGCAGGTCTCGCCCCAGCAGTTCGCCCAGGATCCGCAGCCGGTCGGCGGGCCGGAGCGCCTCCGGTCCGGTGATCGCGTAGGCCCGCCCTTCGTGCCCCGGTGTGGTCAGGGACTCCGCTGCGACGGCCGCGATGTCGTAGGGATCGATCGTCGCCACCGGCACGTTCGCGAACGGCTCGCGGACGACGTCGCCCTCCTTCAGCTGCGGGATCCACCGCAGCGTGTTCGACATGAACCCGCTCGCCCGCAGGAACGTCCAGGCCAGCTCCGACGCGCGCACCGACGCCTCGGCCGCCAGGTGCATCCCGGCGACGGCGTTGTCCTCGTGCCCGCCGACGACCGACCGCGACGAGAGCAGCGTGACCTGCTCGACGCCCGCGTCCCGCATCGCCGCGAGCGCGCCCGGCATGTCGTCGTAGCCGCCGAGAAGGAAAACCGCGCGCACACCTTCCAGCGCGGGTTTCAGGCTCGCCGGATCGTTGAGATCGCCCGGCACGCCTTCGACGCCGTCGGGCAGCGGCCGCGGCATGCGGACCAACGCCCGGACGGGATGTCCGCCGCGGGACAGTATTCCGGTCAGTTCCGAGCCGACGTTCCCGCCGGCTCCGGTCACCAAGATCATTCGGTTCTCCCCAGTGCGGTGGCCGTTGTCACAGGCGGCGGCCGTCGTCGGCAACCCTGCCAGGGAGATCGAGACGGCTCAAGGCGCTTTGGGCACCGCCGGGTACGGGACGAACGTGCTGGTGTTCTCGTCCACCGTCAGCTGCTTGCCGATCGTGGGGAACGCGCGCTGGGTGCAGGCCGGGCGTTCGCAGACTTTGCAACCCATGCCGATCGGGGTGGCCGCGGCCCGGTCGTCGAGGTCGAGACCGGTCGAATAGATGAGCCGTTTCGCGTGCCGTAATTCGCAGCCGAGCCCGACGGTGAACGTCTTCCCCGGACTGCCGTATCCGCCGATGTTGCGGGATACCGTCCGCGCGATCCAGAAGTAGCTCTTGCCGTCCGGCAGGGTCGCGATCTGGGTGAGGATCTTGCCGGGTTGGGTGAACGCCTCGTAGATGTTCCACAGTGGACAGGCGCCGCCCACGCGGGAGAAGTGGAAACCGGCCGCGGACTGGCGTTTCGACATGTTCCCCGCCCGGTCGACGCGCACGAACGAGAACGGCACGCCGCGGTTCTTCGGCCGTTGCAAGGTCGAAAGCCGGTGGCAGACGGTCTCGAAGCCGACGCCGAAGTGATCGCACAGCCGCTCGATGTCGTAGCGGAAACGCTCCGCCGTCGACAGGAACGGTCCATACGGGAGGATCAGCGCGCCCGCGAAGTAGTTCGCCAGCCCTACTCTCGCCAGCGAACGCGCCGCCGGACCGGAAAACGCCCACGAGTCGGCGAGTTCGGTGATCAGGTCGTCGTACTCGAGCAGCGCGATCTGCGAGGCCATCCGGAACGCCTGCTGCCCGACGCGCAGGCTCGGTGCCAGCCGCAGCACCCGCGGTCCCGGCTCGTACCGGTGCTGCTCGCCGTTGGACTCGTCGATGCCCTCGTTCGTGACGTCGACGCCGTAGCGCTGGGTCAGCGTTTCCTTCAGCGCCGCGAGCACCTGACCGCGTTGCAGCGGGATGTCGTGCGCCATCCGTTCGGCGCGTTCGTCCAGTTCGGCGACGTAGTTCTCCCGTTCGTAGAAGAAGTCACGGACCTCTTCGTGCGGCAGCGCGGTGGCGGCGCTGCCGTGCATGCCAAGGCCGTTTTCGGTGGTCAGCGCGGCGGTGTTCTCGATGGCGTTGCGATAGCTGCGGTGCAGTTTGACCAGGGCCTGGGCGATCGTCGGCAGGTTCGTGGCGAGGTCGTTCAGTTCACTGGTGGTGACGTCGACGCCGAGGACCTCGTCGATCAGCGCTTCCTTCACGTCCGCGACCAGCCGCGCGGTGTCGTTGTTGGCGAAGAACTCGGTGTCCACTCCGAACGCTTGGGTGATGCGAAGGAGCACAGGGACGGTCAACGGACGTGAGTTGTGCTCGATCTGGTTGAGGTAACTGGGTGAGATCTCCAGCACACGTGCCAGATCCGCCTGGCTCATCGACCGGCTTTCGCGCAGATGCCGAAGCTTCGCTCCGGCGAAGGTTTTGTCCACGCAGGCCTCTCTGTCCGCAAGGTTTCCGGGCCTGAACGATTCAGTGAACGGTTAAGCCCGTGGTTTTTCGTCCAGCTTGCGAACCTGTAATTCGCAACCTTTGCAGAATGCTACGGAAGATTCGCAGAAATTGGCAAATTGGAGGCCTGGATCCGATTTCCCCTGTCGTGTCAGGGTCTGGTCTGGTCAGGCAAGGCGATCACTCGCAAACTTCGCAACACCGGGAGAATCCGATGACTGAGCACGCGCAGCAGCTGGAGCAGGCGGCCGCCGAACTGACCAAGCAGTGGGAGACCGACCCCCGCTGGGCGGGCGTGCAGCGGTCGTACTCCGCGGCTGACGTGGTCAAGCTGCGCGGCAGCGTGGTCGAAGAGCACACGCTGGCCCGTCGCGGCGCCGAGAAGCTGTGGGACCTCCTGCACAACGAGGACTACATCCACGCGCTGGGCGCCCTGACCGGTAACCAGGCCGTGCAGCAGGTCCGCGCCGGCCTCAAGGCCATCTACCTGTCCGGCTGGCAGGTCGCCGCCGACGCCAACCTGTCCGGCCAGACCTACCCGGACCAGAGCCTCTACCCGGCCAACTCGGTGCCCGCCGTCGTCCGCCGCATCAACAACGCGCTGGGCCGCGCCGACCAGATCAACTGGGCCGAGGGCAACACCGACATCGACTGGTACGCCCCGATCGTCGCCGACGCCGAGGCGGGCTTCGGTGGCCCGCTCAACGCGTTCGAGCTGATGAAGGGCATGATCGCCGCCGGTGCCGCGGGTGTGCACTGGGAGGACCAGCTCGCGTCCGAGAAGAAGTGCGGCCACCTCGGCGGCAAGGTGCTCATCCCGACCAAGCAGCACGAGCGCACGCTGAACGCCGCCCGCCTCGCCGCGGACGTGCTGAACGTGCCCTCGCTGATCGTCGCCCGCACCGACGCCCAGGCCGCGACCCTGCTGACCAGCGACGTCGACGAGCGCGACCAGAAGTACACCACCGGTGAGCGCACCGCGGAGGGTTTCTACACCGTCACCAACGGCATCGACCCCTGCATCGACCGCGGCCTCGCCTACGCGCAGTACGCCGACCTGCTGTGGATGGAGACCTCCAAGCCGGACCTCGAGGTCGCCCGCCAGTTCGCCGAGGCCATCAAGGCGAAGTACCCGGACCAGATGCTGGCCTACAACTGCTCGCCGTCGTTCAACTGGAAGAAGCACCTGGATGACGCGACGATCGCGAAGTTCCAGCGCGAGCTCGGCCACATGGGCTACAAGTTCCAGTTCATCACCCTGGCCGGCTTCCACGCGCTGAACTACTCGATGTTCGACCTGGCGCACGGTTACGCCCGCGAGGGCATGACCGCCTACGTCGACCTGCAGGAGCGCGAGTTCGCTTCGGAGGACCGCGGTTACACCGCCACGAAGCACCAGCGCGAGGTCGGCACCGGCTGGTTCGACAACGTCGCGACCGCGCTGAACCCGGCCAGCTCGACGACCGCGCTCGCCGGCTCCACCGAGGCCGAGCAGTTCTGATCCCCCGCAAGTAGGTGCCAGGTGGCGGTCTCTCGAACCCCCCAAGGGAGACCGCCACCGCCCTTCCTTCCTCCCCAACTCTCGCGAAGCCCAGCGGAGGCACACCATGGTTGAGAAGCTGAACTACCGGATCGACGTCTGCGGACCCACCGGTGACCGGTTCGACGAGATCCTCACCCCGGCCGCACTGGACTTCGTGGCCAAACTCGACAACGCGTTCGCCGGCCGCCGCCGCGAGCTGCTCGACGCCCGCCGCACCCGCCGCGAGGAGCTGCAGTCCGGTGAGAAGCCGCTGGGCTTCCTGCCCGAGACGCGCTCGATCCGCGAGGACGACAGCTGGTCGGTCGCCCCGGCCGCGCCCGGTCTCGAAGACCGCCGCGTCGAGATCACCGGCCCGACCGACCGCAAGATGACGGTCAACGCGCTCAACTCCGGCGCGAAGGTCTGGCTCGCCGACTTCGAGGACGCGACCTCGCCGACCTGGCACAACGTGATCGACGGCCAGCTCAACCTGTTCGACGCGATCCGCCGCGACATCGACTTCACCACCGAGGCGGGCAAGCGCTACGCGATCGGCGACGAGCCCGCGACGATCGTCGCCCGCCCCCGCGGCTGGCACCTGGTGGAGAAGCACATCCGCATCGACGGCCGGCCGGTTTCGGCGAGCCTGGTCGACTTCGGCCTGTACTTCTTCCACAACGCGCGCCAGCTGCTGGCCCGCGGCAGCGGCCCGTACTTCTACCTGCCGAAGCTCGAAAACCACCTCGAAGCGCGGCTGTGGAACGACGTCTTCCTGCTGGCGCAGCGGGAACTCGGTATCCCGCGCGGCACCGTCCGGGCCACCGTGCTGATCGAGACGATCACCGCCGCGTTCGAGATGGAGGAGATCCTCTACGAACTGCGCGAGCACGTCTCCGGGCTCAATGCCGGCCGCTGGGACTACATCTTCAGCGTCATCAAGAACTTCTCCTCGCACGGCGCGGACTTCGTGCTCCCCGACCGCGCGCAGGTGACGATGACCGTCCCGTTCATGCGGGCCTACACCGAACTGCTGGTGCGCACCTGCCACAAACGCGGGGCGCACGCGATCGGCGGCATGGCCGCGTTCATCCCCAGCAAGGACCCGGAGATCAACGCGACCGCGCTGGAGAAGGTCCGCCAGGACAAGGAACGCGAGGCGAACGACGGCTTCGACGGTTCCTGGGTCGCCCACCCCGGTCTGGTCCCGGTCTGCCGCGAGGTGTTCGACGGCGTGCTCGGCGGCTGGCCCAACCAGCTCGGCAAGCTCCGTGAGGACGTCGACGTCACCGCCGAGGACCTGCTCGACGTCGCCAGCGCTGGCGGTGAGGTCACCGAAGCCGGTGTCCGCGCCAACATCAACGTCGCGCTGCGCTACATCGACGCCTGGCTGCGCGGCACCGGCGCGGCGGCGATCCACAACCTGATGGAGGACGCCGCCACCGCCGAGATCGCCCGCTGCCAGATCTGGCAGTGGATCCGCAACGGCACGAAGCTCGAAGACGGCACCGCGCTCACCCACGAACTCGCTGTGTCCTATTTGGACGAAGAGCTGGCGTCGATTCGCGCCGAACTGGGCGAGGGCAACCGTCTCGGCGACGCCTACGAGATCTTCACCGAGACCGCGCTGGGCGAGAAGCTGCCGAGCTTCCTCACCACCGGTGCGTACGCGCGGTACCTGACCACGCACTGACGAAAGGCTCCGGCCGCCCCTACCTGACGCGGGGCGGCCGGGTTCCACACCGGTTTGGGACGGTGTGGCCCATCGGGTCCGGCGGTGGAGGCTCCCCGCCGCCGGACCCGCTTCACGCGCGCGCTCCTCCGGTGGCGCCTGTCGGGCGCGCGCGTGTCATGAGGGGTCCCCATAGGACACTTTTCGTCCCATGGGGACCCCTTATGACGTGCGGGACGAGAGCAGCCCCGGCACCGGAATCGGGACGAACCGGTCACGGACCGCGAATAGGTAGGGGTACGTAGTGATACCCCCGTTGTTTCCCTGGCACGGCGCGCGGATGCTCTGCCCCGGGTGGGTTTCCGCCCGAATCCCCGAGGAGCCACCATGAAGAAGCAGTTGAGAACCGTCTTGGCCGCGACCTTCGCCGTCCTCGCCGTCGCTCTCGCCGCCCCCACGGTGTCCGCTTCGGCCGGGGTCTCGGTGCGACCGGACTGTGTCCGGCCCTGCCACTTCTGATCTTCGCCACCTAGAGCAGACACGGGGGTCGTGCCCCTCGCGACCCGCGACGCTCGTGGCGGGGGAGCCGGGTCCCCCGACGCCCGGCCCCCTCGTCACCCTCACGGCTCGAAGGCGTTGCCCGTCGCGATCTTCGGGCGGCCCAGCTCCACCGGTTCCCCGACGCGAGCCCGCCGGTAGACGGCGGCGGTCGCCTCCGCGATCCGGCCCCAGTCGAAGTCGGCGGCCAGCCGCGACTGCGCGGTCAGCGCCCGCCGCGCCGCGGCGACCTCGTCGTCCAACACCGCCTCGACCGCGTCCCCGAGGGCGTCGACGTCGCCGGGGCTGAACGCCAGCCCGGTCTCGCCGTCGACGACGACCTCGCCGAGCCCGCCCGCGGTGGACGCCACGAGCGGTGCCTTCGCGGCGGCGGCTTCCAGCGCGACGATCCCGAACGGTTCGTACCGGCTGGGCAGCACGACGGCGTCGGCAGCGGCCAGTACGGCACGCAGTTCGCGGTCGGACAGGTGCCCGACGAAGTCCACCGCGCGGCGGACGCGCAGCTTCCGCGCCTGGTCGACGAGTTCATCCAGATGCCTGCCCTTGCCGGCGACGACCAGCCGCGTACCCGGCTTGGCGCGACGGATCCGGGGGAGGGCGGCGAGCAGATCCTGCACGCCCTTCTCCCATTCCAGCCGTCCGAAGTAGAGCAGCAGAGGCGCCCCGGACGGGCTGTAGACCTCACGTGCGTGCGCGACCTCTTCCGCGGGCACCTGCCAGCTGCGTTCCTCGATGCCGTTGTGGATCACGGTGACGGCGTCGCCGTCGACCTCGAACAGATGTGCCACCTCACGGCGCATGGCCTGCGAACAGGTGATCAGCGCGTCCGAGCGGTTCGCGAGCCACCATTCGACCGAGTGAACCTGCTGGTTCAGCGGATGCGAGAGCCAGCCGGAGTGCCGTCCGGCCTCGGTGGCGTGGATCGTGCCGACCAGCGGGACCCGCGCGGCCTCGGCGATCGCGATCGCGGGGTGGGTGACCAGCCAGTCGTGCGCGTGCACGACGTCCGGCTGCCAGCCGCGCAGCAGGTCGTTCGCGGCCCGGATCATCGCGTGCCCCATGGCCAGCGTCCACGCGACGAGGTCGCGTTCGAAGGTGACGTGCAGCGGATCTTCGGCCACCCGGATGATCCGGACGCCCTCGACGACGCGATCGGTCCGCGGATGGGTCTCGGCGTCGGTGCCCGCCGTGTGACGGCACAGGACGACCACGTCGTGGCCTTGTCGGGAGAGGTGCCGGGCCAGGGCGTGGACGTGCCGTGCGAGTCCGCCGACGACCACGGGTGGGTACTCCCACGACAACATCAGCACGCGCATGGGTGGAGGTTACTCGTGAGTCGGTCGGTACCGGGACGGGGCGATCACCCCCACAGTCCGCGAACGCCGGCTGAGCAGCGGAACACCCCGGAAGGGATCATCTGCACCGCCCCCCTGTGCTCAAGGTCACAGGTGGCGCGCGAGGTCCTCTTGAGCGCCAGCATCGAGGCGGGGAGCTGACGCTCAGTCGCCGACTGTCGCCTCGATCGCCTTGGTGATCTCGCCGCCTTCGGGTTCGGTGCGCGGGCGGAATCGGCCCACCACTTCACCGGAGGGGGCGACGAGGAATTTCTCGAAGTTCCACTGCACGTCGCCCGCGGCGCCTTCCGCGTCGGCCGCCTTGGTCAGTACGGCGTAGAGCGGGTGACGATCTTCGCCGTTCACGTCCAGCTTTTCGAACAGCGGGAACGAAACCCCGTATGTCGTCGAGCAGAAGGTCTGGATCTCCTCGGCGGTACCCGGCTCCTGACCGGCGAACTGGTTGCACGGGAAGCCGACGACGGAGAAACCCTTGTCCGCGTAGCGTTCCTGCAGCTTTTCGAGACCGGTGTACTGCGGCGTCAGGCCACACTTCGACGCGACGTTCACCACCAGGAGGGTCTTGCCGCCGAGCGCGCCGAGCGTGGTGTCCTCGCCCGCGAGTGTCTTCAGTGGAATGTCGTGGATGCCCATGGTTCCCCTTTCGTCATTTCCTCAGCAGGTCGCGCGCGTCGATGTGGCCGAATGGCCCGTCGTCACGCCGGTACGCCGCCGCGGCCTGCCTGGCTCGCTCGGGTGAGCCCTCGTGGACCAGTCGGGCGAGCGTGTCGAACCGATCGGTGTGCACCTTCGCCCGCCGTCGCGCGTAGTCGGCGGCGGAATCCTTGGTGACCATGAACGCCCAGTCGCTCGAAAGCGCCAGCATCGCCTCGGCGACGGCCTGATCGCGGACGGCGTCGCGGGTCGTGGTGTCCATCCCCGTGACCAGGTCGAGCATCCGGTGCTGCAGTGCGGTGTTGTCCCGCACCATGTCCGCGACCTGCTCGCCGTCCCAGACCCGCCAGTCCTTGCCCGAACCCCACGACGACGCCGGCAGGTCGACCTTCCCGCCGAGATGGCCGGCTTCGAGCGCGCCCTTGAGTGTCGTGACGCGGACACCGGCCTCGGGCAGCGCGCGCAGGACGCCTTCGAGCCAAGCTGGTCCCTCGTGCCACCAGTGCCCGAACAATTCCGTGTCGTAGGCGGCGACGACGAGCGACTCGCGGCCATGTTCGGCCTTCAGTGCGCGCAACCGGGCGACGACGGTGTCGACGAAGTCCCGCACGTGGCCGCCGAGCGTGCCCGCCGCCATCACCGGGTCGTACGGGGCCTTGTCCGGCGGTTCGACGGTCTTGCCGGTCACCCGGGACGGTTTGAGGCCGACCTCGTGCGCCCAGGTGTGGAAGTCGCGGTAGGCGGCGTGGCCGGGGTAGCCGGCTTTCGGCGACCAAACACGATAGGTGACTTCGAGATCGCGGCCGAAGCAGACGACGTCGGAGTCA
Source organism: Amycolatopsis sp. NPDC034160 (assembly GCF_055575355.1). NCBI lineage: Bacteria > Bacillati > Actinomycetota > Actinomycetes > Pseudonocardiales > Pseudonocardiaceae > Amycolatopsis > Amycolatopsis sp. NPDC034160. The sequence goes on along the minus strand of NZ_JBVISU010000003.1, from coordinate 325,045 downwards.
CCGACGGTCCGCGCCGCCGAGGTGTCACCGTGCAGGGACGGCCCGTCGACCATGAAGCGCTGCACACCGGCCGCGGCGTACCCGGTTTCCATACCGGGCGCGTAACCGCATTCAGGTGCCCAAATGCCTTCGGGACGCTGTCCGATCCGCAGTGCGGTGTCGGCCAGGCCGCCACGCAGCATGAAGTCGCGGACCGTCGGATCGAGCAGCGGCTGGAACGGATGCGCCAGCGGTCCGCCGAGCAGTTCGATCGTTCCCGAGTCCACTAAGGACCGGAGAATCGGGGAGAAACCATGGCGCCAGCGGGTTTCGAGTTCTTCCGCGGCTTTGGTAGCGGTCCGGTACTCGCTCGCTGCCAGCTCGCGCAGCAGTGGGTCGCCACGCCAGAGCGTGGACGCGTGCCAGGCGCGCAGCTGCCAATGCCCGAGCCAGTCGTGGAAGGCGTCGATGCAGTAGGGGTCGTCGAGCTGCGCGGCGAGGATCGGCGTCATGCCGAGGGTGAGGACGTCTTCGCGGCCCTCGTCGGCGAAGCGGCGCAGGAGATCGACCATCGGCAGATAGGAGTGGGCCCAGGCCTGATAGAGCCATTCTTCGCCGACCGGCCAGGACCCGTGGTGCGGCAGCCACGGCAGATGGCTGTGCACGACGAGGCAGAACGTGCCCTCGTACTCGCTCATGCGCGCACCGCCACGGCGACGAGGTCGAGGCTGGCGTCGAGGTCTTCGCCGTGGATGGCGAAATCCGCCGCCTGGATGCCTTCGACGTCGGCGAGCAGTTCGGGTGGCCAGGTCGCTTGCCCGGGCAGCTGGCCCATGACGACGTCGAGCTGGGCGTCGATGATCGAGCCGCCGTACTTGTCGTCGAGTTTCCGCACGCCTTCGCCGTGGTGGAGACCGTGCAGCGTCTCGACCTCGAAACCGGCCTCACGGAGCAGTTCGTCCAATTCGGACGGTGCGAGTTCCCTGGTGTGGAATGGGTTGAGCGGGGTGTCGCTGTCCGGGGTGAAGGTCAGCCGGTTGGGCGTGGTGACGATCAGCCGTCCGCCGGGGGAGAGCACGCGGCGGCATTCGGCGAGGAACGCACCCTGATCCCAGAGGTGCTCGATCACCTGGAAGTTGGCGACGACGTCGACCGAGGCGTCCCGCAGCGGCAGGAACACCAGATTGGCCCTGGCCACTCCGATGCCGGAGTAGCGCCGGGCGACGTGCTCGGTAGTGGCGATGTCGTAGTCGAGCGCGAGCACCCGCTCGGCGACGGTGGCGATGAGCCCGGCGCCGTAGCCCTCGCCGCAGCCGGCCTCCAGGACGCTCTTGCCCGCGCACAGCGGCAGGAGCTGGTGATACGCGGCCTCGTGACGGCGGTACCAGTAATTCTCCGCGGCGATGCCGGGCACGGTGCGTTCACCCGTGAGGTGCAGCGCTTCGGCCCTGGTGGCTGGGGTGGTCACGCCGCGACCCTACCGGTGAGTCACTTCGGCACGAACGACCCGAACGAGTAAAGGGGGGAGGGTCACTTCAAGGTCCGTCCACTCTCAGGCTCGTCCCCGAGACGCCGTCCAGCCTGTCGACGAGGGTGCGCGCCAGTTGCTCGAACTCCTGACGGCATCTCTGGACGAGAGTTTGCGTACTGCCGAGCGCGCCGTCCGCCGAACGCAGGTCGAACATCGGCTTCCGGGCATCGTGCGCCAAGGGCATCAGACTTTGATAGTTCCTCAGGGTCGCTATCTCGTAGTTCTCGTCGGTCGCCGAGTCCTTGCCGAGAACCGCCGAGTCGTACACGTCCGGGATGCGGTCGAGCCACCTTCGATATGCCTTGACCGGGCGGTCCAATCGCATTACCGGCTGCATGATCACGTAACCCAACGGCGTCATGTCACCACTGGGCGCGGAAATATCCGACGGTAACTGCGGCCTGATGTTCCGCTGCCAGCTTCGGCGCCAACCGCGCAGCGTGGGGCCGAGGTTGTGCAGTCCTCGTAGGGAGAAAAGATCGGCCGAGAGCGGCGTGAGCACCGTGTCCGCGGAGAGCAGTGCCGCACGGTTGATAGCCCCTAGATTGGGGCCGACGTCTATGAGGACGATCTCGGCCTGCACATCCGCCTGTGCTCTTTCTATCAGCCGGTAGAACGCCGTCGTGACACGCAGAGCCGCTTTATCACCTTCGAAGCACCTGAACCAGCTTTCCGAGAGCTTGTCTTCGAACCCGCTCAGCTCCAAATCCCCAGGCAACAACCAAAGATTGTCCCTGATCCGAATGGGGCGTTGTGGTGCGATGTCGCCCACCCCCTCGCGGATGGGGGCGAGGGCGGTCGCGATCGTGCCGGAATCGGCGTCCACCGGACCGAACAGCTTGGGCATGGTGATGTCGGCCTCCGGCCAGGCCGGGGTTTGCGGTTCGTCCCAAAGCATCGCCAGATCGTCCTCTTCGAGGAATTCGGCCGTCAGGTTCGACTGGGGGTCGAGATCCACGGCCAGCACCCTGAAACCGAGCCGCTGAAGCATGTGAGCCAGGTGATAGGTCAGCGTGGTCTTCCCGACACCGCCTTTGTTGTTGAACATCGCCACCGAAGTCATGAAGCCCTCCGCAGGGTTACCGACCAGGATGACGAGTCCACCGCGAACTCAGGCGCCGGATTCCCGTTCCGCGCGAGGGAGGCACGAATGCGGCCGATGCCGCGGCCGAATCGGTTCACATAGCCGAGCGATTTCATGGCCGCCGCCAAGGACGGGTTCCGGTAGTCGTTGACCCGGTCGAAGTTGTCCGCCCGAACTTGTCCGTAGGGCCCGCCGGGGTTGGTCACCTCGATGCGATCGTCGAACCAGGCCACCCGAACCGGAGCATTGGAGCTCTCGTAGTTGCGGTGCATGACCGCGTTCATGCATACCTCTCGCAGCGCATCGAAGGGATAGTCCGGCTTTTGCTCTTCGCGGAACCCCGGCCCTTCCGACAACCGTGTGTGCAAGTGGCCGCGGAGCACCGCCCCGAGTCGCGTGGCGCTGCCGATCAGATTGGACCGCATCTCTTGATCGTCGGCGATGGCCGCGTCCAGATCGGTCCCTCGATAGCGCACGAATTGCAAGTATGCGCCGGGTATGAAGCCGCTGGGATCCAATCCCAGCACCAGCAGTCCCAGCACTGTCGGCGTGCCTTGCATGTCCGCGAGCCGCAACGACGCCAGCTGCTGTTCCGGCGTCCTGCCGTTTTCGTCGATCACTTCCGGCGCGACGATCGAGGGAAGGTAGTCGGACCGAAAAAGGGAGAGATCGAGGTCGTCGAGCTTGGCGATGCCGACCGGTCGGCTGTCGTAGGGAAGATCCGTCGCACGACGGCGCTCGCTGAGGACCCGTTCGTCGTCTCGCGTCGCTTTCCTCGTGGTAGGCCCCGGACGGACCCAGGTGATCCCCTTGTACCTGACCGGAGGCGTCGAGGATGCCCGCACCTCGATATGCACGATCGGCTTGCCGCGATACTCGGCGGCTTCAACCGTCATCGATGGGCGATCGAGGATCTGGCCGTCCTCACGAAGGTCCGTGTAGCGGAGGAGTTCCTCATCGCTCGTGTCGACACCGTCGACAGGTTCGCCGTGCTTGTCGACACCGATGAGCAAGTGCCCGACGCCCTTCCGCGCGAGGTCGTTGGCCAGCGCACAGATCGCCTTCCGAAGCACGTCTCGATCCTTGCCGGACTGCTTGAACTCCAGGTTGACCGTCTCCTGGCTGCCCAGCAGGTCGGCGAGATCCTTGGTCATGACCAACATAATCGCAGACCAGGTGTTCGAAGCTCGCGCGCCGCGCGGCTTGTCACGTTTCGCGGCGCTACCAAGTCCAGGGGGTATGCAAAGGACAATCACGCGCGTACTGCTCGTCGTCTTCGGCCTGATCGAACTGCCGGTCGGACTCTGGTCGCTGTTCAGCCCCAGCGGCTTCTACCAGGACTTCCCCGGATTCCGCACCGGCTGGGTGGCGATGGACGGCCCCTTCAACGAGCACCTGCTCCGCGACTTCGGCGGACTCAACCTGGCCCTCGCCGCCATCCTGTTCGGCGCCGCCGTGATCGGGACGACCGCGGTGGCCAGGCTCGCGGCGCTCGCCACCTTCTGTTTCGGACTGCCGCATTTCCTTTACCACCTGGGCCACGTCTCGCATTTCGAGCCGGTGGACCAGGTGGGCATCCTCGTGACGACCGCGCTGGGCGCGGTGCTTCCGCTGGTGGTGGCGCTGATTCCGGGCAAACGGGTCACACCGGCGACACCGTGATGCCGATGGCGCCGGGGCCGAGGTGGGCGCCGAGGATCATGCTGGCGTCGACCAGAGTGCTGTCGACGATATGCGGCACCCGCGCGCGCAGCCGTCCGCCGATCTCGAGGTCGCGTTCGTCCGGGCCGAACCGGGTGATCGCGAGTTCGACCTCCTGATCGCCCGCGCATTCCACCGCGAGGTCGACGAGTTTGTTGAGCGCCCGCCGCTGGCCCGGCACCCGCGTCAGCGGCGCGACCTCACCGTTCTTCAATGTCAGCAGGGGTTTGATCGAGAACGCGGAGCCGAGGAACGCCTGCGCCGCGCCGATCCGGCCACCGCGGCGCAGGAACTCCAGCGTGTCGACGTAGAGGATCTCCCGGCTGCCGCGGAACCGGCGTTCGGCCGCGTCGATGACCCGCGTGGCCTGCCCGCCCGCGGCGGCGACCTTGGCGGCCGAGGTCGCCGCGAAACCGAGGCTCATCCCGGTGGTCCCGCTGTCGAGGACGTGGACCGGGACGCTCACCTGCTCGGCGGCCTCGCGGGCGGCGTTCACCGTCTCCGACATCCGCCCCGAGATGTGGACGCTGACGATCGCCGAGGCGCCTTTGCTCGCGGCGTCCTGGAACGCCCAAAAGAACGCGGCGACCTCGGGAGGCGCCGTCCGCACCGGCGTACCGGCGCGCAGTTCGCGGATGATCTCCTCGCGGTCGCAGCGGTTCTCTTCTTCGAACTGGGCTCCGACCTGCAATTGGACCTGAACGACCCGGATTCCCCAGCGTTCGGCGACCGAGGTGGGAAGGCAGGCGGTCGAGTCCGTGATCACGGCGACAGGGCCGGGAAAGGAACGCATGGTGCGGCAGATTAACCCGTCGCTCTACCGGGAGTACTCCCGAGTACGTCCGTTCGGGTTAGTCTCGCGGTTACACTCACTTCCGGGTGAAAAACCTGGACGATGGTCCCAGTAAAACGTGCATCCAGGTGAATGAGGTCACCTCGGCGGGCCGCGGCGCGGAAATGGCCCTAATCTACCGGCCAGTAGAGCTGTTGCCCCGTGGCCGTCGCCGGCCACCAACGGGAGGTCGAAGTAGACCCATGACGAACATCGTTGTCCTGGTCAAGCAGGTACCGGACACCTACTCGGAGCGGAAGCTCTCCGGTGCCGACAACACTCTTGACCGCGAATCCGCCGACGCCGTGCTCGACGAGATCAACGAGAAGGCCGTCGAAGAAGCCCTGAAGATCAAGGAAGCCGGCGAAGGCGAGGTCACCGTCGTCTCGGTGGGCCCCGACCGTGCGACCGACGCGATCCGCAAGGCGCTGTCCATGGGTGCCGACAAGGCCATCCACGTCTCGGACGAGGCTCTCCACGGTTCCGACGCGATCGCCACCGCCAAGGTGCTGGCCGCCGCGATCGGCAAGGTCGAAGGCTACGACCTGGTCATCACCGGCAACGAGGCCTCCGACGGCCGCGGTGGCGCCGTGCCCGCGATCATCGCCGAGCTGCTCGGCCTGCCGCAGCTCACCCACGTGAACGAGCTGACCGTCGACGGCACCTCGATCAAGGCCGACCGCTACACCGAGGACGGTGTCACGCACCTCGAGGCGAGCCTGCCCGCGATCGTGAGCGTCGGCGAGAAGATCAACGAGCCGCGCTACCCCTCCTTCAAGGGGATCATGGCCGCGAAGAAGAAGCCGGTCGAGACGCTGACCGTCGCGGACCTCGGCCTGGACGCGGGCGAGGTCGGCCTCGGCAACGCCTGGTCGGCCGTGCTCGAAGCCTCCCCGAAGCCGCCGCGCACCGCCGGTGAGCGCGTCGAGGACGAGGGTGACGGCGGCAGCAAGGTGGCCGCCTACCTGGTCGCGCAGAAGCTCATCTGAGACAGGTTTCGAGGAGGAATAGGGAAATGGCTGAAGTACTCGTCCTCGTCGACCACGTCGACGGTGAAGTCAAGAAGGTCACGCTCGAGCTGCTGACCGCCGCTCGTGAGCTGGGTGAGCCGTCCGCGGTCGTCGTCGGCCCGACCGGCACCGCCGCCAAGGCGAAGGAAGCCCTCGCCGCGCACGGTGCCGCCAAGGTGTACGTCGCCGAGGGTGACAACGCCACCGGCTTCCTGGTCACCCCGAAGGTGGACGTCCTCACCGCGCTCGCGGAGCGGACATCCCCGGCCGCCGTACTCGTCGCGGCCAGCGCCGAAGGCAAGGAGGTGTCCGCTCGTGTCGCGGTCCGCCTCGGCTCCGGTCTGCTGTACGACGCCGTCGGCGTGAACGGCGACGGCAGCGTGGACCAGTCCATCTTCGGTGGCGCGTTCTCCGTGAAGTCCAAGGCCACCAAGGGTGCCCCGGTCATCTCGATCCGCCCCGGCGCGGTCGAGGCGACCCCGGCCGACGGTGCCGCCGCCGAGGAGACCGTCGAGGTCCCCGCGGGCGACCCGGCGAAGTCCGCCAAGATCACCGGTGTCGAGCCGATCGTCGGCGGCGACCGGCCGGAGCTGACCGAGGCCTCGGTCGTCGTCTCCGGTGGCCGCGGTGTCGGCTCGGCCGACAAGTTCGACGTCGTCGAGTCGCTGGCCGACTCGCTCGGCGCGGCTGTCGGCGCTTCGCGTGCCGCTGTCGACTCGGGCTACTACCCGGCGCAGTTCCAGGTCGGCCAGACCGGTAAGACGGTCTCGCCGCAGCTGTACATCGCGCTGGGCATCTCCGGTGCGATCCAGCACCGGGCGGGGATGCAGACCTCGAAGACCATCATCGCGGTCAACAAGGACGCCGAGGCGCCGATCTTCGAGATCGCCGACTTCGGTGTGGTGGGCGACCTGTTCAACGTCGCGCCGCAGCTGACCGAAGAGGTCCAGAAGCGCAAGGGCTGAGTCCTTCGTTCGAAACGGGGCCGTCCGGGATTCTTTCCCGGGCGGCCCCATTTCTGTGACCCGAAAGTGATCTTCCAGCCTGAGAGAACCCTGAGAACCCGCAATTAACTGAACGTGCACTAAGCGGCCATCGGGCGCATTGTCGTTGGTACCCCCCGAGGAGTAGACCTGGGTCATGACGACGTCACAGCTCCTCGTCAGTACTGACCAGGCAGGTGTCGAACACCCGGCAGACGCGCCGCGGTACTCACTCCTCGTCGCCAACGGAAACGAAGAAGTCGTTGCCGCGCAACGCCTTCGTCATCAGGTGTTCGCCGAGGAAATGGGAGCTAAGCTCAATTCGCCCACCCCGGGCCTCGACGTCGACTACTTCGACGAGTTCTGCGATCACCTCGTGGTTCGGGACGACAACACCGGCGAGATCGTGGGCACGTACCGGATGCTGCCGCCCGACCGGGCCGCACTGGCGGGAAAGCTGTACTCCGACAGCGAATTCGATCTCACCGCGCTCGATTCGCTGCGTCCCTCGCTGGTCGAGACTGGCCGCTCGTGTGTGCACCCCGACCATCGCAGCGGTGCCGTGGTGAGCCTCGTCTGGGCGGGGATCGGGCGCTACATGCTGCTGGCGGGCCACCGGTACCTCGCCGGCTGCGCGTCCGTGCCGCTGACCGACGGCGGAAGCTACGCGGCGGGTGTCTGGGATGTCTTGCGCGCCAAGCACTACGCGGACGAGTCGCTCCGTGTGACGCCGCTGAATCCCTGGCGTCTCGAGGACGTCGAGCGGCCGACGCGGGCGCTCCTGCCGCCGCTCATCAAGGGGTACACGCGACTGGGCGCGAAAATCTACGGTCCGCCCGCGCTCGACGCGGATTTCGGCGTCGCGGACTTCTTCGTCCTGCTGGATCTGCACAACGTCGACGAGCGGTACCTCAAGTTCTTTCTGGGAGTGCAGGGATGACTCACGCCTGGATGCCGAAGTCGCCGTGTGGCGAGGGATGCCTCAGCGAAGGGGCACCGACGGTCGCGTTCCCGCGCCGCGTCCTGCGGTTCACCGCGGCGATCGGCGTCATCTTCGGCGCTTTCCTGTCGGCGCCGCTGGTGCTCGTGCTGCGCGGTATGCCCCGGGAACGGTTGGTGCGCCTGCTTTTCGTGGGTATTCTTCGCTCGTTCGGGGTGAAGCTGCGTGTGCTCGGTGACGAGCGTTTCCGCGCCGTGCCCGGCCGCGGCGCGCTCGTGGTGAACAACCACATCTCGTGGCTGGACATCATCGCGGTCAACGCCATCCAGCCGATGCGGGCGCTGGCGAAAAAGGAGGTCGGCGCCTGGCCGGTGCTCGGCCTGCTGGTGCGCCGCGGCGGCAGTATCTTCCTCGACCGCGAAAATCTGCGAAGCCTGCCCGGAACGATGGACGAACTGGCCGACGCGATGCGCGGCGGATCACTCGTCAGCGTCACGCCGGAGGGCACCACCTGGTGCGGTCTCGGCTCGGGCCGGTTCCGCCCGGCGACCTTCCAGGCGGCGATCGACGGCGGTGTCCCGGTGCGGCCGCTCGCTTTGCGCTTCCGGCTCGCCGACGGACGGGAGACGACGCAGCCGGCGTTCATCGGACCGGAGTCGCTGATCGCCTCACTGCGGCGCGTCGCCGCCTTGCGCGGTCTGGTGCTGGAGGTGCACGTGTGCCCGGAGATCGCGCCGGGCCGCGCCGCGGACCGGCGGGAACTGGCCCTGCTGGCGGAATCCGCGGTGCAGGCGGCGCTCGGGCGGGTGCAGATCCCGGCGCAGCTGCGACGCCGTGCTGCCTCCGCTCCGGTGCCAAGGCCGGTCGCCCAGGTGCCCGGCTCGTGAGTGGTAATGATGGTTCTAACCGTCATTACCACTCACGAGGCCGGGTCACTTCACGGTCAGGGTGATCTTCCCGCCCGCGTGCCCCGTCGCGCTCTCCCGGTGTGCCGCCGCGGCCTCCGCGAGCCCGTAACTCGACCCCAGCTTGATTTTCAGCTCACGCGACACGAGATCCTCGAGCACCGCGGCGGATTCCGAACCGCCTGCCGAGAACTTCAGCCCCTGCGCGTACGCCGCCGGGTCGGCGATGGTGATCAGCCGGTCGGGTGAGCCGAGCAGTTCGACGGAGTCACCCAAGACACCGAAGCCCGCCGCGTCGAACACCGCGTCGACGCCGTCGGGCGCGGCCGAGCGGACCCGCGAAACCCAGCCTTCGCCGTACTGCACCGGTACCGCGCCGAGCGCCTTGACGTCATCCAGTGAAGAAGCCCCGGAGAGCCCGATGACCGTGGCTCCCAGCGCGACGGCGGCCTGTGTCGCGAACCGGCCGACCTGGCCGCTCGCGCCGTGGATCACGACCGTCTCGCCCGGCTTGACCTCGAGTTCTCCCAGCACTCGCAACGCCGTCTCACCGGCGACGGGCAGCGCGGCGGCTTCGGGCCACGAAAGTCCGGCGGGTTTGCGGGTGACGTTGGTGGCCAACGCGTACTCCGCGTACGCGCCGGTGTCGGACCAGCCGAAGACCTCATCGCCGACGGCGAATCCGGCGCCTTCGCCCACCGCGTCCACCACGCCCGCCAGTTCCAGGCCGAGGAGGTGCGGGAACTCGACCGGGCGGACCTCCGCCATGGCGCCCGACCGGATCTTCCAGTCGAGCGGGTTGACGCCGGCGGCCTTGACCGCGACCCGAACCTGTCCCGGGCCGGGTTCCGGCAGCGGGACCTCGGCCGTGTGCAGGACGTCCGGTTCGCCGTACTGGGTGATGGTGATCGCTCGCATGTTCACTCCTCATCGGATTTCTTCGCTGACGATCAGTCAACCGGCGGGCGCACCCCGGCCGAACCGCTCGGACGAGCAGTGTTCGCTAGCCGGGCGAGCAGCGTGCCCACGGGAGAACACGCTTACTGTGGAGTCATGGACGAGTGGGCGGATCCGCTGTATGTGCTGAGCCAGGTCGAGTACATGCTCGCCGCGCCCCGCCCCGAGCTGTTGCCGCGGTTTTCCGCGACGGCCGCTGCCGTCCTGCCGCACCGCGCCGCCGCCATGGAGACCGGTGACTGCTCCCGCCTGCCGATCAAGGTCCACGGCGATCCGTCGATCACCGGCGCGGTCACGAGCGCGGAGCTGCGGAAGCTCGCCGCACTCGGCGTCCCCGGGCAGGCGGTGATCGCCGACGGGACACTCGGTGGAGAGCGCCGGAAACTCGTCGTCCTCACCTCGGCCCCGGTGATCGGCAAGGGCGCGATGATCGCGCTCGTCCCCACCGAGGACGCGCCCGCGGATCGCGCGCTCGAAATCGTCGCCAAACTGTGGGACGTCGTCAGCGTGAACGCCGCACAGCGCGCCACCGACCCCGAGCCCGCGGTGCTGGAGAGCAACATCGCGGCGGCGACCGCGCGGGCGCGGGCGATCACCGATCTCGGGCAGACGCACGCGACCACCCTCGCGTCCCTGCTTTCGGTGCTGCGGTCCCGGCGGCTCGGCGACGACGCCGCCCGGCAGACCGCGACCGACCTCGCCGCGGCCGCGCTGATCGAACTGCGCGCGGTCGCCGACCGCGATCAGGAGCTTTCGGCGGAACCGGCGTCGGCGGCGTTCGACACCCTCGCCGCTCAGCTGGATCCCTTGGTACGGCACAGCGACGTGCCCGTGGACCTCGCCGGACCCGGTGACGAACGGCCGCTCCCGCAGGATATCGCGCACACCGCGCGCACGGTCACCCGCGGCCTCGTGCTCACCGCGCTGGAGCGGGGCAGCACCCGCGTGCGGGCGTCCTGGCAGCTCGACGGACAGGCGCTCCTGGTCACCGTGCGCGACGACGGTCAGGACGTCGCCCGCGCCGCGCCCGCCGCCGGCCTCACCGAGCGGATCACACCGCTCGGCGGCCGCTGGGAGGTCGACGCCGTACCCGGCTGGGGCGCCACGATCACCGCCGTCCTGCCGCTGGGTGTCCAGGAAATGCCGGAACTGCGCCCGCTGGACCGGCTGAACCCGCGTGAACTCGAAGTACTCGCCGGGATCGCGCGCGGAAAGCGGAACCGGCAGATCGCCGAAGAGCTGCGGCTGACCGAGCACACGGTGAAATTCCACGTGCGGAAGATCCTCGGGAAGCTCGAAGTCACGTCGCGGGGCGAAGCCGCGATGCTGGCGCGGGAGCTGCGCCTGGAGTCCGTCAGCGCTTGACCTCCACCGAACTGGAGGTTGCAGGCTCACGGCATGACGATCACTGGGGACACGGCGAAGCCGAAGGGTGTGCTCTGGACACCGGAGCACCGGGTGACCACGATCGGGTTGCTGCTCATGGTCACGCTCATCGCGTTCGAGAGCATGGGCGTCGCCACCGCGATGCCGACGATGGTCGCCGACCTCGACGGCCTCGCGTTGTACGCCTGGCCCTTCACCACGTTCCTGGTCGCCAGCGTGGTCGCGACCGTCCTTTCCGGCCGCGTCGGCGACCGCAAGGGCCCGGCGCCCGCGCTGCTCGCCGGTACCGGCCTGTTCGCCGTCGGGCTGCTGGTCGCCGGACTCGCGCACGACATGCCGTTGCTCCTGCTGGGCCGCGCCTTGCAGGGTTTCGGCTCCGGGCTGCTGCTGGTTTCGGTGTCCCTGCTGATCGCGCTCACCTTCAGCGACCGCGAACGACCGGTGATCTACGCCGCCAACGCCGCCGCGTGGGTGCTGCCCGCGGTGATCGGCCCTTCGATCGCGGGCGTGGTGACGGTGAGCGTCGGCTGGCGCTGGGTGTTCCTCGGGTTGATCCCGCTGACCGGCGTCGGGCTCGCGCTGCTGGTCGTGGTCACGCGCAAGCTGCCCCGGCACGTGCCCGGCACGTCCGCGAGTCACGCCGGTGTCGTGCCCGCGGTGGTCGCCGCACTCGGTGTCGCCGCGCTCACCTGGGCGGCACAGCATCCTTCGCTGCCTGCGCTGGCCTACGGGGTCGCCGGACTGCTCGCGCTGGCGTACGCGCTCCGCAAACTCCTCCCCGTGGGCACCCTGACATCGCGGCCGGGGTTGCCGACAGTGATCGTCTCCCGCGGGCTGATCGCGGGCGCCTACGCGGGGATGGAGGCCTATCTGCCGCTCACGATGAGCGAAGTCCACGGCTACAGCCCCGCGCTGGCCGGGTTGCCGCTGACGGTGACCGCGCTCGGCTGGTCGGCGGGGTCGATGCTGCAGGGCCGGTTCCTCGACTGGTCCCGGGAAGCGTCCCTGCGGACCGGATTCGCGCTGGTGGCGACCGGTCTGGCGATTTTCGCCTTCGTTCCGCTGCCCTCGTTCCCCGGCTGGCTGGCGTTCGTGGCGTCGGCGGTCGGCGGCGCCGGGATGGGGATCGCGATGCCCGCGATCTCGGTGTTGCTCCTGCGCTACTCGCCCGAGGCCGAACGCGGGTTCACCACGTCGGCGCTGCAGCTCGGGGACTGGGTCGGCTCGGCGCTGACCATTGGTTTGGGCGGTGTCCTGCTCGCGTCGATCGCCTCGGCGAAGGAGCCTTCGGTGGCGATCTTGGTGCTCGCGGTGCTGCTGACCGGGCTCGCCCTGCTCGGCGTGCGGCTGACCGGCCGGTGGCCGGAGGGGATGACCCAGGCCACCGCCGGATGAGGGTGGGCTTGGTCACGGCCCGGAGCGGTCTACCCTGGTGGGTGCGATGACCTATCTCGACCACGCGGCGACCACCCCGATGTTGCCCGAAGCCGTAGCGGCGATGTCCGAGGCGCTGTCCACTGTGGGCAACGCCTCCGCGCTGCATTCCTCGGGACGCCGGGCCCGTCGCCGGGTCGAAGAGGCCCGCGAGGTGATCGCGGAGGCGCTGGGTGCCCGGCCCTCCGAGGTGATCTTCACCGGCGGCGGCACGGAAAGCGACAACCTCGCGGTCAAGGGCATCTTCTGGGCCCGTCACGGCGAAGACCCGAAGCGCCAGCGGGTGCTGTGCAGTGCCGTCGAGCATCACGCCGTCCTCGATTCCGTCGAGTGGCTGGAGCAGCACGCGGGCGCCGAGGTGGTCTGGGTCGAGGCCGACCAGATGGGCCGGGTGTCGCCGGAATCGCTGCGCACCGCCATCGGCGACAGCCCCGAGACGGTCGCGCTGGCCACCGTGATGTGGGCGAACAACGAGGTCGGCACGGTCAACTCGATCGCCGAACTCGCCGCCGTCTGCGCCGAGCACGGGATCCCGCTGCACACCGACGCCGTCCAGGCCGTCGGCGCGGTAGGAGTCGACTTCGCCGAGAGCGGCGCCGCCGCGTTGACATTGACGGCGCACAAGCTCGGCGGCCCATACGGCGTCGGCGCGCTGCTGCTCGGGCGCGACACCGCGTGCGTCCCCGTTCTGCACGGCGGTGGCCAGGAACGCAGTGTGCGTTCGGGCACCCTCGACGTCCCCGCGGTGATCGCGTTCGCGACCGCGGTCAAGGCCAGTGTCGAAGGTCGTGAGGAGTACGCCAAGCGCGTCGGCGAGCTGCGGGACGAGCTGATCGAGGCCGTCCGGCGCGAGGTGCCGGACGCGGTCCTCAACGGCGGCGAGGGCGAGCGCCTCCCGACGCACGCCCACTTCACCTTCCCCGGTTGTGCCGGTGACAGCCTGTTGATGCTTTTGGACGCCAAGGGCATCGAATGTTCCACTGGATCGGCGTGCACGGCGGGTGTCGCGCAGCCGAGTCACGTACTGCTGGCCATGGGTGCCGATCCAGCGGCCGCGCGCGGCTCGCTGCGGTTCTCGCTCGGGCATACCTCGACGCCGGAAGACGTTGAAGCGGTTTCGAGGGAGATCGCGGGTGTCGTCGACCGGGCGAGGCAGGCGGGACTGGCCGGCATGCGCAAGCAGACGCAGAAGCAAGAGGTGTGAGGAAGATGCGCGTACTGGCCGCGATGAGCGGGGGAGTGGACTCGGCGGTGGCCGCCGCGCGCGCCGTGGACGCCGGGCACGAGGTCGTCGGTGTGCACCTGGCGCTGTCGGCGAAGCCCGGCACGCTGCGAACCGGCTCCCGTGGTTGTTGCACGATCGAGGATTCGGGTGACGCGCGCCGCGCGGCGGACATCCTCGGCATCCCCTTCTACATCTGGGACTTCGCCGAGCGGTTCACCGAAGAGGTCATCGAGACCTTCGTCGGCGAGTACGCCGCCGGCCGGACGCCGAACCCGTGCGTCACCTGCAACGAGAAGATCAAGTTCGAGGCGTTGCTGGACAAGGCGATGGCGCTCGGTTTCGACGCCGTCGCCACCGGGCACTACGCCCGTCTGTCCCTTGTGGACGGTGTGCCGGAGCTGCGGCGCAGCGTCGACTCCGGCAAGGACCAGTCCTACGTGCTGGCTTCGCTCACCCCGGAGCAGTTGCGGCATTCGCTGTTCCCGCTGGGTGACTCGTGGAAGACCGACGTCCGTGCCGAGGCCGAGAGCCGCGGCCTGTCGGTGGCGAACAAGCCGGACAGTCACGACATCTGCTTCATCCCGGACGGCGACACCAAGAGCTTCCTGGAGAAGCGGCTCGGCCAGCGTCCCGGACAGCTCGTCGACGCCGAGACCGGCGCCGTGCTGGGTGAGCACACCGGCGTGCACGGGTTCACCGTCGGCCAGCGCAAGGGCCTCGGCATCGAGGCGCCCGCCCCGGACGGGCGGCCGCGCTACGTGCTTTCGCTGGAGCCGGTTTCGGGCACGGTGAAGGTCGGTTCGGCGCGGGATCTCGGCGTGAACGTGATCGAGGCGGACCGCCCGATCTGGCCGAGTGAGCGCCCGCTGGACGGCCCCACCGAATGCGTCGTCCAGGTGCGTGCGCACGGCGGAATCGTCGAGGCCGTCGCCGAGGTCTCGGGTGACGAAGTGACCGTCCAGCTTCGTGAGCCGCTGCGCGGCGTCGCGCCCGGTCAGGTCGTCGTGCTGTACCGCCCGGACGCCGCCGAAGGCGATCTGGTGCTGGGAAGCGCGAAGATCTCGGGAACCCGCTAGACCGCGCATTTCGTCCTCTGAATGCGTTCCTTGCGTGTGCAACCACCGCATTTAGAGGACGAAATGCGGGCGGGTCAGAGCTTCAGTTTGAAGCCGGTGTGGCTCGCCACGAAGCCGAGCCGCTCGTAGAACCGGTGCGCGTCCTCGCGTTTCACGTCCGACGTCAGTTGCACGAGCGCGCACCCCCGCCGCCGGGATTCGTCGATCGCCCACGTCATCAGCTCGCCGCCGAGCCCGGAGCCGCGATGGCTCGCCTGGACCCGGACCGCCTCGATCTGACCGCGCAGCGCGCCTTTCCTCGCCAGGCCGGGAACGATCGACAGCTGGAGCGTGCCGACGGCCTCCCCGTCGTCGTCGGCGACGATCAGCAGCTGGGCAGGGTCGGCGTCGATCTCGTCGAAAGCCTTGAGGTACGGCGTGAGATCGTCGGTCGAATCGCGCGTGGCGCCGATCTGGTCGTCGGCGAGCATCTCGACGATCGCCGCGACGTCCTCGCGGCGTGCTTGACGGATGATCATGCGGCGTAGTGTCGCACGCCCTCGGTCTCGGTCGCGGTGAGTTTCCCTTGCGCCACCAGCAGATCCAGATGCGAACCGGTCTCGAGGACGGCGAGCATCCGGTTGAACGGGTCCATCTCGCCGAGCTTGCGCTGTTTGCGCGTCCAGCCCAGCCGGAGCGCGACCTCGTACGCCGTCGTGACGTCCGCGGTGATCTCCGCGCCCATGACCTCGAGCCGGTCGCGGTGGTGCTCCAGCAGTTCGTCCACGCGGGCGTGGACGCTGTCGGTCACCCGGCCGTGCGCCGGCAGCATGCGCCGGTCCGGCAGCTCGCGGACCAGGCGCAGGGAGTCGAGGTAGTCGCTCAGCGGCAGATCGACCGGCACCGGCTGGAATCCGATGGACGGCGTGATGTGCGGCAGCACGTGGTCGCCGGAGAACACCAGTCCCGCCTCGTCGTCGACGAAGACGACGTGCCCGGCCGTGTGGCCCGGCGTGTGCACGATGTCGAACTCGCGGCCGGGCACGATCGTGCGCTTGCCGGCGGTGAGCCATTCGTCGGGCTGCTCCCACAGATGCGCCTCGGTGTGCCGGAGGCCGCCGAAGGCCTTGGCGAGTTCCTCGACCACGGGGCCCGCGCCACAGCGTTCGAGCAGACCGACCTGCGCCTCCATCGGGAAGCGGTCCGGATCGCCGGAGCGCGCCAGCGAAGGCTGTTCCAGCTTCCCCAGCCCGATCTTGCCGCCGAACTCGCGACGCAGTTCCACCGCCAGCGTGTAGTGATCGCGATGGACGTGGGTGATCAGGAACTCGTCGATGTCGCCGAGGTCCGCGCCGAGCGCCTTCAACCCCCGCGAGAGCCGTTCGCGTGCCGACTCCAGCGCCCAGCCCGAGTCGACGAGGACCAGGCGGGTGCCGTCGGTGACGACGTAGACGTTGACCGCGCGCAACGCGTCGTGCGGCAACGGCAGCGGGATCCGGTGAACCCCCGGCGCGACCGTGTAGACGCCCGGCTCGGCCCAGTCCCGTTCGCCGTCTTCTGGCAACGGCTCCATGGTGACCTCCGTCCCGGACGCACTCCGGCGTGCCGCCCAGTTCTTCCACCTTGAGCCGCCGGAAGCCGAGTGTCCACTTATGGGGGTGAGACCCGTGTCACTCGCGAGGCCCGCGTTTAGTCCTCTGAATGCGGTAGTTGCACGCGCAAGGACCGCATTCAGAGGACTAAACGCGACGTCAGTTGTCGTCCTGCTTCAACGCCGTATCGATGGTCAGTGCCGAAGCGACCACCATCGAGGCCAGCG
Organism: Amycolatopsis sp. NPDC034160; assembly: GCF_055575355.1. Classification (NCBI taxonomy): domain Bacteria; kingdom Bacillati; phylum Actinomycetota; class Actinomycetes; order Pseudonocardiales; family Pseudonocardiaceae; genus Amycolatopsis; species Amycolatopsis sp. NPDC034160. Next base: position 308,204 of record NZ_JBVISU010000003.1, on the reverse strand, counting down.
GATCCCGCAGCGGCCGGTGGATCTCGACGACGTAGTTGTCGGCGGTGGTGAACGCGGCCTTCACGAAACCACCCCAGGTCTTCGTGATCCGCGCGATCTCGACGTCGGCGTGGTCCTTGATCGCGAAGTTCCACGCCCGCCAGTTCTCCGCGAAGATCCCGCCGACCTTCCGGCCGTCGACCAGGAAACCCAGCCGGATCTTGCCGAAGACGTTCTCCTGCACGATCTCCCCGATCGGCGAGTCGTCGGCCCGCGTCACCAGGAAGCGGGATTTGAACACCTTCGCCGGTCGCGTCACCTTCAGCACGGTGCTGTGGTTCGCGTCGCGGATTTCGAAGCGGTGGGTCAGGAACTGGTCGTAGTTCGTGAGCAGCCGGATCGCCTTCTTCAGGGTGCTCTGCCCGACCTGCACGACACCGCCGAGCCGGTTGCCGTTCTGGTCGAAGACCCCGAACTCGTTGGACATTTCGATGAGTTTGGCGCGCTGGTTGACCACGAGCACGGGTTCGGAGAACAGCGTCCCACCGCCGGTGGCGGCACCGCTCCGGCCCTGGGTCCCCTTCGCCACCTGCGCCCGGATCTTGTCCGGGCCGGGCGCGCCTTCGATGTCCAGTTCGATCATCTCGGCGTCGTGGGACGGCCGCGTGTCGGCCGTCCAGGCCTGGCCGTCCCACCACCGGTAGACCCGGGGGTTCTGCTGGTCGGGGTACCAGCCGGCGGGCTGTGGAGAGCTCGTCATGGCAGGTCAGCGTAATGCGCTCGGAGCCACCGCGGGCCCGTCGACGGCAATTGCGGCGAATGTCCGTGTCCTCCCCCGGCCCCGCCGCCCCGCCGAGTGGGACCAAGGGGAGAATCCGGATGTGAACGAACGACCTTGGCCTGTAGGCGCGGCCACCGCGATCGGTTCCCTGCCCGGTACCGATCCGGTCGAGGCCGCTTCGATCGTGTTCGGCGAACTGCCCGAATTCCCGTGTCTGCCCGAACTTCCCGCGCGCGGCGTCGGTGCCGACGTCATCGGCCGGACGGCGGCGCTGCTGGTCGATCTCGCCGTGGAGGTGGTGCCGAGTGGTTATCGGGTCGCCGGCCGCCCCGGCCACGACCACCGCCGTGCCGTCGACCTGATGAACTGGGACCTCGACGCCGTCCAGGAGGCGAGGGAGAAGGCCGGTGCCGCGCCGCCGGTCTTCAAGACGCAGGTCGCGGGACCGTGGACGCTCGCCGCGAACGTCGAACTCCCGCGCGGGCACCGGATCCTCACCGACCGGGGCGCGTTGCGCGACTTCACCGCTTCCTTGCTGGACGGCCTGGCCGAACACGTCGCCGAACTGAAGTCACGGCTCGGCGCGCCGGTGGTGGTCCAGTTCGACGAGCCGTCGCTGCCCGAGGTGCTCGGCGGCGATCTGCCGACGGTGTCCGGCTACGGCACCGTTCCCGCGGTCCCCGCGCCGGAGGCCCGGAACCTGCTCGCGACGGTGATTTCCGGGGCGGAGCGCATCACCGGGCAGCCCGTCGCGGTGCACTGCTGCGCCGAGAAGCCGCCGATCTCGTTGCTGCGCGCGGCGGGCGCGAAGGCGATCGCCTTCGACTTCTCTCTGTTGAAGGGCGCTTCGCCCGCGCAGCTCGACGAGATCGGCGAGGCGCTGGACGACGGCACGACGTTGATGCTCGGGCTCGTCCCCACGACCGATCCCGGTGTTCCGGTGAAGCTGCGCGACCTGGTCACCCCGGTGTTCAAGCTGGTCGACAGGCTCGGCTTCCCCCGCGAGATCCTCGCCGAACGGGTCGTGCCGACCCCGGCGTGCGGCTTGGCGGGCGCGACCCCCGAGTGGATGCGCCGCGCGCTCACGCTCAGCCGTGAGGCGGGCAAGGCTTTCGTCGAACCACCTGAAGGCTGGTGAGCGGGGCGGTAACCTGCCCTTCATGCGTTTGTTCCGCCGTTCCCGCAAGTCCGAGGACGTTCCCGACCCCCGCACGGCGTGGCCCGAGCAGCCGGTCCCCGAGGACGCGGCGGCCGCGGCGGCGAAGTTCTGGGAAGCGTGGTTCGAACTCCTGCCGGAGGTCAGCGCCGCGCTCGGCGACCGCGAACCGCACCGGGTGGAACACGACCTCTGCACCATCGTCGAGGCACTGCATCCGAGGCTGCATTTCTCCCTCGACCGGGGGCACCGCGCGATCTACTCGCTGGTGCTCACCGGTCAGGAGGACCCGGAACTGCGCCCGTACACCGACGCGTGGAAGGCCGCCGCGCCGCCGGAGGACGCGATCTGGGAGTACCACGACTCCGTGCCGCCGGTCCCCGACCCGAGTGAGGTCACCGTCAACCTCGGCGAGACCCGGATCGCGCTCGCCGACGTCCGGGTGACCGCGAAGGTGGACGAATCAGCCGGACGGGTGGACGTGACCGTGTTCCATCCGCTGATCGAGGAACTCCGGCCCGAGACGCGCACGACCATGACCTTCCTGCCGCTGGACGCCACGCTGGGTGAGCGTGTCGCGGCCGAACGGCTGGGCCGCGTCGAGCTGGCGACCGAGGCGCGTGACGGGGAACTGACGCTGCTGGAGCTCCGCGAAATGGTCGGCCGACTCGGCTCACCGGCGCCCGGAAATGTCGGTACCCCCGGCTAGGCTCACTACCGTGAGCAGCGAACTTACCCCCTCAGACCTCGAGACGGCCGACGTCGCGCAGGACGTCACCGACGTTCCGGCGGAGGTCCGCGAACGACACGGCGCACTGGCCGAGGAGATCCGCGGGCATCAGTTCCGGTACTACGTGCTGGACTCACCCACCGTGTCCGACGGTCAGTTCGACGAGCTGCTCAACGACCTCCAGGCCATCGAGGACGAGTATCCGGGGCTGGTGACGCCGGAGTCGCCGACGCAGAACGTCGGCGGCACGTTCTCCACCGAGTTCGTCGCGCACGACCACCTCGAACGCATGCTCAGCCTGGACAACGTGTTCGACACCGAAGGTTTCGAGACCTGGGTCGAACGCGTCCAGAAGGAGATCGGCGCGACGAAGTACCTCGCCGAGCTCAAGATCGACGGGCTCGCGATCAACCTGCTGTACGAGAACGGCCGCCTCACCCGCGCGCTGACCAGGGGTGACGGTCGCACCGGCGAGGACGTCACGCTCAACGTCCGCACGCTGGAGCAGGTGCCGGAGCGATTGCGGAGCACCGACGAGTTCCCGGTCCCGGCGCTGGTCGAGGTCCGCGGCGAGGTGTACTTCCGCGTCGAGGACTTCTTGGCGCTCAACGCGAAGATGGTCGAGGCGGGCAAGGACCCGTACGCGAACCCGCGCAACACCGCGGCCGGATCGTTGCGGCAGAAGGACCCGAAGATCACGAAGTCCCGGAATCTGCGGCTGATCTGCCACGGGCTCGGGAAACGCGAAGGCTTCGAACCGAAGCGCCAGTCCGAGGCGTACGAGGCGCTGGCCGCGTGGGGCCTGCCGGTCTCACCGCACAGCAAGGTGCTGAGTTCGGGCAAGGAACTGCTGGAGCACATCAAGTACTGGGGCGAGCACCGCCACGACGCCGAGCACGAGATCGACGGGGTCGTCATCAAGGTCGACGAGGTCGCGCTGCAGCGCCGTCTCGGGACGACCTCGCGCGCGCCGCGCTGGGCGATCGCCTACAAGTACCCGCCGGAAGAGGCGATCACCACCCTGCTGGACATCCAGGTCAACGTCGGCCGCACCGGCCGGGTCACGCCGTTCGCGGTGATGGAGCCGGTGAAGGTCGCCGGATCCACGGTGGCGATGGCGACGCTGCACAACCAGGAAGAGGTCAAACGCAAAGGCGTGCTGATCGGGGACAAGGTCGTCATCCGCAAGGCGGGCGACGTCATCCCCGAGGTGCTCGGCCCGGTGGCCGACGCGCGCACCGGCGAAGAGCGCGAGTTCGTCATGCCGTTGCGCTGCCCCAACTGCGACACCGAACTGGCGTACCAGAAGGAGGGCGACATCGACATCCGTTGCCCGAACGCCCAGTTCTGCCCGGCGCAGCGACGGGAGCGGCTGTTCCACCTCGCGAGCCGGAACGTCTTCGACATCGAGGTGCTCGGCTACGAGGCCGCGGTGGCCCTGCTGGACGCCGGTGTCGTGCACGACGAAGGGGACATCTTCGATCTGGACGAGGAAAAGCTGCTCCAGGTGGAGCTGTTCCGCACCAAGGCGGGGGAGCTGTCGGCCAACGGCCGCAAACTGCTGGAGAACCTCGAAACCGTCAAAGACCGTCCATTGTGGAAGGTCATCGTCGGGCTCTCGATCCGCCACGTCGGCCCGACGGCGGCGCAAGCACTCGCGCGGGAATTCGGTTCGCTGGAACGGATCGAGAACGCCTCCGAGGAGGAGCTCGCCAGTGTCGACGGGGTCGGCCCGACCATCGTGCGGGCCGCGAAGGAATGGTTCGAGGTCGACTGGCACCGCGAGATCATCGAGAAGTGGCGCGCGGCGGGCGTGCGGATGGAAGAGGAACGGGACGAGTCCATCCCGCGCAACCTCGAAGGCCTGTCGATCGTCGTCACCGGTTCGCTGAACGACTACTCCCGTGACGAGGCCAAGGAGTTCATCATGGCCCGAGGTGGGAAGGCGGCCGGTTCGGTGTCGAAGAAGACGGCGTTCGTCGTCGTCGGCGACTCGCCGGGGACGAAATACGACAAGGCCGTCCAGCTGAAGGTGCCGGTGCTCGACGAGAACGGCTTCCGGGTGCTGCTGGAAAGCGGCCCGGAGGCCGCCGCCGAACTCGCGCTGCCGACGGACGAAGAGGAGAGCGATGAGTGACCTGCGGATCCGGTCCGCCCGCCCCGAGGAACTGAAAGAGGTCGGAGAACTCACGCTGGCCGCGTACGCGGGAGCAGAAGTGCTCGTCGAAGGTGTGGGTTACACCACCGAACTTCTCGACGCCGCCCGGCGAGCCGAACAAGCCGAACTCCTGGTGGCGGAGGACGGCGACGGCACGCTGGTCGGCACCGTCACCATCGTGCGGCCTGGGACGCCCTTCGCCGAACTGTCCCGCGAAGGCGAACTGGAGTTCCGCATGCTCGGCGTCCTCCCGTCGGCCACCGGCCGCGGCATCGGCGAGGCGCTGACCAGGGCGGTCATCGAGCGGGCGCGCGACCTGGACGCGGCGGCGGTCGTGCTGTGCAGCCTGAGCACGATGCTGCGGGCGCACCGGCTCTACGAACGGCTCGGATTCGTGCGGATCCCCGAGCGGGACTGGCAACCGCACCCCAGCGTCGCGCTGATCGCCTACCGCCTGGAGCTGTGAGCCGTGGATTTCTCGCCGCGGAACGCAGCGCCGGTGAGCACCACCGCCGACATCCTGGCGCTGGAAGGGGGCGGCTGGGAAGCGGATCTGGACGAGATGCGCGATAACGCGGCCGAAGGTGATCGTCACCTCCGAGCCCAGCGTGATGGAACTGCTCGCGGGAGCGAACGCCGAGGCGCTCCCTAGCTTCGAAACGTCGCTTGCCGGTTTCGTGAACCCGGCCACAAGGCTCCGCGCCGAGGCGATTTTCGACTCGTGAGCCGTCCTCGCTGATGTGCAATGAAGGGGCGGGCCCCAGGGAGCGAGGGTCAGCTGTCCAGCACGACGGCGACGATCCCCGCGAAGTGCGCCAGACGTGCCACTTCGGCGGCACGGAAGTTCGGCCCGCCCGGCCGCGCGACCAGCAGCGCCTTCCCGGGCTTCCCCAGCGGCGTCGCCGCCAGTTCGGTGCCCAGCTCCTTCCACGTCTCCGGGATCCACGCTTCCTCGGCGTCGAGGATGGTGGCGCGTTCCAGCGGAAGCCACGGCAGGTCGGTGATCGGCGTCTCGGGCGCGGCGTTGGACGACGCCAGCCGGATCGCGCCCGATTCGGCGTGTTCGACGACGACGGCCCAGCCGGCCCGGATGATCCGCGGCACGCCCTCGGCGAGGATTTCCAGCCCCGAAGCGGGCTTCGCGGCGATCTCCTCGACCAGTTCGAGTTCGCGATGGGTGTCCAGGACCCCGGCGTACGGGCGGACGGCGTCGACCTCGACACCGTCGACGCTTTCGGCGGCGGTGATCAGCGCGTCCGGCAGCCTCCCGGAGGGGATTTCGACGACGAGGTCGTCGACGGCGATACCGCCGCCGCGTTCGACCACGTCCACGCTCAGGATGTCGGCGCCGACGGTGCCGAGCGCGGTGGCGACCGCACCGAGGGTCCCCGGGGTGTCCGGTAATTGGACCCGGATCAGGAACGACACACGCGCCCCTCTCGCCTCAGGCGTTCCAGCCTCGCCGTGGAACGCGCTACGCCGGGCGCCGATTGTGACAGACCGGACGATGTAATGGGGTCCGCCATCCGGTCTTCGGGATAACGAACCAGGCACTCCTTACCCGAAGTGCCCTACCCCGAGCAGGAGTGCGGGCCGCGGCATAACCCAGTCGAGTACGCCGACGCCGCCACCATAGACTTGCAGCTTCCGACAGAACCCGCACAGCACACCCCGGGAGTCACCCGCGTGCCCAACATTTCCCGCGACGAGGTCGCACATCTCGCCAAGCTGGCCAGGCTTGCCGTCACCGAAGAGGAGCTGGACGTCTTCGCAGGCCAGCTCGACCAGATCCTGGACTCGGTGGCCAAGGTGAGCGAGGTCGCAGGCGAGGATGTCCCGCCCACGTCGCACGCCGTGCCGCTGACCAACGTCTTCCGTGACGACGTCGTCCGTCAGGGGCTGACCCAGCAGCAGGCCTTGGCCGGTGCGCCGGCCGCCGAAGAGGGTCGTTTCCGGGTGCCGCGGATTCTGGGAGAAGAGCAGTGACCGAACTCATCAAACTGACCGCCGCCGAACTGGCGGACAAGATCCAGATGCGTGAGGTCTCGGCGGTCGAGGTCGCCCAGGCCCACCTGGACCGGATCGCCGAGGTCGACGAGCACATCCACGCGTTCCTGCACGTGGACACCGAAGGCGCGCTCGAGGCCGCTCGCGCGGTGGACGCCGACGTCGCCGAGGGCAAGGCGCCGAAGTCGCCGCTCGCCGGGGTGCCGCTGGCGCTCAAGGACGTGCTGACCACCCAGGGCATCCCCACCACCGCCGGTTCCAAGACGCTGGAGAACTGGATCCCGCCGTACGACGCCACCGTGACGCGCAAGCTGCGCGAAGCCGGTGTCGTGGTGCTCGGCAAGACCAACATGGACGAGTTCGCGATGGGCTCCTCCACGGAGAACTCCGCGTTCGGCCCGACGCACAACCCGTGGGACCACGCCCGCATCCCCGGCGGTTCCGGTGGTGGCTCCTCGGCGTCCATCGCGGCCTTCGAAGCCGCGATCGCGATCGGTACCGACACCGGTGGCTCGATCCGCCAGCCGGGCGCCGTCACCGGCACCGTCGGGGTGAAGCCGACGTACGGCGGCGTGTCCCGCTACGGCCTCATCGCCTTCTCGTCGTCGCTGGACCAGGCCGGTCCCTGCGCGCGGACGGTGCTCGACGCCGCCCTGCTGCACGAGGTCATCGCCGGCTACGACCCGATGGACTCGACCTCGATCGACGCGCCGGTCCCGCCGGTGGTCGCCGCGGCCCGCCAGGGCCTGACCGGTGACCTCAAGGGCGTGCGCGTCGGCGTGGTGAAGGAGTTCGCCGGTGACGGCTACCAGCCTGGCGTGCTGCGGTCCTTCGAGGCCGCCGTCGAGCAGCTGCGCTCGCTCGGTGCCGAGGTCGTCGAGGTCTCGTGCCCGAACTTCACCTACGCGCTGCCCGCGTACTACCTGATCGCGCCGAGCGAGTGCTCGTCCAACCTCGCGCGGTTCGACGCCATGCGCTACGGCCTGCGCGTGTCCGACGACGGCGCGCACAGCGCCGAAGAGGTCATGTCGCTCACCCGCGAGAAGGGCTTCGGCCCCGAGGTCAAGCGGCGCATCATGCTCGGCACGTACGCGCTGTCGTCGGGCTACTACGACGCCTACTACGGCTCGGCGCAGAAGGTCCGCACGCTCATCACGCGTGACTTCGAAGCCGCGTACGAAAAGGTGGACGTGCTGGTGTCGCCGACCACGCCGACCACCGCGTTCAAGATCGGCGAGCGGGTCGACGACCCGATGGCGATGTACCTGGCGGACCTGTGCACCATCCCGTCGAACCTCGCGGGCAACGCCGCGATGAGTGTCCCGAGTGGACTGTCGCACGAGGACGGCCTGCCGGTCGGCCTGCAGATCATGGCCCCGGCGATGGCCGACGACCGGCTGTACCGCGTCGGCGCCGCCTACGAGGTCGCGCGTGACGCCGCCAACGGTGGCTCGCTGGTGCACGAGGTTCCGGAGCTGGGAGGAAAGAAGTGACCGCCGTGGTTGAGTTGATGGACTACGCCGACGTCATCGAGCGGTTCGACCCGGTGCTGGGCCTCGAGGTGCACGTCGAGTTGAACACCGACACCAAGATGTTCTGCGGCTGCGCCAACGAGTTCGGCGGCGAGCCCAACACCAAGGTGTGCCCGACCTGTCTCGGCCTGCCCGGTGCCCTGCCCGCGTTGAACGGCAAGGCCGTCGAGAGCGCGATCCGGATCGGGCTCGCGCTCAACTGCGAGATCGCGCCGTGGTGCCGGTTCGCCCGGAAGAACTACTTCTATCCGGACATGCCGAAGAACTTCCAGACCTCGCAGTACGACGAGCCGATCGCCTTCAACGGCTACCTCGACGTGACGCTGGACGACGGCGAGGTCGTGCGCGTGGAGATCGAGCGCGCGCACATGGAGGAGGACACCGGCAAGTCGCTGCACGTCGGCGGCGCCACCGGCCGGATCCACGGCGCCGAGCACTCGCTGCTCGACTACAACCGCGCCGGTGTGCCGCTGATCGAGATCGTCACCAAGACGATCGAGCACACCGGGGAGCGCGCTCCCGAGGTCGCGCGGGCGTATGTGAGCGCGCTGCGGGATCTGCTGCAGGCACTCGACGTCTCCGACGTCCGCATGGACCAGGGTTCCCTGCGTTGCGACGCGAACGTTTCGTTGATGGCCAAGGACGCCACCGAGTTCGGTACGCGAACCGAGACCAAGAACGTCAACTCGCTGCGCAGCGTCGAGCGCGCCGTGCGGTACGAGATGACGCGCCAGGCGGCGATCCTCGCCGAGGGCGGCTCGATCAAGCAGGAGACGCGGCACTTCCAGGAGTCCGACGGCACCACGTCGCCCGGGCGCACGAAGGAGACCGCCGAGGACTACCGGTACTTCCCGGAGCCCGACCTGGTGCCGATCGCGCCGTCGACCGAGTGGGTCGACGAGCTGCGCAAGACGCTGCCGGAAATGCCGTCGGAGCGCCGCAAGCGCATCCAGCGCGAGTGGAACCTGACCGACGAGGCACTGCGCGACCTGCTCAACGTCGGCGCGGTCGACCTGGTCACCGCGACCGTCGAGGCCGGCGCGACCCCGGACGAGGCCCGTAGCTGGTGGGTCAACACGCTGGCGCAGGAAGCCAACTCCCGCGAGGTCGAACTGGCCGAGCTGGCGATCACCCCGGCGCAGCTGGCCGAGGTCATCGGGCTGGTGAAGTCCGGTGAGCTGACCAACAAGCTGGCCAAGGAGGTCGTGCAGGGCGTGCTCGCCGGCGAGGGTTCGCCGTCCGAGGTCGTCGAGAAGCGCGGCCTGAAGGTCGTTTCCGACGATTCCGCGCTCATCGCGGCGGTCGACGAGGCGCTGGCCGCGCAGCCGGACATCGCCGAGAAGATCCGCGGCGGCAAGGTGGCCGCGGCCGGGGCGATCGTCGGCGCGGTCATGAAGGCCACCAAGGGCCAGGCCGACGCCAAGCGCGTGCGCGAACTGATCGTCGAGCGAGTCGGTGCCTGAGCTCGCTTTGAAGAAGGTCACTTGGCGTGAGTGGCTCGGCCTCACGGCCGGGCTGCTCGCGCTGATGGCCTTGTTCCTGCCGTGGACGACCCTGACCGCGGCGCGGCCGGAAATCGAAGACGCGCTGACGACGTTGCCGGCCAACGACGTCACGCGTGACGCGTGGCATGCGGGTTTCCTCGCCTGGGCGCCGCTTTTTCTGCTGTTCCTGCCCGGCCTCGCCGTCGTGCTGTTCGGCCGCGTCGACGCCGTCCGTCGCGCGGGCCTGCCGCATCTGTGGCTGATGGCGGCCATCGGCGCGCTGCTGCTGATGCTGCTCGGCTGGGCCATCCTCGACTGGCAGTTCACCGCCGACCAGCGGGGGATCTTCTCCGCGGCGGGTATCGAGATCGGGACCGGCCTCGGCCGATACCTCGGCCTGCTCGCCGCCGTCGTCTCGGCGGTGGCCGCCTTCTTCGACGTCCGGGTGCTGCGCGCCGAGACCCGCACCCGCCGCTGACCACCCCTTCGCATTTAGTCCTCTCAATGCGGCAGGGTTCGCCGGACGTTGACATGTGACCTTTTGGTCACCTATTTTGGGCTCATGAACCGAACGCTCAAGACTCTCGTCACCGCCCTCGTCACGCTCCTGCTCGGCGGCCTGCTGACCGCGGTCCCGGCCGTGGCGAAGGAGTCGTGGCGAACACACGAAGGAACGATCGACGGCGCGAGATACCTGGTCAAAGTGCCGAAACGATGGAACGGCACGCTGGTGCTGTACAGCCACGGGCTCTATGTGAAGGAATGGCCGCCGGAGCGGATCCACCTGGCCACCCGGCCGGAGACCGAGGCTTGGCTGCTCGATCAGGGCTACGCACTCGCCGCGTCGAATTACCAGGGCGTGTTCGGGTACGTGATCGAGGAGGCGCTGACCGACCAGGTCGCGTTGCTGGACTGGTTCCAGGCGAACGTGGGGAAGCCGCGGCGGACCATCACCAGCGGGATGTCCATGGGCGCGGTGATCTCACTGAAGCTGGCCGAGGACAACCCTGGCCGTTTCGACGGTGTGCTGACCCAATGCGGCGAATACGACGCGAACGGCACCTGGAACAGCGCGCTCGACATGCTCTTCGCCCTCAAGACTCTCCTGGCGCCGGACGCGGACATCGACCTGGTCAGGCCGCGCGACCCCGAAGCCGCCCAGGCCGCGCTGACGGCGATCGTGGCGGAAGCCCAGAAGACCGGCTCGGGGCGCGCCCGGATCGCGCTGGCCGGGGCACTCGGCAACATCCCGGGCTGGGCCTTCGCACATCAGCCGGAGCCGTCCGCGCCGTCGGACCGGCTCGCCCAGCAGGCGATCTGGGTCACCGCGGCCTACGTGAACGGCTACGGACCGGTGGCACGGGCCGAAATCGAGCGCCGGGCCGGTGGGAACCCGTCGTGGAACACCGGGATCGACTACCGCCGCATGCTCGACGGCTCCGCTCGGCGCGACCTGGTCCGGCACGCCTATCGGCAGGCGGCCGGCGTGGATCTGGCGGCCGACCTCGACCGGCTCGCCGCGGCGCCGAGGATCTCCGCGGATCCGGCGGCGGAGGCCTACCTGCGGCGTCACACCGTGGCCGCGGGCACCACGCCGTCACCCGTGCTGACCGTGCACACCACCGGTGACGGCGGCGCCGTTGCGGATCAGACCCGCTGGTACGCCGACCAGGTCCGCCGGAACGGTGATCCGGAGCGGCTGCGCCGGACCTACGTCGAGCGTGGCGGCCACTGCTCGTTCAACGCCGCTGAGGAGATCGTCCTGCTGCGCACCCTGCTGTCCCGTGTGGACAGTGGACGCTGGCCGTCCACCGGCCCGCACCCGCTCAACGCCGCGGCGAACGGACTCGGCCCCGATCACCGGCTGGTCCCGGAGCTGTTCAGCGAAACCTTCGAGGAAAAGCCGATGGCACCGGCGTTCGTGCGGTTCACCCCGCCGGTGTTCCCGCGGCCGACCAGCTGAGACACGGAGGAGGGCGGGGGCGGATCAGTCCTTGCCGCCCCCGTTGCCGCCGATCGTCGGCGAGATGAGGACCACGCGGTCGTCACTCGACACCGGTGTGCCGCCGTCCTTGTTGACGGTTCCGGCCACGGCCAGCTGCGGATTGATCATGCTCATCCCGGCCAGGCGGCCGAAGGTCTTCGGCGGTTTCCCGGTCTTGCCGTCCAAGGCGAGATTGGGTTTGCCGGTCACCGCGCCGTCCGGGGTGACCGGAAGGTTCTGCAGGTTCCCCGCGACCGACGTCGTCACGTACAGGTAGCCGACGGCACCGACGAAATCCGCGCAGCCCGCCACCCCGGGCTTGTCCGGCCAGCTCCAGGCCGGGGTGGTCAGCGGCTGGCCGGCGCGGAGCCGGTAGACGACGTCCTTGTCCGCCAGCCTGTCGGTCAGCCACATCCGGGAACCGGCTTCGTCGCGGCAGATCCCGCCAGGGGAGTGCACGCCGGTGGAGAAGACCGCGGAGCCGGCCGTCGGATTGCCCGGCGCCGGTTTGCCGGAGGTGTCGATCCGCAGCACCTTCCCGGCCAGCGACGCCGGATCGGCCGCGAGCCCGGCGTTGCCCGCGTCGCCGGTGGCGACCAGAAGCGCGCCCTTGGCGTCGGTGCCGATCGCGCCGCGGTTGCCGGTGGCGCCCTTGGGAATGCCGGTCAGCACCGGTTTCGGCGCCTGCCCCTTCGCGAGCCGGACGACCCGGTTGTCGGTCGGGGTGGTGATGTAGGCGAAGACGAGCTGGTCTTCCGCGAAGCCGGGCGACAGGGCGAGTGAGGTGAGGCCGCCGTCGCCGGAACCGTCCACCGGGATGGTGGCCCAGGCGGCCGGATCCTTCCCGGCGGCGGCGAGCACGATGCGGCCGCTCTTGCGTTCACCCGCGAGCGCGCCGGGCGCGCTGCCGTCGCCCGGGATCGCGGCGACGGCGGCGACGGTGTCCAGGCAGGTCGCGATGACGATCTTGTCGAAGTCCTTGCAGCCCTGGGGCGGCGGTACCGGGGTCGGTGTCTGATTCGGTCCACTGCCGTTGCCGCGGCCTGGACCGGAGTCGCCCGCGTCACCACCGGGCCCGGCCTGCGGCGGGGATTCGGGGGACGGCGGGTTCACCGGGGTGAAGGTCTGGCCGGCCGCCGTGTCGTCGAATTTGGCGCAGCCGGAAAGCACGAGTGCGCCGCAGGCCAGCAGAGCCAGCGGCGAAGTCCATTTCCGCCGGTACCGGGTACGCACGGGATCAGCCTAGGTGGGCGTGCGTGAACCACGGGTAAGCGGTTCTCGATACCGTGGTGATCATGACCGTTACCGTGCTGGTGCCCGACGAAGAGGGTGTGACCGCGCTTTCGGAGATCGACGGTGTGCGTCCGGTGGTGTACCGGCAGGGAGAGCCGGTGCCCGCCGAAGCCGCCGAAGCCGAGGTCCTCGTGACCGGTGGACGGCCGACCGAAGCGATGTGGCGCGAACTGCCGAACGTCAAACTCGTGCAGCTGCTGGTGGCGGGGGCCGAGGACTGGATCGGCAACGTGCCGGACGGCGTCCTGCTTTCGACCTGCCGTGGCGCGCACGGCGGAAGCTCGGCCGAATGGGTCGTCGCGGTCCTGCTGGCGATGTACCGCGGTCTCCACGATTTCGCCGACGGCCAGCGCCGGAAGCGGTGGCAGCGCCGGACCACCGACACGTTGCAGGGCAAGCGGGTGCTCATCGTCGGTGCCGGTGACCTCGGCAGGCAGCTGCGGCGTCGGCTGGAGACGTTCGACGTGCGCTGCACGATGGTCGGCACGACCTCCCGCGAAGGGGTGCACGCCGTCGGTGAACTTCCCCGGCTGCTGCCGGAACACGACGTCACGGTCCTGATGGTGCCGCTGACGCAGCACACCCGCGGCCTGGTCGACGCGGAGTTCCTGGCCGCGATGCCGGACGGGGCGATCCTCGTCAACGTCTCGCGAGGACCGGTCGTGCGCACCGACGCGCTCGTCGCCGAACTGGCTTCGGGCCGCCTCCGCGCCGCGCTCGACGTCACCGATCCCGAGCCGTTGCCCGACGGGCACCCGCTCTGGGACGTGCCGGGGCTGCTGCTGACCCCGCACGTCGGGGGCGCGGTGAGCGGCGTGCGGCAGCGCGCCTACGCGGTGGTGGTCCGGGAACTGAGCCACTATCTGGGTGGGGAGCTGCCGAAGAACCTGGTCCACGGCGAATACTGATCAGCGTGGCGAATCTTCATGTCGGTTGCGCGATGTGGGCGCACAAGGCGTGGGCCGGGCGGTTCGTGCCGCGGTCGACCACGGCGGGGGAGCGCCTGCGTGCCTACGCCGGTTGGTGCAACGCGGTCGAAGGCAACACCACCTTCTACGCGACACCCGCCCGCGACACCGTCGCGACGTGGGCGCGGCAGACCGATCCCGGCTTCCGGTTCTTGGTCAAGCTGCCCAAGGTCGTCACGCACGAGCGACGGCTCACCGGTGTCGAGACCGAGATGCGGGCGTTCCTGGACGCGGTCGAACCCCTCGGCGACCGGGCGATCCTGTGGACCCAGTTGCCCGCCTCGTTCGGCCCGTCGGAGGTCGACACGCTCGGTCGCTTCCTGCGCCGTCTCCCCGCCGGACTCCGGCGCGCCGTGGAGGTACGCCATCCCGGCTTCTACACCGACGCCCAGTCGACTTCGGTGCTGGAGAAGACCCTCACCGACGTGAGCACCGAGTGGGTGCCGTTCGACACCACGGTTTTCTTCCAGCGCCCGCCGACCAGCGAGATCGAACGGGAGACCTGGACCAGGAAACCCCGGCTGCCGCGGCGGACGCGGGCGCTGACCGACCGGCCGATCGTCCGCTACCTCGGCCGGGACTCGGCCGAGGAGACGGTCCAGGGGTGGGGACCGTGGACCGAGGTGGTCGCCGAATGGCTGCGCGTGGGCCGCTCGCCGACGGTCTTCGTGCACACCCCCGACAACGACGACGCGCCGCCGCTCGCCCGCCGGTTCCACGACGACGTGCGCGCCCTCGTACCCGGCCTTGACCCGTTGCCCGAGCCCGAACCGGTCGAGCCCGCGACCCTGTTTTGAGCCGCCACACCGCTGTTCAGTCGCCCGAGGCGCCTGTTTCCCCTACTCTTCGCGCGTGAGCGATGACTACCAGACCAGCATGATCTCGGACGTGGCCGACCCCGACGGTGGCCCGAACCCGGTGGAGACCAGGGGCGGGATCGATCTCGGTCTGCTCGTGCTGCGAGTCGTGCTCGGCGTGACCATGGGCGCGCACGGGCTGCAACACCTCTTCGGCGCCTTCGGTGGCCCCGGGGTCGGCGGCTTCGCGAGGGTGCTCGGCAACCTCGGCTACACCAGCCAGACCACGCTGCTTTCGTGGATCACCGGCATCAGCGAGGTGCTCGGCGGCGCGCTCGTCCTGGTCGGCCTGTTCACGCCGATCGGTGCCGCCGCGCTGCTCGGCGTCTGCGCGAACATCATGTACGTGAAGTTCAGCGGCGGGTTCTTCCAGAAGGACGGACAGGGTTTCGAGTTCGAACTCCTGCTGGGCGCCGCTTCGCTGACCATCCTGCTCGCGGGGGCCGGGCGGATCGCGCTGGACGTCAACACCCCGTGGCGGAAGCGGCCGCTCGCGTTCGGGCTGATCGGCCTTCTGCTCGCGGCCGCGGCTTCGGTCGTGGTGCTCGTCCTGTGCCGCTGACCCGCGGAACAAGGCGCATTTAGAGGACTAAATGCGCTCGTTCCGCCCACGAGGAGTGAGCGAAGGGCGCATTTAGTCCTCTAAATGCATGCTTGTGACGGGGCTTACTTGTTCGGGTCTCGCACGGCACCGGTGTCGGCCGAGGTCGCCATCCGCGCGTAGGCCCGCAGCGCGGCGGTGATCGGCCGGTCCCGCGAGACCGGCTGCCACGGCCGTTCGCTCGCCTCCATCTTCGCCCGCCGCTCGGCGAGGACGTCCGCCTCGACGAGCAGTTCGAGACGGCGCTCGTGGACGTCGAGCAGGATCCGGTCGCCGTTCTGGACGAGGCCGATCGTCCCGCCCGCGGCGGCTTCGGGGGAGATGTGCCCGACCGAGATACCCGACGAGCCACCGGAGAACCGGCCGTCGGTGATCAGCGCGCACTTCTTGCCGAGGCCGGAGCCTTTGAGGAACGCCGTCGGGTGCAGCATCTCCTGCATCCCCGGGCCGCCCGCCGGACCCTCGTACCGGATCACCAGCACCTCACCGGGCTGGATCTCCTTCTTGAGGATGGCCGAAACCGCCTCCTCCTGGCTTTCCAGCACCCGCGCCGGGCCCTCGAAGTGCCAGAGTTCCTCGTCGATGCCCGCGGACTTGATGACCGCGCCGTTCTCGGCGAGGTTCCCGCGCAGGATCGCGAGCCCGCCGTCCTTGGTGTAGGCGTGCTCGACGTCGTGGATGCAGCCGTCCGCGGCGTCGGTGTCCAAAGAGGACCAGCGGTTCTCGGTGGAGAACGCCTCCGTGGTCCGGACGCCGCCGGGGGCCGCGTGGAACAGTTCGATCGCCCGCTCCGACGGCGCCTTCGCGCGGATGTCCCAAGTGGACAGCCAGGACTCGAGGTCCGGTGAGTGCACGGAGTGGACGTCGGTGTTCAGCAGCCCGCCGCGGTACAGTTCGCCGAGGATGGCCGGGATGCCGCCGGCGCGGTGGACGTCCTCCATGTGGTAGTCCGAGTTCGGCGCGACCTTCGACAGGCACGGCACCCGGCGGCCGATGGCGTCGATGTCGTCGATGGTGAAGTCGACCTCGCCCTCCTGTGCGGCGGCGAGGACGTGCAGCACCGTGTTGGTCGAACCGCCCATCGCCATGTCGAGGGCCATCGCGTTCTCGAACGCCTTCTTCGACGCGATCGAACGCGGGAGCGCGGACTCGTCGTCCTGCTCATACCAGCGCTTGCACAGTTCGACGACCGTCCGCCCCGCGTCCTCGAACAGCGCCCTGCGGGCGGCGTGCGTGGCGAGGGTGGAGCCGTTGCCCGGCAGCGAGAGCCCGAGGGCCTCGGTCAGGCAGTTCATCGAGTTCGCGGTGAACATGCCCGAACACGAACCGCAGGTCGGGCAGGCGGAGCGCTCCACAATGGACAAACCGTCCTCGTCGACCTCGCTGCTGGCCGACGCGGCGATCGCGGTGATCAGGTCGGTGGGCGCCTGTGCGACCCCGCCGACGACCACGGCCTTCCCGGCCTCCATCGGCCCACCGGAGACGAACACCACCGGGATGTTCAGCCGCATGGCCGCGTTCAGCATGCCGGGGGTGATCTTGTCGCAGTTGGAGATGCAGACCAGCGCGTCGGCCTGGTGCGCGTTCACCATGTATTCGACCGAATCGGCGATGATCTCGCGCGAGGGCAGCGAGTACAGCATTCCGCTGTGCCCCATGGCGATTCCGTCGTCGACGGCGATCGTGTGGAACTCGCGGGCGACACCGCCCGCCTCCTTCACCGCGCCTGCCACGATCTCGCCGAGATCCTTGAGGTGCACGTGCCCCGGCACGAACTGGGTGTAGGAGTTCGCGATGGCGACGATCGGCTTGCCGAAGTCGCTGTCGGTCATTCCGGTGGCGCGCCAGAGCGAGCGGGCGCCCGCCGCGTTGCGGCCGTGGGTGGTGGTCCGGGAACGGAGTGGGGGCACGGCTGACTCCAAGGTTCGGGATGAGGACCAGGGGCACGGGACGAGCCGGCGCCAAACTGGTCCTACCAATCCTACTCCCCGGAACCCTCGGTCTTTTCCGGAGCCGTCTCCTTGACCGCGTCGACATCGTCGGTGAGCCCGGACGGATCGGCCATATGACCCGCGCTGACCAGCGAGATCACCGGAAGATGGCGAGTGCGCACGGCGGGCAGGGCGACCTTGGTCTCGTCCTTCAGCACCGCCTGCACCTTCGCCTTGTCGGTGATGGCGAGGCCCTTGAGGGAGGACCACGGCAAATCCCGCCGTCCGAACATCGTGCGAACCTCCAGGCCGTTCGCCGTCGCGGTCGTACGGGTCCGGATCACGAACACCGCCAGCGCGATCGGGAAGAGGTAGAGCCACTGGAGATAGGGCACGTCGCCGAACGCGACAGGCGTCACACAAACGACGAGAAAAGCGATCGCCAGCAACGCCGTGTTCGGGATTTTGAAGACGGCCTTATGGTCCTCGTTCGCCTGTTCCTGCTGCTTTTCTTCTGCCACGTCAAAGATGGTGCACCGCGGCCTTCCGGACCCCGAACGCGGGTCGCGTGAGGGGGGTGCGGTGTCCAGCATACGGAATCGCCGTCCCGCAGAGTTGACACTCTCAACGGGGACCGGCTAGTTTCACCAACGTGACAACGCAGACCGGCCTCGTACTTCCCAAGCGCGTCGACGCTTAGGGAAGTCTCCGCTGCGTCGACGCGCGACCCTCGTGCGACCACTCCGGTCGGCGGGGGTTTTTTGTTGCCTGGATAGAGTTTCACCGCCGAACCAGCCAATGAATACCCGAACGAGTGACTAGACAAGACGAGGCATACAAGCGATGACTAGTGCCACCTCGCGAGCTGAAGCGAACTCCGGTACGTCCGGAGCCCGACCCAAGCCGGCGCCGCCCGCCGGGACCCCGGTGCGGGTCACGGGCGCGCAGTCGCTCGTCCGCTCGCTCGAGGCGGTGGGCGCGGAAGTCGTGTTCGGTATTCCCGGCGGCACCATTCTCCCGGCGTACGACCCGTTGCTCGACTCGACGAAGGTCCGCCACGTCCTGGTCCGCCACGAACAGGGCGCCGGCCACGCCGCCACCGGTTACGCGCAGGCGACCGGCAAGGTCGGGGTGTGCATGGCCACTTCGGGTCCCGGCGCGACCAACCTGGTCACCCCGCTGGCCGACGCGAACATGGACTCGGTCCCGGTGGTCGCCATCACCGGTCAGCAGTCCCGCGCGCTGATCGGCACGGACGCCTTCCAGGAAGCCGACATCTGCGGCATCACGATGCCGATCACCAAGCACAACTTCCTGGTCACCGACCCGATCGACATTCCGCGCACCATCGCGGAGGCCTTCCACCTCGCCTCGACCGGCCGCCCCGGCCCGGTTCTGGTGGACATCCCCAAGGACGTCCTGCAGGAGATGACCTCCTTCTCCTGGCCGACGGAGATGCGGCTGCCGGGCTACCGGCCCACGCTGCGCCCACACGGCAAGCAGGTCCGCGAGGCCGCCCGCCTGATCAGCAAGTCGCGGCGCCCGGTCCTCTACGTCGGCGGTGGCGTGATCAAGGCCGACGCCTCGCGTCAGCTGATGGAACTGGCCGAGCTGACCGGGATCCCGGTCGTCACCACGCTGATGGCCCGCGGCGCGTTCCCCGACTCGCACCCGCAGCACCTCGGCATGCCGGGGATGCACGGTTCGGTCGCCGCCGTCGCCGCGATGCAGCGGGCGGATCTGCTGATCGCCCTCGGCGCCCGCTTCGACGACCGCGTCACCGGGCAGCTGTCCTCGTTCGCCCCGGACGCCGCCATCGTCCACGCCGACATCGACCCGGCGGAGATCTCCAAGAACCGCAAGGCGGACGTGCCGATCGTCGGCGACTGCGCGGAGATCATCACCGAACTGATCGAGGCCGTCCGCGCCGAGACCGACAAGTCCGCGAAGCCGGATTTGAAGGACTGGTGGACGCAGGCGAGCGCTTGGCGTGACGACTACCCGGCCGGCTACGAATGGCCCGAGGACGGCACCCTTTCCCCGCAGTACGTCATCCAGCGCATCGGCGAACTCGTCGGCCCGGACGCGGTCTACACCGCGGGCGTCGGCCAGCACCAGATGTGGGCCGCGCAGTTCGTGAAGTACGAGAACCCGCGTACGTGGATCAACTCCGGCGGTCTCGGCACGATGGGCTTCGCCGTCCCCGCCGCGATGGGCGCCAAGTTCGGTCTGCCGGACAAGCAGGTCTGGGCCATCGACGGCGACGGCTGTTTCCAGATGACGAACCAGGAACTGGCCACCTGCGCCATCGAAGGCGCGCCGATCAAGGTCGCCGTCATCAACAACGGCAACCTGGGCATGGTCCGCCAGTGGCAGAACCTCTTCTACTCGGAGCGGTACTCCAACACCGACCTCGGTACTCACAAGCACCGCATCCCCGACTTCACCCTGCTCGCGGAGGCGCTCGGCTGCGCCGGGCTCCGCTGCGAGACCAAGGAGGACGTCGACGCCACCATCCGGCGCGCCATGGAGATCAACGACCGTCCCGTCGTGATCGATTTCGTGGTGGGGAAGGATGCCCAGGTGTGGCCCATGGTGGCCGCGGGAACCGGTAACGACGAAATCATGGCCGTGCGCGGAATCCGCCCGCTCTTCGACGACGACGAGGTCGCCGCCGCTGGTGAAATCGACGCAGCGGAGCTGAACGCCGCCACAGCTGAAGGAGACGCCCGATGAGCGTGCACACCCTGAGCGTTCTGGTGGAGAACAAGCCCGGTGTCCTCGCGCGGGTTTCCGGACTGTTCTCCCGGCGCGGTTTCAACATCGAATCCCTCGCCGTCGGGCCCACGGAGAACCCCGAGGTGTCCCGGATGACGATCGTGGTCGCCGTCGAAGAGCTACCGCTCGAACAGGTGACCAAACAGCTCAACAAGCTGGTCAACGTCATCAAGATCGTGGAATTGGAAAAGTCCACAGCCGTGCAGCGCGAGCTGCTGCTCGTCAAGGTCCGGGCCGACGCCACCGTGCGCAGCCAGGTTCTCGAGACGGTCCAGCTCTTCCGCGCGAAAGTGGTGGATGTGTCCCCCGAGGCGCTCACCGTCGAAGCCACCGGGACCTCGGACAAGATCGGTGCCCTGCTGCGGATGCTGGAGCCCTATGGCATCCGCGAACTGGTCCAGTCCGGAATGGTCGCGGTCGGCCGTGGCGCGCGCTCCATCACCGCCACCTCCGCCCGCTAGAAGTCTTTAATTCAGTAAGTCAGGAAAGGAAGTAGTACCCCTCATGGCAGTGGAAATCTTTTACGACGACGACGCGGACCTTTCGATCATCCAGGGTCGCAAAGTCGCCGTGATCGGCTACGGCAGCCAGGGCCACGCGCACTCGCTCAGCCTGCGCGACTCCGGTGTCGACGTCCGCATCGGGCTGCCCGAGGGCTCGAAGTCCCGGGCCAAGGCCGAAGAGCAGGGTCTCCGCGTGCTCACCCCGGCCGAGGCCAGCGCCGAAGCCGACCTGATCATGATCCTCGCGCCCGACACCAAGCAGCGCGCCATCTACGAGAAGGACATCGAGCCGCACCTCAAGGACGGCGACGCGCTGTTCTTCGGCCACGGCTTCAACATCCGGTACGACCTGATCAAGCCGCCGGGAGGCGTGGACGTCGCCATGGTCGCGCCGAAGGGCCCGGGCCACCTGGTCCGCCGCCAGTTCGTCGACGGCAAGGGTGTCCCGGCGCTCATCGCGGTCGAGCAGGACGCCTCCGGCAACGCGCAGGCGCTCGCGCTCTCCTACGCGGCCGCCATCGGTGGCGCGCGCGCCGGTGTCATCAAGACGACCTTCACCGAAGAGACCGAGACCGACCTCTTCGGCGAGCAGGCCGTGCTCTGCGGTGGCGCCTCCGCGCTGGTGCAGACCGGTTTCGAGGTGCTCACCGAGGCCGGCTACGCCCCGGAGATCGCCTACTTCGAGGTGCTGCACGAGCTGAAGCTGATCGTCGACCTCATGTACGAGGGCGGCATCGCGCGTCAGCGCTACTCGATCTCCGACACCGCCGAGTACGGCGACCTGACCCGCGGCCCGCGCGTCATCTCGCCGGCGGTCAAGGAAGAGATGAAGAAGATCCTCGGTGAGATCCAGGACGGCACCTTCGCCCGCGAATGGGTCGCCGAGGACGAGGCCGGACGGCCGAACTTCACCAAGCTCGAGGAGCAGGGCAACCAGCACCCGATCGAGGAGACCGGCAAGAAGCTGCGCGACCTGATGTCGTGGGTGGACCGGCCGATCACCGAGACCGCCTAGTTGTTTTCGTCGCGAAGGGGCCCTTCATCGTGAAGGGCCCCTTCGTTTGCGCATCGGAAAGCGATAGCGTGTGCACCATGAGTAAGCAGCCGGTGGACGACAAGGCCCACATCCGGCACGAACTGGACCTGAGCGACGCGAAGTGGATCCGGGCGGAGCCGGAAGGCGCCGACCTCGACGACTGCGTCGAGTACGCCTTCGTGCCGCACACCGATGGAGTCACCTACACCGCGATGCGCCAGTCCTCGAATCCGGACGTCAACATCCTGGTGTTCACCCCGGCGGAATGGGACGCCTTCGTGAAGGGTGTCCGGGACGGCGAATTCAACCTGCCTGGTTGACGCGGCCCTTACGGACGGGTCGCCACGTTTGTCTACCTCTCGAGAGACGCGACCGACAGCACGATCTTTCCCTTGGTCCGGCCCGCCGCCCCGAGTTCCTGCGCCTTCGCTGCCTCTTCCAGCGGGAACACGGTGTCGACGGTCGGCTTGAGCCGTCCGCTGTCGACCAGTTCCGCCAGTGCCTGCAGACCGGCGCGATCGGGCTCGGCGAGGGTGAAACCGCAGGCGACACCCGCTTTCGCGGCCAATTCGGGCAACCGCTCGTCGTTGGTGCGGGTCAGCTGGATCAGCCTTCCGCCGCGGCGCAGGGTCTCGAGCGACCGCGGGCCGTACTCCATGCCGATCGTGTCGAGAACGACGTCGACGTCGCGGACCTCCTCGGCGAAGTCCGCGGTGCGGTAGTCGATGAGTTCGTCCGCGCCGAGCCCGCGCAGGAAGTCGTGTTTGGCGACGCTGGCCGTGCCGATCACGTACGCGCCGCGCGCCTTGGCGATCTGGACCGCGAGATGGCCGACCCCGCCCGCCGCCGCGTGGATCAGGACCCGTTGCCCTGGCTGGATTTCGGCCGTCTCGACGAGGCTCTGCCAGACGGTGAGCCCGGCGAGCGGGACCGCCGCCGCGTGCGCATGATCCAAAGTGGACGGTTTCCGCGCGAAGTGCCGGCTCGGCGCGGCCACGTACTCGGCGTAGGCCCCGGCCTGGAACGGGAACGACGGCATACCGAAGACCTCGTCGCCGGGGGAGAACAGGGTCGCGCCCGCGCCGACCGCCTCGACCACGCCGGAGACGTCCCAGCCGAGGATGAACGGCGGGTCGCCCATCGGGCCGATCCCGCCGGTCTCGCGGGTCTTCCAGTCCACCGGGTTGACGCCCGCGGCGTGCACCCGGACCAGGATCTGCGTCGGGCCGGGCGTGGGCCTTTCGACGTCGACGAGTTCGAGGACTTCGGGGCCACCCAGGCGGTTTTGGCTGATCGCTCGCATGGGTTCATTGTTCGGTGAGCGTCGTACTTCGGCGAGGCGCGGGAGGGTCACGCGTCGTCAGGATCGGGACAGGGGGCAGTGGGTGCCGGGATGCTATGAAAGGTCCTTTCCTGGCAAAATTTGCCAGGAAAGGACCTTTCATAGCGCGCGCTCAGGCGGATCGCAGCACCGACAGGATCTCCGCCTGCCCGAAATGCTCAGCCCACCCCAACGCCGACGACGAGTACAACGAATCCTCTAGGGAAGGATCCGCCCCCGCCGCCAGCAAAGCCCGGACCGTGTCCACATGCCCGCCCTGCACGGCCAAATGCAGTGCCGTGACGCCCTCCCCGTGGGAATGCCCGCCGAAGGTGCCCCGATGGTTCACCGAAGCGCCGAGTTCCGCCAAAGTCCCGATCACCTCGGCCTTCCCTTGCGCGGCTGCCCACGTCAACGCCGTCCCGCGATAGACGTCGGCGTCCACTTCGGCACCCCGCGCCACCAGCGTCCGCGCCGCGTCGGACCGGTCGTTCCGAGCGGCCCACGAAAGGGCCTCGTTGACGACCTCGGCCGGATCGTCGCTCGGTCGCCATTCCGGGAACCCGCTGTGCGGCCGGTAGAACTCGCGATGCGCGCCCGCCGCCGTCGCTAGCGTGCCGTCCGGCGCGATCAGGGTGTCGAGCAGGTCGGCCCGGCCGAGGCCCGCCGCCACCCGCAGGTTGCCGGGGGAGAGGTCGCGCGCCGCCAGCACTTCGGCGGCCTCGCGGTGGCCCCAGAACAGCGCGACGACCAGGGGTGTCCCGCCGTCGCCGCGGGCGGGCACGTCGACCGGGGCCCCCACGTCGAGCAGCATCGTGACCAGCAGCGGCAGCCCGACATACGCGGCTTGGTGCAGCGCCGTCCAGCCGTGCACGTTCGCCGAGGCCGGATCGGCACCGTGCTCCAGCAGGATCCGGCACAGCCGCTCGTCACAGGTGGCGGTGGCCATGCCGAGCAGGTCGTTCCCGTTCTTCCCGTGCGAGTGGACGAGGGTGGGCAGGTCACCGATCAGCCGCGCGAGCCCGTCGAGGTCTCGCGCGTCGATCAGTTCGCGCGCCTTGTCGAAAGCGAGTTCAGCCGGTGACGTCACGCTTCCGCACGCTACCGCCCACCCCCGACAGAATCCGCCATTCCGCCAGCGGGATCCGGTCGTCCCCGGTCAGCACCTGAAGGCAGACGTGGTCGGCGCCCGCGTCCAGATGTGCCTGGATCCGCGCGGAGATCGCCTCTTCGCCCACGGCGACCAACGCGTCCACGAGTGCGTCCGAGCCGTAGTCCTCCTCGGTGAAGCCGAACCGCCGCAGATTCGCCTGATGGTGGGCCGTCAGTTCCAAGTACGCCGACACGTGTTGCCGCGCGAGTTCCCGGTCCGAACCCAGGACGACCGCCTGCTCGACGGCCAGGAAAGCCGATGGTCCCATGACCTCCCGCGCCTGCGCGGTATGCTCGACCGGGACGAAGTACGGATGTGCCCCGTCGGCGCGTTCCGCCGCCAGGGCGAGCATCTTCGGTCCCAGCGCGGCCAGCAGCCGCCGATGCGGGGAGTCCGGTGTGGACAGTTCGGCAGCGTCCATGCCGTCGAGGTAGCCGCGCATGGCTTCCAGTGGTTTCGTACCCCGCCGGTGTCCGCCCAGTCCGAGGATGAACCGCCCGGGATAGGCCTCGGCGAGAGTGCGTCCGGCGGCCGCGGCGGTGGCCGGTTCGCGCTGGTCGAACCGCGCGATCCCGGTGGCGACCTTCAGCCGGGAGGTCGCCGCGAGCAGCAGACCTGCCTGCGTGAACGCCTCCCGGCCCAGGTACTCCCCGAACCACAACGTGTCGAATCCCAGTTCTTCGACTTCGGAGGCGGCGTCGCGGACTTCGCCGATTTTCTTGCCGTCGAAGGAAAAGGTCCAGATGCCGACGCTCATCGGGTCACCGCCGTCAAGGCGGGGGCGAGCCGTTCGAGCTGCGTCACCAGTGTCTCGAGTTCGTAGCCGACCGGGCTGACGAGCACGGTGTCCGCGCCGGCGTCGACGAGTTCCTTGATCCGCCGGGCGATCTTCTCCTCGTCACCCCAGGCGACCAGCCCGTCCACGAGCCGGTCGCTGACGCCGTCGATGTCCGCGTCGGTGTAGCCCAGCCGCTTCCAGCCCTTGAAGTAGTGCGGGACGTCGTACTGCTTCATCAGCGCGATGTCGTTCGCGACGCTCGCCCGCGCCTGCTCCCGGTCGCCGAGCAGCACCGAATGGGTCGGGATGAGCAGCTTGTCCGGTCCGAGGATCTCGCGGGAGTACGGCGTGTGCTCGAAGGGCTGGGCGAACGGATGCGCGCCGTCCGCCGCGTCCCGCGCGAGTGCGAGCATCTTGGGGCCGACGGCGGCGAGGACGCGCGGAAACGGTACCGGCGAAGGGAATTCGGCCGCGGCCTCGGCCATCTTGGCGAGGTACTCACGGGTTTGTTCGAGCGGCCGGTAGTCCGATCCGGACTTCGCGGCCTGGTGGGCGTGGCCGATGCCGACCCCGAGCACGAACCGGCCGGGGAAGGCGTGCGCGAGCGCCCGTCCGCCGGCCTGGGTGGTGTACGCGGGCCGTGACCAGATGTTGGCGATGCCGGTGCCGATCACCACTCGTTCGGTCGAGGCGAGCGCGATCGCGCTGTGCGCGAACAGTTCCCGGTTCCCCGGTCCTTCACCGCCCCACACCGTGCGGTAGCCGAACTCTTCCAGTCGTCGCGTCGCGCGTCGTTCCTCGTCGGGTGGTGGCTGGACCATGCCCAGCGGCAACCAGACACCGACCGGTCCGAGCTGGTCCCGTGTCTCTTCGATCAAGGTCATTCTTGCGTCTCCCCAGCTAACATGAGGCTGCCTCCGGTTACTGGGCGAACTATACGGAGGCTGCCTCCGATTTGTCGAGGCTAGGCTCAGGGGCGCGATGGACACCGTGAAGAAACCGCTGCGCGCGGACGCCCGGCGTAACTACGAGCGCCTCCTCGAAGAGGCGCGGCGCGCTTTCGCCGCACACGGGGTCGAGGCGTCGCTGGAAGAGATCGCCCGTCAGGCCGGTGTGGGCATCGGGACGCTCTACCGGCACTTCCCGACGCGGGAGGCCTTGGTCGAGACCGTGCTCCGCGAGGGGTTCGACGCGCAGGCGTCGGCGGCACGCGAACTCCTGGACTCGCCGGAGCCCTTGACCGCGCTGAAGGCCTGGCTCACCGGGATGGGTGAACAGTCGGCGAGGTACCGCGGACTGCCCGAACTGATGGTCGACGTCCTCAACGACGAAACCTCTCCGCTGTACGCCTCGTGTCACGCGATGCAGGGGGGCGTGTCCCACCTGGTGGAAAGGGCGAAGGCTTCGGGGGAACTCCGGGCGGACGTCACAGCACACGAATTACTGGTGCTGTTGCACGCGCTTTCCTGGGCCAGTGAACATCTTTCGGGTGACAAGGGCCTCGACCGGCTCCTGGATCTCGTTTTCGCCGGATTACGGGCGAGTTAACAATCCCCTGTCACCAGGTCTAAACTGCGGCGCAACCGGGCACAACGGCGTGGCCGTAGTTCTGAGGCACTGGACCAGATAGTGGGAGCCGTATCGTGACCAAGCCGAACAAGCCCGTCGTCCTCATCGCGGAGAAGCTCGCTCCTTCCGTGCTGAGCGTGTTCTCCGACGAGGTCGAGGTCCAGCATGTGGACGGTACGGACCGCCCCGCGCTGCTCGAAGCCGTGAAGACGGCGGACGCGCTGCTCGTGCGGTCCGCCACCAAGGTCGACGCCGAGGTCCTTGCCGCCACCACCTCGCTCAAGGTGGTCGCTCGCGCCGGCGTCGGACTGGACAACGTCGAAGTCCCCGCCGCCACCGAACGCGGCGTGCTGGTGGTCAACGCGCCGACGTCGAACATCGTCTCCGCCGCCGAGCACGCCGTCGCACTGCTGCTCGCGGTCGCCCGCCGGGTCCCGGCCGCGGACCAGAGCCTGCAGGGCGGCGCGTGGAAGCGCAGCGCCTACTCCGGCGTCGAGATCCAGGGCAAGACCATCGGCGTGGTCGGCCTCGGCAAGATCGGCCAGCTGTTCGCGCAGCGCCTCGCCGCCTTCGACACCAAGCTCATCGCGTACGACCCCTACGTCTCGGCTGCCCGCGCCGCGCAGCTCGGCATCGAGCTGGTCACGCTGGACGAGCTGCTGGAGCGCGCCGACGCGATCTCCATCCACCTGCCGAAGACCCCGGAGACCAAGGGCCTGATCGGCGCCGAGGCGCTCAAGAAGGTCAAGCCGGGCGTCATCATCGTCAACGCCGCGCGCGGTGGCCTCATCGACGAGCAGGCGCTGGCCGAAGCGGTGAGCTCCGGCCACGTCGGCGGCGCCGGTGTCGACGTGTTCGTCACCGAGCCGACCACCGAGAGCCCGCTGTTCGGGCTGCCGAACGTCGTCGTCACGCCGCACCTCGGCGCGTCGACCGCCGAGGCGCAGGATCGCGCGGGCACCGACGTCGCGAAGTCCGTGCTGCTCGCGCTGCGCGGCGACTTCGTGCCGGACGCGGTGAACGTCGCGGGCGGCGGCACGGTCGGCGAGCTCGTGCGGCCGTACCTCTCGCTCACCCAGAAGCTCGGCACCGTGCTGACCGCGCTCAACCCGAAGGCGCCGTCCTCGGTCACCGTCGTGGTCAAGGGCGAGCTGTCCAGCGAGGACGTCAGCGTGCTCCCGCTCGCCGCCGAGCGCGGTGTGTTCTCCGGCGTCGTCGAGGACCAGGTCACCTTCGTGAACGCGCCGCGCGTCGCCGAAGAACTGGGTGTCCAGGTCGAACTGGTCACCGAGACCGAAAGCCCCAAGTTTCGCAGCCTGGTCACCGTCCGGGCGGTCTACGCCGACGGCGCGACCCTGTCGGTGTCCGGTTCGGTCACCGGCAAGGACGACGTCGAGAAGCTGGTCGAGGTCAACGGCCGTCACTTCGACCTGCGCGCCGAGGGCAACGTGCTGCTGCTCGAGTACCCGGACCGCCCGGGCATCATGGGCCGCGTCGGCACGCTGCTCGGCGAGGCGGGCATCAACATCGAGGCCGCGCAGATCAGCCAGACCACCGACGGCGCGGACGCGGTGATGCTGTTGCGCGTCGACCGTTCCGTGGACTCGCACCTGCTGGAGCCGATCGGTGCCACCGTCGGCGCGCACACGATCCGCGCGGTGAACTTCGGCTGACCTCCCCAGTAAGTACATGAAGGCCCCCATCCTTGCGCCTAGCGCAAGGATGGGGGCCTTCATGTACTTACTCGCAATTCGTCGACTAACTGCGGTAGTTGTGTGTGCGGGGTTCGCGGAACGCAGAGCAAGATTGAATAACGGGTGAAAAATGCCTACTGAAGTCGTGCTGGTCCCCGGATAGGTTCTTGCGGCGAGGCCGAACCATCGCGTCGTCAAGGGCACGGCGCGGCGCCGGGGCTCACCGTCGGGGGTGTGTTCGAGCGGCAGGCAGGTTCGAAGTCAAGGCCTCGAGTGAGGGCACGTACTCATGAACAGATCCCGCGTACCCCGGTGGGCCGTCCGCTCATCGGCCGCGGTCTTCGCCGCACTGCTCGCGACGTCCGTGACCGGGGCGACGGCAGCCGCACAGGATGTCCCGCTCGCGGACGGCGTCACGCCGGCGAAGATCGACCGTAATGGCTTCCAGGGGAAGGTCGAACCGAAGCTCAAGGCCGCGCAGGGCAAGATCACCGCCTTTGTCGAGCTGGCCAAACAGCCCGCCGTCGACGCCTTCAACGCCGAGCAGAACAAGGGTGCCGGCAAGGAGAAGGCCAAGCAGGCCGCGAAGGCGGCCAAGGCCGACGCCGCCGCCACGGTGAACTCGGTGGTCGGTCAGCTCAAGGCCGCCGACGCCGGCACCCAGCTGGTCACGCAGACCTCGAACGCGGTCGCGGGCGCGGTCGTCACGGCCGACGCGGCGAAGATCCGCGAGCTGGCGAAGCGGCCGGACGTCATCTCGGTCAAGAAGGTGGTGCCGAAGACCCGCACCAACTCCAGCGCGGTCCAGCTGACCAACACACTCGCGTCGTGGCAGCAGACCGGCCGTTACGGCGACGGCATCCGCGTCGGCGTGATCGACGACGGCATCGACTACACCCACGCCACCTTCGGCGGCCCGGGCACGGCCGAGGCGTACAAGGCGATCAACCGCGACCAGGCCACCCCGGCCTTCCCGACCGACAAGGTCGTCGGCGGTATCGACCTGGTCGGCGACGCCTACGACACCGGCAGCGACGACCCGGCCCTACACGTCCCGAAGCCCGACCCCAACCCAATCTCGTGCGGCCACCACGGCACGCACGTCGCGGGCACGGTCGCCGGATTCGGTGTCGACGAAGCGGGCAAGACCTTCACGGGCGACTACAAGAAGCTCAACAAGAAGAAGATCGAAGCGATGCAGATCGGCCCGGGCACCGCGCCCAAGGCCCTGCTGTACGCGATCAAGGTCTTCGGCTGCGACGGCTCGACCAACGTCACCTCGCAGGCGCTCGACTGGTCGCTCGACCCGGACGGCGACGGCGACTTCACCGACCACCTCGACGTGGTCAACCTGTCGCTGGGTGGCGACTTCGCCACCCCGGACGACCCGGATTCGCTGTTCGTGCGCAAGATCGCCGCGAACAACGTCGTCCCGGTGTTCTCCGCGGGCAACGGCGGTGACCTCAACGACGTCGGCGGCGCGCCGGGCAACACGCCCGAGGCGCTGACCGTCGCCAGCAGCCGTGACGCGTCCGTCCTGCGCGACGCCGTCGAGGCCGTCGCTCCCGACGGTGTCAAGGGTGCGAAGACCGGGCAGTTCAGCCAGAACTACGCGGCCTACGACACGCTCGACGTCACCGCGCCGGTGGTCACGCTGTCGGCCGACAACGCCGCGGGCTGCAAGCCGTACTCCGCCGCCGACAAGGCCAAGGCCGCGGGCAAGATCGTCTTCCTCGAATGGGACGACAACGACGCGACCCGCGCCTGCGGTTCGGGCGCCCGCTCGAACAACGCGCAGGCCGCCGGTGCCAAGGGCGCGCTGTTCTCGTCGACGTTGGAGCACTTCTCGGCCGGGATCGCGGGTAACGCGGCCCTGCCGACGTTCCAGCTGACCGGCAGCGCGACCGCCTCGGTCCGCCCGGCGCTGACCGCGGGCACACTGCAGGTCCGCATGACCGGCAAGGGCCGCGTGTCCGTGCCGACCACCGATCAGTCCATTGTGGACACCCCGAGCTCGTTCACCTCGCGTGGCGGGCGTGGCCCGGCGGTCAAGCCGGACGTCGCGGCGCCCGGTGACTCGATCTCGTCCGCGTTGAGCGGAAGCGGGGCCGGTCGCCTGGTCATCTCCGGGACGTCGATGGCGGCTCCGCACACCTCGGGTATCACCGCCCTGATCCGTCAGGCGCACCCCGACTGGTCGGTCGAGGAGGTCAAGGCCTCGGTCGTCAACACCGCCGGGCACGACATCCGCGACGCCTCCGGCCGCACCTACGGCCCGCAGCGCGTCGGCAGCGGCCGGATCGACGCGAAAGCCGCGTTGGACAACCAGGTCCTGGCGTACGTCGTCGACAACCCCGGCTTCGTCACGGTCAACTTCGGCGTCGTCGAAGCGGGCGGTCCGGTCACCCTGACCAAGACGGTCAAGGTGGTCAACAAGGGCATCAAGCCGGTCGAGTACTCGGTGGGCTACGAAGCCGTGAACTCGCTCCCCGGTGTCGAGTACACAGTGGACAAGCCGACCGTGAAGCTGAGCCCGCGCGGTGTCGCGCTGGTGAAGGTGACCCTGAAGATCGCCGACCCCAAGGCGCTGCGCAAGGTCATGGACCCGACCATGGCGGCCACGCAGGTCGGGCTCGCCCGGCAGTTCGTGGCGGACGCCTCCGGCCGGATCGCGTTCACCCCGAAGAGCGGCACGACCGTTCCGCTGCGGCTCTCGGTGTACTCCGCGCCGAAGCCCGTCTCGTCCATCAACACCCCGGGCAACGTCAACTTCGGGGCCGGCCAGAACCAGGCCGTGCTGAACCTGACCGGCAAGGGTGTGGACCAGGGCACCGGCCCGCAGCGGTACCGCTCGCTGATCAGCGTGCTCGAACTGCAGGCGGAATCCCCGCAGTTGCCCGAGTGCGACGGCGACGTCACCACCGACTGCACGCTGAACCAGACCGCCAAGGGCGCCGACCTGCGCTACGTCGGCGCGGCGTCCACGGCCCCGCTGGCCAAGGCGCAGGGTGAGCCGGAGAACGCGTTGCTGGCCTTCGGTCTCACCACCTGGAGCGACCTGGCCAACCTCGGCAGCAACACCTCGCCGTTCGTGGACATCGACACCACGGGCGACGGACAGCCGGACTTCGAGACCTATGTGACCAAGGTGACGTCGACCGACGTCCTCGTGGCGGTCACCGTGGCACTGAAGCCAGGCTTCCCGCAGGTCGACATCCAGCCGATCAACGGCCAGCTCGGCGACGTCGACACGAACGTGTACGACACCAACGTCGTCGTGCTGCCGGTGAGCATCGCCGCGCTGGGCATCGACCCGAACGCCGCGTCGCACAAGATCAGCTACACGGTCGGGACCTCCGGGTTCTACGCGGCGCCGGGTGCGGACTCGTCGACGATCGACTACGTCGGCACGCCGCTTTCCTTCGACGCCTTGGCTCCCGCGTACACCGTCCAGGGCGGCGGCGACTCCGCGCTGGGCTACGTCGCGAAGCCGGGCACGGCGCTGGTGGTCAACCGCAACGCGGCCGCGCAGGACACCGTGCTCGGCCTGCTGGCGATCGAGCACCACAACGCCTCGGGCAACCGGGCGAACGTGGTGAAGATCCAGGCGAACGCCGGTGGTGGCGACGCCGGCGTCGACCGGCCGGGCAACGGCGGGCGGCACACCGGTCGCCAGCCGATCGGGGTGGGCTGATCGGTAGTGCGGTGATCCGCGTTCGATGAGGTGAGGGACGCCCTGGCGGCAAGCTGTGCGCCAGGGCGTCCCTTCTTGTATTCACCCTTTCGGCTGTCTCGCTCTGTGGGAGGTTCCGGCATAAGGGTGGTGCGGCTACGGCTACCGGGCTACAGCCGGTAACCTTCCGCTGCTGGCGTTTTCTTGCGGATGGGCCATCCGGACTGCCGGTGGCCTGGTCTACGGAGGTGTGTGGATGCGGCTCGCGGTGATCCCAGGAGACGGGATCGGGCCCGAAGTGGTCTCCGAGGCGCTCAAGGTGCTCGGTGAGGTCGTACCGGCGGCGGAGATCACGAACTACGACCTCGGCGCCGCCCGGTGGCACTCCACCGGTGAGCTGCTCCCGGAGTCCGTACTCGGTGAACTCCGGCAGCACGACGCGATCCTGCTGGGCGCGGTGGGCGACCCGACGGTGCCGAGCGGCATTCTGGAGCGTGGGCTGCTGCTGCGGCTCCGGTTCGAGCTCGACCACCATGTGAACCTCCGCCCCGCGCGGTTGTACCCGGGTGTGCGCGGCCCGCTCGCCGATTCGGGCGAGATCGACATGGTCGTCGTGCGTGAAGGCACCGAAGGCCCGTACGCGGGCAACGGTGGCTTGCTGCGCAAGGACACCGAGCACGAGATCGCGACGGAGGTCAGCGTCAACACGGCGTTCGGCGTCCGGCGCGTGGTGACGGACGCGTTCAACCGTGCCGAGGCGCGGCCTCGTAAGCACCTGACGCTGCTGCACAAGACGAACGTGCTGGAGTACGCGGGTTCGCTGTGGTCGCGGATCGTCGAAGAGGTCTCGTTGGAGCACCCGGAGGTGACGGTCGCCTACTCCCACGTGGACGCCGCGACCATCCACCTGGTGACCGACCCGTCCCGCTTCGACGTCGTGGTGACGGACAACCTGTTCGGCGACATCATCACCGACCTCGCGGCGGCCGTGACCGGTGGCATCGGGCTCGCGGCGAGCGGGAACCTCGACATCACGCGGCGGAACCCGAGCATGTTCGAGCCGGTGCACGGCAGCGCCCCGGACATCGCGGGCCAGGGTCTCGCCGACCCGACCGCCGCGGTGCTTTCGGTCGCGCTGTTGCTGGACCACTTGGGACAGAAGGAAGCGGCGCGCCGGATCGAGGCCTCGGTGGCCTTCGACCTCGCGACCCGCGACCAGGCGTCGCCCGGCGCGACGCACGCGATCGGGGACCGGCTGGCGGCCCTCGTCTCGTCCAACGTGCGCACGGTCACGCAGTAGTTCCCTAGCGCGCTATGAAAGGTCCTTTCCTTGCAAATTTCGCAAGGAAAGGACCTTTCATAGCATTCGGGCCCCACACGGCGTCTCAGCGGTTGGGAAGTCCTGCCCGGCTTGTGGACGTCCGGCGGAGCGTGTGCCATGATGCGTTCGTGACCTCCTGCACCATCATTATCGCCGAGCGCGCCGGATAACCGCTCCACAAGAGCCCCCGGCGCGCAACCTCTCGCACCCATGCGGGAGGTTTTTTTGTTTTCAAAACACAGCGTTGCCTGAATCAGCTTTGCCGCCACCATGAGGAGTTCCCCGTGACTCGCACGGAGCCCGCCGACACCCCGCTCGGCGACGCGTTCCACCTCTACGACACGACGTTGCGCGACGGCGCGCAGCGCGAGGGGATCTCCTACTCCGTCACGGACAAACTGGCGGTGGCGAGGCTGCTCGACGATCTCGGGGTCGGGTTCATCGAAGGCGGCTGGCCGGGCGCGCTGCCCAAGGACACGGAATTCTTCGCCCGCGCGGCTTCCGGCGAACTGAAACTCCGCCACGCCGCGCTCGTTGCCTTCGGCGCGACCCGGAAGGCGGGCACCACAGCGAAGGAGGACACCCAGGTTCGCGCCCTGCTCGACTCCCAGGCACCGGTGATCACGCTGGTGGCCAAATCGGACCTTCGTCACATCGAGCGCGCACTGCGGGTCGACGTCGACGAAGCCTGCGCGATGGTGCGGGACACCGTCGCGTTCCTCGTCGGCGAAGGACGTCGCGTCTTCCTTGACGCGGAACACTTTTTCGACGGCTACGCGTTCTCCCCGGACACCGCGTTGAAGGTGCTCGACGCGGGGATGAACGCCGGAGCCGACGTCGCCGTGCTGTGTGACACCAACGGCGGCCAACTGCCGCTCGGCCTCGCGGAAACCGTCCGGGAGGTCAAGGAAAGGACCGGATTCCGGCTCGGGATCCATTGTCAGGACGACACTTCCTGCGCGGTGGCGAACTCCGTCGCCGCCGTGCAGGCCGGCGTGACGCACGTCCAGTGCACCGCCAATGGTTACGGCGAACGGGCGGGTAACGCCGATCTGTTCGCCGTGACGGGAAATCTGGTGACCAAGCTCGGAATGGCGGTTCTCCCGACCGGAGGCGCCGCCGAGCTGACCCGGGTCTCCCATGCGCTTGCCGAAATCGCCAACCTCGCCCCCTTCACCCACCAGGCTTACGTAGGGGCGTCGGCCTTCGCCCACAAGGCGGGACTGCACGCGAGCGCGATCAAGGTGGATCCGTTGCTGTACAACCACATCGATCCAGCTTCTGTCGGCAATGACATGCGGGTACTGGTCACCGAGATGGCCGGCAGGGCCAGTCTGGAGCTCAAGGGACGTGAGCTCGGGGTCGACCTTGCCGGCCAGCCCGAAGCGCTGACGAGCGCCATACGCAAGGTGAAGCAACTCGAGTCCGAAGGCTGGTCCTTCGAGGCCGCGGACGCTTCACTGGAATTGTTGCTGCGGCGGGAGGTCGACGGCCCGCAGAGCGACGTCCTCGACGAACCGCCGTTCGAACTCGAGTCCTACCGGGTCGTACTCGACCACCGGTCCGACGGCGAGGTCGTCTCCGAGGCGACGGTGAAGGTGCACGTCGCCGGCCAGCGGGTGATCGCCACCGCCGAAGGCAACGGCCCCGTGCACGCGCTCGACGCCGCCCTGCGCGAGGCACTCAGCCCGCATCTGTCCTGGTTGGACAGTGTCGAGCTGGCCGACTACAAGGTGCGGATCCTGCCCGGCCATCCGGGCACCGACGCCGTCACGCGCGTGCTCGTCGAAACGAGCGACGGTGAACGGGAATGGACCACGGTCGGCGTGCACGGCAACATCGTCGAGGCGAGCTGGCTCGCGCTGTGCGACGCGCTCGTGCACAAGTCCCTCAGCGAGGCACCCGCGCACAGGTCGTAGAGTGGGGGAGTGCGCCTAGCCCGAATTGCTCATCCCGGTGGTGTCGCGTTCGCTTCGATCGAAGGGGACGGCGACGACGCCCAGGTACTGGAAATCGCCGAGCACCCCTTCGGCAACCCCAACTTCACCGGCAAGCGCTGGCCGCTCGCCGACGTCCGGCTGCTCGCGCCGATCCTTCCGTCGAA
Organism: Amycolatopsis sp. NPDC034160; assembly: GCF_055575355.1. NCBI lineage: Bacteria > Bacillati > Actinomycetota > Actinomycetes > Pseudonocardiales > Pseudonocardiaceae > Amycolatopsis > Amycolatopsis sp. NPDC034160. Next base: position 272,813 of record NZ_JBVISU010000003.1, on the reverse strand, counting down.
GGTGATCGCGGTCGGCCGCAACTACGCCAAGCACGCCGCGGAGTTCGGCAACGAGGTCCCGGCGGACCCGATGCTGTTCATCAAGCCGTCGACCACGGTGATCGGCCCGAACGCGCCCATCCGCCGTCCCGACGGCATCGGCCGCGTCGACTTCGAAGGCGAACTGGCGATCGTCATCGGCCAGCCGGTGAAGAACGTGCCCGCCGCCCGCGCGGCGAGCGTGATCCTCGGCTACACCGTGGCGAACGACGTCAGCGCGCGTGACCTGCAGAAGGCCGACGGCCAGTGGGGCCGGGCGAAGGGTTTCGACACCTTCTGCCCGCTGGGTCCGTGGATCGAGACCTCGATCGACGCGGCCGACCTCGCGCTCAGGTCCGAGGTGGACGGTGTGCTCAAGCAGGACGGCCGGACGTCGGACCTGGTCCACAAGATCCCCGAACTGGTCGAATTCGTGTCCGGGGTGATGACCCTGCTGCCCGGCGACGTCATCCTGACCGGAACCCCCGAGGGCGTCGGCCCGATCGAGGACGGTCAGTCGGTTTCGATCACCATCGACGGCATCGGCACCTTGACGAATCCGGTCCAGGCCGTCTGACGCGTGTCATGAACGGGACTTTCATCGCAAAATTCGCGATGAAAGTCCCGTTCATGACATCTGGAGGCTAGCTCCCGGCCGGCTCCATCGCCCGCCGCGCGAAGGCAGGGGCGTGCTCGGGCCGCAGCCCCAGGCCTAGCAGCCGCGCGGGCACGTAGGAGAGCACGGGAAAGCGGCTGAACAGCTTCACCATCAGGGCGGGCGGGCCGTCGCGCCTGCCCTCCATGACCGGTCGCATGACGTTCTTGTGCAGCATCCGCTGGAGCCCCTGCACCAGCATCGTCGGCGCGAGACGGCGCCTGCGGACCTTCGCCAGGTCCGCCACGGTCGGCCTGCCCCGGCGCAGCGGTTCCGCGAGCAGGGTGGCGGCCGCGACCGCGTCCTGCACCGCGAGGTTGACGCCGACCCCGCCGACCGGTGACATCGCGTGCGCCGCGTCACCGATGCACAGCAGCCCGTCGAGATGCCATTTCCGCAGCAGGTTGAGCTTGACGTCGAGGAACTTGATGTCGTCGGTCGTCTTCAGCTCGTCCACGCGATCGGCGAACTCGGGGCAGACGTCGGCCACGTTGTCCCGGAACCATTCGATGCCCTTGGTCCGCAGGTCCTCGCCCTTGGGGCCCAGGTAGGCGACCTGGAAGTAGCCCTTCCTCGGCAGCGGCACGGCGAACCGGCGGTTCCGCATCTTCGGGGTCAGCATGCCTTCCCCTTCGCCCTCCCGCCGCGAGATCCGGAACCACCACGCGTCGAACGGGGTGCCGTACTCCTTCGGCGTCAGCCCGGCCTCCCGCCGGGCCAGTGACCAGCGCCCGTCGGCGGCGATCACCAGGTCGGTGCGCAGTTCGCCGGTCTTCCCGTCGGCGTCGCGGTAGCGGACCCCGCTCACCCGGCCCCGCTCCAGGATCAGCCCGGTCATCTCGGTGCTCTGCCGCAGCGTGAACGTGGGCTCCTTCGCGCCGGCATCGGCGAGCAGGTCGAGGAAGTCCCACTGCGGGACCATCGCGATGTAAGGGTGCGCCACCTTCAGCCGGGTCAGGTCGGCCAGCCGCATCATCGTGCCGTCCTCGGTGGGAAAACCGGCGTAGGAGATCTCACTGTGCGGCAGGCTGAGGAACTTCTCGCCGAGCCCCAGTTCGTCCAGCAAGGTCAACGTCGACGGGTGCACGGTGTCGCCGCGGAAGTCCCTCAGGAAGTCCTTGTGCTTCTCCAGCACCGTGACCTCGATGCCGGCCCTGGCCAGCAGCAACCCGGCGACCATGCCCGCGGGGCCACCGCCGACGACCACGCAGTTCGGGCGTTCACTCATCCGTCCCACCCCTTCGAAACCCTTATTCATCACTTGTTGAATAAGCTCAGCATGCACCTGCCCTGCCGGTGCGTCAAGCGCCATCCAGACGGAGCCGCTGATCGGAGCGGCGGGCACAGGCGCGATCCGCGAGCCCCGCGGTCAACTGTCCAAAGAGGACTTGAGTCGAGTGGGAACGGTCCCAGAAGGACAGTCGAACAGGAACACGGGCGAAGATACGCTTGTGGACGGTCCGGGTCTCAAGTCCTGTAAGGCTTTCGTGTCCGTTACCGGGTGTGCGCGACCTGACGGGCCTGAAGCGCGCTGAACGGTGACCCTTCACTCGGTCGTCATCATTCGGCGTTGTCCGGTAACTAAAACACGACATCTCACCAACTGGGAGTAGAGTGCCCGCGCCGGAACAGAGCAGCTTTAATCACCTCATCGGCAGAGTCGCGATCGCGCTGAGTGCCCTAGCCTCACTTGGTGGATTTCGCTCTCGTGCCCCGGACCTCGTCACGAACCACGCCTGCCGTTCCGGACGGAGCCCCTTGGGAGCCCCCGGAGTTGCGGTTGGTGTGTCTCGACATCGACGACACCTTGATCGACTGCACGGCGGCGATCCGGCTCAGCCTGCGCACGCTCACCGGCCAGAACGACCTTTGGCCGCTATGGGATCTCATCACCGAGGAGCACGTCGCACTGGTGGTGGCGGGCGAAATCGATTACGCGACCATGCATCACAAGCGTACTGAATGCTTCCTCGCGGAGATCGGCATTTTGGCCGACGAAGAGCAGGTCACCGGCTTCGAAAGACGTCGACGTGAAATTCTCACACGTTCATGGCAATTGTTCGATGATGTCCTTCCCTGCCTGGAATGGCTACGCGCCGCCGGTGTCCTCGTCGCCGCCGTCACGAACGCATCCGGCGCGCATCAGCGCAAGAAGATCGCCGATCTCGGCCTCGCCCGGTTCTTCGACCACGTGGCCATCGCCGGTGAACTCGGAGTAGCCAAACCGGACCCGGTGATGTTCCACTCGGTCTGCCTCGGCCTCGGCTGCGACCCGGCGCAAGCGGTCCATGTCGGAGACAAGCTCGACACCGACGCCATCGGCGCACGCGACGCCGGACTGGGCGCCGTGTGGCTCGACCGGGACGGCATCGCCGAGCGCGCGCCGGTCGGCGTGCACACCATCTCGGGCCTCGACGAGCTCCCTGAGCTGCTGGTTTCCGAGTTCGCGAAGCTCGGCGTCCCGGCCCAGCGCGCTACGGAGACCCCCGCTTTCACGGTGCGGAACAGCGTGCTCTAGTATTCTTTCTCGTGCGGCACCGAGCCGGTCAAGGCCGGAACGGTACCTCACTGGGGTATGGTGTAATTGGCAGCACGACTGGTTCTGGTCCAGTTAGTCTAGGTTCGAGTCCTGGTACCCCAGCTGGAGAACTCTCCGGAGCGAAACGCAGAGTGACCCCCCTGCGAAGGCGGGAAACCCGGTCTGGTAAGTTTCTCCGCAGCAACACAGCAGGTCGACAACTGAAAAACTCCTCTCGCAGGAGGAAATTCCTAGCCCCCGTCGTCTAGCGGCCTAGGACGCCGGCCTCTCACGCCGGTAGCGTGGGTTCGAATCCCATCGGGGGTACGTACAGCTTCATCGCAAAGGCGCCGATCATTTTTGATCGGCGCCTTTGCTATTTCGGGAGCTGACATGGCGTCGGTGGTCCTTCTCCTGCTTTCGCTATCGCGGTCATTTGATCTGTGGGCAGATCAAGTCCGATCGTCACGATGTCGCCGAGGTCGTTGCACTTCACGGTGAGCTGACTCTCCTCGAAGAGCCTCTAAAGGAGGGTCTGCGGAGCCGTGGCCAAGTTGACCCGTAAGTCGGGTCGTCAGGTGCACCGTCTTGGGCTTGCCGGAGCAGCGTTTCTTACTTGCGCCGCGCTGCCGTCCACAGTGGTCAGGACGGCTTCCAGAATGGACGTACGGTCAGGTCCGAAGGTGGAGGCGGCCCGGCTGGCTGGTCGTTCAACCAGCCGGGCCTCGGCCGCGCTCAACCGGTTGGACCAGGTGACACGACCGCATGCCAGTGATTAACCAACATTAGTGCTATTAAACCCTTACCGACTGCTCTATCCAGGTAGTCAACGTAAGGGCGCTTTTCTCGGTGAACCGCAATGGGCGGCATTCGAGTCCCGTGGCAGAGGCGGGTCATCGCCCCCTGCAGGTCGCCAGGCGTTCATGCGGAGACGCAAGGGACGAACGGCGAAAGCGATCATCGCGTCGCTTGTGCAGGGGTACCTCCAGGTCATCGACCGCGCCTGCGCCAACGCCGCCCCGGTGGGGGACACCATCGAGTTGCAGGCGATCGGCACCGCCATCGGACGCCGCCGGGAAGCGGGACGTCCAGTGTCGACTGGGCCGGACTGGGGATCGCCGGTGTCCGCCCTCAGATCGCTTGGCCCTATCCCGGCGCGGCCGTCGCTGGAAGTCGGCGCCTACGGGCTGTCCGGCATCTCGTGCACATCGTGGTCGGCGAACCGCCGCGCGACTGAGCCGCTCCTCGGTTGAAGGGCTGTACAAAACTGGGTAGGTCCGCAGTGCCGGAACGCGAGAAGCAAGGGCGGGCGGGACAGGGAGGCGATGGTCGCCTGGCGGTCGCGTGCGGGGACGAGCCTGGCCAGCAGGCGCGGAGTGCGTTACGGCAGCAGCAGGGCGACGCCGTCGAAGAGCTGGTCGACATGCTGTTGCGTGTCAATCGTCGGCGAAGGTCGGCTCGGTACGGACCTCGAAATTGACGGAGTTGGCGATGAAGCACAGTTCGTGCGCCTTTTCGTGCACCGCGAGGGCACGTTCGCGGTCGGCCTGGGATGCCAGCTTCACCAGCGGGCGGAGGACAGCTTCTTCGAACCGGCCACCGCCGGTGGCGTTCTCGACCATGGTGCCGGACGGGTTGTCGGAGTACTCGGTGACCACGATGCCCTCACGGGCGCAGAGCACGAGATACCACAGCATGTGGCACTGGGACAGGGAGACGATCAGCAGTTCTTCGGGATTCCATCGCTCCGGCAGGCCGCAGAAGGCCGGATCGGCGGTGCCGGGAATCATCGGTTTGGAACCCGCGCTGATCTCGTGATCCCGGCTGAAATCGCGGTAGCCGGTGGTGCCCGACCCGGTGTTGCCGGTCCATCGCACCGCGGCGACGTAGTGATGGCTCTTGGTCAAGGATCTCCTCTTTCGGCCGGCTATTCGACGGAGTGGTCGCGCTCGAAGCCAAGCCTGGCTCGACAGGGAGCGCCAACGCCTCCGCTTTTCGTTCAGCTGGTTCTTCGACGATGCCAACGCTTCAGCCCTCCGTCAAACCAAGCGGGGTCCGGAAACGAGAAAGCGCCGATCACGGTGATCGGCGCTTCCTGCTGTTCCCTTGTCTCACTTGGCGGTTCGGTGATGCAGCCGGGTCAGCCGGTGCAGTCCGGTACCGCCGGGGTGCTGCCGACGCAGTTGCCGGGGGTGTTGGCACTGATCGGCGCGTTGTTCGTGGTCATGGTCCCGTTGCTCCGGAAGACCCCGCCCGCGGTCAGGAGCGCGTGGTTCACGGTCACGGCGGTCTGGGTGATGGTCGTGGCCGTCGAGTCGACCGCGGCTATCCCGCCACCTTGCGCGCCGGTGTTGCCGCTGATGAGCATCGGGCTGCCGGTGACGCCCGTGGTGGTCAAGGTGCCGCGAAGACCGTTGTAGATGCCGCCGCCCTGGAGCAGCGCGGTGTTTCCGAGGACGTCACTTCTGGTGAACGACGCGGCGGGCGCGGTGCCGGACGGGGTGTCGACGTTGGCGAGACCGCCGCCCGCGAGAGTGGCGTGATTGCCGCTCAAGCTGCTGCCGGTGAGCGTCACAGCGCCTCGGTTGAGGATGCCGCCGCCGGCGCCGACCACGCTGCCGTTGGCGAAGGTGACCGAGGTGGTGAGGGTGAGGTTGCCGCCTGCGCTGACTTCGGCGATCCGGAAGGGGAGTACCGCGCTCCGCGTGATGGTCGCCGGGCCGAGCAGTTCGATCGGCGTGGTGATGACCGGCAGCCCGTTGGCGGGTCCGCCGTGCGGCGAGGTCAGTGCGTAGGTGCAGCCGCCCGCCAGCGTCAGGGTGTCCTTGTCGACGGTGGAATTGGCGAGGTTGATGGCGTCGACGAGGGCGTTTTCAGAGCATGCCACGGGAATGGTGGTCGCCTGGGCCAACGGTGTCAACGCGATCATTCCACCAGTCAGGATGGCGGCGCCGGTGACGGTCCGCAAAACGCTGCGGCTTCTTCGCATCATTTCTTCTTTCCTGGAGAAATAGCCAAGCTCGTTATCGCGAAAGAACGGGAAGTCATCCGATGCAGCCGGGGACCGGCGAGGGACTGCCCGTGCAGTTGGTCGCGGTGTTGGCCGTCACCGTGGAGGTGTTCAAGCTCGCCGAACCCGCCGCGTAATAGATCCCGCCGGGATTCACCGTCGCCGCGTTGGTGGTGACCACGCTGCTGGTAAGGGTGAGCGTCCCGTTCACACTCGCGATACCGCCACCCTGCCCGGCGGTGTTGCCGTCGACCGTGCTGCTGGTGAACGTCGCCGCCGACGAGGTTCCGGTGCTGTACAAGGCTCCGCCTCGACCGTTGGCGGTGTTGCCCGACAGCGCGCTTCCGGTAAGGGTCACCGCGCCGAAGCTGAGGATGCCGCCGCCGTCGTTACTGCCGGCGGTGGCCGCGTGACCGTTGCCGAAGGTCACGGCCTTGAGCGTGATGCCTCCGGTGGAAGCCACCTGGCCGATGCGGAACGCGGCCGCGGACGAAGCGCGGGTGATGGTGTTGGCGTTGCCATCGAGGGTGATGGGCGTGGTGATGATCGGAAGTCCGGCCGGGCCGTGCACGCCGTCGTCGCCATGGGCGTCGGTGAGGGTGTAGGTGCAGCCCGGGGTCAAGGTCACGGTGCCGCCGCCTGCCGCGTTGGCCGCGTCGAGCGCGGTGATCAACGCCGTTTCGGTGCAGGCGACGGATTCGGCACGGGCCTGCGCCGGAAGGGGCAGGAGAACGGCCGATCCGGCGGTGAGGACCATGGCGCCGGCAAGGGTGGAAATCGTGCGATTGCGTCGCATTTCGACTTTCCTGGATCCGAGACCGATGGTGGAGGAGCAAGAAGCTCAAACGTCCCGCTGGAAAGCGGTCATCGGTGGTCGATGAAACGACCGATTCCGACCCTACTCCGGTCCGGCGGAAATAGATACCGAGCCGCTTTCCGACGGTGCGGAATTCGTAGCGGCATTATGGAGTGACTGGGCTGAATGGGTTCAGGGTCGAAACTCCGCCGCCGGTCCGGCATGAAACCGCCCGATGCCGGGTATGCGGTCGGTTCGGGAGAAAGTCCGAGAGGAAAGGAGCGATCGTGACGCACACCGAGACCGGCGAGATCACCGGCACCAAGGACAAGCACTACAACCTCATCTGGTTCACCGAGGCCTGCCTGTCCAACGCGCTGCGCATGGAGGCCTACGCGAAGGACGCGGACCGCGACGGGGATGAGGAACTGGCCGGATTCTTCCGCCGCGCGCAGGAGGAGAGCCGCAAGGGTGCCGAGCAGGGCAAGAAGCTTTTGGCGAGCCGCTTGTCCCAGTAGCGGACGCGCGGAAATGATGCCCGGCACGGGAAGCCCGTGTCGGGCATCGGCCGCTAGAGCAGGTCGAGGGCGCGCAGTACGAAGAATCCGGCGACGCCCAGTACCAGGACGCCGATCACGATGAGCGTGACGATTCCCGGTCCGCGTGACGGGATCGGCTGAGGGTGCGAAAGGCCGGAGGTTTGCCCGGCGTCGGGTGGCACGTCTCCCGGCCGCACGGAACCACCTCGTTCGAGGCCGGGGACGTCTTCGGGTTCGGGGCCGGGTGCGGTCATGTCTCCTCGCTGACACAGTGGCCAAGGCCCTCGCCGAGGCTCTTGGATCGGTCCTGGATCAGCGGGAGGCCGCCGGACGGTCCGTCCGGCGGCCTCCCCCTGTGTGTGCGGACCATGGGATGTCGCGCCTACTGTTCCTTGCGCTCGCGTGCCTCGGCCAGGTCGGCCTCGGCCCTCGCGCGATCCGCCTGCGCCTCCTTCTCGGCGACCGTCTCCTGCGCGGATGCCTTCTGCTGCTGTGCCTTGCCTTCGCGCTCCAGCGAGTCGTTGCCCGTGAAGGTGCCCGCGGTCTCCTTGACCTTGCCCTTGATGTCCTCGATGGCGCCCTTGACGCCTTCGGCGGACGCGTCGCTTCGGTCGGTCATCTGCGCCTCCTTGAGGTGTGTCCTGGGGTCGCGATTTTCGAACCCTGTCGGGGAGTACCCGGAATCGAGGCGAGTATTCGGCGGCCACGTTTGGGCGGTGTGATCCGGGTAACCCGGAGGTATGGGGATAACCTGATGAGCGCTACCGACAGTGAACTACGGCTGGTACCGGAGAGTCGCCCGGAGTCGACGGTGCTCACGGTGACCGGCACGCTGAATCGGGTCAACTGCTCTCACCTGCGCGATGGGCTCCTGAAGGTCGCCACCGGCTCTCCGGATTTCGTGATCGCCGACATCGACGGACTCACCATCCGCGACCGTTCGCTGGTGAAGGTGTTCGCGGTGGCCGCGCGCCGGATCGGCGACTGGCCGGGAATCCCGTTCGCGATCGTCTCCTCCTCGCCGGAACACCGAGGGCTGCTGGCGTCCGCGGCTGTCGACAGACTCGTGGCCGTCCACCCCGATGTCGTGACAGCCGAACGGGCGCGCGCTCATCCGCCGCGACGCCAGGCGGTGCAGGACCTCGTCGCCACGGACGTCGCTTCCGTGCTCGCCCGGCGCTTCGTCGGGCGGGTCTGCGCGGAGTGGAGACTGGCCGAGTACGCCGAGGACGTAGCGCTCATCGCGACCGAACTCGTGGAGAACACGATCCGGCACACCGCCTCGCGGCCGAAACTGAAGTTGGAGCTGCGGCGCGGGTTGTTGTCCGTTTCGGTCGCCGACGACGATCCGCACCAGGCCGTGCTGCTGGAACGACGGAGCGCGGGCGTACCCGGAATGGGATTGAGGCTGGTCGCCGAGACGGCTCGTATCTGGGGCTGCAGCTTGTCCTGGTGGGGCGGGAAGGTCGTCTGGGCCGTGCTGAACGTGCGCGGCCCGCCATGGCTTCGTGTGGGTGATCAGACCGAGGGCGGCTGATGTGGCGTGCGAACCGAGTGCGGACGCTCTTCGCGATTCAGCGAAGCCATGGCGAAGGCCGTGGCCACACTGATGAGCACCACCGGTGCGGCACCGGGACTCACGGCCCACCACGATGTTCCCGCCACGAGGGCGGACCAGGCCGCGGCAAGAGTCCGCTTCGCCGAAACCGGGTAGGGCTCGGTCGATGCGCGGGTCGCCTCGATCGCGAGCAAGATCACGCCGGCCGAAGCCGCGAGAAGCACTGTCCAGTAGAACAACCGGGCTACCTCACCTTCCGTGTCCTTTCACCACGGCGGGAGTACCCGGAGCGCGAGCCGGCAATCCGTGGCGTGGCGCACAGACGGCTGGGACCCCGGCGAAGCTCCGGCGGCGACTGTCCCGTAAGGACGATCCGTCCCGGGTGAATCGCCCGCCCTGATTTGACTGATTCCAGACAAGCTTTTATCGTCGTCGGTGATGTCCGACTTCGAGGCACAGCTGCGGGCCGTCTCGTTGCGGGTGACGCGGCCGAGGCTGGCCGTGCTCGCCGCGCTGCGCGACCACCCGCACGTCGATACCGAAACGGTGATCGCGCTGGTGCGGGCCGAACTTCCCACGGTCTCGCACCAGGCGGTGTACGACGTCCTGCGCGCGCTCACCGAAACCGGCCTGGTCCGGCGTATCCAGCCCGCCGGTGCGCTCGCCCGCTATGAAACCCGGGTGGGGGACAACCACCACCACGTCGTGTGCCGGTCCTGCGGTGCGATCGAGGACGTCGATTGCGCCGTCGGCCACGCGCCCTGTCTGACCGCCTCGGACGGCCACGGTTTCGTGGTCGACGAGGCGGAGGTCGTGTACTGGGGTCTATGCCCTGGCTGCGCGGCCGAACCCATCCAGCGATGATTCGCCTGCTCGGAAGGAAGTAAATGAGCGACACCCCGGCCAAGGGCTGCCCAGTGGCCCACGACTCCGTGACCGCGCACGGAAGCGAGAGCGAGAACCCGGCGATCGACTCGCCGACGCCGAAGTCGGGAGGCCGTCCGCGCACCAACAAGGACTGGTGGCCCAACCAGCTCGACCTCTCGGTGCTGCACGCCCACTCCTCGAAGGCCAACCCTCTCGGCGAGAACTTCAGTTACGCCAAGGAGTTCGCCAAGCTCGACGTCGAGGCCCTCAAGCGGGACATCGCCGAGGTGCTCACCACTTCGCAGGACTGGTGGCCCGCCGACTTCGGCCACTACGGCGGCCTGATGATCCGGATGAGCTGGCACGCCGCGGGTACCTATCGCATCCACGACGGCCGTGGCGGTGCCGGTGACGGCGCTCAGCGGTTCGCCCCGCTCAACAGCTGGCCCGACAACGCCAACCTCGACAAGGCACGACGGCTGCTGTGGCCGGTCAAGGAGAAGTACGGCCAGCAGATCTCGTGGGCCGACCTGCTCGTGCTCGCGGGCAACGTCGCGCTGGAGTCGATGGGCTTCAAGACGTTCGGCTTCGGTTTCGGCCGCGAGGACACCTGGGAGCCCGAGGAGATCTTCTGGGGTCCGGAAGACACCTGGCTGGGTGACGAGCGCTACGCGGGCGACACCGAGATGGTGCCCGACGTCGGTGCCACCGAGATGGGCCTCATCTACGTCAACCCGGAGGGACCCCGTGGTAGCGCGGACCCGGCGGCGGCCGCGCACTTCATCCGGGAGACCTTCGCCCGGATGGCGATGAACGACGAGGAGACCGTCGCGCTCATCGCGGGTGGCCACACCTTCGGCAAGACCCACGGCGCCGGCGTCGCCGATGACCACGTGGGCCCGGAGCCCGAGGCCGCCCCGATCGAGACGCAGGGCCTCGGCTGGTTGAGCACCTACGGCAGCGGTAAGGGCGCCGACACGATCACCAGTGGTCTCGAGGTGACGTGGACCGACAAGCCGACGCAGTGGAGCAACCGCTTCTTCGAGATCCTCTTCGGCTACGAGTGGGAGCTCACCACGAGCCCCGGTGGCGCCAAGCAGTACGTCGCCAAGGACGCCGAGGCGATCATCCCCGACGCGCACGACCCGGCCAAGAAGCACAAGCCGACCATGCTCACGACGGACTTGGCGCTGCGCGTCGACCCGACGTACGAGAAGATCTCGCGCCGCTTCCTGGAGAACCCGGACGAGTTCGCACTGGCGTTCGCCAAGGCCTGGTACAAGCTGCTGCACCGCGACATGGGTCCGGTCAGCCGCTTCCTGGGACCGTGGGTGCCCGAACCGCAGCTGTGGCAGGACCCGGTGCCGGAGGTCGACCACGAACTCGTGGGTGACGCCGACATCGCCGCGCTCAAGGCGAAGGTGCTCGAGTCCGGGCTCACGGTCGCCCAGCTGGTCACCACCGCGTGGGCGGCCGCGGCGAGCTTCCGCTCCACCGACAAGCGCGGCGGCGCCAACGGTGCCCGGATCCGCCTCGCGCCCCAGCGTGACTGGGAGGTCAACGAGCCCGAGCAGCTCGCGAGCGTCCTGGAGACCCTGGAGGGCATCCAGCGCGAGTTCAACGACGCCGGCGGCGCCAAGATCTCGCTGGCCGACCTCATCGTGCTGGCGGGTACGGCCGCCGTCGAGAAGGCGGCGCGCGACGCGGGCACCGAGGTGACCGTGCCGTTCCACCCGGGTCGCACCGACGCGACGCAGGAGGACACCGACGTCGAGTCGTTCAAGCTGATCGAACCGCGGGCCGACGGGTTCCGCAACTACCTGCGTTCCGGTGAGAAGCTCCAGCCGGAGGTCCTGCTCGTCGAGCGTGCCTACATGCTCGACCTGACCGCGCCCGAGATGACCGTCCTCGTCGGCGGCCTGCGCTCGCTCGGGATCAACTTCGGCGGCAGCAAGCACGGTGTCCTGACCGACCGGCCCGGTGTGCTCACCAACGACTTCTTCACCAACCTGCTCGCGCCGGGGACCCGGTGGAAGGTGTCGGAGTCCGAGGAGAACGTGTACGAGATCCGTGACGTCGCTTCGGACGAGGTGAAGTGGACCGCCACCGCGGTCGACCTCGTCTTCGGCTCCAACTCGCAGCTGCGCGCGCTCTCCGAGGTCTACTCGGGCCAGAGCGGCCGCGAGAAGTTCGCCGCCGACTTCGCCGCGGCCTGGACCAAGGTCATGGAACTCGACCGGTTCGACCTCGACTGAGTCGTCGTACCGAGTCGAGACGTCGACGGGCCCGGCCGATCCTTCGGCCGGGCCCGTTCGCGTTCTCAGTGGCCGTCGAGTTCCGTATGCCGGGCGGCGAGGGTGCTCGCGAGCTCGGCGAGTTTGACGTTGAGGTCCTGCGAAGTGCGGCGCAGTAGGTCGAAGGCCTCGTCCGCGGTCAGCCCGCGGCGACGCATGAGAATCCCTTTGGCCTGGCCGATGACGTCGCGGGATTCGATGGCACGCCGCAGATGGCGCGCTTCCAGGTCCGCCCGGCTCACGGCGTTGGTGCCCGCCAGCGCGAGTGAGCCGTGCGTGGCCAGCAGCAGGGCGGTGTCCTGGGCGACCGGGCCGAGGGCGTCCGGGCGGCGGCTGTAGATGTTCAACGCCCCGGGAAGCCGAGGCGGAGTCGCTTCGGGCAGCAGAACGGTCGTCAGGATCGCGGTGAAACCGTGCCGCACCGCGGCCTGGGAGAAGTCCGGCCACCTCGTCTCGTGGGCCAGGTCATCGCTACGGACGTGGCCGGGGCTCTCGCTGGCGGCGGCGTCGACGCAGGGTCCCGTTCCGGCGCGGTACTGCACCGCGTCGAGCTCCACGGCCACCTTCTCGGTCGCGACGGGCGTGTGGAAGGTCCCGTCCGCTGCCCGGAGGGTGACCGACACCAGATCCGCGCCCGGTACCACCCGGTACGCGGCGTCGATGATCTGTTGCAGGACCTGTGCCGGCGTCGAGGCGGTCAGCAGCAGGCGGGTGAGTTCGACGAACTGCTCGGACAGCGGGCCTGACCCGACCTGGCCGGAACCGTCGGCGGTAGCGAACGCGGTCTTGTCGAGCTGCCACAGTCGTTCGTCTGTCATCGGTTACCGTCCAATTCAGGGGTCGACCCGACGGCGAAGGAGACAGAAGACGTTTCCTTCGGGGTCGGCAAGCACATGCCACGACTCGGAGCCGGTCTGTCCGATGTCGGCCTTCCGCGCCCCCGCGGCGAGCAACCGCTCCAGTTCCGCGTCCTGATCGCGGTCGGTGGGGCTCACGTCGATGTGCAGGGGCAGTTTGCCGGGTTTCGGGTCCTCGCTGAGACTGAGGACCAAGGTGGGTTGCGGGCCGCCGAAGCCGGTTCCGGGCGGGCCGATCTCGATGTCGGCGCCCTCTTTGCCGAGTTCGACGTAGCCGAGTACCTCGCACCAGAACTTCGCCATGTGGACCGGATCGGCGCAATCGAGGACCAGCTCGGTGATGCGGCAGGCCATAGGGCGAGGTTAGCAGCGGGCGTCCCCACGGGAGGCTGACGGTTGCGTACCGGCCACGGGGCTTTTACGGTCGTGGAATGGCGTTCGATACCGAGGCCGCGCAGCCCGCACCACTCGCCGTGACCGCGGCGGAACACCCGCACGATGCCCTCACCGTCGAGGTCGCGGGCGATGTCGATGCCGCGAGCAGCCCTCGGCTCCGCAGCCAAATCCGTGACCTGCTGGAAAGCCGCCGGCCGAGCACCGCGGTGATCGACATGACCGCCGTCGGCTTCTGTGACTCCTCGGGCCTGTCGGTGCTGGTCCAGCTGAACCGCTACTGCACGGAGTCGGGTATCGCGCTGAGCATCAGGCCGTCCAAGGTCGTACGGCGGGCCATCGAACTCACCGGCCTGTTGGCGACGTTGACGATGGCCGACTAGGCCTCAGCGGCCCAAGGCGTCCTGCAGTTCCTTCTTGGTCATGCTGGAGCGGCCCTTGATGTCGCGCTTCTTCGCGTCGTTGTAGAGCTGGTCCTTGGGCGGCCCACCGGGACCCCGGCGGTTGCCGAGCGTTTGCCGCCCCGCGCTTATTCCGCGAAGACTCGATGTGCTTGTACTGCCGTTCTCGCTTGTCGCTCCAGCTCTGTTCCGCATCGCTCCTCCTTCGTCTGACCTGCGAACACCCGTTCGGTGCACGGGCAAACCGTGACGTCACCCGCTCAGGGCGCTGCCGTGAGGGGGTTTGCCGGAGCAGTGTTCCGGGTACAACGGAGGAGACGACGACGAAGGAGAGTGGATCCATGCCGGCGTTGCGCACCGGGGAGCGCCTGGGGCCCGCGCGTGTCCACAAAGGACGAAGGGACCGATGAAAAGATGCCGTCCCTGATGGAGGAACTCGTCGAACCCATGTTGCGGGAGGAATCGCCGCCGCCCGCGCCGCGCGCCCCGGTGAGCCGAAAGACGCGGCGAAGTGACGACTACTCGCACTGCCGCCCCCTGTTTGACGAACTGGTGACGTTGCCCGCTGACGACCCGCGGCGACGAGAGCTGCGCGAACGGCTCATCCTCGAACTCCTGCCGATCGCCGAACACATCGCCGTGCGGTTCAGCGGCCGCGGCCAGCCTCGGGAAGACCTCGTGCAGGTGGCGCGGGTAGGGCTTCTGAAGGCCGTTGACCGGTTCGATCCCGCGCAGGGCGGGGAGTTCCTCGCCTACGCGGTACCGACCGTGATGGGTGAAGTGCGCCGGTTCTTCCGCGACACCGGCTGGGCGGTGCACGTCCCGCGAGGGATGCAGGAACTGCGCACCCGGCTGGCGCGTGGCACCACGGAACTCACCCAGCTTCTCGGCCGTGCGCCGACCCCCACCGAACTCGCCGAGCACCTCGACCTCGACGTCGACACCGTCCGCGAAGGTCTGCTCGCGGCCAACAGTTACCAGACGTCATCGCTGGACCGGCCCGTCAACGACGGTGAAGGTTCGGTTCCCCTGTCCGACGTGGTGGGGGAGCGCGATTCCCGCTTCGAACTCATCGAGGACCGCCACACCGTGGTCCCGCTGCTGAACCGGCTGCCGGAACGGGAGCGGGCGATCGTCACGATGCGCTTCTTCGACGGCCTGACCCAGTCACAGATCGCCGAGCGGATCGGTATTTCCCAGATGCACGTGTCCCGGTTGCTGACGAAGACCCTGCACGAGCTGCGCCGTCACCTCGACGGCGCCGAGAGTTGAGTACCGGGGCTTGAGCCGCTCAGTCGCGCCCGTTGGCGAACACGGTGCCGAGCCCTTGCCGGAGCGGTGATCCGCCGATCCGGCGCGGGGCGTCCCAGAGGGTGACCCCGGTGGCCGTCAGCACGGGTTTGCCGAGCTCACGTTCGAGGTCGTCCAACAACGGTGTCGTATGCAGCGCGGTCTTCGGGATGAGCACGGCTCGCGCTTCGGCGTGCTCGGCGGCGGCCACCAGTTCGGTGATCCGGCGGCCGTCCCAGCAGGCCAGTGCCCGATCCGAGGGCGCGTCGGCGGAGACCGAATGAACGGCGGCGACCCCGGCTTCGGCGAGGAAACCGGCGAAAGGTCGCGGTCGTGTCGCGGTGGTAGACGGAGTCCCTTGAGGGGCACCCGAAGTGGCCGTGACTACACCGGCAAGGCGGACCTGCCGAGGACGGCCTCGAGGTCGGCCAGCCCGGACGCCGTACGCAGCGATGGCGGGGTGAGCTGACCGAGGCGGTGATCGTCTTCGCGCAAGGCCTTGACGAATTTCGAGACCTGCGCGGGCGGCGGGACGACGGTCTTCCCGCCGAGGTAGCGAAGGACGATGAGGTCCTCGCCGGAGTGGGTCTCGATCGCCGCGGCCCAGCCGTGGATTTCGTCCCACAACAGGGCGACGTCGCGGTCGGGGTGGCCGGGGAGCCGCTCGTCGAGCGCCACGTAGGCCGAGACGGGGCTGTCGTGGTCGACGGTGCAGGATTCGAGGCCGACACCGAGCGCGCCGGTGACTTCGGCGAGGTAACCCCACACGGCGTCGAGGGCGGGTTGGGGGTTGCGGACCGGCATGGTGAGCGTGGCGGTCAACGAGATGCCCTTTCCTTCCTCGGCCGTCCGGCCGGGGCGCGGTGGCCCTGGCCGGACGGGATGCTCAGGCCTGGATCTCCTTGCGGTCGGTGTCGGCGCCGGAGATTTCGATGCGCCGTGGCTTGGCCTTCTCGGCGATCGGGATGCGCAGGGTCAGCACGCCGGCCTGGTAGTCGGCCGCGATGTGCTCGGTGTCGAGAGCGTCGCCGAGGAACAGCTGACGGGAGAAGACGCCCAGCGGGCGTTCGGAGACCTGCATCTGCACGTCTTTGCCCGGCGCCGGCCGCCGTTCCGCCTTGACCGTCAGGACGTTGCGTTCGATGTCCAGCTCGATCGCGTCGGCGGCGACGCCGGGAAGATCGAAGCAGACGACGAACTCTTCCCCCTCGCGGTAGGCGTCCATCGGCATCGTGGCCGGCTTGGACCACGTTCCCGGCGCGGCGCCGAACATCTGCTGGGTGAGGCGGTCCAGCTCACGGAACGGGTCGGTGCGCATCAACATCGGTTCCACCTCCTGGAGTCGCTGTCTCTGGTGTCAACACGCACTACTGTTCTAACATGTCATCGAAACGATGACAACTATCGAGTCGTCGATTGGATGACAACTATGGAGGAAGACCCGGCATGGATGGTGCGCACCGTGCACGACGTCGTGGCCGAAGCCCGATCCGGCGCCACGGAGCCGGACCGGGTGCTGTCGGCTTTGACCACATTGCGCGCGGTGCGGGAAGAACTGGCCGCGTGGGAGCCGGAGCTGATCGCGGCCGCACGGGCGAGCGGCACCAGCTGGACCGCGATCGCGCCGGCGCTCGGGGTCGCGAGCCGTCAGGCGGCGGAGCGCCGTTTCCTGCGCTTGCGGCCGTCGGTGACCGGCGAGAACACGGGGGAGGCGCGGGTCGACGCCGAACGTAAGCGGCGGGCGGGTGATCGCGCGGTGGCGGAGTGGGCGCGGCGTAACTCGACCATCCTGCGGCAACTGGCCGGGCAGGCGGGTGCGCTCGACGGGTTGAACGGCCGCGCCAGGGAAAGCGCCGACAGGCTCAGCACGGCGCTCGGCGAGAACGACGTGACCGGACTCCTGGCGCCGCTCGCCGACCTGCGTGCCCACCTTCCCCGCGAGCACACCGGCTTCGCGGAACGGCTCGGGGAAATCGGCGCGCATACCGATCAGGTCCGGCGGGACGCCGTCGACAACCGCCGGGATCGCCAGTCCTCGCCGTGAGTCCCCGGTGTCAGTGACGTGTCAGCCCGGTGTCAGTCCTGTCAGCGAAGGTGGTCACAACGAACCGCCGCGCAGAAACTCCTTGAGCGGCAACGGGATCACACGACAAGGGGACACCGTCATGACCGCATTCACCACACCGGAACCGATCACCGCCACCCTGACCACCGCCGGGGCCCTGGTGCGCGTCGCCGCGAGCGAGCGATCGGACACGGTGGTGCGCGTCGAGCCCGTCGACGGCGCGAACAAGTCGAACGTGAAGGTCGCCGAGGGCACCAAGGTCGCCTTCTCCGACGGCGAACTCTCGATCAAGACGACCAAATCGGGCGACAAGAACGGTTCCGTCGCCATCACGATCGAGATGCCCGCCGGATCCAGGCTGATCCTGAACTCGGCGACCACCGACGTGCACGCCGAAGGCCCGCTCGGCGCCTGCGAGCTGAACACCTCCTCCGGCCGGATCCGGCTCGACCGCGTCTCCGCGCTGCGGGCGAACCTCGCCGCCGGAGCGGTCGAGATCGGGCACATCGCCGGAACCGCCGACATCGAAGGCGGCTCGGCCGGGGTGCGGATCGGCGAGGTCGGGGGTGTCGTCAAGTACGAAGGCTCGACCGGAAACGTCTGGATCGGCCACGCCCGGTCCGACGTCGAACTCGGCGGCTCCGGCGGCGGCTTCGACATCGATCACGCCGAGGGCGACGTCCTCGCCACGACGGGCAACTGCCCGATCCGGATCGGCCGGATGACCCGCGGGCAGGCGAACCTGACGAACGCCGGTGGCGGCATCGAGGTCGGCGTCAGCGAAGGCAGCTCCGCCTTGGTGGACGCGAAGAGCACGAAGGGGACGGTGCGCAGCACCGTGCCCGTGCAGGACCACGGCCGATTCGACGAGCAGGTGAAGATCCACGCCCGCACCCGGCTGGACGACATCGTGATCCACCCCGTCGCGGTCGCCTGAGGGGGTCGGACTGCTCTTGACTGTCCACAAGGGACGCAGTTCGAGACCATGGCACCCGATTTAAGCGCTTTGTTCGGTTTCGCGACGGGGTCGTGGGTGGCGAATCGGGTTCTATTGAGGGGTAAAGCAAAGGTGTCATGTTCGGGAGGGGGCCTGTGACGTTGGACGTCAGGCTTCGGCACTGGGCGGTGGCGTCCCGAAGGTGTCGCGAAAGCCACTTTCAGGACATGTGATGTCCTGAAAGTGGCTTTCGCGACACATCCTTGAGGGCTGGGGGAGGCTGGTCAGAGCGGGGAATCGGGAGACGGGCATGTCCCCAATGCGGCATTGGAGACGGTCAGCGTCCCCAATGTCACAGTGGCGGCATCCGGCCGCGGCGCGAACAAGCCCGCCCGTAACACGACACGTTTGCCTTACCCCTCAATAACCCTCGATGCCACTCACGACCCCGCGCAGATCAGGGCATGGCGGCACGAATCGGGCAATCGATCGCCAGGGTGCGTCCTTTGTGGACCACGATGCCTGGTCGGTGTCCCGAATCAAGCCTGCCGTTGTGACTGGTGGTGTGGCTGAGACTTGATGGCGGCGGCCAAGTCCGTGAAGGACTCCCTGAGGGACTCGGCCGGGCCGTCCACAAGTCGTGATCGGCACGAGCTTGATCGACGGAAGACTGGGGACGTTGAGTGTCCCCGATCTTCCGTCGATCAACCCTCACGGAGGCCTTCACGGACTTGCGCAGGACTTACTGGCAGGCTTCGCAGTCGGGGTCGTCGATGCGGCAAGCGGCGCCGTCGGTGAGCGGGAAGTCGAAGTCGTCGAGCGCGGGGACGGCCAGAGCGGTTTCTTCCGGCATGGCGGTGGCGGACATGTCACTCCCTTGGGTACGAACGGGTCTCATCTCTCTGTAGCGCTGAAGATCGCGGGTCATTCCGTGACGCGCGCCACAGTTCAGGCGGCGGCCTGGAACAGCGCTTCCGCCTCGTCCACCGCTCGGGCGAGAACGCCCGGATCCGCCCGCAGACCGGTGACGATCGCGTCGATCTCGCGTAATCCCGCCCGCCGCAGCAGCCGTTTCTCGTTGGTGACCCACTCCCCGCGGGCCGCCAGTACCGCGTGCGCCGTTTCCATGGCGGCGGTGGCCAGCGCGCCCGCGACCTCCGTGGCCTGCCCTCGCGGGACGAAGGCGCCTCGGGTGTAGCGCAGCGTCAGTTCCGCTCTGCCCCGCCACATCGCCGGAGCCGTCTCGCGTAACGCGTCCGGGTAATCAGGCCGCGGCAGGTCACCGCGCAGCACCCGGTTGACCGCGAGTTCGGCGACCACCAGGTAACTCGGGATACCGGCGAGGTGGAACATCAACGGCTCCCAGTGGAACCGGCCCTCCCGGGCTTCGGCGAGCTGGTGTTCGACGACGTCGAGGTCGCGGTAGTGGACGTCGACGTGCCTGCCGTCGATCGTCAGCCAGGCGCCGCCGTTGAACACGCCACCACCCCAGGCACCGATTTCGGAGACCTCGCCGTCCCATCCGGCGGCGCGCAGTTCCGCCGGATCGAAGCCGCCGCGGTAGTAGACGGCGAAATCCCAGTCGCTGCCGGGATCGTGCGTGTTCTGCGCACGTGATCCACCGAGGGTGACGGCGTGCACGGCGGGCAGCACGGCCAGCTTGTCGGCCACGTCGGCAAGAAAGGTGTCGTCGCTCATCGCGACACGATCTTAGAGACGGCCACGGCCGGACGCGACGCGTTTTTGAGCGCGCGAGACACCGCCCACGGCCGTACGCTCGAAAAACACGCGAGAGACGGGAGCCGAGGATGACCACGATCCCCCAGCGACTCCGCACGCCACTGGCGTTGCTGCCGTTCTTGGCCGCGGTCGCGGTGGCCGCACTCGTCGGCGGGCTGGCCGCGGCCGACGCCCGCGCTGTCTACAGTGGACTCGACCTGCCGACGTTCGCGCCGCCCGCTTGGCTGTTCGGTCCGGTGTGGACGGTCCTGTACCTCGGGATCGCGGTGTCGGGCTGGCTGTACTGGAAATCCGGCGGCGACCGCCAGGGCCTGGTCTGGTACGCGGTGCAACTGCTCCTGAACGCCGTGTGGACTCCGCTGTTCTTCGCCGCCGGCGCGTACGGCATCGCCTTGGCCGACATCGTCCTGCTCGACGTCGCCATCGTCGTCACCGCGCTGCACTTCCGCCGGTCTTCCCCGGTTTCGGCCGCGTTGCTGCTGCCGTACCTGGCTTGGACGTGCTACGCGACCGCGCTCAACATCGCGATCGTCGCCCTCAACTGACCCCGATCGGCAACGTGGCAGCCACCCCCCGGGCGTGCCTGCCGTCGAGCCGGTCCAGGGTGAGCCCGGCCCGGCGGGCGGCGAGTTCCAGGTCCCGCGTCGCGTGGTCCACCGCACGGGCTCCCGCAGCGGCGACCCGGATCGTCGCACTGACCCGGGGTTCGGGCTCGGCGGCGCCCCGGCGCGCGGTCACGGCGAGGGTCACCGCCGCCCCCGGGGCGGCGGCGAGCAGGCGGCCTGACAGTTGTGCCGCGAGCACGGGTGACAGCGAGGCCCAGCCCTCGATCCGGAACGTCGCCTGGCAGATCGGGCCGCTGTGCCAGAACCGCCATTCCTCCCGGATCCGCGCCCGGCCCGCCGTGACGTGCGCCAGCGACGCGAGCGTGCCGAGGACCTCGTTCTCGGCGAGCGCCCGCACCGGCAGCCCGTCGCGCCGGAGCTGACGCCGCACGCGCCGGACCGTGTTCCCGAGTGCCTGCCGCACATCGGCGTCACGGTGGACGTCGACCGTGCGCAGCGCCTGCAGCGCGACCCAGCCGCGTGGTGGCCGAGAGCGGTCCGCGCCGGTGTGCTGGATGACCTGCACGGCGGCGTCCGAAGTCTGTTCACCCGGCGGCAGCAAAGTTTCCGGTGACGGCATCCGCCGCTCGCGAGCGGCGGATTTCGGGTGCAGCACCGCGGTGATCCCGTCGGCGCGGCTGACCATGAACACCGTCTCGTCGCCGATCTCCCCGGTGGTCCCCGCCGCTTCGGGCGACAACAGGAGCAGCAACGCCCTGCCTGCCTCGCCCGCGTTCCGGAGATCCCGGTCACGGTCGCGCGTCAGGTATCCCGACGCCGAACCGAGCCATTCGTAGAGCCAGCGTCCGCGAACCCGCACCGCCGTGAGCGCGACGGTCACCACCGCCGCGGTGCTCACCGCAGCCGCCAGCGGCCATGGCCGCCCCGCCACCAGGACGAGCGCGACGAGGACGAGTTGCCAGCAGACGATCTGCGGTACCCCGATACCGCCGAAGCGGCCGGCACGCCGGACCGGGGCAGGCACAGGCGGATTCGAGGGCGGTGCCGCGTGCACCGGTGGCGGACCGGGTGCGGCGGCCGACCAGGACGGCCGTTGCCCGGTCTGGCGAGCGGCCGTCAGCGCGGCGAGTGCGGCCTCGCGCGCCGCGGCCCGTGCGGCGGGCGCGGCGTAGGCGAGCGGGTCCGCCAGTGCGACGGGCCGCGGTACGGCCGGTGCCTGCCGGGGAAGCGGCGGGGGCGGCGCGGCGAACCGCCCGCTCGTCCTGGCCGCGCCGGGATCGGACATCGTCGAGCCTCCTCAAGCAGTGTCCGCCTGAGCGTGCCGGGCGAACATGAGGTTTCGATGACACGTGGCGCCAAGCCCGGGACAGGCTGTTTCATCGAAATTTCATGGTCGGTCACTAGCTTGATCGCGTGAACACCGAGGAGCAGGGCACGAAGCGGTTCAGCGTGGTGGCGCGGACCCGGGCGGCCGTGGCGCTGGTGGTCGCGGGCTGCCTGGCGCTGGTTGGCCTGGCCGTGACAGGGCAGGCGTCGACCCCGGACGGGCTGGAGTTCGTCCAGGTCGGTCACTGGGTCTACAACGACGCCGCCCAGTCGGCGTTCCACGTCGACGGCTCGACGAACCGCGTCGACGCGCGCGCGAGCGTGCCCGGCGCCGAACGCGGCAGCCAGGTCGTCCAGGGGGACGATTCGGGTTACGTCGTCGAGCGGAACCGCATCACGGAGTTCGACAAGGCGACCTTGAGCGTGGAGGAGTCCACTCCGCCGCCCGCGCCGGAGACGCCGTTCGTGCTGGAGATCGCGGGTGGCCCGTACCTGGTCTACCGCAACGCCGGCCAGATCGTGCGGCTCGGCGACCCGACCGCGACAGTGCCCGCAGGGGGGCCACTGTCCCGGCCGGTCGCGACCGCCGACGGCACGGTGTGGGTGCACCGCGTCGACAACGGCTCCCTGTGCGAACTGCCCAAGGGCGCCGCCGTCCTGACCTGCACCGCGCATCTCCCGCCGGGCCACGCCGGAGGACTCACGCTGGTCGGCGACCGGCCGGTCGTGCTCGACACCACCGGCGACAGCCTCCACCGGGTCGGCCCGGGCGGGCTCGGGGAGGGTCTTCCCCTCGGCATCAAGCTCTCGCCGTCGGCGCAGGTGGCCAACAGCGCGGTCGGTGACCGGCTGGCCATCGCCGACCCGGAGCGCAACCAGCTCCACCTGATCGACGTCAGCGGCCTCGACCAGGACCGCCCGGCCGCGAAACCGATTTCGGTCGAGCTGACCAAGGGCAGCCGGTTCAACGGCCCGGTCTCGTCGTCGAATGTCGTCGCCATGGTCGACGAAACCCGCGGCGAGGTGCTGACCTACGACGGCGGCGGCACGCTCAAGGCCACCACGAAGGTGCCCGGCCAGGGTGCGGCGCCGAGGCTGACGAAGGGCGAGGACAACCGGATCTACGTCGACAGCTCCGACGGTTCGCATGTGCTGGTCGTCAACGGTGAAGACGGCAAGGTGCTCGACGTCGACGTCGACAAGGCCGCCAACAGCCAGACCGCGGGCGAGCCGCAGGCCAATCCGGAGCCGCAGCCCGGCAACGAACCGCCCACACAGCAACCACAGCAACCTCACCAGCCGCAGGCGCCTCCGCCCACCCGGAAGCCCGTCCTGCCACCGGTGGCGAAAGCGACCCCGCCCGGCGCGCCGCGGAACGTGGGCGCGACCGCCGGGGACGGTTTGATCAAGGTCTCGTGGAGCCCGGCCGCCGACAACGGCGCGCGGGTCACCGGCTACCGGCTGACCTGGTCCGGCGGCTCCATGCGGGTCGGCGGATCGGCGCGCGGCGCCACCGTTTCCAGGCTGGCGAACGGAACCGCGTACGTCATCACCGTGGCCGCGGAGAATTCGGCGGGTATCGGTGCGGGCGCCAGCGCCCGGGGCATCCCGGTGCCGGCGGGCAAACCGGCCGGAGCCCCGGTCGTCACCGCGAACGCCGGCGCCGACGGCAAGGTTTCGGTGAGCTGGACCAAACCCGACCTCCGGGGCGGCACACTGGTCCACTACCTGGTGAGCGCCACGGGCAAGGGAGAGCGCACGCTGTCGGGCACGTCCACGGAATTCACCGGGGTCACCGGGGCGGCCACCGTCACGGTCCGCGCGGTCACGAAGTTCGGTTCGGGACCCACCCTCACCGGCGCCGCCGGCAGCAAGAAGGTCACCGTGGCGGTGGCTTCGGGGCCGCCGACGATCACCATCACGCAGGTGCGGGGCAAGGACACAACGCTGTTCGTTTCCGTGAAGGCCGACGGGAAGGGCGCCCCCGCGACCTGCACCGCGGAATTCTTCGAAGAGACCAAGCCCACGGCCTGTTCCGGGGCCACGACCCTGTCCATCACGGAAGCCGCCTGGTTCGGCGCCATCACGATCACAGCCACCATCAAGACCTCCGCGGGCACCGCCACGGACTCCTGGCGGGGTGTGCCGACGGTGAACGGCGGTGCGCTGTTCTGGCTCGGCCCGCTAGCGTTGGTCGGCTTGCGCCGACGGAAGGACAAGGAAGTTCTGTGACACTCACACCCAGGGTCGCCTACGAGCAGATCGCCGAGAACGTGCAATCGGTGGTGCGCGGCAAGCCCGAAGTCGTCCGCCTCACCGTGGCGGCGCTCTTCGCCGAGGGACACTTGCTGATGGAGGACGTGCCCGGCGTCGGGAAGACGACGATCGCGCGCTGCCTCGCGGCCAGCATCGGCGGCCGCTGGAACCGCATCCAGTTCACCCCCGACCTGTTGCCCGGCGACATCACCGGCGTGATGGTCTACCACCAGAACAACGAGCGGTTCCAGTTCCACCCCGGCGGGATCTTCGCCAACGTCGTGCTGGCCGACGAGATCAACCGCGGTACGCCGAAAACGCAGGCCGCCCTGCTGGAGGTGATGGCCGAGCGGCGGGTGACCGTCGATTCGGTCAGCCAGGTCGTGCCGCGGCCGTTCCTCGTGGTGGCCACGCAGAACCCGATCGAGCTGGAGGGCACCTACCGGTTGCCCGAAGCCCAGCTGGACCGTTTCCTCATGCGCATTTCCGTCGGCTACCCGGATCTCGAATCGGAGATGCGGGTGGTGATGGGGGACTGCGCCGGGGTGACCCCGGACGAACTGAAGCCGGTGCTGAGCATCGAGGACGTCCAGCGGGTGATCGACGAGGTCCGGAAGTCCCATCTGGCACCGGAAATCGTCAACTACGCGGTCCGGCTCGCCGCGGCGAGCCGGTCGCATCCGGACGTCCGCTACGGCGCGAGCCCGCGCGGCAGTATCGCGCTGATCCGGGCGGCACAGGCACTCGGCGCCACCTACGGCCGCGACTTCGTCACCCCGGACGACGTCAAGGACGTCGCGCACCCGGTACTCGACCATCGTCTCGTGCTGACGCCCGACGCGGAACTCAACCAGCGGCGGACCGCCGAGATCGTCGACGAACTCCTGGGTGCGACAGCGGCTCCCATGGCCGCGATGGGGCGGTAGACGTGCGGCTCACTCGCCGCGGCGTCATCGTGCTCGTCTGCGCCGCCGGGTTCTACGCCGTCGGCGAGCTGGCCGGGTACACGTTCTTCCGAGCCTTCGCCGGGATCGCGGCGGGCGCGGTGCTGATCGCCTTGGCCACCACCAGGTTCCGGCCGCAGGTGGAGATCGGCCGGACCGTGCGGCCGGACCGGGTCGAGCGCGGCAAGCCCGCGCTGGCCTCGCTCGTCGTGCGCAACACCGGTGCGCGCCGGCACGGCGGATTCGCCGCGGGGGACGGGATCGGCGCCGAAACGCATCGTTTGCGCGTCCGCCCGCTCGCTCCCGGCACGGAAGCGACGTACCACTACGAACTGCCGACGACGACCCGCGGAAAGCTGCGGGTCGGCCCGCTCGTGGTGCACCGCCCGGATCTGTTCGACCTCGCCCGCGGCGATCAGACCGTCGGCGGAACCGCGTGGTTGTGGGTCCACCCGCGACGGCACGCGATGCGCCCGGCGCAGGCAGGCCATCCGCGACACCACCACGAAGGCCCGATCACGGACCCGCCGCTGCGTGGTTCGGCGGATCTGCGCGCGGTCCGCGAGTACGTGGTCGGCGACGAGGTCCGGCATCTGCACTGGAAGGCGAGCGCCCGGACCGGACGGCTCATGGTGCGCGAATACGCCGATCCGGCCCAGCCGCGCTTCACCGCCGTACTCGATACGCGA
This sequence comes from Amycolatopsis sp. NPDC034160, assembly GCF_055575355.1. Lineage (NCBI taxonomy): Bacteria > Bacillati > Actinomycetota > Actinomycetes > Pseudonocardiales > Pseudonocardiaceae > Amycolatopsis > Amycolatopsis sp. NPDC034160. The sequence goes on along the minus strand of NZ_JBVISU010000003.1, from coordinate 247,094 downwards.
CGCGCCTCGATGAACCCGACCATCTTCGAAGAGGCTGTCGAGGTGGCGGCCTCGTTGTGTTACGCCTCGGCTTCGGCCGGACAACACTGCCGCCTGATCACCGCGACGGGCGCGGACACGCTGACCGACAGCGGGGTGCGCGCGGCGAGGACGTTGCTGGACGAACTCGCGCTCGTCACCCAGGACGCCGCCGACGACGCGCCGCTGCTGCCGTCGGTGCTGGCCGCCGCCCCCCGCCCCGGTGGCGTGCTGGTCGTGATCACCGGGCCGGACGCCGACCTCGGCCACGCCGCCCGCTGGCAGCCGGACACGGTGTTCCGGCTCGGTGACCTCAGGCCGTCGGCAGGCTCCGGCGGATTGATCGTCGCGGTCGACGCCGCCGGTGCCGCGGCACGGTGGAATTCAACTCAGGGGAATTCAACTCAGGGGAATTCCTTGGCGGGGACGGCATGAGCGCGGGATTCGACCGGCTCGCGGTCGCCGGGCTCCTCGGCGCGACCGCGGTCGCCGGACTGCTGTTCGCGCCGGTGTTCGGCTGGAAGTCGTTGCTCGTTCCGGTACTCGTGGTCGCCATCGTCGGCTACGGCTGCGTCGAACTGACCGCCAAGTTCCCGAAGCTGGCTCCCTACCGGCCTTTGCTCGTGGCGTTGCTCGGTATCCTCGGCTTGATCGAGACGGTGCTGGCCCCGACCACGCTCGCCTTCCTGCCCACGGCGGCTTCGTTGCGGGGGGTGGCACGCGGATTCACCGAGGGCTGGCAACTCACCCTGCAGTCCACCTGGCCCGCTAAGCCGGTCCCGGAACAACTGCTGTTCGTCCCGCTGACGGTGTTGCTCGCCGTCGTACTCGGCGTGGAATTGGTGCTGCGCCTGAAGAAACCACTGGTGGCTCTGGTACCGAGCCTGGCGGTCGCCGGGCTCGCCCAGGCGTATCAGGCGTTGACGGGTGTCGTCGCGGTGGCGGCGGCACTGGGGTACGCGTTGCCCGCCGGGCTTCTGCTGTGGACGGGCAGACGCACCTTGGCGGTGAGCAAGGCTCCTGGTGGACCGCGGTTCTCGTGGCGGATGACGGGATCGGCGGTCTGGCCCGCCCTGTCCACTGCTCTCGCCCTCGTCGTCGGAGCCGTCGCGCTCGCCGGACTCGATCCGGTCGGCCGTGATCCGCTGACCCTCAAGGACACCCAAGCCGCGCCGCCGCCGCGGAACAGGCTCGGCAATCCACTCGACGAGATCGCCCAGCGGCTCACCCGACCGGACGAGGAGGTGTTCCGCTATCGCAGCGACATCCCGGTCGACCAATGGCGCCTGATCGTGCTGAACGGTTTCGACGGGGTGAACTGGCTGGCCGATTCCCGGTTCCGGCGGCTGGGCGCGGGCCTCGACGGCGCACCCGAAGGTGTGGCGGGCTCCGCCGAACTGCGGGTGCGCGGACTCGCGGGACCCTGGCTGCCGAGCCACGCGGATCTCACCGGCGTCGACGGACTGACGCCGCTGGTGGACCAGGACGCGGGCACCTTGCTGATGGACTCCCCGTCGGCGGGTCCGGCACGGGACTACCGGCTCAGCTGGTCCTCGCCCGAAGTCGACCTCGGTGCGGGGGAGGTCGACGCGCGAGCGCCGGGTGGTCTCGGCGGTCTCGGCGCGGTGCCGCCGGAGGTCGAGCAAGTGGCCAAGGACGCCGTGCGCGGTCTGCGTCCGACGTTCCAGTCCGCGTTGCAGCTGGAGCGTTTCCTCAGCAAGAACTATCAGGTCGCGGTGGGCAAGGAGGATCTGCCGACCGGGCACGGCTGGCCGCAGTTGAGGCACTTCCTGCTGGAGAGCAAACGGGGGACGAGCGCACAATTCGCCTCCGCGTACGTGGCCTTGGCGCGGATGAGCGGAATCCCAGCGCGGCTGGTCGTCGGATTCCGTGGTTCGGCGGAGACCGACGGCGGGATGAACGTCGTCCGCAACCGTGATGTCCTGGCGTGGCCCGAAGTCGCTGTCGAGGGCGCGGGCTGGGTGGCGCTCGACCCGACCGCCACCGCGGGCAGGGCGGGACAGGATCAGGCGGGCCCCGGCAAGGCGGTCGCCAAGGCGAGGGCCCAGCTGCCGGCCGAACGGGAACTACGGCCGCCGCAGCTGCCGCCGGGCACCCCGCCGGACGCGCCCGAAGACCAGAACGCCGACGCCGGCGCGGGCTGGTGGTGGCTCGCGCTCGCCGCCGCGATCGTCCTTTTAGGACTCTGCTGGCTCGCCGGTGTTCCGATCGCGAAGGCCGTCCGCGCTCGCCGACGTCGCCGCCGGACCGGCGAGGAGGGCGTGCTCGGCGCCTGGGACGAGATCCGAGACCGGTTGCGCGCGCACGGCGTGCCGTTCCGGATCGGGATGACCCCGCGCGATCTCGCCGAATCGGCGGGTTCGCTCGCCGGGGAAGGGATCCGCGAGCCGGTCGCCAGGCTGGCCAAGGTGCTGGACGTGACGCTGTGGTCCGGGGTACCGGTCGGCGACGGCGCCGTCCGGCGGGCCTGGCAGGAGGTCGGCGAGGTGCGCAAGGGGCTGGCCACCAGACCGTTCGCGGCTCGGGTGCTGGCGGCACTCGAGCCGCGGACCCTGGTGCCGGTCAAGGGTAAGAAAACGCGCGAGTGAGTCCGTGAAGGCCTCCTTCCCTACTCTCAAGGTAGGGAAGGAGGCCTTCACGGACTTCCGTACGCGCTAGGGATTGCAGCGCGCGCCGCGGATCGGGACCGGGTCGGTGGTGTAGACGTGACGGCCGTCGGTCGCCCTGAGCTGGAAGCAGTACCGGCGCGCCGGGTCGACCGGCACGTCCATGCCGCGCTGGCGGTGCGCGACGAGCTGTTTCGTTTCGAGCCGCTCGCCCGCCATGATCACCACGAAGTCCAGTTCGCCTTCCGCCGTCCAGGTCAGCTGCACGTGATCGCTCTGATCCTGCGGCGGGGCGAGCGCCAGCTTGACGTCCGGCGCGGGTGCGGAAGCCGGTGACGGCGGCGGGATCGCGGCCGCCAGCGGGACGGCCTGCCCGCCGATCTCCGCCGGGCCGAGGACCAAGGGGACCACGGCCAGTCCGGCGAGGAGTACCGCGGCGCCTGTCATCACGACGGGCCGCCAGGGAATCTCACGTTCACGCTTGAGGGGACCGCTGAACTCGCGGATCAGGGTCCGGCCACCCGCCGGCGGGGCTTGCACCACCCGGACGGGCTGGAGCTGAGGGGCCGACGGAGCGGCGGCGACCGGCCGGGAAACCTCGGCGAAGTCGTCGAACTCGACGTCGACTTCCTCTTCTTCGCTTGGCAGTCCAGGGGATCCTCCGGTGACGACCTCGCCGCCCGGTTGGCGCAGCTTCGTGAACAGCCGCGCCAGTGACGCCACGTCCTGCGGACGGTCGGCCGGTTCCTTGGCCAGCAACCGGAGAATGGTCCCGGAAAGTTCCCTCGGGACGCTCGGGTCCTGGATCGGTGCCACCGGTTCCCGCAGTACCTGAAGGATCCGTTCGCCAGGCTGCTGCCCGGTGTGCCGGGGGAACGGCGGCGCACCGGTCAACGCGGTGTAGAGCACCGCGCCGAGTCCATAAAGGTCGGAGGTGGCGGAAAGCGTGTCGTCGCGCAGGGTTTCCGGTGCGGTGTACTCGACCGCGTACATCGGATCGCGCGGGAACCGCCGCCGCAGTGCCACCGAGAAATCGGCGAGCACGAACTCGCCGGAAGCGCGGTACAGCACGTTGTGCGGGCTGACACCGCCGTGCAGGACGTCCGCTCCATGCGCCGCGGCGAGCGCCGACGCGATCGCGGCGCCGAGCGCGAGCACGTCGGAAACCCCCAGCCGGGTACCGGAATCCAGCAGTCCGGCGAGTGAACCCGGGCACAGTTCACGGCGGATACCGCTGCGGCCGTCGGGATAGGCCATGACGTCGTCGATCCGCAGGATCGACCGCGTCGACCGCACGGCGGCCAGCGCCTTCCGCTCGCGTTCGAGCCACGCCGAGGTCTCGCGGTCGAAGGAACCGGGGAACATCTTGATCGCGAAGTCGTTGCCCGTAGCGGGATCCCGCCCCGCGTAGACGGTCGCGACGGGGCCCTGCGCGAGCAGCCGCGGTCCGCCGACTCCTGTCTCGATGCTCATGGCTCCATTGTCGCGCAAGAAGGCCGCTTTCGGCGCACTTTCCCGGCGGCAGGTTCCTGCCGAAGCGGCCCGCCGGGGCGGTCGGCGGCGGACCCTTTTCCCATGCAGACTGCCGGCCTGGTCAGGGTCACCATCACCACTCCGCACCGGCGCATCGACATGGCGCTGCCGGAACACGCGTCCGTCGCCGAAATCCTCCCCGGCCTGCTCGCGCGGGCGGGGGAGGGGTCAGGGGTGGGGGCGAGTCTTGCCGACGACGGCGTCGCCGGCGGCGGCTGGCAGTTGCGCCGCGCCGACGGGACCGCTTTCGATCTGGACCGGACGCTGGGCGCGCACCGCGTCCGGGACGGGGAGATCCTCCATCTGACACCGCGCCGCGCCGAATGGCCGGAGCCCGAGTACGACGACCTCGTGGACGCGATCGCCACCGGTTCCGGCCGCACCGGCAAGGCCTGGGGGCCGCGGCATACGCGCCACGCCGGGCTGGCCACCGGTGCGCTGGCGATGCTCTTCGGTCTGGTCGCGGTACTGCGTGCCGGGCCGCCCTGGACGTCCCCGGCGGCTTGGGCCCTGGCGGTTTCCGCGCTGTTGCTGGCCGCGGGTGTCCTGCTCGCACGGGCACTCCGCGACGCCGGGGCCGGGGCGGTACTCGCCGCCGTCGCGCTTCCGTTCGCCTTCACCGGCGGCGGTCTGCTGCTGGCCGGCGATGATCCCATCGGCGCGTTGTCCGCCGGTCATCTGCTGCTGGCGAGCGCGACGCTGCTGCTCGCCGCCGTCGTCGGTCACCTGGGGGTGACCGCCGCGCCGGAACTGTTCGCGGGGGCGGCCACCGTCGGCCTGCTCGGCGTGCTCGGCGGCTGGCTGGCCACGTTCGACGACCTCGCGGGCTATCGTTCGGCGGCCGTGATCGGCGGCGGCGTTCTCGTGCTCTCGACCACGTTCGCGCCGCTGGCCCTGCGGCTCGGCCGGGTGCCGATGCCGGTGCTGCCGCGCTCGACCGCGGACCTCGTCCGCGACGATCCCCAGCCACCGCTCGATCTCGTGCACGCCGCCGTGGCCAGAGCGGACGCGCTGCTCACCGGAATGCTGGGCGGTGCGGCGATCGTCGTCATGTACTGCCAGCTGCGGTTGATCCGCAGCGACAGCGAGGCGGCGGTCGTCCTCGTGGCCCTGCTCGCGGCCGGATTCCTGGTACGGGCGCGGTTGTACCCGATCCTGCGGCAGCGGCTTCTCCTGCTGGCGACCGGGCTCTTCGGCGCCGGGTGCCTGCTGGCCGGTCCGCTCATGGCGGACCGTTCGCTGCTGCTCGTCCTGGCCGGACCGCTGTCACTGGCGGTGGCCGCCGCCGTGGTCGCGTCCGGCGTCGTGCTGAGCACACGCGCCGCGAACCCGTATCTCGGCCGGATCGCCGAGTACTTCGAAATCCTGGTGACGCTCGCCATCGTGCCGGTGGCGTGTTCGGTGCTCGGTCTGTACGGCTACGTACGCGGACTGGGGGGCTGAAACCGTGGCTTCCAAACGAGATCAACTGCAGGCGTACCAATTCCTGGTGCAGCGCGCGATTTCCGCGCTCGTCACCAGGGAGACCGACCCGGAGCAGCCACCGTTCCGCCGCCCGTCGGGAGCCGCGTTCGCCGGTGTCGCGCTGGCGATCGTGGCACTGGCGTGCGTCGGGGTGTACGGGATGATCGTGCCTGGCGGGAACAACGCCTGGCGCAAGGACTCCGCGGTCATCGTGGAAAAGGAGACCGGCACCAGATACGTCCACCTGGACGGCAGACTGCACCCCGTCGCCAACTACACGTCGGCGTTGCTGCTGCTCGGTCAGCACGGCACCACCGAACGGGTTTCGCGCGATTCGCTCGCCGGAGTCCCGCGCGGACCCCGGATCGGCATCGCCGACGCGCCGGACGCCTTGCCCGGCCCCGAAAAACTGCTCACCGGCTCGTGGTCGCTGTGCTCCGCACCCGCGAGCGATCTGGCGGGCAGCCGGATCGAGGAGTCGGTCCTGCTGGCGGGCGCGTCGCCGTCCGGCGGCGCGGAACTGGGGGATCAGGCGCTGCTGGTGGAATCGACGTCGACCGGCGACCGGTTCCTGGTGTGGCGCGGGCACCGGCACAAGATCAACGACTACGGCGCCGTCGGGACCGGCCTCGCGCTCACCGCCGAACCGTGGGCGCGCGTCGGCCGGGCGTGGCTCGACGTCCTCCCGGAAGGCACGCCGATCGGCCCGCTTCCCGTTGCCGCGGCAGGGGAGACGTCCACCGCGGTGCCGGGCCGGACCGACATCCGCAACGGGATGCTGCTGGTGGTCCAGACCTCCGGCGGCGGACGGCAGTACTACCTCGCCGAACGAGACGCCCTGCGGCCCATCACCGAACTGCAGTACGACGTCCAGCGCGCGAGCGCCCAGATGATGGCCGCCTATCCCGGTACCGAACCGAAAACCGTGCCGCTGCCGCCGTCGTTGGCGACCATGTCGCGGCAACTGGACCCGATCCAGGCCGATGCGGGCGCGGCTCCGCCAGCCCGGCCGGTGATCGCGCGCCTGCGCGACCAGGACGCCACGGTGTGCGCCACCTTCGGCGACTCTGCCGCGGCACCTTCCTTGACCGTCGATCCCGCCCTGCCGCCCGCGGATCCGATGTCCACCACCGCCCGCCGGACCGCCGCCGGGACCCCGCTCGCGGACCGCGTCCACGTGCCGTCGGGCAGCGCGATCGTCGTCGAGGCGATGCCTTCGCCTTCCGCGGCAGTGGGAACGCTCACCGTCGTGACCGACATGGGGCGCCGCTATCCGCTGGCCTCGCCGGAAGTACTGAAGATGCTCGGCTACCCGTCGGCGCGTCCGGTGCGGCTTCCTGCCGGGTTGGTCGCGCGCCTGCCCGAAGGCCCGAGCCTCGACCCCGCTGCCGCACGGCGCCAGACCCTCGGCGGCTGACAGAGGTCGTGAGTGGCGATTCGGGTTCTAACCCGAATCGCCACTCACGACCACCTGCACGGGCGGGATGGTGGCTTGGGTGACGTGGCGCCGTACTCGCGTGAGACCTGAAAAGCACACATCCTAACCCCCATCACCACCCGAGTGCGGGGTTCAGGCACGCGAGTTCCGTCTCTGAGCACGCGTGTTACGCCTTCGCCCTGTCCCTCACCCCGACGAACAGGCTCGCCCGCAACCATGACACGGTTGTCGTTCTTCTCAATAACCCGAAACGCCACTCATGACCTCGCTCTCTCGGAACGAGGTCGTGAGTGGCGATTGGGGTTTGAGAGGTAACTCGAACGTGGCGTGTCCTGAAGGGCCCCGTTGAGACGTTGAAGGTCTCGACGGGGCCCTTCAGGACATCGCGCTTCGACGCTGGGGCGGAGATCTCCCCAACTGTGTCGCGAAAGCCACTTTCGGGACATGTGGTGTCCCGAAAGTGGCTTTCACGACATGGGTCGGGGACATGACCGGCTCCCGACCGCGCTGCTCGCCCGGCAGCGGGAATGCCCCCTCCTTCACGTACTTCGGCTCAGCGCCGTCCGTGCGGCAGTGTGAACCCGGCGTCCTGCGTGCCGTTGGCGGCCCGGCCGCGCAGCTTCGCCGGAACACCGTCGCTCTTCCCGGAGGAAGCCCGACGCGAAGAGCCATTCCGTCCCGTCGGTTGGTCCTTGGACGACGGGCGAAGCGTGCTCGCCGTGTTCTGCCCACCGGCGTGCGGCGGTGACATCGGCGACATCGGGCCGGCCGCGGCCTTCGTGCCGGAGGTCGTCGCGACCCCCGGCTGAATTTCGGACGCCAGGCTGGGTGCCTTCTTCGTCCCGACCGGCTTGGCCGCCACCGGGAGCCCGCTCAGCCCGCCCGCCGCGCCGATACCGCCGAGCAATCCCGTCGGCACCGGCGGTGCCCCCGAACCTCCGGGCAGCACACCGAGGGCGGGGACCGCGCCCGCCGCGGTCGGCAGCGGTGCGAGCCCGGCCAGCGAGATACCGGAAGATCCGTCATAGCCGGGAATGTCCGGCAGCTTGACGTCCGGGAGGGTACCGCCGCCGACACCGGCCGATTCGGCCAGTCCCTGCACCTCCGAAAGCGCGTTCATTCCCGCCTCGGCAGCCTTGATGAAGTCGGCGGGGGAGTTCCCTTCCGCGGAGGCCTGCGGCATCTCGGGCATCAGGTGATCGGGCTGCTGGATCCCGGATGCCGCAACGACCTTGAGCATCGACATGTCGAACTGCGCGCCGAGCGCGGTCATCCGCGCGCCCGACGCTTGCTGGAAGAGCGGAGCGGCCCACGCGGTGAACGGGGTGGACAACGCCTCCAGGTACTTCCCGTGCAGCACCGCCACTTCCTGCAGGGTCTCCTGGATGCCGCTCGCGAGCGTCGTCAGGGTTTCGGCGGGCTGGGCCAGATCGATGCGCTCACCCCAGAACCGGAGTTCGGCGAGCGAGCGCTGGGCCTTTTCTTCGTGGGCACGGCCGGCGTCGTCCTGCCAGGTCGGCGACAGCTCGTTCACCCGAGTGTGCAATTCGGTCGTGGCGTTTTCGATCCAAGCGCGGGATTCGGTCCACATACGCGCCGCGTCGGTGAGGACCGCGATGTTGGCCTGCTCGGCGGTGATCATCGCCAGATGTGCCTCGATCGGCAGCAGATTGTAGGGAACAGCCATGATCAGCTCCTCAGACCACGCTCTGCGGGGCGTCGCCCGCGGGCCGGTCGGCCGGTTCTTCGGTGGTGGACGGTTGCTGTTGCCCGGAACCGGCCGTCTGCTTGACCAGGTCGATGCCCTGTTTGAGCACCTTGGTGGCGGACGTGGCCAGGGCGAGGGCGCTGGTGACATCCGCCGCGCTGTAGGTGAGCGCGGCGGTTTTGACCTTCGTCGAGTCGGTGACCATCTCCTCCGTCATCTTCGTCATGAACGCGGCCATACTCGCGGTGGCGGCCTTGTCGAGCACCGACATCGCGATACCTTCGAAGAGACCGGCCACATTCACCGGTGTCCCCAGCCGGGCGAGTGACGGCGGCATCTCCGGGGCGGTGAGCTTGCTCGAATACGCGCTCATCGACTCGGTATCCGCGTTGATTTGATCGGGCATCTACCCCTCCTCACTGTCCGGCGCGGTAGCGCGGACCACTGTCTTCCTGGTCGACCTGCCACAGCTCTTCGTCGAGCAGCTGGACCGTGTCGTTCTCGCGGTCCCAGCGCCGGGGCGCGGGAGCCGGTTCGGTGGCGCGCTGGACGGGACGGCCGCGTCCGGACCGGCCCGGCAGCGAAACTCCCGGCGTCGTACCGGGTTTGCGGTCGCGGGACCGTCCGGTGGCGGCGTGTTCGGCGGCGCCGGGTTTGATCCCGCCTCCGGTCCTCGCTCCGCCGTGCTGTGGTTGCTGTTGCGCCGGTGGCATCGCGCCCGGGCTGCCGGAGGCGCTCGCGCCGCTGGAACCCGTGGTGGACAACGAAGTCACCGGCGGGAAGGCGGTGCTGCCGGTGCCTCCGGGTGAAGTGGGGCTGACCGGCACGGCCGGAGAGCCCGGCCCCCCACCCACACCGGCGGAACCACCGACGGGGCCCACACCACCTCCGGCGAGACTCGGTAGGCCCGAAGCGCCGTCGCCGATCCGCGCGAGCTGCTCCGCCGCCGTCAAAGGGGACGAGAGCGGGTCGCCAGGGCCGAGCGGATCGACCGGGTCGAGTGGCAGCGGGCTCGGTGAGCCCGATCCGCCGCCCAAGAGTTGTTGTGCCGACTGCATCGCCTGACTCAGCGCGTCCAAAGCACCAGGCGCGGCTTCAAGGGCGTCCTTGAGCGGATCCGTCGCCTCGGGTGCTTCTTTTTCGTTCGGCGTGGGCTCTTTCGGTCGCGGATCGGTGGGTGACGGTGCGGCATTGGGAGAAGCCGAGGCGGGAGCAGCGTTCGAGGCGGGCCCGGGGTTCGTGGCCGGCCCCGGCTGACCCTGCCGGGACGTGGCGGCCCGCGGGCCTGTCCAGTCCACGCCGACGGCGCCCTTCATGCCCAGCGCCGCGGCCTCGAACAGCGGAGCGAGCTTGGTGATCTCGCCGGCGATCTTCCCCTCGATATCCTGCCGCTGCTTGCCTTTCTCCTCGTCGGACAGTCCGTTGTAGTGGATGACCAGCCGCTCCGCGGCGCGCTGGGCCGCCCATAACCCGCTGTCCAGTGCGCTGATGGTGTCGAACACGTTCGACGTGGTGACATGTTTGCCGACGGTGATCCTTTCGCCCGGGTCCGTCCAGGACCTCATGGTGGCGAGGTCCGTGTTCACCCTGGCAAGGAATTGCCGTCCGGCCGCGTCCGGCCAGCGGTCCTGCGTGACGAGCTGATTCGCCTGCTGGTGAAGGAGCTTCGCCTGCTCGCCGATCCAGGTTCTCGCCTCTCGCCACAGCCACGCGGTGCTCACCAGTTTGGGGATGTGGCCTTGCACCTCGGCGTAGATCCGCTGGTACATCTCTTCGATGGAAGCCATGGGATCTCCTCAGCGCCGTCCGGCACGCGGGTCGAGCAACCGGGGATCGATCGGGGGTAGGTCGTCCTTGGGCCGCGTGACGAACGCGGTCAGGATCTCCTGCCTGCCCGCCTCATCGGCGCGGAGATAGTTCGTGGCGGTCTGCTGGACGAAGGAGGCGTAAGCCGCGAATCCCCGCTCGACCGCCGTGATGAAGGTCTGGACCGCGGGGATGGTGGCGTTCTCCGCGTGCGTGAGGTGGATGCAGAGGTCGTCCAGACCACCCGGGCACGGTGTCGACTCTTCGATCCGGGAAATGGGGCTGACCGGGGTCGCCTCGATACTGGCCATGATCCGCGACGCGAACTCCCGCATGGCGTCTGTGTCGCCCCTGATCTGGTCACCGCTCATCGTCACTCCTCAGGTCGTTTTCGGTCATCGCGGGCAGCCAGGCGAGCTGCACGAGGTCCTTTTGGCCGCGGCGGTCCACCAGCCAGCCGCGTCCCGGCGGCAGGACCTGCGCCCGCATTCCGCCCAGCAGCGGGCCTTCGTCACGGTCGCCGGACATCATCAGGCCGGGCGTACCGACTTCCCGGAGCCTGCCGAGGAAAGGCTCGAAAAGTCCTCGGCCCGCGCCCCCGGTGCGGCGGGCCAGCACCACGTGCAGGCCGATGTCGGAGCCCTGCGCGATCAGCGGCAGCAACGCCATGAGCGGATGCTCCTTGTGCGTGGCCACCATGTCGTAGTCGTCGACGAGGATGAAGATCTCCGGCCCCTGCCACCAGTTCCGCTTCCGCAGTTGCTCGGGCGTGACGTCCTGGCCGGGAAGTCGTTTCCTCAGCGCCGTGGCGGTTTCGGCGAGCAGACGGCCGCTGCGCTCGTCGTCGGTGCCGTAGCCGAGGAGGTGTTCCTTGCCCACTTCGCCGAGCAAGCTCCGGCGATGGTCGATCAGGATGACGCGGGCTTCGTCGGGCCGGTAGGCCTTCTGGATCCGCTTGGCGAGCACGCGGAGGAACGAGGTCTTGCCGCTCTGGGTGTCCGCCAGGACGAAGAAGTGCGGGTCGGTGGCGAAGTCGAGCCGCATCGGCGAAAGATCGCGTTCGTGGATCCCGACCGCGAGTCCCGGCTCTTCGCCCTCCGTGCCGTCGGTGGCGGGAAGTTCCTCGTAGGGAAGGATTCCGGGCAGCAGCCGGACCGAAGGCGCGGGCTCGCCGGGCCAAGCCGACGTCACCGCTTCCACGAGGGCGCCGAGGCCGTCGGCGAGGTCGCCCGCCTCGGTGACGCCGTCGATCCGGGGCAGCGCGACCAGCATCTGATGCCCGCTCATGGCGATTCCGTGCCCTGGCGCGTCGGCGGGGACGCTCATCGCGGCGCGCCGGTCGATCACGGAGTCGATGGGGTCGCCGATCTTCAGTTCCAGCCTGCTGGCGAACAGGTCCCGCACGTTCATCCGCAGATCGAACGAACGCGAGCAGCCGGCCACGACGTGCACGCCGTAGGAGAGGCCGCGAGCGGCGATGTCACCGACCGTCTCCTCGAGTTCGGCGAAGTCGTTGCGCAGGGTCTGCCAGCCGTCGATGACGAGGAAGACGTCGCCGTGCCGTTCCGCCGGGAACCGGTTTTCGGCCCGCAGCCTGCGATAGGTGGCGATGCCGTCGATCTGGTGCTCGGCGAACATGCGTTCCCGCTGGGCCAGGATCGTCGCCACCTCGGCGACCGTCCGCCGGACGGCACCGGTGTCGAGCCTGCCCGAAACGCCGGCGACATGCGGCAGGGTGCCGATCGACGCGAGTGTCCCGCCACCGAAATCGAGGCAGTAGAACTGGACTTCCCTTGGCGTGTGCGTGAGCGCGAGGCTGGTGATCAGCGTGCGCAGGACCGTGCTCTTCCCGGTCTGCGGCGCCCCGATGACCAGTACGTGCCCCGCGGCGCCGGTCAGGTCCAGAACCAGCGGGTCGCGTCGCTGTTCGAACGGCCGGTCCACGATGCCCAGCACCGGCCGCAGGGAACCGTTCGCCCCGGCGGTGAGTCCGCGCACGGGATCCGCGACCAGCGGTGGCAGCAGGGCGTCCAGGGTCGGCGACTCCGACAGCGGTGGCAGCCACACCTGGTGGGCCGGGGTGCCCTGCCCGGCCAACCGGTCGACCAGGATGTCCAGCAAGGTCTCGCCGACGGCGTCGTCGTCCGGTTCGGTGGTCTCCTCCGGCTCGACGGCGAAGTCCTCGGCGACGTAGGCGGTGGTGTACTCCCGCAGCACCAGGCGTTCCCCTGGCGTAGTGACCACGCCACCGCCGACGGCACGCTGGTACACGCCGGAAACGTAGGCGGAGCGGAACCGGTCCATCTGCTCGGTCCCGACCTTGAGGTAGCCGTGCCCGGGGGCACGCGGGAGTTTGAAGGCGTCGGTGACCCCGAGCACCGCCCGGCTCTCCATCTCGGAGAACGTACGGAGCCCGACCCGGTAGGAGAGATGGGTTTCCAGGCCCCGCAGCCTGCCTTCTTCGAGGCGTTGCGAGGCGAGCAGGAGATGTACGCCGAGCGAGCGCCCCAACCGTCCTATTTGGACGAACATGTCGATGAAGTCGGGCTTGGCGGACAGCAGTTCGGAGAACTCGTCACAGATCACCAGCAAAGTCGGTACTTCGGGCAGCGGAGCGCCCGCCGCCCTTGCCTTCTCGTATTCGCGCAAGGAGTCGAAGTGGCCCGCCGCCCGCAACAGTTCCTGGCGGCGGATCAGCTCGCCGTTGATCGCGTCGGTCATCCGGTCGACCAGGTGCAGTTCGTCGGCGAGATTCGTGATCACCGCGCTGGTGTGCGGCAACGCCTCCAGCCTGGCGAAAGTGGCGCCGCCCTTGAAGTCGACCAGCGCGAAATTCAACGAGCTCGGCGGATGGGTGACCGCCAGTGCGAGGACCAGTGTGCGCAGCAGCTCGGATTTGCCGGAACCGGTGGCCCCGATCAGCAGGCCGTGCGGTCCCATGCCATCCTGCGCCGGCTCCTTGAGATCTAGTTCGATCGGGGCGCCGTCGGCCTGGATGCCGAACTGGACCCGGAGCCGGTCCCGGTTCGGCCTCGGCTCCCAGGTGTCGGCCGGATCGAATTCGTACGGATCGCCCAGTTCCAGCAGTTCCGCCAGCCCGAGTTCGGTGCTCATCGGGGCCTCGCCCCGCAATCCCGCGGTCAATCGCAACGGCGCCAGCTGCCGGGCGAGCCCTTCGGCCGCGACGGCTCCTAACCGGTCCGCCTTGCCCAGAGGCGCTTCGCCGTCGATCGTCTCGCTGAGGAGATCGCCGGCTTCGTCGACGGCGAGGACGACGGTGGTCCGGTCCAGCGCCCTCGGCGGCATCGTGGTCAGGTCGACGACGGTCACCCCTTCGACGCCGCCCCCGGTCATGAGATGGGAGGACCCGGCGACCGCGCCGCCGTCCAGCACGACCACCAGATGCGGTCCGGGCAGCCGGACGTCCGATTCGGGATCGAACCGGGGCCGCTTGGCCAATTCCTCCTCCAGCATCGATTCCAAGGCCGGGATACTCGGCGCCACCAGGCGGAGCGGGCCGAGGGCGTCCGAACGCTCGGGATGCAGCGCGTGCGGCAGCCACTTGGTCCACTCCCAGTCCGCGCGGCGCTCGTCGTCGGTGCAGACCGCGATCCGCAGATCGTCGGGAGAATGCAGGGTGGCCAGCTGACTCAGCGTCGCGCGCAGCATGCCGAGGGCGGCGTTCCGGTCACCACGGAGATAGACCCGGCTGAAACCGTTGATCGCGATGGCGATCGGCAGTCTGTCCACAGTGGAGTAAACGGTGATGAACCGGCGCAGCGCCAGCGCCGACAGCGGCTCGAGTTCTTCGAGCGGTTTGGTGTCGGGCGTGACCAGGGTGATTCCCGGACTCTGCGCGCTCAGCCCGATGCGGGCGACCCCGAAGTCCGGATCCTCCTTGCGGCGCTCCCACAACCGGTAACTGCCCGCTAGGGACCACAACGAAGCCGGATCCGGGTGGAGGTACTCCATCGCCTCGCGCTGCTTGCGGATCGAACGTCGCAGGCGCAGCCGATGCTGGGCGAGATGCCGCAGGTACTTCCGGCGGGCATGGCCCATTTCCCGTTTGCTCGGGCCGCCGCCCTGGAGGAACCCCATCACGACCATGCCGAGCATGCCGACGCCCATGATCCCGTAGATGGCGAACCGCATCGACCCCGCCATGCTGCCGGAGTACATCAGCAGCATCCCGGCCGTCATCGCCACCATCGGCAGCACCATCAGCACCTGGGCCCACTGCCGCGCGGGCGGGGGCGGGATCTCCGGCGGCGGCTGAAGGATCAGCTCACCGGACGGCATCTCCGGGCCCGGCCTGCGGAGGGGGCGCTTCACCACGACTGTCGACACGCCATCGATCGTCGGCCACCACGGTGATCCCGTGGCCGGGCTGGCAGGAAGCTGCCGACCACCGGAAAGCACCGTGATCGCTCACTAACTTGGCGGAGGTAAGGGATCACCTATGTCGTGGAATGGAGAAAGACATGAGCTACGACCAGATCTACGGCGCGACGCCCGAGATGTCCTCGTTCGGCCTGAAGACCAGGTCCATCGGCGAGGAAATCAACGCCCAGGTGCAGTCGAGCCTCAGCAGCATCCAGGGGTTGAGCTCCGGCTGGAACGGTCAGGCGAACAAGGCGTTCGAGGGCGTCGAGTTCAACAGGCAGGGAAGCTGGACCACGAACACCCAGAACATCGACACCATGGCCGACGGGATCACGCAGGCGGCCGTCCGCTACTCCGACGTGGACGACCAGGGGAACACCGTCATTTCTCAGGTCATCTAGCCCGTACTGGTTGAAGGGGAAGACAAATGTCCGACGGACTTATTTCGGCCAGGTTCGGCGACCTCCACTCCATCGCCGGTGGCCTGCAGAACGCCATGAGCCAGCACGAACAGTCGTTGGAGGACCAGCGGCACGAAGCGCTGCGCTCGCAGGACTTCTGGGGCGGCCAGAACAACGAAGAGATGTACGCCGCCGTGATGCAGGACCGCAAGATCGCCGACGAGGACATCCAGCGTGGCCAGAATCAGGGCAGGGCCACGAGCACGACGGCGGACGGCTATCAGGACTGCGTCACGCAGTGCAGCGCCTTGTTCAGCTGACGGGTCGCGGGTACGACGAATCCCCGGAGCCTCGCGCTCCGGGGATTCGTCGCGTCCGGGAACCGTGAATCCGCCCGCGGTGTGCCGGTCCTCAAGGCTCCGAGATCAGGAAGACCTGTTCCGGCGGTTCGACCACGGCGGGCTGATCCGGCACGGCGGCGGCGCGGGCGGGCCGCCAGCGCCGGCGTCGCCCACGAGGCGCGATCACCGCGATCAGCGCGGCCAGCACGACTCCGGTCACCGCGGCGACCGTGAGCCACTTCGCGATCGCCGCCGTCCGCTCGTCACCGGCCTCCCGGTCGAGCCGCGCCTGATCCGGCGGCGACGGGACGAAGGCGGGCAGGGTCGCGGGTTTCTGCGGATCGAGCCCGTCGGTCACCGCCCGGTACGGGTCGACCAGCCCGGCCCCGTAAGCGGGACTGCCCTGGCCGCCGCGGGCCGGGGCCGCCGTCGCCACCAGCCGCTGCGCGACTTCGGCGGCGCTGAGGCCGGGCCAGGCCGACCGCACCAGCGCCGCGGTACCGGTGACGAACGGGGCGGCGAAACTCGTGCCGTCGACATAAGCGTGGCCCGCCACTCTCGTCGCGGTCAGTACCTTGGCGCCGGGCGCGACGAGATCGACATACCGGCCCACCTGGGAACCCTGGATCCGCGCGCCGTCGATGTCCACCGCGCCCACCGCGAGCACACCGGGGTAGGAGGCCGGATACGACGGCACTTCGGTGGTCGCGTCCCGTTGCGCGTTGCCCGCCGCGGCCACCACCAGGACATCCCTCGCGACCGCGTAGGCGACGGCGTCGCGGATGACGGCGAAGTCTTCGTGGCCCGCCAGGGAAAGGTTCAGCACCTTGGCGCCCTGGTCCGCGGCGTACCGAATCCCGTTGGCGACGACGTAAGGATCGATCCGCAGTGCCTCGCCCTGGTCGCCGACGTCGCGATCGCTGATCCGCACCGGCAGGATCCGCGCGTCCGGCGCGACTCCGTGGAATCCGATGCCCACCACCGGGTCCGCGGCCACTATGGCGGCCACACCGGTGCCGTGGGACACGCAGTCGAACGCGCCGGGATAACTGCCGGCGAGATAGAAGTCCCGGCCGGGAAGGACTTTCCCCGGCCGCTGGAGTTGCGGATGATCGGCGTCGACCCCGGAGTCGACCACGGCGACGAGCACCCCGCCGCCCCGGCTGTGCGGCCACGCCCGGCGCGGGTCGATGGCCTGTTGCGCCCAGGGTTGCGCCGGTACGGCGGAGCGCGCCGGTTCCGGCGTATGACAGGCGCCCGCCGGGGGTGCGGCCTGAGCGGAGGGTGTGCTTCCGAAGAACTGAGCTGTCACGGCGAGCACCGCGGCCAGCGCGGCCACCTGGTTTCGTTTCACTGGTTCAGCTCCCGGCGGGCTTG
This sequence comes from Amycolatopsis sp. NPDC034160, assembly GCF_055575355.1. Lineage (NCBI taxonomy): Bacteria > Bacillati > Actinomycetota > Actinomycetes > Pseudonocardiales > Pseudonocardiaceae > Amycolatopsis > Amycolatopsis sp. NPDC034160. The sequence goes on along the minus strand of NZ_JBVISU010000003.1, from coordinate 229,998 downwards.
CCGTAGTGGTGAAGGATGTCGGTGAGTTGTTCGAAGGGCGCGGAGGTACCGCCGTCGAACCGGCACCAGAGCGCCTTGCGGAAGCCCGCGCCCAGGAGTTTCACGCGCGCGGCCGGCGTCCGGTGCGCGTGCGCCACGCCGAAGGCGGAGACCAGTTCGTGTCCGAAAAGGACTCCGTAGGGCAGTGCGGGCGGCGCGGGAGTCGAGGTACGCACGCCGTGGACGCGCCCGGGATGCGCGGCGACGACCAGGCGCGTCACCGTTCCCGCGCACTCGGCGGCCAGGTCTTCGATCCGGCGGGTGTCCACCGAACCCGCCGCCGGACCGCTGAGCCGGAGTTCCTCGACGACGTCTTGGTCCACTTGGGACACCTGGAGCCGTCCCGCCACGCCTTCTCCGACGACGATCAGTGAGGCCGCCCGCGGCGGCCGCGCAAGGCAATGGGCGGAGACGTCCGAAACCGACCAGGGTTCGGTGACCGGTTCCGCGACACCCCAGCCGAACGGCCCGGAACCGGTGAGCGTCCGCATCGCGATCTCAGTACTCCGGCCGAGCCGGAGTGGTTCCCCGGCCGGGTACGACGTCGTGATCCTGACTTCGAGATCCCCGCTTCCCGGTGCGTACTTTCGCGGGGTGGGGATCGTCGCGCCTCGGTCCGGGACGAATCGGGCGTCTTTCCAGATCAGGGGAAGGCCCAGGAAGCCGTCGCGATACCCACCGAAGTCGTCACGCACGACCCAGCCAGCCCGCGCGTCGGCGAGCAAGGATTCCGCCGGGAAGGTCAGGCCGCCGCGCGAGTGGGTGACGAGTTGCAGCACCCGTCCGCTGTCGACGGCGGTCCTGGCCGCGTCGACCAGCCAGGTGGAGGCGGGAACCACGTCGCGGAACTGTTCGACGACGAGTGCTTCGGAGGTCGCGCGGTCGGCGGCCGGATGCGCACTCATCGGCTCGCCCACGTCATTCCGCCGGTCGCGGCGACCAGGGCGGCGGTGAACTCCCGTGCCGCGGTCTCCGCTTCGGCGTCGTCGTCTGGGGCACGCCCCTCGACCCACCACACCGGTGGCGGCACCTCCACGCCGAGCAGTCGCCGCACTTCGCCGGGCACTCGCACCAGCCGCCCGGTCTCGATGGCCAGCAGCACCCGTCCCTCGGGATGCCGCAGCAGGAAGAGCAGCCGGTCTTCGTCCACGTCCACTTCGGACACCGGGCTCGCGGTCCGGATCGCCGAGACCAGGGTGTCGGCATCGGGTTCCCGGCGGCACAGGCCGACCACGTCGAAGGTCATCGGGGCGGCTCCTTTCTCCGTGTCACATGGTCGTGCGCGGAGCGGCGAGACGAGTCCCTGTGACAGCAACAGGTCACGTTGCCCCGCGAAGCTCCTGGCGACGACAAGCTGGCGAGGACGCCAACAGGGGAGGTGCCATGGATTCGCCGTTTCAGCTGGACATGCGGGCCGAGTACGGGCGGATGGCCGAGGACATCCGGTCGACCCAAGCGCGGATGGCCCGGATCCGGGCCACCGCCGAATCCGACGACGGGCTGATCGGCGTGACCGTCGGCGGGGCAGGCGAACTCATCGAACTATGGCTGGACCCGCGGATCTACCGGGCGCCCGATTCGACCGCGCTGGCACGGGAAATCACCGAAACCTTCCACCGCGCCGTCGAACGATCCCAGGAAGAGGTGATGGGGATAGTCGCGGGCTTCCTGCCGGCCGACGCCACTCCCGGGACGACGGATCTGCGGTTCGATCCGCTGTTGCACGAACTCGACCGGAGGGGCCGATGACCGGCGGTCAGGGCGGGCCCGGGAAAATCGACATGTCCCCCGAAGAAACGACGGGACAGCTGAACAGACTGCGCGCCGCGGGGGACGCTCTCGAACCGGCCTGGCTGCTGCAGCGCGGCAAGATCGACGCCCCCGAGCGGATCGGCGGCGGCCCGCTGGGGCGTGCCTTCACCGCCCTCTACTCGGCACCGAAAACCGCGGTGGCCGGCGCCATGGACCAGATTCCCGGGATCTACCGGCAACTGGCGGACAACGGCGGCCAGGCGGTGCAGGCCTACCAATCCGCCGACGGTGCCGCCGCCGGCCAGTACAACCGGTGAAGCCGCCGCGGTCATGAGCGACATCGTCGAGCCGGAGGGGGATCTCTGGAACTGGGTGGTCTCGAACGGGGGGCAGCCCAGGGAAGCGATCTGGCCGTCGGACAGCGAAACCGCCGCGTGGGATCTGGGCACGGCATGGGGCGAATCCGCGAAGGCGCTGAACGACGCCGTCCTGCTTTCCGACAACGCCGCCGGGGAACTGCGCAAGGCCTGGCGGGACGCCGCCGGTTTCGAGCTCTACTACGCCATCCACTCCTTGAACAACGGTTCGCCCGGCGAATCGGGGGTCAAGGAGATGGTGGAGGCGATGACCAGCCTGTCCGGGGCCTGCCGCGACTACGGGAATCTCATCGTCTCGGCGAAGCATGACATCCGGAAGCACATTTCCGACAACAACGAGCTTTTCGGCCGCTGCACCAGCTGGGCGGCGCAGACGGTGTTCGCCATCAAAGTCGCCCAGCAGATCGCGACCCTGATGAACGACTACGCGACCAAGGTCGGCAAACCGGTGGGCGAGGAGACCAAAACGCCGAAGAAGCCGAAATCGAGGGGCTTCTGGGGAAAAATCGGCGGGTTCTTCGTCGGTATCGGTGAAGGCGCCGTCGAGATGTTCGTCGGTTTCGCCGCGCTCGCGGGCTATGGCGACGGGCACTTCTCCTGGGACACGTTCGGTACGGCGTGGAAAGGACTGGGCAAGTTCGGCCTCGCCGTGGCGACCTACTCGACCCCGGGTTTGGCGCAGCTCGACCAGACCGTCGGCATCCCGGGTTTCGAACGCGGCGCCATGGGCGACACGCTGAAAGAAGCGGGCAAGGCGCTGGTCGCGTGGGACACCTGGAGCGAGGACCCGTCCCGCGCGGCGGGCAAGGCCACCTTCAACATCGTCAGCTCCGTGCTCGGCACGAAGGGCGCGGGAGCGGGGCTCCGCGGCGCGGGTGCCGCCGCGGCGGGAAGCAAGGTCAGCACGGTCGCCGCCGTGGGCCGCGTCGCCGAAAAGGCGGGGACGGCGATCACCAAGATCCCCACCGGCACCGAACTGGCCGCCAAGGCCGTCCGCAAGGTCCCCGGCGTCGATTCGCTGCTCTCGAAGGTGGGGCTCGGACAATCGCCCGCCGGGGTGCCGGCGCACACTGGTGACACCCCGCCCCCGCCGCACAACCCGCGTACGCCCGACGACACTCCGCCGACGAATCCGCCAGGTGACCGGACGCCGGACGGGCCGACGCCCGAGCGTCCGCCGAACCGGCCGCCTGGCGACCGGACTCCGGAACACGTACCCGACGAGCGGCGACCTGCCAGGACGACGGAAGAGCGGGTTCCCGACCGCACTCCGGAGCCTTCGACTCGCCCCGAACCCGTGACCCGGCCCGAACCCGTGACCCGGCCCGAGCCCACGACCCGCCCGGAGCCCGCGACCCGGCCCGGTTCCGTGGGCGAAGCCATGGAGCGGGGCGCGCCCCACGCGTCCGGAAAGGACACGCCGCACACCGGCACGGAGCAGGGTTCCCCCGCTCCCAAAACGAACGAGGAGACGCCGCCCGCGTCGCACCGCGAGCAAGAGTCCTCGCCGGCGTCCCGCGCCGAGAACCCGTCCGAAGCCACCCGGCCCGACGCCTCCGAGGCGCCCGTCCATCACGAGCGGACGAACACCTCGAACGGGGATGTCGAAGCGGCGGGACATCGGGCCATGGACGTGGACCAGCCGAGGGCCACGATCAACCCCGAGACCGGTGAAGTCCGCATGTCCGACCGGGTCGACCCGGCCCACACGCGCGAATCGACGGTGCTCCCGGAAGCGGAAGCCGTCCGGAAGGCGCAGCAGGAGTGGGCGACGGCGGCCCCGGTCGTCCCGCGGACACGCACCCAGAAGGTGATCTACACGACGGCGCGTGTGCTCGGCTTGGTGCACATCGGTGAGGACATGGCACGGGGGCACCACATCACGCCCAGCAGTGAGCCGCCGACGCCGCATCCCACCAGGGAACCCGCCCCGAAGGACCCCGGCGCGAAGGACCCCGCCGCGAAGGACAAGGAGGTGGCACCGGAGAAGAAGTCCACTCCGGACTCCCTGCCGGAAGGTGATCCCGGACGGGCGCCGCGGCACGACACCGAGTTCGTCGACGTGGACCTCGACGCGGGCAAGCCCCGTCAAGTCGAACCTCCTGAGCCCGCCCCGAAAGGCGAGCCCGCGTTGGCGGGTCAGGCGCCCCCGGCGGCCGCCGCGGCGGCCCGTGGGGCCGTGCCGGAGACACCGCGGCCGCTCACCCGCTCGCACTGGAGCACGGGGGAGCTGTGGCCGGAACTCGGGCCGCGCAGTCCGGGTTCGAGGATGCCGATGGGCGACCCGTTCCCGGACCGGCAATTCCGGCTGCCGAAGCCCCCGACCCGGGGCGGCTACCACCCCCAGCACCCGAGCCCGGCACGCGCGCCGGACGGGGACGTGCCCCCGGCGCGGGACATCCATTCCGTCATCAACCCGGACGAGCCGGTGCCGCCGGGCGGAAGCCACCACGACGGGGGAGACGCCGGAGACTCTCCTCCCCCACGCGAGGAAACGGGCGTCCCCGACCAGGATCCCCTTGGCCCGCACCGCGCTCCCGACCCCGATCTGGATCCGCAGATCCAGACGAGGTGGCACGAGCCCGATTTCGACCAAGTGGCGCAGAGAAAGCTGGGCGAGAACGAGTCGTTCTTCGCGTCGGCCGAGAACCTGGAGCCCCGCACCCGGTACGACATCTACGGTCCCGACGGCACCGTGCGCAGTCACGCCTACACCGATTCCCGAAGTGTGGTCACGCACGTGGACGCCGTGGCGCCGAACAACCGGCACCACATCAACGCGGAAGTCGCCTGGCCCGCCCGCAACGCCGATTACCGCGTCCAGGTCGGCCACCGGGTGGACTCGTTCGCGACCAAGGCCGACGGCACCACCCATACGGTGACTTCCGCGGAAGCGGTGGACACCATCCACGGCAAGCACCACGTCACGCGTAACGCCGAGGTCGAGACACCGGGGCGGCCTGCGAAGACGGTGCGTGTGCCGAACGAGCACATCCCGGCACCCAAGGTGGACGAACCGTTCAGCCACCGATCGGGACTGGACGAGAACACCCGCTACCACGTCGTCGACGAAGAAGGCCGTCCTCGGGGCACTTTCCAGACCGATGGCGAGGGCAAGGTCAAGTGGATCGACACCGACCAGCATCCCGGCCGGGTGAATCCGGAGCTGGTAAACCGCCTCGGTGACGCCAACTACCGGGTCGACCGCGGGCCGATGCACCAGGAGTACCGCGTCGACGGGGACGGGATTCCCGAGCCAGGCGTGAAGTACGAACGACCCGAGACCATCGGTCCACCGGTACACCACGAACGCGAGGTCGGGCAGTCCGAAGCCTTCAACCGGAAGCACACCGACGCCGCCGGGAACCCCAAACTGGACGCGGACGGAAACCCGACGCTGGAGCCTAACAAGGCACATACGGTCACCGACGAGTACGGGCAACCACGCGCGACCCACTACACCGACGCGGACGGGAAGATCACCCACGTCGAGGCGGAGACCGGCCAGCGAGGGCGGACGAACGCCGAGATCAAGCACGGCGACAGGATCGGCGCCGATGTCACCCAAGACGGTTTCTACGGGACCAAGCGGGCGAAGGACCCCGAGCACACGTGGCCGAAGCCGGACAACGAGGTCACCTACAACGCGAAGGGCGAGAAGTTCACCGGCGGGAAGACCGAGGACTGGGCGCCTCATCAGCGGGAGCAGGTGACGAAGGCGTTCACCGGCAAGCACGGCGAGCCGTTCACGAACCGGACCGATCTGCCGCCGAACACCCGGTTCACCCTGGTCGACCACAACGGTCTTCCTTACGGCACTTTCCAGACCGGGCCCACCGGGGCGGTCACCCACGTGCACACCGGAAAGCCGTTCGACGCGGACCTCAACCAGCCGCCGAAGTCGGCGGTGGTCAGTGTGGACGACGGCACGGCCTTCCACCGCACCGATGCCCGGGGCAACACCGTCGCGACGTCGGGCGTGCCGGATCCGGACGGCGCCTCCACCTTGCGGCGCGACGGTTCCGCTCAGAGCCGCGTCGGTGCGAGCGGCGGCATCGAGGTGAAGCCCGACGGCAAGAGCGGGAACATCGACGACGGTGGACACCACCGCGGCACCGCTCGAGGCGGTGGTGGTGAGGCGATCAACCAGGGCACCGAAGGGCGCCGACAGAATCAAGGCAACAAGAACACCCCGCTCACCCCGAAAAAAGACACTTTCTTCGCGCTTGAGCGTCGCCAGGACAAGGCGGGAGATGTCGTTTGGGAAGATATCTTCGAGCTTCGTGACCGCGGGGTGGACGACGCGCACTCACGCCATGTCCGGTGGCGTGAAGTAGACGAAAACGGCAGGACGACCATCCACGTGAGGAGCTTCCCCAATGACCACAACGTCGAACTCTGGCCCAGGGACTTCCGGAGCTGACGATCCGGCCGAGCTGGAACAGCAGGTGGGGAACGCGCTCGTCGACCTCGTCGGGGAACAGGGCTGGCGCCGCATCGACCTGATCAGCCGGATGACCGTCCCGGTCCAGGACCTGGCGTTGACCGTCCTTCGTGACGACGGTTCCACGCTCGAGATCGCCCCGCCCGTCGACTTGAACCGGCCCCTGGCCCGCTTGCGTGTCGCGCAGTACCGGCGTGAGCCGGAGCGCGGCGCCTGGTTCTCCGCGAGGTTCACCCTCGACTCGTCGGGGGCCTTCTTCCGCAGCTACAACCGCGATTACGAACCGGAGTGGAATCCGGCAATCGGGGATTCGAACTATGCGGAGGATCTCAAGCTCTTCGCGAGGGAACTGGAACACACTCCGGATTGGCTGCTCGACAAGCTGCCCGAATGGAAGGATCGCCCCGCCCCGCCGGAGAAGGACGTCACCGAGCTGCTCCCGTTGAACCAGGCACAGGTCGGCGAGGTGGTCACCGCGTTCCGGGATCACCTGATGCAGCACGCGCCGGTCGACTGGCAGCAGGCCTTCGTCGACTTCCGTTCGATCGGCGGCTATGTGGAGCTGCACGCTCAGGTGCTGACCGTTTTCGGCCAGGCGATCGAGTGGGAGCCCCCGGAGGCGGTCGCCTTCTTCACGGGCCTGCGCGGTGACATGTACAAGCCGGGGGAGGGAACCTGGACGTCCGTCAAGTTCCACCTCGTGGTGAACGGGAAGTTCAGCGCGGAGTACGGCTGGTACGACGAGCCTGACTGGGACCACCGGCCCGACGCGCGGTTCTTCCAAGAGGAGCTTCGGAGGTACCCGCGTGCGGACGAGCATGTTCCCGGCTGGCTTCGCGATGGAGCGGAACCGCCGCGGTAGCGGTTCCGCTCCCCGCCTCAGTTCGTGCTGATCGGAAGCCTCAGTTCGAAGATCGCGCCGCCCTCGTCGGCGTTGTACACCGCGAGTGTGCCGCCGTGCGCCTGCGCGACCCACCGCACGATGGACAACCCGAGCCCGGAAGACCCGCCGGTGCTGGCGAACCGGTCGAAGGCGTCGTCCGCCATGGTGGTGTCGATGCCGGGGCCGTGGTCCGCGACGGTCACGGTGCCGCCCGCCACGGTCAGGTGCACGAACGCCTTCGCGCCCGGTTGGCGGCCGTAGCGCACGGCGTTGTCGAGGAGGTTGCCGATCGCGCGTTGCAGCAGTGCGGGGTCGGCGTTGACCTTCGTTGGCGCGGCGGTGACGGTGACTTCGGCGTTGTCGGTCGCGTTGTCCTCGACCACGCCCACCACCAGCTGGTCGAGCCAGATCGGCTGGATGCTCAGCTGTTCCACGCCCGCGGCGAGCCGGGCGCGGACGAGCAGATCGTCGATGATGCCGCCCATTCTCGCGGCGAGCCGGACGGTTCGCGGCAGGAGTTCCGCCGACTGGGCCGGGTTGACCATCGCGGTTTCGGCGAGCGCGCGCAGGGCGGCGACCGGGGTGCGGAGGTCGTGCGCGGTTTCGGCGAGCAGGACCTCCTGTTGCTGCAAGGCCGCGGCCGCCGGCCGGATCGAGCGGCCGGACAGCAGGTGGCCCGCGAAACCGAGGACCGCGATCAGCAGGACGGTGCCGCCGATCACCAGCAGGGTGAACTGGGTGTGCGCGTCGTCTTCGGCAGCCGTGGACTGTACCGCGACGACGGCGGCGAAGGTCCTGCCGTTCTTGTCCCGCAACGGTTCCGCGCGAACCTTGACCACTTGGCCGTCCATCGCCTTTTGGTGGCCATGCACCAGTTTGCCGGTCCGCACCGCTTCGGTGGCGAGGCCGTTCAACAACTGCGGGTTCATCGGGACGCAGGTCGCGCGCGAAAGGTGCGGCTGGAACGCGGGCGCGCTGCCGGGCAGGATCGCGAACTGCGGGCAGCGATCGTTCAGCACGTCGGTGTTGACCAGGTCGAAGCCCACGGTGCCGTCGTAGGCGACCAGTCTGCTGACCGACGACGTGACCTGGGTCAGCGCGGCGTCGATCCGTTCCTCGCCCTGATCGCCGTCCTCGTTGATGAGCAGCCACGCGAAGACGACCAGCCCGAGCGTGTTCATCACGGTGAACAACGCGGTCAGCAGCCAGCGCAGCCTGCGCAGCCGATCGGCCGAGGAGTGGGTGTTCATCGGGTGCCCAGCCGGTAGCCGAGCCCGCGGACGGCGTGGATCAGTTCGGGCTCCTTCAGTTTACGGCGCAACCGCTTCACCACCACGTCGACCACATTGGACATCGGATCGGCCTGCGCGTCCCAGCAGTGCTCGATCAGATCCGCCCGCTGCACCGGCAGTCCCGCCCTGGTCAGCAGGTATTCGAGCACGGCGTACTCCTTGTTCGTCAAGGTGAGCAGCACGCCCGCCCGGCGCACTTCGCGCCGCGCGCAGTCCATCACCAGGTCTTGGTACTGCAACATCGACGGCCGGTCGAACGCGGCCCGGCGGCACAGGTTGCTCACCCGCTCGGTCAGTTCGGCCATCACGAACGGCTTCACGAGGTAGTCGTCACCGCCGTGCTCGAACCCCGCGACCCGGTCGGCGAGCGCGTCGCGGGCGGTGAGGAACAGCACCGGCGCCCGCCAGCCCAGCTGCCGTCGCATGTGGACGTAGTCGATCGCGTCGCCGTCCGGCAGCATCCGGTCGAACACCACGCAGTCGTGGCCGCCCGTCCGCAGCACCCTGTCCGCGGTCGCGATGTCGGCCGCGTCGTCGACGGCGAAGCCGGCCGCACGCAGCTGCGTGACCAGCGCGAGCCGCAGATTCTCGTCGTCTTCGACGACCATCACCCGTGTCATCAAAACCTCATGTTCGGACAGCGAAAGTAGACGCATGCAGTTTCACCGACCCGCCGCGCCGGCCCGGTTGCCCCTGAACGCTAACGCGTCGGGCATCGCCGGCCGCCCGGACGGGAGGAACTGGCATGAACAGGACGTGGTCGGCGGTACCGCGCGGGGGAAAGGGAGGGACAGCGCCATGAACGTGCACACCAGCGGGCTCAGCCTGGTCGTGGGATCGGAACCGGCTCGTGACCGGGCCGGACTGGCCGAGCTCCTCGCGGCCGTGAGGAGCGAAGTACTCATCATGAGCGCGGGAACGGATTCCACGTTCCAGCGGATCGCGCTCGCGAACGTGCGCCCCGGAGTGCGGTACAAGGTGCTGTTCCCCGACGCCGCGCGGATGTCCGGTGCGCTCAACCGGGTCTCGAGGGCAGGGGCCGAGGTGCGGACCGACGCCGAGGTCCCGATGGACGCGCTGGTGATCGACCGGACCTCGGTCGTCCTCCCCGCGGACGGCAGGCAGACCGGTGCCGCGGTGTTCCGGCTGCCCGGGGTGGTCACCGCGACGGTCGGGCTGTTCGAGCGAATCTGGCAGGCCGCCGCCCCGCTCGTCCCACTGGACCTCGTGGAACCCGAGGACGCCTCGATGCTGACCTGCCGCGAGCAGGAACTGCTGACCCTGCTTTTCTCCGGCACGACCGACGAATCCGCCGCCGCGCGGCTCGGCATCTCGGTGCGCACGGTGCGCCGGATGGTCGCCGACATCATGAACCGGCTGGGCGCCAGGAGCCGGTTCCAAGCGGGCGCCAAGGCCGTCGACCGCGGCTGGCTGATGGCCAAGGCGGGCTGATGACCACTTCGACCCCCGGCCGCGTCCTGCTGGTGGCGCCCCGGCCCGGCGCGTATCCGACCATCGGCGCCGCCTTGTCGGACGCCTCCGACGGCGCCGTCGTCACCATCGCGAGCGGTGAATACGCCGAGACCGTCGAACTGACCGGGCTGCGGGTGACGCTGGCCGCGGCGGACGGCGCGACCGTCGTCGTCGACGGCCGGGGCGCCGACCGACCCGTTTTCCGCGCCACCGGTGGATCGCTTGCCCTGAAGGGGATCGAAATCCTGGCGGACGGCGCGTCCGCGATCGAGGCCGAGGCCACCGAACTGACCGTCCAGCGCTGCACCCTTTCCGGCGGTCGCGGGCCGGCGATGGCGATCCGCGGCACGACGGCGTTCACCGTGACCGCCAGCGTGATCACGGGCGCGGAGCAGGGGATCCTCGTCGACGGTGCGCCCGGCAGGATCGAAGACACCACCGTCGAAGACGTGCTGGGAGACGGGATCACCCTCGGACAGGGCGCCGACCCGGTGGTGACCGGCTGCACGGTGACCGGCTGCGGGCTGCGCGGTTTCTACGTCTACCAGTACGCACGGCCGACCATCGAAGGCTGCGTGATCGCGCACACCGGTTACGAGGGCATCGCCGTGGCGCACCACGGCGCGCCGGTGATCAAGCGGTGCACGGTCACCGACACCCGCGGCTCCGGGATCGCGTTCGCTTCCGGCTGCGGTGGCGAGATTTCCGCGTGCCGGGTCGCCAACACCGCGGAACCGGGGATCTCGATCGCCGAGGGGGCGACGCCGACGCTGTCCGAGGCCGCAGATCCGGCCGCCGTCGGTGACAGCGCGCTGGACGAGATGCTCGCCGAGCTCGACGGGATGATCGGCCTTCCCGGCGTGAAGGAAGAGGTCCGTGCGCTGGTCGACGAGTTGCAGGTCAACGAATGGCGTCGCCGGGCCGGATTGCCGATCGGCGCCACCGGTCACCATCTGATCTTCGCGGGCGCGCCAGGCACCGGTAAGACGACGGTCGCCCGGATCTACGGGAAACTGCTGAAGGCGCTGGGAGTCCTGCCGGACGGCCAGTTCCGCGAGGTGTCCAGGCGCGATCTCGTCGGGCAGTACATCGGGCACACCGCCGAAAAGACCGCGAGCGTGTTCGAGGAGGCCAAGGGCGGCGTCCTGTTCATCGACGAGGCGTACACGCTTTCGCGGCTCGCCGGTTCCGGTGGCGACTTCGGCCAGGAGGCGATCGACACCCTGGTGCCGCTGATGGAGGAGCATCGTGACGAGGTGGCGGTGATCGTGGCCGGGTACACCGGCGAGATGGTCGACTTCCTCGCCGCCAACCCCGGTCTCGCCTCCCGGTTCGGCAAGACGATCGAGTTCGAGAACTACACTCCCGACGAACTGCTGGCCATCTTCGGGCGGATGGCGTCGGCTGGGGACTACGAACTCGATCCCGACACCGCTCCGGTGCTGACCGAGCACTTCCGGTTCATCTCCGGTGACGTCAACTTCGGCAACGCGCGGGACGCGCGCCGGTTGTTCGAGAAGGTGCGCAAGGCGCAATCGCAACGATTGCGGCTGCTGGGCCGAATGCCCGCCGTCGAGGAACTGCGCGGACTGCGAGTGGCCGACGTGCTGGCCGCGACCGCGCGCTGACGCCCTGCCGAACGTCGATCGCGGACACGGGTTCACCTACAGAGAATGCCGCCCTGCCGAACGTCGATCGCGGACACGGGTTCACCTACAGAGAGTAGGGTTTCCGTGTGCGGGTGCTGGTGACCGAGGACGACGAGAACTTACGGGTGGCGCTGGAATTCGCCTTGCGTGGCGACGGGTTCGCGGTGGACACCGCCGCCGACCTGCCCGCCGCGGACGAGGCGCTGATGGTGAACGCCTACGACTGCGCGGTGTTCGACCGGATGCTGCCTTCGGGTGACGCGCTGGCGTACGTGCGCAACCGGCGCGGCGCGGGCTGGCCGATGCCGGTGCTGTTCCTGACCGCGCGCGACAGCGTCGCCGACCGGATCGACGGGCTGCGCGTCGGCGGCGGCGACTATCTGGTCAAACCGTTCGCGATGCCGGAACTGATCGCCAGGGTGCGCAGCCTGTGCCGCCGCGACATGGCCGGGCAGGCGGTGGTGCTGCGCTGCGCCGACGTCGAACTCGACACCGGCAGGCACCAGATCTCGCGGGCGGGCGTGCTGCTCACCGTGACCCGCAAGGAGTATCTGGTCATGGAACGGCTGCTGGCCGCGACCGGGCGGCCGGTTTCGCGACCGGAACTGATCCGGTACGCGTGGGACGAGATGGCGGACCCGGCGTCCAACGTGCTGGACGTCGTCATCGCGCGGCTGCGGCGGAAACTCAAGGATCCGCCGCTGATCCACACCGTGCGAGGCTCGGGATACCGTTTGGCGCCCTCGTGAGTGGTAATGACGGTTCTAACCGTCATTACCACTCACGAGACGTGAGCTACCGCGTTTCCGGTGTCGCCAGTCCGTGAAGGACTCATTGAGGGACTCTGGGTTCCTCAATGTTCCCTTCACTCCCTCGGGCCAGCACCATCAGCCTCAGCAGCACCACCAGTCACAACGGCGGCGCGTGAAGGGCCCCTTCCCTCGGCTCAGCCGAGGAAACTCGACCTTCACACCTTCCCCAGTACATGAAGGCCCCCTTCCTTGCGCCTAGCGCAAGGAAGGGGGCCTTCATGTACTTCGCTCGACGAGGCCGCAGGCCACGAGTAGGTACCTATCGAGAAGAAAGCCAACCGTGTCGTGGTTGCGGGCGGGCCTGTTCGTCGGGGTGAGGGGCAGGGCGAAGGCGTAACTCGCGTGCTCAGAGGCGGAACTCGCGTGCCTGGACCCCGCACTCGGGTGTTACGCCTCCAAGCACGCGAGATCCGGCTCCAAGCACGCGAGTACGGCGCCACGTCACCCAAGCCACCATCCCGCCCGAACACACCACGTTTGCCTTAACCCTCACTACCACTCACGAGACGTGAGCCACCGCGGTTCCGGTGTCGCCAGGCCGTGAAGGCCTCCTTCCCTACCTTGAGCGTAGGGAAGGAGGCCTTCACGGACTCCAGCCCCAAGAACCGGCGCCGCCGGCCTGACCGGGACCGGCCGCGCTCCGTCTCACGTCCCGGATGTGCCATGCTCGACAGCGCACGAGGCGGCGAAACCGAGAGGTGACGAGGGTGTCCATCTGGGCAGGCGTGATCAATTTCGTCCGGGCACGGTACGAGGTGCTCGAAGAGCGGGACGGCTGGCTCCGGTTCCGGGCCGACACCGAGGACGGCCGCGGCCAGCAGGTGTCCTTGCACCACTTGCCCGACCACGACGGCGCGGAGTGGGTGGAGATCTCGTCTCCGGTCGGCTGGGCCGACAAGATCGACCTGCGGCGCCTGCTCGAACTGGCCGGCGGTGATTCGGTCGGCGGCGCGGCCGTGGTGGACGGCGTCGCGCTGCTCAAGCACACGGTCCCGCTGATCGACCTGAACCTGGTCAACGAGTTCGAACATCCGCTGAAGGCCCTCGTCGCCCGCGCCGACGCGCTCGAACACGAGCTGACCAAGGCCGACGAGTTCTGATCCGGCCGGTCCATTCAGGACGGAAAAGGTGAAGGCCCCCTGCGCCGCAGGGGGCCTTCGCTCGTCTTGGGGTCAGAGTCGCTCTTGCAGCGCGTCCGCGGCGGCGAGCAGGTCCGCGGCCCAGCGTGCCCCCGGTTTACGCCCTATCCGTTCGATGGGCCCGGAAACCGACACCGCGGCGACCACGGTGCCCGTCGAATCCCGGACCGGCGCCGAGACACTCGCCACACCGGGTTCCCGCTCCGCCACGCTCTGGGCCCAGCCGCGGCGGCGGACCTCCAGCAGCGTGCGCTCGCCGTAGACCGCCTCGGAAAGGATCGTCCGCTGCGTATGCGGATCCGACCACGCGGCGAGGACCTTCGCGCCGGAGCCCGCGGTCATCGGCAGCCGTGAACCGATCGGCACCGTGTCACGGAGACCGCTGGGCGGTTCCGCCGTCGAAACGCAGACGCGCTGGACGCCGTCGCGGCGGTAGAGCTGAACGCTTTCCCCGGTGATGTCGCGCAATTTCGGCAGCACCGAGCTCGCCGCGTCGAGCAGCGGGTCGGTCGAACCGCCAGCCAGTTCCGCGAGCGCGGTACCCGGCCGCCATCGCCCGTCGGGGCCGCGGCGCAACAGACGATGCACCTCGAGGCCGACCGCGAGCCGGTGCGCCGTCGCGCGCGGCAACCCGGTCCGCGTGCACAGTTCCGCCAGGCCACAAGGATCTTCGGCCACGGCCTGAAGCACGGCCACGGCCTTGTCGAGTACTCCGATACCGCTATGCTGTCCCACAAGCCGATACTATCTTCCCGAAGTTTGAGATGTCCAGATGGTGGGAAGTACCGATTTCACCGCATGTGAGGAGCCGGAAATGCCCCGGACACTGGCCGAGAAAGTGTGGGAGTCGCACCTGGTGCGGCGCGGCGAAGGGGCCGAGCCCGACCTGCTCTACATCGACCTCCACCTGCTGCACGAGGTCACCAGCCCGCAGGCGTTCGACGGACTCCGTCTGGCCGGCCGGAAACTGCGCCGCCCCGACCTCACCATCGCGACCGAGGACCACAACGTCCCGACGATCGACATCGAGCTGCCGATCGCGGATCCGGTGTCCCGTACCCAGGTCGACACCCTTCGCAACAACTGCAAGGAGTTCGGTGTCCGGCTGCACCCGATGGGCGACGCCGAACAGGGCATCGTGCACGTCATCGGCCCGCAGCTGGGCCTGACCCAGCCCGGGATGACCGTGGTGTGCGGCGACAGTCACACCTCGACGCACGGCGCGTTCGGCGCGATGGCCTTCGGGATCGGCACCTCCGAGGTCGAACACGTGATGGCCACCCAGACCCTGCCGCTCCGTCCATTCAAGACGATGGCGATCACCATCGACGGGGAACTGCGTCCCGGTGTCACGGCGAAGGACGTCATCCTCGCGGTGATCGCGAAGATCGGCACCGGCGGCGGGCAGGGCTACGTCCTCGAATACCGCGGCAAGGCCATCGAGAACCTGTCGATGGAAGCCCGGATGACGGTGTGCAACATGTCGATCGAAGCGGGCGCGCGCGCCGGGCTCATCGCCCCGGACGAGACGACGTTCGCCTACCTGAAGGGGCGTCCGCACGCGCCGCGGGGCGCGGACTGGGACGCCGCCGTCGAGAACTGGCGCGAACTCCGCACGGACGACGACGCCGTCTTCGACGCCGAGGTGCGCCTGAACGCCGACGAGCTCACGCCTTTCGTGACCTGGGGCACCAACCCCGGCCAGGGTCTCCCGCTGGGCGCCGAGGTGCCCGACCCCGAGAAGATCGGCGACGAGAACGAGCGCGTCGCCGCCGAGAAGGCCCTGTCCTATATGGACCTCAAGCCGGGCACGCCGCTGCGTGAGATCGCGGTGGACACCGTCTTCCTCGGCTCCTGCACGAACGGCCGTATCGAGGACCTGAGGGCCGCCGCGGACGTCCTGCGCGGGCACAAGGTCGCCGAGTCGGTCCGGATGCTCGTGGTCCCCGGCTCGATGCGCGTCCGGAAGGCCGCCGAAGCCGAAGGCCTGGACCGGATCTTCCTCGACGCGGGCGCGGAATGGCGCCAGGCGGGCTGCTCGATGTGCCTCGGCATGAACCCGGACCAGCTCAAGCCGGGCGAGCGCAGCGCGTCGACCTCGAACCGCAACTTCGAAGGCAGGCAGGGCAAGGGTGGCCGGACGCACCTGGTCTCGCCGCTCGTGGCCGCCGCGACGGCCGTGCGGGGCACCCTCTCCAGCCCCGAAGACCTGCTGCCCGTCACCGCCAGCTGACATCGCCGACATCCGCGAAGGAGTTTCCGAACCATGGACGCGTTCACCCACCACACCGGCGTCGGGGTCCCGTTGCGCAGGTCCAACGTGGACACTGACCAGATCATCCCGGCGGTCTACCTCAAGCGCGTGAGCCGCACCGGCTTCGAGGACGGGCTCTTCGCCGCCTGGCGCTCCGACGAGTCGTTCATCCTCAACCAAGAGCCCTTCAAAAGCGGGTCGGTCCTGGTCGCGGGCCCGGACTTCGGTACCGGTTCCTCCCGCGAGCACGCGGTCTGGGCCCTGATGGACTACGGCTTCCGGGTCGTGATCTCCTCCCGGTTCGCGGACATCTTCCGTGGGAACTCGGGCAAACAGGGTCTGGTCGCCGCTCAGGTCGAGCAGGCGGACGTCGAACTGCTGTGGAAGCTGCTCGAAAACGAGCCTGGGACGGAGGTCACGGTGGACCTCGAGTCGAAGACGGTACGAGCCAAGGACTTCACCGCGCCCTTCCAGATCGACGACTACACCCGCTGGCGGCTCCTCGAAGGGCTCGACGACATCGCCCTGACACTCCGCCATGCGGAGGAGATCGACACTTTCGAGTCCCAGCGCCCCTCCTGGAAGCCGGTGACCCTCCCGGCTGCCACTTCTTAAGGCCTGCCGAAGGGGGCGGATTCCCTTGCTGAGCAGGGAATCCGCACCCGGCCGAGGCTCTCCAAGACAGCCGGAGAAACCACACCGAACGGCACCTCAAGAGGCCCCGGAGGGGTCCCTCAAGAGGCGGAACCGCCCCCGAGACAAGGGAAATTTCCGCGCGTCGTTTGGAATTTGTGCTGCATTGGTAATACCGTGTGCGCTAAGTCGGCCGACGGGGCCGTGTACAAGTAGTTCTTCTTGGAGGACTGGAATGGCCAACAAGGCCCAGCTGATCGAGGCGCTGTCGGAGCGCCTGGGCGACAAGAAGGTCGCGTCGGAGGCCGTCGATGGCCTTGTCGACATCATCATCCGGACGGTCAACAAGGGCGAGAAGGTGAACATCACCGGCTTCGGTGTGTTCGAGAAGCGCGCCCGCGCCGCCCGCACCGCGCGGAACCCGCGCACCGGTGAGACCGTTCGCGTCAAGAAGACCAACGTGCCCGCCTTCCGCGCGGGGACGACCTTCAAGGACGTCATCAGCGGTTCGAAGAAGCTGCCGAAGGCGACCGCTGTGAAGCGTACGACCGCCGGCACCACCACTCGGACCGCCGCCACCCGCGCGACGACGACCCGGACGGCCGCCAGCCGCCCGGCCGCGACGCGTTCCACCACCACGCGGACCCGCGCCGCCGCGACCACCACCAAGGCCGCCGCGAAGCCGGCCGCCAAGGCGACCGCGACCAAGGCCGCGGCCAAGACGACCGCCACCAAGGCGGCGCCGAAGACCGCGGCGAAGGCCACGACTCGCGCCACCACGGCCAAGAAGGCGACCGCCACCAAGGCGACCGCCGCGAAGCCGGCCGCCAAGGCGACCGCCGCCAAGGCTCCCGCGAAGAAGGCTCCGGCCAAGCGGACTTCGGCGGCCGCGAAGAAGAAGTAAGCTCCCTCTCCACGAGTGAGCCAACGGCAGGGCCCCGCGCACGGCGCGGGGCCCTGCCGCAGTTTCCGGGGCCCTCTACCGGGGAAAGCCGGGGAACCCGCCCGGCCGCCGTCCTGCTTGTGTCACGCTTCTCGCCGGGGAAACCGAGGCGGGGACCACAGGATCGGCAGGACTGGAGGGTGGCCACCATCGAAATCCGGCTTCTCGGCCCGTTCCGGGTGATCGTGGACGGGGTACCGCGCTCGCTCGGCAGCGCCCGTCAGCGCGCCCTGCTCGCCACCTTGGCCCTGTCTTGCGGCCGCCTGGTTTCCATCGACACGCTCGCGCGCGGGGTCTGGGGACCCGAACCCCCGGAACGGATCCGCGGCAGCCTGCAGACGAATGTGATGCGCTTGCGGCGGTTGTTCGGTGACGACATCGTCGTGACCGAACCGGACGGTTACCGTCTCGTTTCCGCTCCCGCCGGGGTCGACGCGCTGCGATTTCTGCACCTGCTCGACGAAGCCGTCGGAAAAGAACCGGCCGAGGAACGGGAACTGCTGGCCGGGGCGATCTCGCTCTGGGACGGCACACCGCTGGAAGGTGTCGGTTCCCCCACTCTCGCCGACGAATGGGGCCCGCTGCTCACCGAGCGGTATCTGTTCGCCGTCGAAAGGCGGATCGATCTCGATACCGGGGTCGTGGCCGACGCGGAACTCGTAGCCGAATTGACCGATCTGGTCGGTCAGCATCCGCTCCGGGAATCGTTATGGGAAAGACTCGTGCGGATTCTCGCGCGCTCGGGCAGACGGGCCGAAGCGCTGGCCGGATACGCCCGGCTGCGGTCGATTCTCGCCGAGGAACTCGGTGTCGAACCGGGTGCGGAACTGCGGCGGCTGCACGCCGGACTGCTCGCCGCCGACGTTCCCACGGAGACGGTGGCTCCGGTGCCCCCGGTACCGCGCCAGCTTCCCTTCGACGTCACGGGTTTCACCGGACGCGAAACCGAACTGGCCCGGTTGGACGGGTTTCTCGACCAGGACCGGCCGACACGGATCGTGGTCATCGAAGGGACCGCCGGGGTCGGAAAGACCGCTCTCGCCGTCCATTGGTCGCATCGGCTGCGGGAAAGATTCCCCGACGGACAACTCTTCGTAGACCTGCGTGGGCATTCCGCGGGTACCCCGGTCACTCCGATGGACGCACTGTCGGAGTTCCTGCAGGCGGTGGGGGTGTCCGCCGACGCACTGCCCTCCACAGTGGAGCAACGGTCGGCGGCGCTGCGCGGCAGGCTGGCCGGGACCAGGATGCTGATGCTGCTGGACAACGCGCGTGACGCCGAGCAGATCCGGCCGCTGCTGCCCGGATCGGGCAATCTCGTCGTGGTCACCAGCCGGAACCAGTTGCGGGGACTGGTCGCCAGGGAAGGGGCGCGGCGGATGCCGTTGCGCTCCTTGGACGAGCACGCGGCCAAGGCGCTGCTCGCCGAAAGCGTCGGACACGCCCGGCTCGACGCCGAACCCGGCGCCGTGGCGGAACTCACCCTGCTGTGCGGCGGATTGCCGCTGGCACTGGCGCTGGCCGGGGAGCGGGCGTCCCGGTTCCCGGGCACCTCGCTGGCCTGGATCGTCGACGAATTACGGGATCAGCGGGTCCGGCTCGACACCCTGCGGGACCCGCAGGACGCGGGCACCGATCTGCGGGCGGCGTTTTCGTGGTCCTACAACGCGTTGAGCCCCGAGGCGGCCCGGCTGTTCCGGTTGCTGGGGTTGTTCCCCGGGGTGCCGATCCGGGTCGAGACCGCGGCCGTCGCGGCGGGCACCGGGGTTCTCGAGGCGCGCGAACTGCTGGATCGCCTGGCCTCGGCGCATTTGCTGAACCAGCCGAGTACCGACCGGTACCGGTTCCACGACCTGTTGCGGGTCTACGCCGCGGAACTCGCCGGGGGCGACGAACCGGCCGAACGCGAAGCGGCGCTGCGGCGGCTGATCGACTGGTACACCGCCGCGGTCGCCTCGGCGGACGAACTCATCCGCCCGGACCTGCTCACTTCGGACGTCACGCTGGAAGTCCTCGACGGGCCGCGGCTCGAGTTCGCCGACCGCGACCAGGCGACGGCTTGGTACGTCGAGGAACGTCCGGCGCTCGCCGCGCTGGTCCGGATCGCCGCCGATCGCGGCTGGGCGTCCCGTGCCTGGAAACTCGCTTGGCTGCTGCGTGCCTTCTACACCGAACGGCACGACCGGGAGGATTGGATCAGTACCGGCGAGCTCGCCGTCGAGGCCACGCGGGCCGCCTCCGACCCGCTGGGCCTGCAGTACGCCGCCAACAACCTCGGATCCGCCTACCTTCGGGCACTTCGCATCGATGAAGGGCTGGAGGCGTTGGAGGAGGCCAGGAAGGCGTCCGCGGAGACCGGCGGTTCGGAGGTCACGGTCGCGATCCTGTCGAATCTCTCGGGGGCCTACCACCTCCGCTCGGAATTCCGGAAGAGCGAACAGGTCGCCGCCGAGGCCGCGCGTCTCGCCGCCGACAACGGTCAGCGCACCTTCGTCCCGCACGCGCTCCTCAACATCAGCGCGAGCCGGATCGGTATGGGCGCCTACGACGGCGCCGTCGAAGCCGCGCTCGAAGCGAGAAAGGCCTTCGCCGATCTAGGCGACCGGTACCACGCGGCTCTCGCGCTCTCCAACTCCGGCGAAGCACTCGCGGGCGCGAAGCGGTTCGAGGAAGCGGAGGCGAGTTGTTCGGGCGCGCTGGCCGAACTCCACGCCCTCGGCGCCGAATACGGGACCATCGACACGCTCATCACGCTGACGAAGATCATGCTGAGTAAGGACCGGACCGAAGACGCGAAGGCTTACGGAGCCGAGGCGCTGGCCGTATGCCAGCGCCTCGGTGATCCCCGTGCCGATGAAGTACGGACGATGCTGTCCGTTCCACCCCCAGGCTGAACGGCGAGTACCGCGTCGTGACCCCCACGGGGACACGGATGGAGTAAACCAAGGGTTGCTGTCAGTTCGCTGTCACGCCTTCGGCGCTCGTGAGTGGTGATGACGGTTATTGAGGGGTAGGGCAAATGTGGCGCATGGGTCGCGTGCTCTCCGGTCCGTGAAGGCCTCCTTACTACCCTGAGGGTAGTGAAGGGGCCCTTCGCTACCCGCCGGTGTGATCCCTGGTGACACTGGGACGGCCGTGACGCCAAGCTCCGGTCGTGGACCATCGGCGTCCGACCCCCGTGTCGCGAAAGCCACTTTCGGGACACCAGACGTCGTGAAAGTGGCTTTCGCGACACGCCACGTTCGCCTTACCCCTCAAGAGAACCGTCATCACCACTCACGAGGCGGCTCGACACTCAGGGATGCGCCGGCGCCGGCGTGGGCAGAGGCGACGCGAAGTAGTCCGCCGCCACCAGCACCGGTCCGTCTTGTTCGGTCGGCGACCGGAAGGACAGGACCCAGAACGAGCCCTTCTTCGACGGCACCACACCGCCCCGCGCGGCGGGCAGCTCGACGCCGTCGCGGTCGGCCAGCGCGCTGACGACGTCCGGGATCACGCCGCCCTGGCTGGAGATCACCGGTGTCCCGCCGTCACCCGCGATGGCGAGCAGCCGCGCTACGCCGAGCACCGGGTCAGGCCAGTAGCCCTCTTCCGACAGCAGTGGCTCGTGCCGGATCTCGACCTCGAGATCTTCGGCGAGCCCGTTCACCGTCTGAACGCACCGGAGCCGCGGCGCCGAGAGCACCCTGGCCGGCCCGTAGTGCCGCAGCAGCGAACGCAACGCTTCGGCTTGCCGCTGACCCGCGTCCGAAAGCGGCCGCAGGTCGTCGTCGCCGTTCCACTCGTCGCGTTTGCCCGCCTTGGCGTGCCGTACCAGGATCACCGTGGTGAGTTCGGCGGGCAGCGCGGAGAACTCGCGCAGCACCCGCACGTCACCAGGGCGCGTCAGCAGTCTCTCCGCGGTCTCCGCGTCGAGCCAGCGCAGTTCGTCGACTTCCTCGTTCGGGGCGAACTCGCCCGAAACCGCGTGGGCGGAGAAGTAGTCGACGGTCTTCGGCGAATCCGCGACGGTGTACTCGGTCCGGAACAGATACCGGCCGAGCACCGCCTCGAAGCCGGTCTCCTCTTGGATCTCGCGGACCGCGGCCCGCGCGATGGTCTCGCCCGGATCCAGCTTTCCCTTCGGCAGCGACCAATCGTCGTAGCGCGGCCGGTGGACCAGCGCGACCTCGATCCGATCGCCGTCACGACGCCAGAGGACGGCACCCGCCGCCCGCACGACCGCGCTCATCCGGCGGCTCCGTGTCGCTTCGCCAGTTCGACCTGGTGATCGCGGACGTCGTCGCCGGACGCGGGGGACGGGGTCCACTCGCCGGTCGAGTTCAGCACCCAGCACCGGGTCGAGGGGTGCAGCGCGGATTCGAAGATGTAGTCCAGCTGCGCCGTCAGCTTCGGGTCCTTGACCCGCACCAGCGCCTCGATCCGGCGGTCCAGGTTGCGGTGCATCATGTCCGCGCTGCCGATCCACCGCGTGCCGCCCGCCCGGAAGGTGAAGACACGCGAGTGCTCCAGGAAGCGGCCGAGGACGGACCGCACATGGATGTTCTCGCTCAGCCCCTCCACACCCGGTTTCAGCGAGCAGATCCCGCGCACCACGATGTCGACCGGCACTCCGGCCTGCGAAGCGTGGTACAGCGCGTCGATCACCTGCTCGTCGACGAGCGAGTTGCACTTGATCCGGATCCCGGCGGTCTGCCCGGCGCGCGCGAGTTCGATCTCCTCGCCGATCGCGCGCACGATGCCGCGGCGGATCCCGTGCGGCGACGTGAGGATGTTGCGGTAGGTGTCCTGCCGGGAGTACCCGGTGAGCACGTTGAACAGATCCGTCAGATCCGCGCCGATCGTCGGATCGGCGGTCAGGAGACCGAGATCCTCGTAGAGGCGCGCCGTCTTCGGGTTGTAGTTGCCGGTGCCGATGTGGCAGTAGCGGCGGATGGTCGAACCCTCCTGACGCACCACCATCGACACCTTGCAGTGTGTCTTCAGCCCGACGAGCCCGTAGACCACGTGCACCCCGGCGCGTTCCAGCGTGCGCGCCCAGGTGATGTTGGCCTGCTCGTCGAACCGCGCCTTGATCTCGACCAGCGCGACGACCTGCTTGCCCGCCTCGGCGGCGTCGATCAGCGCGTCGACGATCGGGGAGTCCCCGGAGGTGCGGTACAGCGTCTGCTTGATCGCCAGCACCTTGTCGTCCGCGGCGGCCTGTTCGATGAACCGCTGGACGCTGGTGGAGAACGAGTCGTACGGGTGATGCACGAGGACGTCGCCCTCGCGCAGCGTCGCGAACACCGACTTCGGCGTCTCGCGCTCACCGAACGCCGGATGGGTGGCGGGGACGAAAGGACGGTCCTTCAGTTCCTTCCTGTCCACTCCGGACAGCTGGTGCAGGCAGGTCAGGTCCAGGAGACCGGGGACCTCGACGACGTCGCGCGGATCGACCTCCAGCTCGCGGAGCAGCAGTTCGAGCATGTGCTCGCTCATGTCCTGTGCGACTTCGAGCCGCACCGGCGGGCCGAACCGGCGCTGGGCCAGTTCGCGCTCCAGTGCCTGGAGGAGGTCCTCGTCCCGGTCCTCTTCGACCTCGAAATCCGCGTTGCGGGTGACCCGGAACGCGTGGTGTTCGGTGACCTCCATCCCGGTGAACAGCTCACCGAGGTGGGCGGCGATCAGTTCCTCCAGCGGAAGGAAGGTCGCGGTGTGGCTCTCCCTGGGCTGCTGCTCGATCCGCATCAGGCGAGGCACGTTGCTCGGCACCTTGACGCGCGCGAACCGCTCGGTACCCGCCTCGGGGTCCCGGACGGTGATGGCCATGTTGAGCGAAAGGCCCGAAATGTAGGGGAACGGGTGCGCGGGATCCACGGCCAGCGGTGTGAGCACCGGGAAGATCTGCTCGCTGAAGTAATTGGACAGCCGGAGCTGGTCGGCGCCGGTCAGGTCGTTCCAGCCGACGATGTGGATGTCCTCGTCGGCCAGTCGCGGCCGCAGGTGCAGTTCGAAGGCGTTCGTATGCCGCTCGACCAGGTCCTGGTTGCGTTTGGCGATGTAGGCCAGCTGCTCGCGGGGGGTCAGCCCGTCCGCGCTGCGGACCGGGAGGCCCGTCTCGTCGCGGCGCTTCAGCCCGGCGACCCGCACCATGTAGAACTCGTCCAAATTGGACGCGAAGATCGCCAGGAACTTGGCGCGTTCGAGCAGCGGCTGCGACTCGTCCTCGGCCAGCGCGAGCACACGCGCGTTGAAGTCCTGCCACGACAGCTCACGGTTGAAGTAGCGGTCGTCGGGCAGTGTCTCGACGGCGGTCGGCGCCGAGGTCACCGCGGGCGGCGCGGTGGGCAGCGCGCGGAACTCCTGTGCGGGACGGCTCGCCGAACCGCCGCGCGTCGCGCGGATGGCCGCGCGCGGGGTGCTGTTCGTCTTCACCGCGGGACTGCTCTTCCTCGCCCGGACGGGCTTGGTGCCGCTGTGGTCCGGTTCCGGTTTCGCGGCGGAGGTCTTCCGCTTCCTTGCCGAGTTCGGGGTGCCGCCGTCGTTTGTGCTCACGGGCTTCATTGTTCACCACTCGGCGCGATTATGTGCGCCGCGCGCGGGACGCCGGGGTGAACTCTCGTCACATCGCCACGCAGGGTGTTCCCAACAGCGTTGACGTGCGCTTTCCGGCACCCAGGGTGCGGACGTGAGCGAGATCATCCGCGGTGTCCACGTCGGCGCGGAGCGATTCCGCGGCGATCGTGAGCGGCGTCGCACCGGAAGCGGTGTGCGCCCGCGCGGAACCCTCGCCGAAGCGGGGGGCAAGTGGCAGACCGGCCGCCGCGAGCAGCAGCGTCGTGCCCGTTCCCTGCCGGTCCGCGACGAACGCCCGTCCTCCGGCGGCCTCGGCGAGCGCCGCGGTGAGGTCTTCGGTCCGCAACGCGGGCAGGTCGGCCTGCAGGGCGCCGACGAGACCGGACGGCGTGTCCCGGCGAAGCAGTTCTTCGCCGTGACGAAGGGCAGCGTTCAAACCGCCTCGCGACGGCTCGGCGACGATCTCCACCCCGAGCTCGACGAGCTCCGCCACCGACGCCGGTTCGGCGGCGACCACCAGCACCCGGCGGACCCCGTCCGCCGAGGTCGCCGCGGCCAGCGTGTCGTACGCCAGCGCCAGCACCAGTTCGGCGTGCCGTTCGGCCACGACCGCGCCGCGAAGGCGCGACTTGCCCTGCGCCGGGCGTTTCATCGGCACGATCAGGTCCACGTCCACATCTGCATTCTTACCCGACCCTCCCTGGACCCCGCTCGTGCTCGGGCGGCAGGATCACTACGGCATCGATGACCTGTGAGCGGCACGCGCGACTTCGAGGAGGACGAAATTGGCCCGACGTGAGAAGGGCGGCTTCTGGGTTGGCGTCGCCGCCGCACTGTTCTATCCAGCGACCGCCATCGCCAAGCGCGTCTACCGCGGTGCCGAGAAGATCCCCCGCGAAGGCGGTGCGTTGCTGCTGCTCAACCACGTGTCCCACATGGACCCGGCGGTGGACGCGGTGTTCGTGCACCGTCAGAAGCGGGTGCCGCGTTTCCTGGGCAAGGAGAGCCTGACCAGGACGCCGGTCTTCGGCAAGATCTTCGTCGGTGCCGGACAGATTCCGGTTTCGCGCGGCTCGGCCGCCGCCGGCGACAGCCTCAAGGCCGCCCACCAGGCGTTGCGTGACGGCAAGGTCGTGGTGATCTATCCGGAGGGGACGATCAGCAAAGACCCCGACGGCTGGACGAAGAAGCCGTTCACCGGCGCCGCGCGGCTCGCGCTGGAAACCGACGTGCCGGTGATCCCGATCGCCCGCTGGGGCACGAACCACATTTTCAACGGCTACACGAAGAAGTTCACGCCATTCCCGCGCAAGACGATCACGCATCTGGTCGGGGAGCCGCTGGACTTGTCGGCCTACAAGGACGGCTCCACTCGCAGCGCGGCCAAACTGCGCGAGGTCACCGAGTTGATGATGACCGAGATCACCGCGTTGCTCGCGGAGATCCGCCAGGAGGAACCGCCCGCGAAGAAGCCGGAGGACGACGCCTGATGGCCGGAACCGCCACCGAGGTCCAGCGCCTGACCGTGCTCGGCGCGGGGTCGTGGGGGACGGCGTTCGCCAAGGTGCTCGGCGATGCCGGCCGCGACGTGACCATCTGGGCCCGGCGGCCCGAGGTCGCGGCGGAAATCCGGGAACGCCACCGTAATTCATCCTATTTGCCCGATATCGAACTCCCCGAGCGGATCACCGCGACGGCGGATCCGGCCGAGGCACTCGACGGCGCGCAGGCCGTCGTCCTCGCCGTGCCGAGCCAGACCTTGCGGGCCAATCTGTCGGAGTGGTCCGGTCTGCTGCCGCGCGAGGCGATCCTGGTGAGTCTCGCGAAAGGCGTCGAACTGGGCACGCTCAAGCGGATGAGCCAGGTCATCGCCGAGATCGCCGCCGTCGACGACAGCCGGATCGTGGTCGTTTCCGGCCCGAACCTGGCGAAGGAGATCGCGCTGGGGCAGCCGTCGGCAGCGGTGGTCGCGTGCACGGACCACGACAACGCCAAGGCGATCCAGCAGGCGAGCTTCAACCAGTACTTCCGGCCGTACACCAACACCGACGTCGTCGGCTGCGAACTGGGCGGCGCGTGCAAGAACGTCATCGCCTTGAGCTGCGGCATGGCCGCCGGGCTCGGCCTCGGCACCAACACGATGGCGACGCTGATCACCCGAGGGCTGGCCGAGATGGCGCGGCTCGGCGCGAAACTCGGTGCCGATCCGCTCACCTTCGCCGGGCTCGCCGGCGTCGGCGACCTGGTGGCGACATGTTCTTCTCCGCTGTCGCGCAACCGGACGTTCGGCGAACGGCTGGGCAGGGGGGAGACCCTGCAGGAGGCACTGGACGCCGCGGGCGGGCAGGTCGCCGAGGGCGTGAAGTCGTGCACGTCGATCCGGGAACTCGCGCTGAGCCTCGACGTCGACATGCCCATCACCGACGCGATGCACCGCGTGTGCCACGAAGGGGTCGACCCGCGGCGCGCGGGAGCCGAGCTGCTCGGACGGTCGCAGAAGCACGAGTGGTCCTGACCACGCGTGTTTTCGAGTCCCGCAACGGCGCCTCGTATGGGGATCGCACCGGCTCGGCAGAGTGAAGGGCGTCCATCACGCGCAATCTCACCCGACCGCGCAAGGAAGACCGCAAGAACGCGACAGACCTGGGCGGATTCGTGCTGCCAGCATGGTCGGTACGTGCGGAACTCATGGTCCACGGTGTGAGATCGGTTGACCGCCGGGCTCCGCACTGGTTCGCTGTCGGCATGTTCGCACGTGGGATGACTGTGTCGCGGGGCCTCTCGGGTCTTGGCGCCGTCGCGTGTGCGTCGTGTCGCTGTTGTCGGTGAACCAGCACCCGGCCCAGCTCGACACCTTCTTCCTTCTGCGAGGACACCTTCATGTTCGCCGTCCCGGACAACACGCTCGTCATTCCCGAAAACCCCGCCCTGCGCCATCCGGTGCGCGTCGCGCTCGAATTCGCGGCGGACCGTGACCGCTGGCGGCACCTGCTGCGCTACGACCCGGAGACGCGGTTCTCCGCGCTCGTCGACAGCGACGAACTGCAGGAGATCTGGCTGATGAGCTGGCTGCCAGGCCAGCACACCGACCTGCACGACCACGAGTTCGCCGCGGGCGCGTTCACCGTGGTCAGCGGGCAGCTGAGCGAGACCGTCGCCCGGCGCGCCGTCGACGGGCGTGCGGTGACGGAGCTGCATTCGCTGTCGGCCGGTCAATCACGCGTCTTCGGACCCGGCTACATCCACGAAGTGCGCAATGAGGGCCCGGACCCCGCCGTCAGCGTGCACGTTTACCGGCACCAGCCCCGCGCCATGCGCCCGTACCACCTGGACCCCATCTCCGGCCCGGCCCGCGTTTAGTCCTCTCAATGCGTTCCTTGCGTGCGCAACTACCGCATTGAGAGGACTAAACGCGGGAAATCAGGTGAGGTCGCCGCGGAGGCGGAATTCGGCCTCGACGCGGTCCCGGGACGCACCGGTGGCGAGAAGCGTGTGCAGCAGGAGGCGGGACTTACGCGGGTCGAGCCAGCCCGCCATGGTCGCGCCCATCGCGATCAGGTCCGACTCCGAGCCACGGAAGCCATAGGTACTCCGGAACGTCGGCCCGGCGCCGGTGCGGCCGGCGACCACGATCGGCACTTCCGGCAGCGCACGTTCGATCACGTCCGCGGTCGCGGCCGAAACGTGCCCGGCCCCGTTCGCGGCGAGCACCACCCCCTTGACCCCGGCCTTGACCAGCGTCTCCAGCAGCTCTCCGGTGTCCTCGACGCCGCTCTCGACGATCGGCACCAGCCCGGAGAAGTCGGCGTTCTCCAACGACAACGCCGCCGGGCGCGGGGCGACCGGGTGGAAGTAGTGCACCGCCCCCTCCGCGAGCAGCCCGAGTGGACCGGCGGGATTCGACGAGAACGCCTCGACGTGACTCGAATGCGTCTTGCGGACCCAGCGCGCGAGGTGGACGTCGTCGTTGAACGCGACCAGCGAACCGCGTCCCCGGCTGCGGGGTTCGGCCGCGACGGTCAGCGCGGCGAGCAGGTTCGCCGCGCCGTCGGCGCTGGGCAGGCTGGGATTGCGCATGGCACCGGTGATGACGATGGGTGCCTCGGAAGCCCAAGTCAGCTCGAAGAAGTACGCCGTCTCTTCGAGCGTGTCCGTGCCTTGGACCACGACGACGCCTTGGGCGCCTTCGCCGACGGCTCGCGCGGCCCAGTCGAGGGTCCTGATCAGCGTCGCGAAGTCCATCGACGCGCTGGAAATGCCCGCGAGTGTCTCCGCGCGGACGTCCATCTCCAGGTTCTCGCCGAGGCCGCCGAGCAGGTCCGTGGCGCTGAGCCGGGGGACCGCGTGGTCTTCCCCGTCGCCGGGGACCATGGAGATGGTGCCGCCCAGGGCGGCGACGGCGACCAGCGGCCGTCGGGATTCACTCGACATACTGCCCATTCTTCAAACCCGGCCTGCCCGGGGACAAGCGTTTAGTCCTCTAAATGCGCGGGTGACCGCCACGTGAGCCCTGCCTCTCAGGAGCGTTTGACGGCTTCGAGGGTGAAGCTAGCCGCCAGCCGCTGGGGATCCTTCGCCAGCCGCCATTCCTCCGTCGCGGCGTCCAGGGTCATGAAGCCAGGCAGCGCGTTCCACGGCACGCTGTCGTG
The DNA here is from genome assembly GCF_055575355.1 of Amycolatopsis sp. NPDC034160. NCBI lineage: Bacteria > Bacillati > Actinomycetota > Actinomycetes > Pseudonocardiales > Pseudonocardiaceae > Amycolatopsis > Amycolatopsis sp. NPDC034160. The sequence continues at coordinate 201,101 of NZ_JBVISU010000003.1, read as the reverse complement.
TTCCACCAGCCGGGTCAGCGTCAGACCCGCGTCGAGCAGCGACATGACGATCTCGCCCAGCCCGTGGTTCCACTCGTGCGTCCGGTTGTGCCGGAACTCCACGTCGGTGTCCACATAGGTCCCCGGCTCGTCGAACACCAGCGGTTCGGCCTGCTCGAAGTACGGATAGCGTGGCGTGATCAGCGGCTGGGTCTCGTCGAGGGTGCCCAGCATCGGGTGCATGTCCCGGATGAACAGCCGCCCGCCCGGCTTCAGCAGCGAGCCGACGACCCGTCCCCAGCGGGCGATGTCGGGCAGCCAGCAGATCGCGCCGATTCCCGTGTAGACGAGGTCGAACTGCCCGATGCCCAGCACGTCGGCGGCACTGTACACATCGGACTCGTGGTAATCGATCTCCGCACCCGTCTCGGCGGCCAGCCGTCGCGCGATCTCCAGCGCGGGCGCGGAGAAGTCGAGTCCGGTCATCCGCGCCCCGAGCCGGGACAGGGAAAGCGTGTCGGTGCCGATATGGCATTGCAGATGCACGCCGCGCAGACCGTCGACGTCACCGAGCAGCGGCCGGTCGAAGCGGACCACACCGCTGAGGTGCGCGGGGTCCTTCACGAACCGTTCGTAGCCGTAATCCGCCGACGCCGCGTGCGCCGGGGCGCGTTCGTCCCAGTTCGCCCGGTTGACGGTCACGTAGTCCGTCATGAAGTGGCGGCCTTTTCGGCGGCGCTGCGCAGCACGCAGAATTCGTTGTCCTCGGGGTCACCGAGGACGGCCCAGCCGGTGCCGTCGGGATTGCGCCGGTCGTGCAGGAGGGTCGCGCCGAGCTTCAGCAGGCGCTCCACCTCCTCGTCGCGCGGGATGTCCGGCTGCAGACAAAGGTGGATGCGGTTCTTCACGGTCTTCGGTTCGGGGACCTGGCCGAAGAACAGGGTCACGCCGTTGTCCAGCTCGATGATCGCTTCGGGGTCCCCGGGCTGGTCGTCGTCGGCCATCGGCTTGCCGACGACACCGCTCCAGAACCGCCCCAGTTCGTAGGCGTCGGTGCAGTCGAAGAAGAAATTCTGTACGACAGAGGTCATGACGCCGCAGTCTGCCCGAGCCCGCGAAACCCGGCCAACGGTTTAAGCGAGCCGCAACCCCGGCGACCGGTGCACCTGCCGTTCCGCGTCGATGACCAGCACCTGGCAGCCCGGCTGTGACGCGACCCAGGAGATCCCTTCGGCCCCCATCGCGAAAGCGGCCGTGGCCAGGGAATCCGCCGTGACGAGGTCGTCGGCGACGACCGTGACGCTCAGCAGCCCGGTGGCCGGGAGCCCGGTCCGCCCGTCCAGGATGTGCGCGCCGCGTTCGTATTCCGCCGACGTCGCGACGGCGCCGCCGGCCGACTCCACCACGGCGCAGATCGCGTCCGGCTGTTCGGGATGCCGGATGCCCACGCGCCAAGGACGGCCGGGTTCCGGTTCGCCGGAGGTGACGACGTCCCCGCCCGCGTTGATACAGAAGACGTCCAGCCCTTCGGCGTGCAGCGCCACCGCCGCCCGCTGGACCGCCCAGCCTTTGACCACCGCGTTCGGGTCGAGCCGCCGTCCGGGGAGCCGGGCGGTGAACGCCCCGCCGGACAGCCGTTCGTAGTGATCGCACAACGAAAGCACTTCGAGCAGGTCGTCGCTCAGTTCCGAGGGGGCGAGTTCACCGCGGTCGTAGCGGCAGACCTCACTGTCGGCCTTGACCGGGCTGAACCGGGCGTCGACCTCGCGCAACCAGCCGAAGACGCCGTCGACAACGAGCTCGGCGAGGTGGCCGCCCGCCCGGACGTCGACCGAGACCGGCAGTCCCATCACCTGCTCGACGCGGTTCATCTGGCGTCCAGCGCCGCCTGCAGCGATTTGACGTACGACTCGCTCGTCGCCGTCGCCCCGGAGACGGTGTCGATGTCGGCGCTCTGCGCGGTCAGCGTCTCCTCCTGCAGGATCGGGATCGCGGCCACCCCGCGCCCGCTGGTCGGCCGCCGCAGCAGCCGGACATCGGAGATCTTGTCCTCGGCCGAAATCACCAGCCGCACCTGGACGGTGCCATAGCGGTTGCTTTCGACCGAGCCGTCCAAGGTGCGTTCGGCCCCTTCGGACGCGCCACCGTCCGAAGTGGACGCACTCGGTGGTGCGGGCGCGGGCGCGGGTGCGGCCACGGTCTCCGAGCCGAGCGGACCCGGTTCGTACAGCCAGACACCGAGGAAGCCGGCGGCCGAAAGAGCGACCGTGGCGGCGACGATGGTCTTCTTCATGATCGGGGACTCCCTGACTCAGGCGGCGAGGCTGAAGCGTTCGGCGTGGACCTGCTGATTCGGCACCCGCAGTTCGCGAAGACTGCGCAACGTCGCCGAGGTCATCCCGGGCGGGCCGCAGACGAAGACGTCCCGTTCCGCCACGTCCGGCACCACCCGCCGCAGGTTGTGCGGCCCGAGCACCGGACCGTGCGGACCGGCCGAATCGGACGGTCCACTGAGGACCCGGACGACCGCGCCGCGCGCCCGTGCCAGCCCCATAAGCTCCGGCAGGAGGACGGCGTCGTTCTCGCTGCGCACGCGGTAGAGGACCACGACGTGCCCGGCGATCTCCTCCAGCAGCGCGCGGATCGGCGTGATCCCGACCCCGCCCGCGATCAGCAGCGCGTCCGGTTTCCGTTGGTGCATCGTGGTGAACGCGCCGTACGGGCCTTCGGCGAACACCCGCGTGCCGACCTTAAGCGAACGCAACGACGCGCTGCCGTCACCGGCCGCCTTCGCGGTCAGCCGCAGGGTCCGGCCGTCGGGAGCGGCCGACAGTGAGAACGGATTGGCCTGCCACCAGCGATCCCTGGTCATGAAGCGCCACAGGAAGAACTGACCTGCCTTCGCGGGCATCTTGTCGAGGTGCTTGCCGGTCATGTACACCGAGACGACGTCGTGGGATTCGGGGACCACGGCGACGACCTTCAACCGGTGACGCAGATTCCGGGCCAGCGGCAGCACCACGCGGCCGGCGAGCACCGAGCCGAGCGCGACACCCCACATCGCCCACCAGTAGACCTGTGCCCCCCGCGACGACGCGATCGATCCACCCAGCGCGATCTGATGGGTGAACGCCAGCACGACCGCGGCATAGGTGTAGAGGTGGAGGAAATGCCAGGTTTCGTACGCCAGGCGGCGACGGGCGAAGCGCGCGGAGACGGCCCCGACCAGCAGGATCAGCGCGAACGCGACGACAGCGCGCAGGATCCCCTCCAGTTTGGTCACCATCGTGACGAACTCGTCCACCACGCCGCTGTCCTCGACCTGCGCGTAACCGAAGACGAGAAAGACGAAGTGGGCGAGCAACGTCCACAGCAGGCTGAATCCGGTCCAGCGGTGCCAGACGGTGAGCCGGTCCATGCCGAGACGGCGGTCCAGCCACGGCAGCCGGGCGACCAGCAGCAACTGGAACGCCATCGCCAGCGCCCCGTACAGCCCGGCGAGCCTGCCGATGCTGATGAGGACGTTGTCCGAGGGCCCGGCGGCGAAGAAGAGCATGGTCACGGCGGCCACGTTGGCCCCGAGGAAGGTGAAGAGCCCCGCACGTGCCGCGATCCTGGGACGGATCGCCGGGCGCGGTCTCACGGCGGTCTGCGTCATGGTGGTCACACGTGGTCCCTTCCGGTCCGGTTCAAATACGTGCCACCCGGTGACCTTTCTGGGCGGAACCTGTCGGCTTGCTGTCGGGTGGGCTCCCACCTCGCCCTCGCGCGCGCGTTCACGGAGGATGGGCCTTGTGCACACCGAGAACCCCGTCCGCCTGCTCGTGGTGGACGACGAGCCGCATATCGCCGACCTGGTGGCCACCGTCGCCAGGTACGAAGGCTGGGAAGCCGTCACCGCCGGATCGGGTGAGGCCGCGCTCGCCAAGGCCACCGAATTCGCGCCCGACATCGTCGTGCTCGACCTGATGCTGCCCGGGATCGACGGGTTCACCGTGCTGGACAAACTCCGCGAGGCGGGGACGGCCGTCCCGGTCGTCTTCCTCACCGCGAAGGACGCGACCGCGGACCGGGTCGCGGGGCTCACCCGCGGCGGGGACGACTACCTCGTCAAACCGTTTTCCGTCGAGGAACTGATGGCGCGGCTGCGCGCGGTCCTGCGCCGCAGCGGCAGCCGGCCGAGGACCGCGGCGTTGCTGCGGGTCGGTGATCTGACCCTGAACGAGGACACCCGTGAAGTCGCGCGCGACGGCGAACCCGTCGAGCTGACACCGACCGAGTACGAACTGCTGCGCTACCTCATGCGGCGTTCGCCCTCGGTGCTGACGAAGGCGCAGATCCTCGACCACGTCTGGGAATACGACTTCGGCGGCCGGTCCAATGTGGTCGAACTCGTCATCTCGCATCTGCGCCGCAAACTCGACGCCGGGAACGAACCGCTGATCCACACCGTGCGCGGCGTGGGGTACGTGGTCCGGCAGGCGGCGAGATGAAGATGCTGCGCCGGTGGTATGACGCCTGGTGCTCCTCACGGCTCGGCACCCGGCTGGCGCTGGGGCTCGGCGTGCTGGCGCTGGTCGTGTTCGCCGTCGTCGGCACCGTGATGGTCGGCATCATGAAGGGCTACCTGAACGACCGGCTCGACGAACAGCTCGCCAAGACCCAGATCAGCCAGGTCCCGTCGCTGCGCACCACGCACGGCGGGAAACCGCAGCAGTCCTACGGCTGGTTCTCGGCGGTGTTCTCGGTGCGGAACGGCGACGCGCTGCCGCAGGCGGGCGGTTCCCTGCCACCGGACACGAAGGCACTCGAAAAGGTCGCCGAGGACGCGACGCGGACCGAGGTGCTGCGCACCGTCTACATCGAGGACAAGGGCACCTACCGCGTCCGGGCCTGCCCGATCGAGCCGAGCCAGAACATCGTGCTGGTCAGCGCCGCGCCGCAGGCGGAGCTGGACCGGACGGTGAACCAGCTGGTGATGGTCGAGGTCGTCGCGTTCCTGCTGGCGCTGGCGGTGCTGGTGATCGCCGGACGGCTGGTGCTGCGGCGCGGGCTGCGACCGCTGAGCGACATGGCCGGGACGGCGCACGACATCGCGTCGCACGATCTTACCACGAACGCCGATCTTCCGGTGCGCGCCACGGCGAACGGCGGCGGCGCCGAGGTCGAGGAACTGCGGACGGCGTTCAACGTGATGCTGGCGCACCTCGATTCCTCACTGGCCGCGCGCCGCGAGGCGAACGAACGGCTGCGGCGCTTCATCGCCGACGCCTCCCACGAACTGCGCACGCCGCTGACGTCGATCCGGGGCTACGCCGAACTTTTCCAGTACGCGGCGGCGAACGAACCCGCCGAACGCGAGGCGCACCTGTCGAAGATCCGTGAAGAGACCGAGCGGATGAGCGTGCTCGTCGACGACCTCCTGCTGCTCGCGCGCCTCGACGCCCCGGAGACCGAAGCGCCGCTGCGACTGGTCGATGTCGACGTCGCCGAGCTGATCACCGACGCGGGCGAGGCCTTCACCGCCGGTCGCCCGGATCATCCGCTGACCGTCGATCCGCTACCGGAAGGTGTTGTCCTGCAAGCGGATCCGGTGCGCCTGCGGCAGGTGCTGGACAATCTGCTCGCCAACGCCGCGGTGCACACGCCGCCGGGGACGGCGGTCACGCTGTCGGCTTCAGCCTCGGATTCGGAGGTCCTCCTGCGGGTGAGCGACGTCGGCCCGGGGATCCCGCCGGACGCGCGGGAGCGGATCTTCGACCGGTTCTACCGGGTCGACACCGCCCGCACCCGCGGCAACGGCGGGACCGGACTCGGGCTCTCGGTGGTGCTCTCGCTGGTCTCCGCGCACGGCGGGGCGATCGACGTCGCGAGCGTGCCGGGGTCGACGACGTTCACCGTGCGGCTGCCGCGCCACCGCCCGTAACCCTCCAGCGCGCGCTATGAAAGGACCTTTCCTTGCAAAATTTGCAAGGAAAGGTCCTTTCATAGCGCCGGTGAGCGCTACCCGACGCGCCGCTTCACGTGGTCCGGTACCGTCCACTCCGAAGCGAGGTCCGCCGACGGCTCCGGCTCCCCGAACACGGTCCGCACCGGCAGCACCCCCGCCCACGAGAGATCCGCCGCGACCTCGTCTTCAGGATCATCCGGACCTTCGCCGCGCATCTTCACCGACGCCTCGGTGAGGTCCAGTTCCAGCACCGAAACCGACGCGAACTCCTTCGCGTTGACGTCCCGCGCGTGCTCCCACGAGCCGGGCGCGAGGTGGTCGGTCAGCACGCGGAGGCCGCGCATCTTCCGGTCGGCGTCGGTCACCGCCCTCGCCTTGCCCAGGATCACCGCGCTGCGGTAGTTCATCGAATGGTTGTTGACCGAGCGCGCGTAGACGATGCCGTCGAGCAGGGTCACCGTGACGCAGACCTCGACGCCGTCGGAGTCGCGCATACTCCTCGCGCCGGTCGATCCGTGCAGGTAGAGCGTGTTCCCGTCGCGGCCGTAGCCGGTCGGGACGACCAGCGGGAAGCCGTCGCGCACGACGCCGAGATGACAGATCAGGGCTTCGTCGAGCACCGCGTACAGCGCCGAGCGGTCGGTGAGCGCGCGGTTCTTCTTGCGGCCGAGCGTGGTTCGGTCGGTGGGCGAGAGCGGGGTGGACATGGGAGCAGTCTCACCCACCAGAGTGGCCTGTAATAACGGCCAATTCTCCTATACTTGAGAAGGCCACTTCCGGAAGTGTGGAGTACAGCATGTCCGACACCGCCCTGCCGGTCAGCCTCGACCGCGACTCCGTCGTGCCGCTCGCGGTGCAGCTGGCCGACGCCTTGCGCGCGGCCGCCGGCGAGGGGCACCTGCGCGGCGGCGACAGGTTGCCCTCCACCAGGGCGCTCGCGCACCGGCTCGGCGTCAGCCGCACCGTGACGTCGGCGGCGTACGAGCAGCTTCACGCTGAAGGCTGGATCGCGGGCCGCCACGGCTCCGGCACCTACGTCACCACCACGCCGCCCGCGGACAGGCCGTCGAAAGGACCCGTGCCCGGCGCGCCCGCCACGCCGCCCACGCTGGTCGACCTCACCCCTGGCGTGCCGTGGGCCGACGGACTCGAGAAGGCGGCCTGGCGTCGTGCGTGGCGGGCCGCCGCCGACCCGCGGCCGACGTATCGCGAGGACAGGTCCGGTCTGCCCGCGTATCGCGACGCGGTGTCCGAGCATCTGCTGCGGCACCGCGGTCTCGCCGCCGGAACGGTGCTGGCCACCGGCGGTACGACGGCGGCGGTGATCGAACTCGCGGGCGCTGTCCTCGCACGCGGGGACCGGGTCGCGATCGAGGAGCCGGGTTATCAGCGCGCGGTGCAGGCGTTCCGGCGGGCGGGGTTGGCGGTCGTCCCCGCCCCGGTCGACGAGGAGGGCCTGCGGCCGGACGCGATCCCGGCCGACGTCCGCGCCGTCTACTGCTCGCCCGCGCACCAGTACCCGCTCGGCAGCCGGATGAGCGCGTCCCGCCGCGTCGAACTGGTCGAACTCGCCCGAGCCGAGGGCATGCTGGTGATCGAGGACGACTACGACGGTGAGCTGCGGTTCGACGTCGCGCCGCTGCCGTTGCTGGCCGCGCTCGCCCCCGACGTCGTCGCGCATCTCGGGACCACGAGCAAGATCCTGACCCCGGCGCTGGGCGCCGGCTGGATGGTCGCGCCACCGCCGGTCGCGGCCGCGGTGCTGGAATACCGGGAAGCGACCGGAACGCGCCCGTCGCCCGCCGGTCAGCGGGTGCTCGTCGAGCTGGCGCGGCACGGCGATCTGGGCCGCCACTTGCGGAAGCTCCGGCGAGAACTGTCGGAACGCCGGTCGCTGGTTTCGGATGCCCTGACGTCGGCTGGGATCGCGGTGCTCGGCGACGACGCCGGGGCGCATCTGGTCGTCCCTTGTGGATCGGCGCCCGAGGAGGCGGCGCGGATGGCGGCGGCGGAACGCGCCGGGATCCGGCTCGACGGGCTCGCCCGGCACTTCGCCGGCACACCGACGGTGTTCGGGAATCTCATCGGCTACGCGGGTTGTTCGCGAGAAGCGCTCCAGTCCGCGTTGAAACCGCTGATCTCCCTGCTCGGCGACTGAGCTTGACCTCCAGTCAGCTGGAGGTCGTAGCTTGCGGTCATGCAGCAGATCAGCGTGTCCCGCTTCGGCGATCCCGGCGTCCTCGAACTGGTCGAGTCACCCACCCCCGAACCCGCCGAGGGTGAGCTTCGCGTCGCAGTGACCGCGGCCGGAGTCGGCTGGCTCGATGCCCTCATCCGCCGGGGTGAAGGCCCCGACGTGTTCGCGATCGAGCCGCCGTACGTGCCGGGCGGTGCGGTGGCGGGCACCGTCGACGCGGTGGGCGCCGGAGTCGACGAGACCTGGCTGGGCAAGCGGGTCATCTCCCATACGACGGGCGGCTACGGCGGGGGATACGCGGACACGGTCATCGCGCGGCCCGACGACACCTTCCCGATCCCCGAAGGCCTCGATCCCCAGCACGCGGTGGCCCTGTTCGACGACGGCAGCACCGCGCTGGCCCTGCTGGAGAAGACCCCGGTCCAGGCGGGGGAGCGCGTTCTGGTGGCGCCGGGCGTCGGCGGTCTCGGCAGCCTGCTGGTGCAGCTCCTCCGCGCGGCGGGAGCCACCGTCCTCGCGGCCGTCCGCGGCGCGGAAAAGACGGCGATCGCCCGGAAACTGGGCGCCGAGCCGGTCGACTATTCGACGGCCGACTGGACGGGTGAGGTGCTCGCCCGCACCGGAGGCCGACGGCTGGACGTGGTGTTCGACGGCGTCGGCGGCGAACTGGGCGCGGCCTCGCTCGCGCTGCTGGGGAACGGCGGCCGGTTCTCCGGCTACGGCATGTCCAGCGGGGCGGAGACCGTGATCGGCGACGCCGACCGCGCCCGGCTGACCATTGTGGACATGGCACAGCTGGTCGGTTTCTGGCCGGAGACGCCGCGGCGGGTGCGCGAAGTGCTGCGGCTGGCCGCCGACGGCGCGCTGACGCCGGTCATCGGCCGGACGTATCCGCTGGCGGAGGCGGCCGCCGCGCACTCGGACATCGAGGCGCGGCGCTACACCGGGAAGATCCTGCTCGTGCCCTGATGATCAGAAGCGCAGCGGTACCGCGGGGAGGTTGGCGGCGATGACGTCCGAAATGGTCTGGAGCGGCCCCGTCCCCGCGGTGTCCGGCACGGTGAGCGCCGTGTAGACGGGGCGGTCCACCACGAACCACGTCGCGGTGCCCTCACCTTCGACCTGCAGCCACTGGACACTGTTGATCGTCCGCAGTCGCGAGGTCGGGGTCAGCTCCGGCGGCTTGCCGAGCCCGCACCGCAGCACCACCGGGTCGCCGGTGCCCCAGCCGACCGTCGCCTCGGGGGCGGGGTCGGCCAGCTTCCGCCGGACCAGGGTGTTCCCGGACGACGTGAGCTCGTGCGGCAACGCGCCGACGAGCTTCGCGCAGTCGGGCGAGCCCGACTGCGGCGCCGGGACCGGGACGAGCGGAAGGGGTCCGTCGGCGGCCGGGGCGCCGGAATCCGCGCCCCGGGTCAGCCCGAAGACAGCCACGCCCGCGAGGAGCAGGATCGCCAGGCAGGCGGCCGCGATCAACAGTGGTTTCGGGGGAGCGCCGGTGTCCGTGTCAGCCACCGGACCACTACACCACTCGCTACAGATTCACCACCGGGCAGGTCAATGTCCGAGTGATGCCCTCCACGTTCTGCACCTTGGCGACCACGAGCTGGCCGAGCTGATCGACGGTGTCGGCCGCGGCCACGACGATGACGTCGTAGGGACCGGTGACATCCTCCGAACTGGTGACACCGGAGATGGTGGAGATCTCCGCGGCGACCGCGGCGGCTTTGCCGACCTCGGTCTGGATGAGGATGTATGCGTGGACCACGGCGCGCCCCTTCGTAAAAGTCGGCTCAAGGTAGGAACGTTGTAGCAACGTATCGCCAGCCCCGGGAAAAACCTAGGGCTTCCGACTATCGGTGATCGACATTTGTCCGGACAAGGGAAAGTGGAGGTGACGGGTGTCACCGAATGACGGCACGGTCGCCGGGACCGGTGAATTCCGGTTGATCGAAGCGGTGACGGCCGGCCGGAAACAGCCGGAGACGACCCTGCTCGGACCGGGGGACGACGCGGCCGTCGTGGCCACCCCGGACGGCCGGACGGTGGTGTCCACCGACGTTCTCGTGCAAGGGGTGCACTTCCGCCTCGATTGGTCCAGTGCCGAACAGGTCGGGCGCAAGGCGGTCGCGGTGAACCTCACCGACATCGCCGCCATGGGTGCCCGCCCGACGTCCGTCCTCATGGGATTCGCCTGCCCACCGGACACCGAGACGGCGCTCGTCACCGAACTCACCCAGGGCATGTGGGCCGAAGCCGACCGCGCGGGCGTCGGGATCGTCGGCGGCGACATGGTGCGAGCCGACCAGATCGTGATCAGTGTCACCGCGCTGGGCGACCTCGGTGGCCGGAAACCGGTGACACGAGCCGGGGCTCGTCCCGGCGACGTCGTCGCGGTCTGCGGACGACTCGGCTGGGCGGCCGCCGGACTCGCCGTGCTCGGGCGGGGTTTCCGCTCCCCGGTCAGCGTGGTCAACGCGCAGCGCTGCCCCGAACCGGACTACGAGGCCGGGATCCGCGCGGCAGACGGAGGCGCGACCTCGATGATCGACGTCTCCGACGGTCTCCTGTCCGACCTCGGCCACATCGCCACCGCCTCCGGTGTCGGGATCGACGTGCGGACGGCGGATCTGGACGTGTCGAGCAGGCTCACCGAAGTCGGCACCGCGCTCGGTGCCGACCCGCTGAAATGGGTGCTCACCGGCGGTGAGGACCACGCGTTCGCGGCCACCTTCCCGCCGTTCGGCGACCTGCCGGAGGGCTGGTCGGAGATCGGGGTCGTGACCATGCCGGATTCGGGGGTGACGGTGGACGGGAAGAAGTACGGGCACGACAGCGGCTGGCAGCACTGGCGCTAGGAACGGGTGGCCCACCAGGTCGACGGCGCGGCGACGGTGAAACCGAGGGATTCGTACAGTGGCCTGCCGAGCCGGGAAGCGGTGAGGGTGACCGGTAGCTCCGTCAGCGGGGCGAGGGAACCGAGCATCACCGCCCGGCCGACGCCACGAGAGCGGAAGGCCTCGGGCGTGCCGACCCAGTAGTGGCTGCCGAAGCCGTCTTCGACGAAGGTGACGCACGCTCCGGCGACCTCGCCGTCGAGCCGCGCGACGAAGACGGCGGCTCCCGGCTGCTCGAGGAGGGCCGTGGGGAACATCTCACCCGGCCGGAACCGCGCGAGTTCGAAGCCCTCGATCACGGCACGTTCCGCCGCGCGCAGCTCCGCCTCCTCGACCACCCGGGTCACCTCCATCGCGGGTTCGGCGACCGGCGCGGGCGGGCGCAGCAGGACAGGCATCTGCCAGCTGCGCATGTCTCCCAGGTGGTTCAGATCGGTGGCGCTGAAGGGATCTTCGGCGTCCACCGGCCCCTTCGCCTGTGCCGCGAGCTCTGTGATCTCCGCCAGCTCCTCGGCGGTGAGATCGGGCTCCTGGATCAGGACGCGAAGCCCGGCGCGCTCGTCACCGGCGACGGCGAGAAAGCCGCGACGGCGGATCACCTCGTGGCCGCGGGAGAGGCCGGTCGCGGCCCAGAACGCGGCGGAGTTGCGGGCTTGGCGCAGTGGTGCCTCGGCGAGGCCGGCAGCGGGGGCTTCGATCGACATGAGCGCAAATCTACGGTGGGGAACGGCTCCTCCGCTCGCTAATCTCGCGCTCATGGACATTCGCGTGCTGCCCTACGATCACCCCGACGCGGTGAAACTGCTGGCCGAAGCCCAGCTCGAATTGGCGGCCAGGTACGGCAGTGAAGACGTGACCCCGATGGACGCCGCGCAGTTCGCCGCGCCGCGGGGGCTGTTCCTGACGGCGTACCTGGACGACGTCCCGGTCGCGTGCGGCGCGTGGCGATCCCACGACGGTCCTGAGCCGCTGGTTCCCGGTGACGCCGAGATCAAGCGCATGTACGTGACGGACTCGGCGCGGGGACGCGGCCTCGCGCGGGCGATCCTCGCCGACCTGGAGCGGACGGCCGCCGAGGCCGGACGGCGGCGCATGGTCCTGGAGACCGGGAACAAGCAGCCGGAAGCCATCGCGTTGTACGAGTCGGCGGGCTATCGGGAGATGCCGGGCTTCGGGTACTACAAGGACGAGCCGGAAAGCATCTGCTACGCCAAGTCGCTGGTTTAGGGAGAACACATGCCGATCTACGCACTGGGCGATCGCGAACCCTCGATCCACCCCGACGCCTACGTCCATCCCGACGCGACGGTGATCGGCGACGTCCGGATCGCGGCGTTCGCGTCGATCTGGCCGCAGACGGTGTTGCGCGGCGACTTCGGCCACATCGAGATCGGCGAGCGGTCCAACGTCCAGGACGGCTGTGTCCTGCACTGCACCCGGAACGAACCGACGGTGATCGGGAATTGCTCCGCCGTCGGGCATGCCGTGCACATCGAGGGCGCGCGAATCGGCGAGGGCTGCCTGATCGCGTCGGGATCGGTGGTGCTGAACGGAACCGTCGTCGAGGACGGCGGGATGGTCGGCGCGGGCGCGGTTCTCTCCTATGGGTCCCATGTGGACAGTGGGCAGATCGCCCTCGGCGTCCCGGCGAAGACGCGGCCGAACACGTCGTTCGGGCCGGACATGATCAAACTCGTCGTCGACGGCTATGTCGATCGTGCGGCCCGGTTCCGGGTCGAACTCCGGCGTATCGGGTGAGGTGAGTAAGCTCGCACGCCGTGACCGCACGACCGCTGCAGGACATCGTCGAAGCAGGCTGGGCGCAGGCCCTCGAACCGGTGGCGCCGCAGGTCGCCGCGATGGGGGAATTCCTCCGCGCGGAGATCGCCGCGGGCCGGACCTACCTCCCCGCGGGGGAGCACGTGCTGCGGGCCTTCCAGCAGCCGTTCCACGACGTGCGGGTGCTGATCGTCGGACAGGACCCGTACCCGACGCCCGGGCACGCGGTCGGGCTGAGCTTCTCGGTGGCGCCGGACGTCCGGCCGATCCCGAAGAGCCTGATCAACATCTACAAGGAGTACTGCGAGGACCTCGGGCACCCGTTGCCGTCCAACGGTGACCTGACGCCGTGGGCCGAGCAGGGAGTGCTGCTGCTCAACAGGTCGCTGACCGTGCAGCCCGGGAAATCGAACTCGCACCAGGGCAAGGGCTGGGAAGCGGTCACCGAGCAGGCCATCAAGGCGCTCGCCGCGCGGGACGAGCCGATGGTGGCGATCCTGTGGGGCCGCAACGCGCGAAACCTGAAGCCGATGCTGGGGAAGGTGCCGTGCATCGAGTCGGCCCACCCGAGCCCGCTCTCGGCGCACGCCGGCTTCTTCGGCTCGCGTCCCTTCAGCCGGGCGAACCAGCTGCTGGAGCAGCAGGGCTCCGCGCCCGTGGACTGGAAGCTCCCCTAGCCCTCACCCCCGCGTTCAGTCCTCTGAGTGCGGTACTTGCACGCGCAACTACCGCATTCAGAGGACTAAACGCCCATAAAAAATGGCGGGTGCTCCGAAGAGCACCCGCCATTTCCCAAAAACCCGGCTCAGCCGCGAACGACCTTGCCCGCCTTGATGCACGAGGTGCAGGCGTTCAGGCGCTTGCGCTGGGACAGACCGATCTTGGCGTGAACAGTCTGGATGTTCGGGTTCCACCGGCGGTTGGTACGCCGGTGGGAGTGCGAGACCGACTTGCCAAAGCCCGGTCCCTTGCCACAGACGTCGCACACGGCAGCCACGTCGAACTCCTCTGGATCTGGGACAAAGAATGACGCGCCCAGCATGCTGGGCAACTCGACCATAGTAACCAGTGGCTCAGCGGCCTCCGGCACCGGGTCGATACCCTCGCTGGAACAGGTAGGAGGTTACGGGGTGCGAGTGCTGGACGTGGCGGCGGTGTCGGCCTGGTCGGCGGCCTGTGTGCACAGCCTGTCCGTGCTGCGGCCGTCGATCGACGGCATCAACGTCTACCCGGTCGCCGACTCCGACACCGGCTCCAACCTGCTGTTCACCATGACCGCCGCCCGCGACGCGCTGGCCGCGGCCGAGCCGGAGGACACCGCCGAGGCGCTGTCGGCCTTCGCCAAGGGCGCGGTCGCCGCGGCCAAGGGCAACTCCGGCGTGATCATGTCGCAGGTGGTGCGCGGGATCGCCGAGACGGCGGCGGCCAGGGAGCTGGACGGGCCGGGGCTCGCGGCGGCGCTCGAATGCGCCGACAAGGCGGCCACGGGGGCGGTCAGCCGTCCGGTCGCCGGGACCATCTTGACCGTCCTCCACACCGTCGCCGCCGCCGTCCGCGACGCGACCGGGTCACTCGAAGAGGTGGCGGCGACAGCGGCGAGCGTCGCCGCGGAGGCCCTGGAAGAGACCCCGAAACAGCTTCCCGTCCTGGCCGTGGCCGGGGTGGTCGACGCGGGCGCCCGCGGCCTCGTCGCGGTCCTCGACGCCCTTTCCGGCGTGCTCTCCGGTGGCGTCACCGAACCGGAGCATCCGCTCGAAGCCCATCACCATCACACGATCGAGGCGCCGACGGCCTGGGAGGTCATGTACCTCCTCGACGGCGTCGACGAGGAAAGCCTCCCCGCCCTGCGCAAGACCCTCAGCGGGCTCGGCGACAGCGTCACCGTCGCGGGTGACGGCGCGGGCGGCTTCGCCGTCCACGTGCACTGCGCGGACATCGGCGCGGCGCTGGAGGCCGGGATCGAGCTGGGCCGCCCCCGAAAAGTCCGGGTCGAGCCGCTGATCACGCCGACACCGGTCGAGGTCGGCGGCGGAATCGATCGTTCGGTGGTCGCCGTGGTCCACGGCGGGCCGCTGGCGGAACTGCTGCGCGCGGAGGGCGTCGCGGTGCTGTCCGTGCCGCAGGGGGTCTCGCCGACGGTCGAGGAGATGCTGGGCCTGATCAACGAGGCCGCCGGGCACCACGTCACCGTCCTCCCCGGCGGTTCGCGGCTGACCGCGGCGGCCGACGCGGCGGCAGGCCACGCGATGGCCGCCGATCGCGACGTCGTCGTCATCCCGTGCGTCTCGCCGGTCCAGGTGCTGGCCGCGCTGGCCGTCCACGATCCGGACCGCCGCACCAACGACGACGTGGTCGCGATGGCCGAAGCGGCCGCCGCGACCAGGCGTGGCGAACTGCGGATCGCGCAGGAGGAATCGCTAACCTGGGTGGGCAGGGCGCAGGCCGGTGACGTCGTCGGCCTCGTGGACGGCGAGGTCGTGTTGATCGAGCCCGCGCCCGCCTCGGAGACGAACCTGGTCGCGGCCGCGGTCAGCGTGCTGAACCGGATGCTGGCCCTCGGCGGGGAACTGGTCACCGTGCTGACCGGGGTCGACGCGCCGGTCCGGCTTCCCGGTGAGCTCGCCGATCAGCTCCGCCTGGAACATCCCGAGATCGAGCTGACGAGTTACGCCGGCGGCCAGTCCGACGCCGTGCTGCTGATGGGGGTGGAGTGACCGTATGACGAACCTGCGCGCGGACCTCAAGCTGGTCGTGGGCGCGGCGACGGCGAAGGCGCTCGTCAACGGTCTCAAGATCGAGACGGTCAGCGACCTGCTGCGCCATTATCCGCGCCGTTACGCCGAACGCGGGCAGCTCACCGACATCGCCGGACTCGAACTCGGTGAGCACGCGACCGTGATGGCGCGGATCGAACGCGTCACCAAGCGCCGGATGAAGTCGCGCAGCGGCACCCTGCTGGAAATGGTGATCACCGACGGCAAACGCCGCCTGCAGTGCACCTTCTTCAACCAGGCCTGGCGCGAAAAGGACCTCGTCCCCGGCAAGAACGGTCTCTTCGCGGGCAAGGTCACCGCCTTCCGTGACGTCCTGCAGCTGGCGAACCCCGAGTACGAACTGTTCGACGCCGAGCGGCAAGCGGAGGCGATGGACGACTTCCTCGCCGAAATCATCCCGGTGTACCCGGCGGCGCAGGGGATCCCGACCTGGGTGATCGCCAAGGCCGTGCGGCAGGTGCTGGACGTGCTGGAGGTCGACGAGGACCCGATGCCGACGGAGCTGCTGGCCCGCTACGGCCTGCCCAGCCTGGAAAGCGCGCTCCGTGGCATCCACCGTCCGTCGAGCTGGCAGGCGCTGAACTCCGCGCGGGACAGGCTCAAATGGGACGAGGCCATGGCGGTGCAGCTGATCTTCGCGCAGCGTCGGCATTCCCTGGTGTCGCGACCCGCGAAAGCCTGTCCGCACACCGAGGGCGCCATCCTCGACGCCTTCGACCAACGGCTCCCGTTCGAGTTGACGGCGGGGCAGCGCGAGATCGGTGACGAGATCTCCCGCGACCTCTCGACCGAGCATCCGATGAACCGGTTGCTGCAGGGCGAGGTCGGTTCCGGCAAGACCGTGGTCGCGCTGCGCGCCATGCTGCAGGTCGTCGATTCCGGGCGGCAGGCGGCGATGCTGGCGCCGACGGAGGTGCTCGCCGCGCAGCACGCGCGCTCGCTGCGTGAAATGCTCGGCGACCTCGGGCAGGCAGGCGAACTCGGTGGCGCGGAGAACGCGACGCGCGTGACCCTGCTGACCGGTTCGATGGGCGCCAAGGAACGCAAGAAGGCTTTGCTGGAGACCGTCAGCGGCGAGGCCGGGATCATCGTCGGCACGCACGCGCTCATCCAGGACACGGTGTCGTTCGCGGACCTCGGCCTGGTCGTGGTCGACGAGCAGCACCGCTTCGGGGTGGAGCAGCGGGACGCGCTGCGCTCCCGCGGTGCCGACGAGACCAGCCCGCACGTGCTCGTCATGACCGCGACGCCCATCCCGCGCACGGTCGCGATGACCGTCTACGGCGATCTGGAGATCTCCGCGTTGCGTGAGATGCCGGTCGGCCGTTCGCCGATCAAGACGTCGGTCGTGCCGGTCGCGGAGCGGCCGGCGTGGCTGGACCGGGCCTGGCAGCGTGTTCGTGAGGAATGCGGCAAGGGGCATCAGGCCTACATCGTCTGCCCGCGGATCGGCGACGAACCGGCGTCGGACAAAGGCGACAAGCGGCCTGCGCTCGCGGTCCTCGAAGTCGCGCCCGAACTGGCCGAAGGCCCGTTGAAGGGACTGAAGATCGGGGTCCTGCACGGCCGGATGCCCAGCGACGAAAAGGACGCCGTGATGCGGGCGTTCTCCGCGGGCGACCTGGACGTCCTCGTCGCGACCACCGTGATCGAGGTCGGCGTGAACGTGCCGAACGCGACCGCGATGGTGATCATGGACGCGGACCGGTTCGGCATCAGCCAGCTGCACCAGTTGCGCGGCCGGGTCGGCCGGGGCAGCGTGCCGGGGTTGTGCCTGCTGGTCACCGAAACCCTGGACGGGACGACGACCCGTGAGCGGCTGGCCGCCGTCGAGTCCACGACGGACGGTTTCGAACTGTCCAGAATGGACCTCGAACTCCGCCGTGAGGGCGACATCCTCGGCGCGGCGCAGTCGGGCAAGAAATCGACCCTGAAACTGCTGTCACTCCTGCGCGACGAGGACGTCATCGCCGAGGCGAGGGCCCGCTCGTTGGAGATCGTCGAAAAGGACCCGGCCTTGGGGAATTTCTTGGGGCTCGCGCACATGATCGCCGACGTCGTCGACGAAGACCGCGTGGAGTATCTGGAAAAAAGCTGACGTGAGGATCTCTGCCCGATCGGACCTTGTCGACGGGCGGGCGGAGGAGTTCCCTTGTTCTGCGCGGTCTCGTGCTGCGCGGCGAGGGAGGCAGAGGATGACGTCAGCGGTGCGGGTCCAGCTCGGTGAGGACGGGGCCGACGCCGAACGGGTCGATCAGCTCACGGGATACCTTCGCGGTGAACTGATCGAACGCGGGGTCGCCGACGTCAAGGCACTGCCCGCCGGTCCGCCGCCGCCCGGCTCGCGCGGATTCGACGTCGCCACCGTCGGTGGGCTGCTGGTCACGCTGGGGCAGTCGGCGAGCGGCCTGCGCGAGATCGTCGCGACCGTGCGGGAATGGCTCTCACGCGGTGGCCGGGTGAAGCGCACGGTGCGCCTGGAAATCGACGGTGACGTGCTGGAACTGTCCGAAGCGAGCATCACCGACCAGGACAAACTCGTCGACCTCTTCGTGAGCAGGCATTCGGGCTCATGACCGGCGAGCGGCGGGCCCTGATCATCGCCAACGGGGAGTACGACAACCCCGGGCTGAGCGCGTTGCGGTCCCCGGCCGCCGATGCCGAGGCGCTCGCCGAAGTCCTCGCCGACCGCAACATCAGCGAGTTCGACGTCCAGGTGGTGCGGGACGAAACCGCGCACGTGATCGCGAGCCGGGTCGAGGACCTCTTCGCCGACAGCGCGCCGGACGATGTCCTGCTGGTGCACTTCTCCTGTCACGGCTTGAAAAGCGAGTCGGGCGAGCTGTTCTTCGCCGCCCGCAACACCCGGCCGGAACGGCTGGCGTCGAGTGCCGTGCCCGCCGATTTCGTCCAGCGCTGTATGCGGATGAGCCGGTCGCGCAGCATCGTTTTGCTGCTGGATTGCTGCTACGGCGGCGCTTTCAGCCAGGGGGTCGCGGTGCGCGCCTCCGGCGAGGCGGGTGTTCTCGACGCCTTCCCCGGCGGCGGTTTCGGTGGCCGCGGCCGCGCGGTGATCACCGCGTCGAACTCCATCGAGTACGCCTTCGAGGGCGATCACCTCGCCGACGACCACGCCCGGCCGTCGGTGTTCACCTCGGCACTGGTCGACGGGCTCCGGACGGGGGACGCGGACCGCGACGAAGACGGCTGGATCGCGCTCAGCGAGCTTTACGACTACCTGTTCGACAGCGTCCGAGAGCGGAACCCGAACCAGACACCCAGCCGCGACATCGAGATGCAGGGCGAGCTGTACCTGGCCAGGAGCAGGCGCCGCCGGATCAAGCCGTCACCCGTCCCGGCCGATCTGCGCGCGGCGAGCGAGGATCCGAACATGTTCACCCGCCTCGGCGCGGTGACGGAACTCCAGCGACGGCTCACGAGCGAGAACCTCTCCGTCGCGATCGGCGCCCACGAAGTCCTCACGACGATGGCACAGAACGACATCCAGCACATCGCCGACGCGGCGGGCGCGGCGCGGGAGGAAGCGCGGGTGCGCACCGAGCCCGGGGTGCTGCGCTTCGGCCAGGTCGTCCGAGGAGCACGGCCGGTGGCGCGGATCCGATTGGCCGGACCGCCGATCGCGCGAGCCTGCCGGTTCGCGTCGTCGCATTCCTGGCTGCAGGTGACCGAAGTCGTCGACGGAGCCGAAGTCTCGCTGGATCTTGTGGAGATCGGGCCGTTCGACGGGCGGGTCACCGTGACCGGGCCGACCGGCGAGGTGGAGGTGCGGGTCGAGGGCGAGGTCGTCCGGGAACCGGAGCCACGACCGGCCCCCCAACCGGAGCCCGAACCCGCGCCGGAACCGAGACCGGTGCACGCCCCCGCGCCGACGCCCGAGCCCGCCCGGCAACCCTCACCGCCCGCCGAAACCGTGCCCTCTCGGACGAAACCTGACCCGTTCGCCATCACCGCCGCCCTGTTCGCCTTCGCGGCCGCGGTGTACCTGGTGATCATCGCGCTGTCGTTCAGCAGCAGTGCGGAGGACTTCTTCGAAGACGGCGGCTGGACCCTCATTCCGCTCGTCGGCCTCACGATCACCGCGGGGATCGCGATGTTCTCGGCGAACACGCGCCGGATGACCGGGCCGGGGTTTCTGTGCGGGCTGGCGCTGCTCTCGACGGTCCCGTTCGGCCCGGTCGCCCTCACGCTCGCCGACGGCTGTCTGCTCATCGCGGCCGTCTGTGCGCTGGTGTCGATGCGACCTGACCGGAGTTTCCGGCTCGGGCTGGGAAAACCGCAAGGCACCCGCACCGTCCTGGCTCTCGTCTCCGGGACCTGCGCCGCGCTCGGTCTCGTGGTCCAGGCGGTCGAGCTGTTCGGCTACTCGTCCACCCGGGCCGACGAAGGCGCGAACTACGTCATGGTCTCGGTGGTTCTCCTGACCGGTACCGTGCTCGGCGCGTTCCTGCGGCCGACGGCGTTCGCGGTCGCCTTCCACGGTGGAGTGGCCGGAGGCGGCCTCGCCATGGTGTGCGCGCTGTTCTACGCGATGCCGAGCAGTTCGAGCGTGACCGGCGCGGGCTGGGGGATCGCACTGCCGATGACGATCGCGTTCACCGTCGTCACCGCCTTCGCCGCGCGCAAGACATCGGCGAAGAACTGACGATGGCCACGATGCGGCTCGCGACCGTCGAGGACGCCTGGCCCATCGCCGAGGTGAACGTCCGGTCGTGGCAGTCGGCGTACCAGGGCCTCCTGCCCGAGGCCTACCTGCGCGATCTCTCGGTCGAGGGCCGGGCCGCCCGCTGGCAGCGGATCCTCGCCGATCCCGCCAACCAAGGCGACATCCTGGTCCTCGTCGAGGACGGTGCCCTCCTCGGTTTCACCGCCGTCGACCGGATCCGCGGCGAACTGCGCGCGCTCTACCTCGCGCCGGAGCGCTGGGGCACGGGATTGGGCAGGCTGCTGCACGACACCGCCGTCGCCGCCCTGAGGGACGCGGGGCATCGCGAAGCGACGCTCTGGGTGCTCGACACCAACGAACGCGCCCAGCGGTTCTACGCCGCCGCGGGCTGGGTGCCGGACGGGGCGAAGAAATCCGACACCATGCCCGGCGAGGACGTCCTGCTTTCCGAGACGCGCTACCGAGTCGACCTCGTCAGCGGGTGAACCAGGCGCGGTCCTCGGAATTGTTGAGCGTGAGAATGATGCCGATGGCGATGCCCATCCCGATCAGCGGAGTGATCTGCTCGCTGTTGATCAGCCCGATCACCCCGATGACCACGTTCAGCGACTCCACGACGATGATCGCCACCCGCACCCAGGGTGCCCCGCTGGACATCCGCACCGCGCTCGCGATCAGCACGGCGGCGACCACGAAGCCGAGCAGCGCCAACACCAGTGCGAGGCCGGCCTCCTCGTTGCCGTGATCGAGTTCGTTCATCGCCACCGCGGTCACGAGGGCGCTGACGAGAATGTTGATGACCGCCTGGAACCAGAGAAAGCCACGGACGAACTTGAGCCGGCGCGTCATTTCCCGCGGCCGGTTCCAGACCTCTTCGGTCATGACGGGCTCCCTGTCTCGACACGAGGAGCCCAGTGTGGGCGCGAATGGCGTTGGTGTTGACGGCAAAACTGACCGCCAACGGCGGCGTGGGCTGGGTTGGTCGTGAGTGGCGATTCGGGTTCTAACCCGAATCGCCACTCACGACCCCTGGGGCACCTGCTTGCGGTCTGTGGGCCCGTCGCCGGCGGACTCCTGGTCGTGCGGGGTCAGGCGGCGCGAAACCCCGCATTCAGTCGACCAAATGCGGAACTTCACAAAAAGCGCCTTCCCGCGCCGCCACCGCCACCGCCCGCGCCGTCACCCGCGCGTCCGCCGTCGTCACGCCCTCCCGCGACAGGAAAAGCCGGTAGAACATCGGCCCGCACACCGCCCGCACCACCTCGACGGCATCGGTCCCCTCGGGGACCTCGCCCCGCGCGATGGCCCGCTCCACGATCGGCTTCATGCGTTCATGCCGGTCCTGATAGAAAGCATGCAGTGCCTCGGCCGCCTGCGGGGCCTGGAACGCCGCCAGTACCGACGCCGTCGGCAGTTCCTTCAGCGCCGGTTCGGTGAAGTACCGCACGACCTCCGCCGCCACCTCGTACAGGTCGTCTTCGACCGATCCGGTGTCGGGCGCCTGCCAGTCGTCTTCGGTGCCCATTCGCAGCGCGGCGGCGACGAGGCCGTCCGGCGACGACCATCGCCGGTACACCGTCGTCTTGTGCACTCCGGACCGCTCGGCGACCGCGTCCACGGTCAGCTCGCCGAAGCCGCGTTCGGCCAGCAGGTCGAGGGTGGCGTGCAGGACGGCGAGGCGGGTGCGTTCGGTCCGGCCGCCGGGCCGCTGGGTGCCGGAGGTTGCCAATTGCTACTCCTGTTGCGTTAGTGTGCTCAGTATGTCAGACCCAGCCGAGATCGCCGAACTCGTCGGCGACGCGAAGATCGTCGCCATCGGCGAGAACAACCACCACCTCCGCGAGTTCGGGGAGCTGCGCAATCGGTTGCTCCGCCACCTCGTCGAACAGCACGGCTTCCGCGTGATCGGCTTCGAATCCGGCTTCGCCGAGGGGAAGCTCGTCGATGAGTGGCTGAAAGGCGGCCCCGGCGACGTCGCTGACATCGGCCGTGACGGCTTCACCTTCTCGCTCGGTGAGTCGCCCGAGGCGCACGAAATGCTGACGTGGCTTCGTGAACGCGGCGACGTCCGCTACTACGGACTCGACGTGCCGAGTTCCGCGGGCTCGCCCGTGCCGTCGCTCGACGCTGTCCGGGCGTACCTGTCCACTGTGGACGAGCCTGCCACAAGCCTTGTCGACGCGGCGATCGAGGCCACCAGCGGCTACGCGTCGGTCAGCAGCGCGGACGCGCCTGCCAAGTACGCCGCCCTCGATGCCGCAGCGAAAGACAAGGCGACCGCGGCACTCACGCGGCTCAAGACGC
Source organism: Amycolatopsis sp. NPDC034160 (assembly GCF_055575355.1). Classification (NCBI taxonomy): domain Bacteria; kingdom Bacillati; phylum Actinomycetota; class Actinomycetes; order Pseudonocardiales; family Pseudonocardiaceae; genus Amycolatopsis; species Amycolatopsis sp. NPDC034160. Next base: position 178,537 of record NZ_JBVISU010000003.1, on the reverse strand, counting down.
AGCTGACCTCGCTGCGTCCCGTCTACGGGAACACCGAGGCGCAAACGATCGCGGAGCACCACGTCGAAGGCGCATTGCGCGTCGACACCTACCTCGCGGAGGTCGCCGCGATGATGTCCGGTGGCGCGCCCGCCCTGCAGAGCGGTTCGCGTGACCTGTACATGGCCGAAACCGTCCGGTTGATCCGGCGGCTGCACGGCGACGACACGAAGATCGTCGTGATGCTCCACAACGGACACCTCCAGCGCGTCCCGTTCGCGCCGTTCCCCGGGCTCACCGCACCTTCGGCGGGCACGCATCTGGCCGCCGAGTACGGCGACGACTACTTCGCGCTGGCGCTCACCGCGGTCGGCGGCAAGACCACCGGCCTCGAGCCGGATCCGGACGGACGGCTCGGTTTCACCGTGTACGAACAGGATTTGGCCAGTCCGGCCGACGGGAGCGTCGAAAGCGAAGGTCCCGGACTGGTGGATCTCCGCGCGCGACGCGGTACCGAAGGGCCCCAGAGCATCCGGCACGCGCACGTGTTCAACCCCGTCGACGTAGTCAACGCCTTCGACGCGCTCGTCTGCCTCCCGGAATCGACGGTCAGTGGCCACATCGGACAAGACAAGCCGAACGGGTGACACTCCGAGGTTGCCGCTCCCGGGGGATAGGCGTAAAGCCAAGGAATGATCATTCGACTGGTACGAGTCATGGCCGCGCTGGCCCTCTCGATCTTCGTGGCGCAGCCTGCCTCCGCGACGGAAGTCCAGCAGAACCCGCCCAACTGGGGACTGGACCGGATCGACCAGCGAACGGGTCTCGATCAGCTCTATCACTACGAGACCGACGCCAAGGACGTCACGATCTACGTGATCGACAGCGGGGTCGACGCGGCGCATCCGGACTTCGGCGGCCGGGTGAAGCCGGGTAAGGACTTCCTCAACGGCGGCACCGACACCTCCGACACCAACGGTCACGGCACCTATCTGGCCGGGGTCGCCGCGTCGAAGACCTTCGGCGTCGCGAAGGGCGCGCAGATCGTCCCGGTCCGGGTGATCGACGCACAGGGCGGCGGCGCGACGGACAAGATCATCGCGGGCATCGACTGGGTGACGCAGAACGCGCAGCAGCCCGCCGTCGCCGTCCTCGGCATCGCCGGCGCGGCCAACGACCAGCTGGACGCCGCGGTCCGCGCGCTCGCCGCGGTCGTCCCGGTCGCCCTCCCGGCGGGTGGCGAGGCCGCCGACGCGGGGCAGGCCTCCCCCGCCAGGGTGACCGAAGCGCTCACCGTCGGCGCGACCGACGCCGGCGACCAGGTCGGCTCGACGTCGAACTACGGCGAGGTCGTCGACTTGTTCGCCCCCGGCGTGGACGTGCCGGGGCCCAACGCCGGAGGAAGTGGCGGCAAGGTGCTCAGCGGGACGTCGTCGGCCGCCGCGCATGTCGCCGGCGTGGCCGCGCTGTACCGGGGCCTGCACACGGGCGCTTCGGCGGCAGAGGTCGGGAAGGCGCTCGTCGATGGCGCCGCCGTCGACGTCCTGACCGGCGTCCGTGAGGGCACCGGGAACCAGTTGCTGCAGAGTCCGGGTACGCAACTCAAGCGGGGATGATGTCCATCACCTGGGCAATGGCTCCCGCCCTCCGGGAGCGAACAGGTAACGTGCCTCACCTACCGATCCGATGATGGGAAGGACCGGCATGTTCCGCAAGGTACTGGTCGCCAACCGGGGTGAGATCGCCATCCGCGCGTTCCGCGCCGGATTCGAGCTCGGCGCGGGCACGGTGGCTGTGTTCCCGCACGAAGACCGCAATTCGCTCCACCGGCTGAAGGCCGACGAGGCCTACGAGATCGGCGAACCCGGTCATCCGGTGCGGGCCTACCTGTCGGTCGAGGAGATCGTGGCGGCCGCCAAGAAGGCGGGCGCGGACGCCGTTTACCCCGGCTACGGCTTCCTCTCCGAGAACCCCGACCTCGCGCGCGCGTGCGAAGAAGAAGGCATCACCTTCGTCGGGCCGAGCGCGGACATCCTCGAGCTGACCGGGAACAAGGCCCGCGCGGTCAAGGCCGCACGCGAGGCCGGAGTGCCGGTGCTGGGCTCGTCCGAACCTTCCTCCGACATCGACGCGCTGGTGGCCGCGGCGGAAGAGATCGGTTTCCCGGTCTTCGTGAAGGCCGTCGCCGGCGGTGGCGGGCGCGGGATGCGCCGCGTCGGGGACCCGGCGCAGCTGCGCGAGTCCATCGAGGCCGCCGCGCGCGAGGCCGAGTCTGCCTTCGGCGACCCGACGGTGTTCATCGAAAAGGCCGTCGTCGAGCCTCGCCACATCGAGGTCCAGATCCTCGCCGACGGCGAGGGCAACGTGATCCACCTCTTCGAGCGTGACTGCTCGGTCCAGCGGCGGCACCAGAAGGTGATCGAGCTGGCCCCCGCGCCGAACCTGCCGCCGGAGTTGCGGGACCGGATCTGCGCCGACGCGGTCAAGTTCGCCCGCCAGATCGGCTACCGCAACGCCGGAACCGTCGAGTTCCTGCTCGACCGGGACGGCAATCACGTCTTCATCGAGATGAACCCGCGGATCCAGGTCGAGCACACGGTGACCGAGGAGGTCACCGACGTCGACCTCGTCCAGTCGCAGCTGCGCATCGCCTCCGGTCAGACGCTGGCCGATCTCGGGCTCTCGCAGGACAAGGTGTACCTGCGCGGCGCCGCGCTGCAGTGCCGCATCACCACCGAGGATCCCGCCAACGGTTTCCGCCCGGACACCGGGATGATCAGCGCGTACCGTTCGCCCGGCGGTTCCGGTATCCGTCTCGACGGCGGGACGGCGTTCTCCGGCACGGAGATCAGCGCGCACTTCGACTCGCTGCTGGTGAAGCTCACCTGCCGCGGCCGCGACTTCCAGACCGCCGTCGGCCGCGCCCGGCGCGCCGTCGCCGAGTTCCGGATCCGCGGCGTGGCCACGAACATCCCGTTCCTGCAGGCCGTCCTCGACGATCCGGACTTCCGCGAAGGGCGCGTCACGACGTCGTTCATCGAGGAGCGCCCGCATCTGCTCACCGCGCGCCACTCGGCCGACCGCGGGACCAGGCTGCTGACCTACCTCGCCGACAAGACGGTCAACAAGCCGCACGGCGAGCGTCCGCGCACCCTCGACCCTCAGGTCAAGCTGCCGAAGCCGCCCAAGGACCTCGAACCGGCTCCCGGGTCGAAGCAGAAGCTCACCGAACTCGGCCCGGACGGCTTCGCGCGCTGGCTGCGGGAGTCGCCGACCATCGGCGTCACGGACACGACCTTCCGTGACGCGCACCAGTCCCTGCTCGCCACCCGCGTGCGCACCAAGGATCTGCTCGCCGTCGCGCCGGTGGTCGCGCGCACCACGCCGCAGCTGCTTTCGCTGGAGTGCTGGGGCGGCGCGACCTACGACGTCGCGTTGCGGTTCCTCGCCGAGGACCCGTGGGAGCGGCTGGCGAAGCTGCGGGAAGCGGTGCCGAACATCTGCCTGCAGATGTTGTTGCGCGGCCGCAACACCGTCGGCTACACGCCGTACCCCACCGAGGTGACCCACGCCTTCGTCGAGGAGGCGACGGCGACCGGGATCGACATCTTCCGGATCTTCGACGCGCTGAACGACGTCGAGCAGATGCGCCCGGCGATCGAGGCCGTGCGCGAGACCGGATCCGCCGTCGCCGAGGTCGCGCTCTGCTACACCTCGGACCTGTCGGACCCGGCCGAGAAGCTGTACACGCTGGACTACTACCTCAGGCTGGCGGAGCAGATCGTCGGCGCGGGGGCGCACGTCCTGGCCATCAAGGACATGGCCGGCCTGCTGCGGGCACCGGCGGCGGCACGGCTGGTTTCCGCGCTGCGCAAGGAATTCGACCTGCCGGTGCACATCCACACGCACGACACGGCGGGTGGCCAGCTGGCCACCTACCTCGCCGCCATCCAGGCGGGCGCGGACGCCGTCGACGGCGCTGTCGCCTCCATGGCGGGCACGACGTCGCAGCCGTCGCTGTCGGCGCTCGTCGCCGCCACCGATCACTCGGAGCGCCCGACCGGGCTGGATCTGCAGGCCATCGGTGACCTGGAGCCGTACTGGGAGAGCGTCCGCAAGATCTACGCGCCGTTCGAAGCCGGGCTCGCCTCGCCGACCGGGCGCGTGTACCACCACGAGATCCCCGGCGGACAGCTGTCGAACCTGCGCACGCAGGCGATCGCGCTCGGCCTCGGCGAGCGGTTCGAGGACATCGAGGCGATGTACGCGGCCGCGGACAAGATCCTCGGCCACCTGGTGAAGGTCACGCCTTCGTCCAAAGTGGTCGGTGACCTCGCGCTGCACCTCGTCGGCGCCGGTGTCTCGCCGCAGGCCTTCGAGGCGGAACCGAACAAGTTCGACATCCCGGATTCGGTGATCGGCTTCCTGCGCGGTGAGCTGGGCGACCCGCCCGGCGGCTGGCCGGAGCCGTTCCGTACCAAGGCCCTCGAAGGCCGCGCGGAACCGAAGCCGGTACAGGAACTGTCCGAAGAGGACCGTAAGGGGCTGGCCGAGAACCGGCGTTCGACGCTGAACCGCTTGCTGTTCCCCGGGCCCACGAAGGACTTCGAGGCGCACCGCGAGCAGTACGGCGACACCTCGGTGCTGCCGTCGAAGGACTTCTTCTACGGGCTGCGCCCGGGCGAGGAGTACTCGGTCGACCTGGAGCAGGGCGTCCGGCTGCTGATCGAGCTGGAAGCCATCGGCGAGGCCGACGAGCGCGGCGTGCGCACGGTGATGGCCACGCTCAACGGCCAGCTGCGCCCGATCCAGGTCCGCGACACCTCGATCGCCTCGGACATCCCGGCGACGGAGAAGGCCGACAAGGCCGACCCGAAGCAGATCGCGGCGCCGTTCGCCGGTGTGGTCACGCTGCAGGTGTCCGACGGCGACCAGGTCGAGGCCGGTGCCACGGTCGCGACCATCGAGGCGATGAAGATGGAGGCGTCGATCACCGCGTCCACCGGCGGCAAGGTGTCGCGGCGCGCGATCAACGCCGTCCAGCAGGTCGAAGGCGGAGACCTGCTGCTCGTTCTGGAGTGACACCCGATGCGTTTCGTCCTCTAAGTGCGGTCCTTGCGTGAGCAACTACCGCACTTAGAGGACTAATTGCGGTGAGGTGGAGCCGGGGCGCACTAACCTGTGCCGGGTGCTGATCAACGCCGTACCTCAGTTTCAGGGCGCGCTCACCGAGCGTGCGCCTGAGTTGCCCGAAGGCTGCGTCGCGCTCGCCGAACTGGCCGGCCACGTGCTCGGCGTGCCGGTGCACCACATCCGGCAGACCCGCGAGACCTCACCCGTGGTCGACGGCGTCGCCAACCGCGCGGTCCTCACCGGCGAGAACCGGGCCGCGCAACTCGCCGCGCTGGAGGCGCCCGGCGGGCCGGTACTCACCATCGGCGGGGACTGCGGCGTCGAACTCGTCCCGATCGGCGTCGCCCGCTACCGCTTCGGGTCCGGTCTCGGCGTCGCCTGGTTCGACGCGCACGCGGATCTGAACACCGCGAAGACGTCGCCGTCGGGCGCGTTCCACGGCATGGTACTGCGGTCACTGCTGGGTGAGGGCGACCCGGAGTTCGCCGCCGACCCGCCGATCGAACCCGGCCGCGTCGTGCTCGCCGGTACCCGGGTCTTCGACGAGGCCGAGCGCGCGGTGGTCGACCGCGGGCTCGTGGTGGAGACCGCCGACGTCGCCGCCGGGCTGGCCGGCGCGGACAAGGTGTACGTCCACCTCGACCTCGATGTGCTCGACCCGGGGGAGTTCGACGGATTGAACTATCCGGAGCCCGGTGGCTTGACGATCGAGCGCCTGGTGACGATGCTTCGCGGGCTGAGCGGCTTCGAGGTCGTCGGCGCCGGGATCACCGAATGCGCCGGGACCGAGGTCCGCGGCCTGGAGCCGGTGATCGAGGTTCTCGGGGAGTTGCTCACCGGAAAGCGGTGACTCTCCGTCACGGCGGTATCCCTTTCGGCCGTTCGTACGTACCGAGCGAGGCGTTTGCCGGGCATTTGTCATCAAAGCAGCAAGAGACCGCGTGATTTTGTCACATGGTGACAAGAAATCGGTTTCTTCTGCGAAAGGTGACACATTCACGGCTACTTCTCCGATGTGTTCGTTGTCACCTCACGACGAACGTGGGATGTCAGGACGCTGGGCGGAGCAAAGGAGCTGCGATGTCGGTGGAGCGCGGAATCGAACACGCTGCGCAGCCTCCCGCGGCACTTCCCCGCAAACTCGCCGACATCCTGCGGCCGGAACTGGGCAGTCTCGCCAACGAGATCGTCGACGAGATCCGGGCGACGATTCCCGCGTACGCGCGCCCGCTCGACGGGCCGTACGGGAAGTCGATCCGTGCGGGCGTCGAATACGCGATCACGTTGTTCGTCGCCCAGATCGCGGATCCCAGTGTCTCCAAGGAACAGTCGCACGAAGTCCATCACCGGCTCGGGCAGAACGAGATGCGGGAAGGCCGCAGCCTCGACACCCTCCAGTCGGCGTACCGGGTCGGCGCCCGTGTTTCGTGGCGGCGCATCATGCGCGTCGGCCGCCGCAGCGGACTCTCGTCCGCGGTGATGTCGCAACTGGCCGACGCCATGCTCGCGTTCATGGACGAACTGGCGTCCGTCGCGTTGGACGGCTTTCTCGAAGCGAAGGCACGCACGGCCGGAGCGCTGGACACCTGGCGCCGGAAGCTGCTGCACCTGGTGCTGGAAACCCCGCCCGCGCCGTCGAAGGCGATCGCGGAACTCGCGCAGCTGACCGGCTGGACGGTACCCGAACGCGCGACGCCGGTGGTGCTGCATCCGCTCGACGACACCGTCAGGCCCCGGCGGCACAACGTGGTGGATTCGGACGTCCTGGCCGAACTCGACTGCGCTGAGCCGCGTCTGCTCGTGCCCGGGGAGATCTCCGGCGCCCGTCTGGCCACCCTGCAGGCCGCGCTGCCGGACTACCGGCTGTCGATCGGCCCGTGCCGCCGGCTGGACTCCGTCGCCGATTCCCTCCGCTGGGCACGCGACGCCCTGCGCCTCTCCGAACGCGGGATCATCCAGGCCCGCCGCGTGATCCGCGCCGAAGACCACCTCGCGACGCTACTCGTGAACGCCGACACCGCGCTGACCTGCCTGCTGCGCGACCGCCTGTTCGCCCCGCTCGCCGAGATGACCGGGAAGCAGCAGGAACGGCTCCTCGAAACCCTTCGCGCCTGGCTCGACAGTCAGGGCAACGTCGTCGACATCGCGGAGCGGTTGCAGGTCCATCCGCAGACCGTGCGGTACCGCATGCGGCAGTTGCAGGCGACCTTCGGCGAGCACCTGCGTGATCCGGGAGCGCGGTTCCAGATGGAACTCGCGTTGCGGGCGGGGGTCAGCCCTGCCGCGACACCCGAGGGATACACGCTGCCGGAGGTGCTGCCGTCACCGCGCAAGAGTCCACAGTGGACTCCGAGTTGAGCGGGGTGGCGACCGAGTCCAGAAGACAACCCAGAAGCATCCGTGCCGCCGGGTTCCCGACCTGCGCCAGTGCGTCCGCCGCGGTCCTGCGAGCCCGATCGCCTTCTGTCGCGGAGGCGGCCGCCGCGGCGGCCGCCCGCCGGGTGTCGGTCAGCGACGAGGCCGTCAGGTCCGGAATGGACAGCAGTTCGGGCAGCGCGGAGATCCGGCCGTCGAGCAAGGCGGGCAAGGTCACGTCCAAACGAGTGCGAGAGCCGCGGAGGGCCAGTAGGTCTTCGGCGTGCAGGAAGACCCGCCCCAAGGCTTCGCCGTAGCCCCGGAGCGGTTCCGAAGGCGCGCCGCCGAGATGGGCACCGACGCGCAGCGGGAATTCGAAAAGGGACGAGAACAAGGGCCTCGCGCCCGACCCCGAGGTCACGGCGGTGGCCCGTAGCGTGCTGAGTTCGGTGATCCAGTCCGAGAACGTCCAGAGGATCTCAGGTGCCGCTTGCGCGATCAGCCGTGACGCGCGCCCGACGAGATAGTCGCCGGCCAACACCGTCGTCGCCGATTCCCAGTCCACACCCCGGACTTCGCGAGGAGCGGCGGCCGGACCGAGAAAGGCGAGGACACCAAGGGTGGCGATTTCGATCGCGGCGGCCACCGTGGCGTGTCCACGCGCGGGGGGACGGCCTCCCGCCAGCATCGCGCTGAAGAAGCCGAGTGCCGGCCGAGGGCGCGGGTCGTCGCTGGAAGCCGTGAACATCCTCGCCAAAAAAGGCCATTCGCGACGGACGGTCGTCACACTGACCTCGTCACAGGCGGCGAGGAACGGAAGGAGCGCCGGTCGCAGGCCCGCCGGGATCGTCATCGATTCCGGCGTGGTCAGGGTGGGCACGGCTTCCGAGAGCACGATCGCCCGGCGGCTCTTGGCGAAGAACGGGCTTTCGCTGCTCGCTCCGGCGTTGAGAACCCGCCACGTGAGGTGGTACCTCTTGGAGACGTGCCGCGCCGTTTCGAAGTAGCCGACGTAGGTCGAATCCAGCAGCCGGATGTATTCGCGGCCGGCCCCGTCGGGATCGTTCGGATGGGCCAGGATCGCGCGTGCGGCGAGCTGCCCTGACTGCACGGCTTGGCTGAGCCCTTCCCCGGTGAAGGGGTTGACCAGCCCGGCCGCGTCACCCACGCGCAATCCCGCCTCGTCGACGGCCGCGCCCGGACTGAAACCGGCGTGCAGCCGTCCGGTCGCGGCGCGCCCGGACGGGCGGAGGTTCGCCAAGGCGGGTTCGAGTTCGCTCAAAGCGGCGAAAGCCTCGTCCAGCAGGACCTCCGGTGTCACCTCACCGAAGGCCGTCACCCCGACGACATAGCCGCCGGGTGCCGGTGCGAGCCAGGCGCAGCGTGGATGGCCGCGTGGCTCGTCGGCGGGCGGGGCGAGCATCCGCAGCAACACCCTGTCGTCCGGTTCGGTGCCGGTGAACCGCTGGACGCAGGTCAAGCCGGTGCTGTGTGGTGTCCGCCCGCGGAGCCGGCCTCCGCCGCCCGCCAGGATGACGTGCCCGCCGGGTCCGTCCTTCGTGACAGGTGAATACTCCGCTCCGAGGCTGACAGCGTGGTCTCGTAAAGTGCCACACAGTTCGTCTCTGTCCACAAGGGAGTATCCGGCATCCGGCACCGGCCGGGCCGCTTCGCCGGAGACGGCGAGGGAAACCGGGAGCACCGGCCAGCGGTCCACGGCGATGCCGATCGAGCGGAGAGCCTCACGCGCGGGCTTGCCCAATAACAGGTCGTGGGTCGGAACCGGACGGCTTCGCTGGTCTGTCAGCAGAACCCGCATCCCGCCCCGTGCCAGGACGGCGGCCGCCACCGACCCGGCAGGCCCCGCACCGAGGACCAGGACGTGGCTCACGCGATGCCCGCCATCCCGGCCAATTCCCACCGGGACGGTACCTCGGGGGTCCGGGTCAGAGCCGCGGACGCACGGCCGAGATGGACCTTCGCGAGATCGCGTGCGGAGTCAAAGCCGCCGTGTGCGGCGACCAGCGCACGTACTCTGGTCAGCTCTCCGGTGCCGAAGGACGGTGAGAGCAGCAACTCGCTCAGTTCACCGGAAGTGTCCGCGCGCAACGCGGCCAGTGTCGGCGCCCCGAAGAGCCCGAGCAGGTGGTCGGTGCCCGCGGGTTTGTCGCTCCCGGTGTTCTCGAGATCGAGGCAGTCGTCCAGGATCTGGAACGCGATTCCCCAATTGAGACCGAACTCCCCGAGGGCGGCGATCAACTCATGGGCGTCTTCCCCGTCCGCGAAGGCTTCCAGCCCGCCAAGACGGCAGCACAGCTGGAAAAGCACCCCGGTCTTGCGGCTGACCAGGTCGACGTAGTCCGGCAACGACAGTTCGGTGTCGAATCCACGCTCGACGTCGAGCAGCTCTCCGTACGCGAGCTCGGAGGCGGTCCGGCTGACCGCCACGGCGACGTCCTCGCCGATTTCGGCGGCTTCGGTCCCCGCGGCCCCGAGACAGGCGAGTCCGGCCAGTATCGCGACCTCCGGCCCGGCGACCTGGTGCGCGGCGGGGCCGCCCCGGCGTACGGCGGCACGGTCGACCACGTCGTCGTGTACCAGCGAGGCGATATGGACCAGTTCGACCACCGCGCCGAGCCGGGCGACCCGGAGTGGGTCGAAACGACCGAATCCGGCGGAGACCGTCAGCATGCGTGACCTCAAGGACTTGCCTGGGCGGCTGATCAACCCGCTGATGGCGTCGCGCAGGGGAGGGACGAGTCCGGCGGTGAGCCGCTCCAGCCGGATCTGCACGGGATCGCTCATCCGGTGGAGAACCGGTAGGTGCCGTCGATGTCCAGTCCCGGAACGGTGCTCAGATTCGTCATCACCCGCCGGTACACCGCCAGATCGTTCATGTGGTCCAGCAACTGCTGCCGGTTCTTTCCGGCCGCGGGCTGGACGACCTCGTCGAACAACACCCACAGCGCCTGCTTTTCCGCCGCGGTGACGAGGTCAGGAGCCAGACCCGCGAACATCGCCTTGATGTCGTCGATGTGCTCCTGGGTGAGCGAGATCGTCGAGGCCGGATCGGTGAGCACCGACTCCGCGAGCGCGCGGTACTTGCCGTAGTAACGACGGGCTTCCGCGATCTCCTCCGGAGTGGCGCCCGCGTTCTCCGCCCGGTGTACCGCCAGGTCGAGATTCTTGTAGACGAGCTGCACGACGACGTTGCCGACGAGACTCTCCCCGAGGAACTCGTCTCTCGCCTTGTCGGCCAGTTCGTTGTCGCCCGCCAACGGCAGGTCGTAGTACGCTCCGGCGGAGCCGAGCAACCGGCAGGCGATCGAAGGCAGCGGGGTGAACGTCCGTCCGTTCCCGCCTTCACAGGCGATCGCACCCGAGTCGCCGGCCAGTGAGAACCTCTGTGCGTAGATGAGATCCGTGAAGTGGTAGCCGTCGACGGATACTCTCGCGGTCGTGTCGAGCACGACGCTGGAGGTGTAGCCGGAGGTGCGGCCCACCTTTTCGATGCGGCGGCCTTCGGTGGTGGCGGCGGTGGCGTCCGGGCTGAGCAACTCGACGTTCAAACGCGACAGAACGGTGTCGATCTTGGCCATGAACGTGCCCCCGTGCACGCTGGCGAGGAACGCGATACCGATCGCCGGATGGGTCGCCGAGATCGGTGCCATCAGATTGCGCGCCACCGTGGAACTTACGCCGATACCGGGCGAAAGCTGGGCGATCGCGGCGTCCGCGGTGTTCAGTTCGCCTTTCACCAGCGGGATGAAGCGTTTGAGCCGCGCGATCGTGCTGACGGCGTCGCCGCCGTCCGAGGGTGCGGGCTGGGTGATCTCCGATTCGGCTGTGCCTTCGAGGCCGGCGAGTACGTGCCCCGCGGAAAGGAGACACAGCGTTCCGTCCGTCTTGTCCCGCACGAGGCAGCCGAGAGTGCCGAGGGTGCCGTCGGCGAGTGAACCCAGGCTCGCGCCCTGCAACGGTGGGCGAAGCTTGTCCGTGATGCCCCCCGGTGCGGCGGTGCCGCCGCCGGAAAAGCGGAACTCGCCGGTCTCCACGACGTCGACGCCGTAGCGAGAGCCGTCCACCTCCACTGTGCTCGGCAGCAGCCGGGAACGGGAGATCAGCGCGGTCCGCCGTTTCTTGCCCACCAGCGCGATCACCGCCGGCTCAGGGGTGAGGACGCCGTCGCGGGTGCGGAAGCCCTTGGTCACCCCGACCACGTTCGGGTCGGCCAGATGGTCGTCCGCGAACCGGGTTTTGGCGACGTCCAGCGCTTTCGAGGTCCGGGCGGTCATGAACACGTCAGCGCACCTCGATGGTCGCGATCAGGGGATCTTGGTCAGGGGGGATGAGGTCGGCCTGGCTGGCCAGGTTGTTGGCGGCACCCGTCGCCGCGTTGTAAAGGGTGGTCACCCCGGTGGCGCGCCGCTCGACGGTGATCCGCATCGGACCGGTATTCCTCGCCGCCGGAGGAGATCCCTGGCCGGCGAGGGTGGCCGTTCCGGTGAACACGAATTCGACCTGGGTGGACGGAACCTCGGTCCTCGGGAACTCGACGGTCACCGGGAAACGGCCGGACAGACCACGCGCGTCCGTCACCACGATCGTCAGGGTGAACACCGCGGAGATCATGTCGCAGCCGGTACTCCTTGCGGCCATACCGACGTTCTTGTCACAGGTCGCCTGCACGATGACGGGGCCGATCGTGACTGGCTTCCCGTAGCCGATCGTCGCGGGGATCCCGGAGATCACCCGGACCGGCATCAGCTGGAAGTTGCTGGTCGGCCTGATCAGCTTCCAGGTGAGTTCCTTGAAACCGTCCGCTGGAGCCGCCTTGGCGGACGTCGTCGGCAGACCCGCCAGGCCGGCCAGCACGACGGCGCCGCGCAGGGCGGCGCGCCGGTTGAATACTGAATTCATCGTGTCCCCCCGGAAAAAGATCCTCACTGGACGATACCCAGCTCGGTTTACCCGGCACAAGTAATAGTGCGATTACCGTTGATTTGAGTGTTTCCGGGATCGGATTTGTCAGCTTCTGAGTGTCGCGAATGCACGGCCGAATGGACGATTGATCTTCGTCGACGGGCGCTGCTACGTTCAGTGGTAACGGTTGCCTGAGGCGCCTGCATGTCATCTGGGGGATTTTCGATGGTGAGTAATCGTCGATCCATGCTGTCCGGAGTTTTGGCGGCTTTCTGTGCTGTGACCTTGCTCGAAGCGCCCGCCGCGAACGGATCCATCTTGCCCGACGGTGTTGTTTCGGCCATCGATCCGGGCGCTGTGGCACGAAAACTGGTACGACGATTGGCAGGCAAGGATCCGCGTGCCGCTGTACGCGCCGACGCGTGGGTCGCGTGGGCCGAAGAAACTCCGGAGGCCGTCGAGGACTTCCTCGACACCGGACTTTCGGCCGCGGTACGGCGTGCCGCCGAAAGCGGTGCCGCCAATACGGACTTCTGCAATCGGGTCCTGCTCACCTACACCACCGAATACGCGCCGGAGGTCAATGCAGCCGCGGTGCGGGCGCTGCGCGGTACCGACGGCGACCGGGAGATTTTCGTGCGCCAGGGATTCGCCCAGGCGGAGGCCCGGGACCGGCTCGCGCGTGAGACGGATGGCGGTCAGCGGGAGGCACTGGCCGAAGAAGACCGCCGTTATGTGCGGACTCTCGCGGCGAACGACCCCGGTTCGCAGGTCAGGCTAGCCGCAGCCTTCGCGGTCCGTCCCGGTGCGACCGACGCGGACATAGTCGACTTCTTCGCCTACGGCTGGGCCACCGGAGCCCAGCTGGACCTGGAAATGCACCGGCTGCGTGACGCCGAACAGGAGGCACGCTGGCAGTCCGCGATCACACGGTTGATCACGGACGCGACCGAAGCCGAACGCGTCGCGCTCGAAGCCTCGGGTGAAGCAGCGGTCCGGTTGAGAGAGGCCGCGGCACGAGCTTGGCAGCAGGTCGGAGGCCAAACGGTGGCACCCCGCACGGCCTGGGCGGACGCGGGGGAGGTCGCGGTCGCCCAAGCCGCGAACTGGGCCGCGGTCGCGGCGGCGGCGCGGTCCGCGACGGGACCGAACTGGCAGGCCATGAAGGACGCCGCGGACCGCACGGGTGGTGAATGGGTCCTCGAGCAGGACTGGGCCCGTCAGCAGGCCGAGTTCTGGAAGGACCTGTTCGCCCAGGCCCTCGCCGGTGAGACCCGGATGCGCGACCCCGGCAACTGACCGATCTTCCAACGACTTCCGCAGGAGGGCGTAAGACGATGTCCTGTGCATCAGGCCTGAGAACCCTGGCCCTCTTCGTCGTTTTCACCGTATTGCTCGGGGGACACGGGGAAGCGCTCGCGGTGGCGCCCCCGCCTCGGTCATCCGCGGCGGCCTCGAGCGAAGACCCAGCGAACGGCCGTCCCATCCCGAAGACGGAGTACCCGGGCTGGGACGGCGAGAGCGGCCTTGGCGAGGCGATCGACCCCCGCTTGTGGAAGCTGATCGTCGACATCGCCCACCTGTCCGAGGAGCCCGAGGTCCGTGAAGCCGCTCAGGCGGCGCTGGACGCCGGGACCGAGGAAGCACTCATGGAGTTCCTCGACACCGGCGAGGTCGAAGCGCAGCAGCGCGCCCAAGCCCGCCGTGACGAAACGGCCAGGCGTGACAGGGAAACGATCCTGGATCTCAGGGGCACTGGCGGGCCGATCTTCAACGGCGAGGTCGAACGGGTGCTGGCCGGGTCCGCGGCGGATCGCGCCGCGTTCCTCGACTACGGGCGCGTGATCGCCACCGATCGGGACGAAAGGGCCCACCGCGCGACCCAGGCGCGCGCGGACGAACTCCGCACTCGGGTCCTGGCGCTGATCGGCTCGGCGGGTCCTGAGGTGAAGCGTGCCGCCCAGGAGGCTCTGGCCGCGGGTGATGCCGCGATCGCCGGATTCCTCAACGGCGGCTACGTCGACGCCGCGAAACGAGACGCTGCCGCGCGCGAGCAATACCTGAAGGACCTCGAAGAACGGAACAAGGCGGCGGAGGCCGCGAGTGAACTCGCCCAGCGTGCCGCCCGCGCTTCGACCGCCCGACGGAACCTCTTGGTCGCGCACGGCCAAGGCATCAGAGCACTGCAGAGTACGGCTAACGCGCTCGTCTCGGCGGGTACCGCGGCTCGGCAAGCCGCCCAGATCCTGGTCGCCAACACCGCGGGCGGGAACCACTCCCCGGGATCCTTCAGCCTGGTACAGCAGGAGGTCGCCCGCCAGCTGGGATTCGGGGAACAGGCGGCGGGCAAGACGCGCAACGCGGCCGTGGCCGCGACCGCGGAGGCGAACATCCTGATCGAGGTCGGCCTTCCTTACGGTGCCGATTGGGCGCAGATGGCCAGGGGGATGGACGAGGCCGCGAAGGCGGCGGTGCTGGCCATGCAGACCGCGCGGCACGCCATCGACGCGACCATGGCCACCGATGCCGCCATCGGGCGTCAGGACGAGGCCGTGGCACGAGCCGAGGAAGCCCGGCGATGGCGGGCACACGCCGACGAGCACGCACGTTCGGCGGCCTCGTTGGCGTCCGCCGCGGCGCGGCAGGCCGAGGCCGCGCGCGACGCGGCCGACCGCGCCGAAGCCGCCCGACAGGCGGCCGACCAAGCTCGCGACGAGGCCAGGAGACACGCCGGCAACGCGAGCACAGCCGCCTACCAGGCCGATATCGAAGCGCGAGGAGCCGCCAGCGCCAGGCAAGAAGCCGAACGGCAGCGGGACGAAGCCGCACGGTACCGGGTGGAGGCGGACCGGGCCGCGGAACAGGCCAGCCGGGCGCGAGGGGAAGCGGAGGCCAAGAAACGGGAAGCGGCCGGCCATCTCGAACGGGCTCTCATCCAGGAAGGTATCGCGGCCGAATGCGAGCGCGTCGCCGAGAAGGACGCCGGACTGGCGATCGCCGCTCGTGACAGGGCGTGGCAGGCACAACGGGACGCGGACGCGGCGGAAGCGCGGGCACAGGCGCTCGAAGCGTCGGCAGCGGCCGCGCACGGCACCGACCAGGAGGCGCCGGCTTGGGCGGCCGCCAACGCGGCGAGACTGGATGCGAACAACGCCGCCGCCTCGGCCCGAGAATCGAGGCAGGCGGCGAACGAGGCGACCGCCGCCGCGGCCAGGGCGCGGGAAGCCGCCACCAAGGCCACGCACGCCGCGGCCGCGTCCCGTGCCGCGGCCGACGAAGCCAAAGCACACGCGGCGAACGCCGGGGCCTTCGCGAGTACGGCCGAATCCGAGGCCGCCGCCGCACATGTGTCCGCGACCAAGGCGAACGCGGAGGCGGCCACGGCCACCGCGGAAGAGGTCAAGGCCGCCCAGAACGCGAGGAACGCCGTCCAACTGGCCGAGCAGGCGCAGGAACAAGCCCGGCTGGCGACCGTGAACGCCTTCCGGGCGAGGGAAAGCGCGGCCGAGTCGAGGGGGGAGGCGGTATCGGCCGCGACCCAGGCGGGCCACGCCACGAGGGCGGCGCTGGCCGCTCGGGCCTCGTCGTCCGCCATCACCGATCCGGCCAACACCGCGATCGTCGTCGTCGCGCCGTTCACCGGTGCGGACCTCGACGCGGACTTCGTGGCCGAGGTCGCCGCCCAGGCTTTGGCCGTCGGATCGGAACAGGCCGCCGCGGCGCAGAGCCGGGCCGACGAGGCCAATACGGCGGCCGCCCAGGCCCAGCAAGCGGCCGATCAGGCGGGTGCGGACACCAAAGCGGCGTTCCAAGCCGCGGCCAACGCGGCGAAGTCGGCATACCAGGCCGCGCAGTCCGCCGCGGGCGCACAGGACGCGGCCGCGGACGCCAGCGTGTCGGCGAAGTTCGCCAGGCAAGCCGCTGAAGAAGCGAACAACCTCGACCGTGAAGCGCACAACGATGCCTTGACCGCCCGGCGACGGGCGAACGACGCCAATGCCGACGCAGCGATCGCGGGCCTGGCGGCCGACGCCGCCGAGGGGCAGGCCGCGGCGGCCCGTGGTGCCGCCGACAATGCCGAGCGTGACGCCAAAGCCGCCCGTGAAGCCGCGACCAAGGCCGAGCAATACGCGGCGGAAGCGGCCACTGCCGCGGCGAACGCGCGGAAGCACGCCGAGAACACTTCCGCTGCCGCGCTCCAAGCGCGCGAAGCGGCGGCCTCCGCCGAGCGGGCCGCGGACCAGGCGGAGGAGGAACAACGGCAGCGGGACGAGAACCAGCGGGTGCTGAAGAACATCATCGCGTCCGGCTGCCTGCCCGGACTGTCCGTCGAGGACGCCAACATCCTCAAAGGAGACCCGGAAGGCCTGGTCGTCTTCAACGAGTACATGACCGCCGCCCGCGAGTGTCTCAACGGCGAGGACCTCACCGGATTCCTCTTCGGGATCGGGGCCGAGATCCTGCTGGAGTACATCGGCTGGAACGACATCAAGACCTGCCTCTCGGAAGGCAATGTCGGTGCCTGCCTGTGGAGCGTCGTCGACATCGTCGGTCTTGTCCTGCCGTTCCTCAAAGGCGACAAGATCGTCAAGGCGATCGCCGCCGTGGTGACCAACATCGGCAAGTGGATCGCCAAATCGGAGCGTATCGCCAAGATCGCCGAAAAGGCGCTGTCCATACTCAGCAGGCTGAAGAAGTTCTGTACCTGGTTCAGCGTCCTCGGCACGGTGACGGGTGGCGCGTCGGTCGCGGAGGGTGGCCCGGCCCGTGCCTCTTCCGCGGCGACGATGGATTTCCCCTGCGGCGAGGTGCGTTACGACAGTGACTACCTGAGTACCATCGCGTTCCTGGTGCGTGACGCCCTCGGGGTGCACGAATCCGATCGCAACATCGCGGTCGCCTACGTGGAAGGATTCCCGGGAGAGAGCGATCTGATCCATCGGCTGTACCCGAACATCGTGATCGGGGTCAGCAGCCGGAATGGCAATCCGGGCTACCATTCCGAGGACGACATTATCGATCAGCTCAAACGTGCTGGGATATCCCCGAAGAAGATCGACGCACTCTATTCGGAACGAGCGCCTTGTGACAGATGCGCTGGTCGCCTCAAGAGCGAACTGTCCGAGAAGGCGAAGGTTTCCTGGACCTTGCCTTACGGTAAAACTCTGAGCGACCGGAAGCTGCTCAACAAATCACTCGCGGATTTCATCGCCGACGCGAGAAGGAGGCATGGCCTGTTCGCGATGGCGGACGAGGGCGAGGACATCACTGGCGAACCGGTGTATCCGGTGCGTCGCCCGGCGCCTTCCGTGCCGCTCGCAGTTGCTGTCGGTAGCGCTCGCCATGAAAGGAGATCCTGATGCGTGACAGGACATTCATCGACGAAGAACACGAGCTCCGACTACGGCGATTCGCGGATCGGGTCGAAACCCACTTGCGCACGGCGGGGTTGCCTGTCCGGCGGGAAGAGGATCCGTGGACGGGCGGGGCGTTCGTGGTGAAGGTGGACCATTTTCGGGCGTCCCCTGGTGTCTACGTCGGCTGGTACTCGGCGGTGGCCTGGCACCGGCAGATCCACGAGCACGTGGTCGCCGGCGCCGGCGACCATCCGGACGTCGTGCGCTACCGGCAGGTGGACGAAGCGATGGACCAGGCGCTCGTGCGGGTCGTCGAAGCGTTCGGTCTGACCACTCGTCACCACGAGCACGAGGACTGGGCGGGAATCGAAATCCTCGAGCCGGAAGAGGAAGTACCGTGACACAAAGAGAACCAGGCGACCGCGTTCCCTTGTGTGCCGTCTTGATCGCAGTGATGATCGTCGTGGCCACGACGGCGGTTCCGGTCGCGCACGCGGAACCGTCACCCGTGCCGCGGTCCGCGGCGGTGGCGGAACTGCCGCCGGTCTCGAGCGAAGCCGAGAAACTGCGGGCAGCGCGTACCCTCGGGATCGTCCCGACCGACGCGATGATGCTCCTCCGGGACAAGGAGTTCGTCATCGCACTCTGGCGGCAGGCGACCGGACCCGAGGTGCGAGCGTCGGCGGAGCTCGCTTTCGGGGGGACGGATCTCGCGTGCACGGACTGGATCAAGAACGGAGTCCTCACCGCCAACGCGAGAGATCAGGCACAACAGATACGGGATGCCGAAGCGGCGCGGATCGCCAGGGAGGCCAAGGAGTCGGCCGCGATCCTCGTCGGTATCCCACCCGATTCGGAGTTGCTGATCCAAAGTGATCGCGACTTCATCTACGTGGTCGTCCAGCGGGCCACCGGCCCGAGGGTCAAGGCGGCGGCGTTGGCCGCGTTCGGCGCTTCGGCCGCCGAACGGAAGGAGTTCATCGCCAACGGTCTTCGCGTCGCGCACGCACGGGACCAGCAGGACGCCATCGACGCCGACGAAGCCGCGTCCGAGGCGGAGAAGATCCGCGCCGCCGCCGAAGCGGCTCGAGGACGGGCGGTGGTGGTGGTGCGGGTACTGCCGACGCCGGAAATCACCGGCTTGCCCGACGATGACGTCCTGCGCGTGATCGCGGACGGCGCGCGGCCGGGCAGCGAGATCGAGAAGG
Organism: Amycolatopsis sp. NPDC034160; assembly: GCF_055575355.1. Taxonomy (NCBI): domain Bacteria; kingdom Bacillati; phylum Actinomycetota; class Actinomycetes; order Pseudonocardiales; family Pseudonocardiaceae; genus Amycolatopsis; species Amycolatopsis sp. NPDC034160. Next base: position 159,582 of record NZ_JBVISU010000003.1, on the reverse strand, counting down.
CCGCCGTGACGGCTCTACGCAGTCGCGTCCGGGCGGATTGGAAGCGATTCATCGACACCGGCGTCTACGAGGCCAACTGGCGTGATGTCGCCGCCGTGCTCGCACAGAAGGCGGCGGCGGACCGGGTACTGGTCGAAGAGATTTGGACCAAGGCGGTGACGAACGGGATCCAACCGAGGCTGGCCCGGGCGGCGGAGCGGGCGCTCGCGGAAGGCGTCGACGCCGTCCTGAGCTTTCTCGACTCCGGCCGGCACGAGGTGCTGACGCAGTCGTTCAGCCGGAACGCGATCAACGGCAACATCGCCGGCCAGTACCTTCGCGACACCGTCGGTGGCTTGGTCGTCAGCGCGGGAGCCGCGGAGCCGGCGCAGGGCGAGGGGGCGGACGCGACTTGGCGAGTCGTGTCGGGACTCGGGAATCCCGAGTGCAACTCGCTCGAATCGGTGACGAAACCGAATCACTACCTGGCCAGGTACCACGATGGCACGAAGACGAAGGTCGGGGTCCTGCCCGCGAACGGGACCGTCGGATTCGACTGGGACGCGACCTGGTGCGGGGACACCATTTTGCCCGGGGCCGGGGTGACCTTGCGTGGCGGCGCCGACTTCCTCACCCGTGGATCCGACGGACGGGCGGGGATGGGCAACGAGTTCTACTGGTGGGTGACCGATCCGAACCCCGATTCCACCGCCATCACCGTCAACTGGCTCAACAAGTACCTGCCTGACTACGACCCCTACACCGACCTGATGGTCTCACCGCTCGGACCCGAGATCGTCGAAGGTACGGTGCGCCACCGGGATTTCCAGCGGCGTTCGAATCCGGGTGCCCTCGCGTTCCGCAGCTATTGGAGCCAGCCGACCGGCGTGCAGACCTTGACCACCGGCAGGGGTACGACGTGTGCGTCCCCGGAGATCCTCGCGGCCTATTTGCGGCTCGGTGGGCATCGCGTCCTCGGTGTACCGCTCGGCGGGGAAGCCTGCACTTCCGACAAGGGCGGCCGCTTCGTGAACTTCGCGGGTGGCGGCTCGATCTATTCGATCGACCGGACCGGCGCGTACGCCGTGCTGGGCCCCATCCGCGCCAAGTGGCTCTCGATCGGAGGAGAGAAGTCCACCCTCGGCTATCCGACCGGCGACGAGACCGCTATTCCCGGCGGCCGCCGGAGCACGTTCGAACGCGGCCGCATCGACCACGACACCACGACAGGTGTCACGACCGTCTACATGGGAGCTTGAATGCGTGGAAGGTTCTTGTTGGTGACAGCGATCGTCGCCGTGGCTCTGGGAGCGACGATGACACCCGCCGCCGCGGTTCCCGACGGGGCCGTGGCCGCTGCCGAGCCGCGGTCCGCCACCCAGGAGGACAAGCTCCGTGCGGCACAGGAGATCGGCCTGGTGGCGACGCCTGACCTGCTGATACTGACCGATCGCAACTTCGTGTTCGCGATCTGGCAGCGGGCTACCGGGATAGAGGTCCGTGCTTCGGCCGAGCTCGCCTACGCCGGGGTCGAGCTCGAGTGGACACAATGGATCAAGACCGGCGTCCGCGAGGCCAACGCTCGTGACCAGGCACGGATCCTGCGTGATGACGCCGCCGCGCGCGTGGCACGCGAGGCCAAACAGCGGGCGGCGATGGTCAACGGCGTCGAGGCGTCGCAGATACTGCTTATCCAGAGTGACCGGGAATTCGCGTTCGCCATGTGGGAGAAGGCTTCCGGGCCGAAAGTGAAAGCAGCGGCGCTCGCGGCCCACCGCGGCACGGCGGCCGAGCTGAAGGACTTCATCCTCACGGGGATCTTCACCGCTCGGGCGGCCGACCAGCAGGACATCATCGACGCCGATGAACAGGCCGACGCGGCACAGAAGGCCGCTCGCGCCGCGCGGGACGCCAGGATCCGGGCCGCCGCCGTGGTGGCGGTGGAGCCGACACCTGGGCAGCTCGTGCAACCGGACGTCAACTTCGTCCTGGATCTGTGGCAGGCCGCGAAGGAGGGCACCGAGGTGCGCGCCGCCGCCGAACGCGCCCTGCGTTCGGGCGATAACGCGAAGCTGCTCGCGTACGTCACCACCGGTATCCATTCGGCGAACTTCACGGACTGGCTCAACTGGACGCGGAAGAAGGGACAGAGCGACCGGCGACTTCTGTTCGAACTGCGGACACGAGCGGAGCAAAGCCGGGTTCACCCGGCGCTGGTGGCGGGCGCGAACGAGGCGCTGGCCGGAACCGACGACGATGTCGCGCAGTTCCTGCGTCTCGGGCAGTACGAAGACACGGCCCTGGTCCAGACGATCCGTTCACAGAGCCAGGAAGTCCAAAATGGGTACCTGCGCGGTCTCACCGACGCCGTGGTGTCGCCGGACGGGGGCGGCGACGCGTCATGGCGGATCGTGCCCGGCAAGGCCGACGCCACCTGCCATTCGTTCGAGTCGGTCGCGTATCCGGAGCACTACCTGCGGCAGCTGGGCAAGCGGGTGATCATCGCTCCCTCGGACGGGACCGATCAGTTCGGGGCGGACGCGACCTGGTGCACGAAGACTCCCGCGAGCGCCACCGGAGTGTCCCTCGAATCCTTCAGTCTTCGTGGGCGGCTGATGCGGCAGTACCGGACTCAGGTGTGGGCCGCGAACTCGAGTGGACAGGACGGCCACGACACCGCGACCGGCTTCGCCACGGACGTCGTCTGGCAGCCGGGCCCGCCCTCCTGACCGAGACCACAAAGGACCCCCGTGCTTCGTTCGTGAAGCACGGGGGTCCTTTGTGGTCAGCGTCCGGCGGGCGGTGTCGCGTTGGGGCACTCGCGTTCGGGTGTCCGGGGGAGACCGACCTGGTTGACACCGAAGCAAACCTGGTTCCCCGGTCCTGAGGACATGCCGCTCAGCAGCGAGTCGAGGTTCTCTTTGACACCGCAGCCGGCGAACCTGGGAAGGGTGAATCCCCGGTACAGGGGGTCTGGCGAGTCGGGGTCGGTCCGCAGGACACCGCCGTATGCCGTGTCGTACTTCGTTCCTCGAAGATTCAGCTCCAAGGGTTCCGCCGTCACGCAGTTGTCCCCGACGCCGAGGTCGACGCCGTTGACGGTGAAGTTGCTGAGCTTGCCGTAGCCCTGGACCCGGACGGTCGCGGTCGAGCTGCCGTCGGGTTCCGAAATCACGGTTCCGGCGGCGTCGATGAGGGTGTTCCCGGTGCGGTAATCGATAGGGAGCAGTTCCATCGTCCCGGTGATCGGCAGGAAGCCGAAGCCGAGGAGATTCAGCTTGCTCGGTGGCTGGAGCGCCGTGCCGCTGATCTCGCTCGTCGTCCGGTCGAGGTAGACGGTCCAGATCGCGTTGAACATGAACCCCGGCTTCAGCCTGGCGACCGCGCCAATCTTGCCGATCGTGGCCGTGTTGACCAATTCGAACGGGAGCAGCGGGATGACGATGATGTTCGGGTCCGGCGGGTCGGCCGCGGCACGGACCGTATCCCGCGGCTTCCGCTCACCCGGCTTCCCGGTCGGCTTTTCGACCGGCTTCAACGGCAGCAGCGCGACGCTGCCGAGCGTCGGATCCTGGCCAGGAGCTTGGACGCAGGTGATGGTCTTGAGCGGGGTTCCGGCGGCCGGGACCGTCAGCGCCAGGGAAGGCGCGCCGGTGGACACCTGGAGCTCGCCCTCGACGCTCATCACGATGTCGGGGACCTTGCCCGTCGCGACCAGGCTCACGTCGCCGGTGGCGGACACCTTGGTCGTCGGGATCGTGAGGGTGACCGGGACCGGGGTCCGCTTGTCCTCGCGTGCCGCCGTGAGCTCGACGGTGGCGGCGCCTTCGACCTCGGCCACCTCCCCCAACGCGCCGGCGGGTATCACGAAGGTGAGGGAGAAGTCCTTGATCTGTATGGGCTTTCCGGTGCCGACGACCTTCGGCAGGGTGGCTTTGGTGTCCACTGTCACCGGCCGTTCGCCGACCGGATCCGGGAAGACGCAGGTGTTCGCCAGGCTTTTGTGCGCCGGTTCGGCGCCCTGAAGCGGCGGTGCGGGTTTGTCGGCCGGATCGGTCGCCGCCGAGCCGGTCAGCGTGCCGTTCACACCGGCCAGCAGGATCACGCCCGCGATCACGGGAACCCTCCCGAGCATCCGGCGGACCTGCTGTGTCATGCGATTTCCTCTCGTGTCCCACGTGGAGACCGTGCGGGACGGGCGTCCCCGCCCCGCACGGATGGTTCATCAGGTGATCGGGATCGCCGGGCTGAACGCGCGGTTCTGCGGCGGGTTGGTGTTCTTCACGGTGCAGTTGAAGTTCCACGCGGTCCAGCTGCCGTCCTTCTTGTGGAAGTCCAGCGGCGCGTTGATCGTGGTGCCGAGGGAGATCACGCTCGAACCGGGAGCGCCGGCGGTCAGCGTCGGAACGACCGTGCCGGCGTCCTGGACGATGTTGAAGCTCCGGGGGCCGGGCACGTACGGGTTGATCTGGGTCGGAACGTTCAGGTTGGACACCGTCGCCGACGCCGGCGTGGCGTTGGTGGCGGTGATCGGCATGTTGGCCTTGCCGCGGACACCGTCGTAGTTGGCGGCGTTGAGCAGCGCGTTGATGGTCGCGTTGATCGTCGCCGTGCCGCCGACGCCCGTCGGAGTGGCGGTACCGCCGGAGGGGACCGAGTCCGGCCCGGTGAAGTTCGCCTTCACGTCCAGCTGCTGCTGGCCGATGCCAGGGAAGTTGCACATGTAAGCGACGGTGCCGGTGGCGTAGTTGGTCGCGGCCGCGGCCGTGCCGGCGGTGAGCACGGCGACCGCGCCGAACACGATGCCGGTGGTGGCGACGCCTGCTGACAACTTGCCGAGTCTGCGGGACATACCTGTCATCTCCTTTGATCCAGTTTACGTCTCGGACGGCTTTCCCCATGCGCCTTTCGGCGGATTTTTCTGATCAAATATGCTCGACTTGAGCGGGTTATCTCGGTGGTGGGGTAAACCGAGGTTACCCGCGAGTTATGTACGTAACAAGGATTCATGTCGACATGTTTCTGGGTGGGTGAGGGCCCAGTTATTTCTTGTCAGTGGCCGCTGAATTGGATTATGAAGTTTGTCCGGCGGTGACAAAGACGGGGCTGATCGGCGGAACCCGGTTAACATTCGTCGCATGGCTTCAGTCAATGGACTATCCGCGACACGGCGCGTGACGACTACCGCGATAGCCGTAATGATCGCCACGCTTTCTCTTTCCGATATCGCCCATGCCGCGCCCACCGGTGAACCGCGGCCTTGGGGAAGCAACGACTACGCGCAGGGGCAGGGCAGCGTGCCGGCCTCGGCGCTCGGCGCGAGCGCCGTGTCGGCGGGTGCGCTCACTCATCTGGCCCTCAAGGACGGGGGCGTGATCGCCTGGGGCAACAACAGCTACCAGCAGACCGACGTCCCTGCCGCGGCCACCTCCGGGGTGTCGGCGATCGCCGCGGGCTGGGCGCACGAACTGGCCCTCAAGAACGGGGGCGTGATCGCCTGGGGCAACGGCTTTTACGGCCAGAACGTGGTGCCTGCCGCCGCCACCTCGGGCGTCAAGGCGATCTCGACGAGCGCTTATTTCAACCTGGCGCTCAAGACCAACGGCAGCGTGGTGAGCTGGGGGTCCCGAAGCGTGGTCCCCGCGACGGTCTCTTCCGGTGTCACGGCGATCTCGGCCGGTGGGGATCACGGGCTCGCGCTGAAGAACGGTGGCGTGATCGGGTGGGGTGGCAACGGGAAGGGCCAGATCACGGTGCCCGCGGCGGCGGCGTCCGGGGTCAGCGCGATCTCGGCCGGGCTCCGGCACAGCATCGCGCTGAAGAACGGCGGTGTGATCGCCTGGGGTGACAACGGCTACGGCCAGGCCACGGTCCCGTTGGAGGCCCAGTCCGACGTCGTCGCCATCGACGCCGGTTTCAACCACAACGTCGCGCTGAAATCCGATGGAACCGTCTTCGCCTGGGGCTCCAACGTGAAGCAGGAAAGCCGGGACACCAGCACGGAACCGCCGACCGACTTCTGGAAATTCTCCGGGGTCTGCGCTCCGGTCTACGCTGTTTCCGCAGGTGACAGCACCGGCGTCGCGCTGGTCGATCCGACCGCGCCGACGTTCTGCTGAGGCGGCGAGGTCGGTCTCGTGAGTGGTAATGACGGTTAGAACCGTCATTACCACTCACGAGTCCTAAGCCGTCAGAGGTTGGACTTCATGCTCAGGTTGATCGTGTTGCCCGGACCGGAGATCAACGCTCCCAGCGCCAGATCGTTGATGAAGCAGTCCTTGAACTCGGGGATGGTGAACACGCCCGACGACGGGATGGTCGGCGCGAACAGGTCGACGTTCTTCGACACCAGGGTCAGGTCGAGCGGCTTGACCGTCTTGCAGGCGCTCGGCGCCGTCGGCAGCGGGACGACCGGCCAGAACAGGCCGACGACGATGTTGTCGATCAGCATGTTCGCCTGCGAACGGGTGGTCAGGTCGCCGTTGGCCAGCGTGCCGGTGACCGGGCCGGTCGGCTCGATCCGCACCCTGGCCTTGATCTTGAAGACCCCCGAGACCAGCGAGATGTTCGCCGTCGAGGGCGGCAGGGACAGGTTGCCTCGGATCCCGACGTTGTCACCGTCGATGACGAGGGCGCCGTCGAGCTGGCCGGGGCCGAGGTCGAGGGTGCCGCCGGTCTTCTTCACCGTGGTCTTCCCGGTGACGGTGTAGGACACCGGGATCTCCACCGGGTCGTCCGCGAGGGCGGGGGTGGCGGCGAGGCTGCCAGCCATGGCGAGCGCGGAGGTGAGTGCGACGACCGTGCCGAGACGGCGGCGGGCGGTTTTCGGGCGCGTTCGACCGAACATGGGTTTCTCCTCGTTTTCTCTCCTGTTTTGTACTGCGGACCAAATGAGGAACGACCGGTTTGTCACCGGGGAATGAGGTCGGTGATGACCCAGCTCTCGCCTTCGCGTTCGGCGGTGACCGAAAGCTGCGCGGCGGCCGTCGTCGATGAATTGTTGTCGGCCCGCGTCGCCGCTTGATCGAGGAATACCAGCAGCCGGGCTTTACCGTCGCCGAGTTCCTGGACAGCGGATGAGGAGACGCGGGTGGTGAGAATCAGTTTCTGCGCTGGAGCCTTTTCCCTGACTTGGGCGAACAGCTGGTTGTACGACTCCAGCGCCTTACCTCTCAGCACCGAAGCGGCCGCCTTTTCGGTGCTCTCGGTCCGGTCATAGGAATAGGAGAAGATCTTGTCGAGCGCCACCGTCACCGCGGAGTTCACCTCGGCTGTCGCGCCGACGTCGGTGAGCGCGGTGTTGGCCGCCGACGGCGCCGCCGAGATCGACCTCGCCTCCAGCGTGAACCACACTCCCGCCGCCACCAGCACCGCCGCCGCGACCAGCAGGATCAGCGGCGACTTCGGCCGCCGGGACGGCTTCCCGGTGGTCTCTTCGGCGGTCTCGTCGGGGGCGGGTTCGGATTCGGCCGTGACCTCCGGCTCGGTCCCGGGTTCGGCATGGGCGTCGGTGTCGGCCGTGGCGGTCATCGCGCACCCACCGGAAGCTGGTCGAGCGCGCTGAGTTTCCAGCCTTCGGCGGTCCTGGTCAGCCCGGCGGCGAACCGGTTGCGCTTCGTCGTCGGCGCCGCGCCCTCCTTGGCCATGGTGATCTCCACCGAAGCCAGCATCTTGGCCGTTCCCGCGTGCTCGTCCAGTTCACTGATCGCCGCGTCGAGCACCTTGCCGGTCGACACCGTCGCGTCCTTGGCCAGTGTCTGCTTCGTCGCGTCGTCGGTCCTGCCGAGCTGATCGCGCAGCGGACCGGTCGACGCGGCGAGCCAGTCGGCGATGCCCTGGTCGACGCGGTGGTGGTCGAGGCTGGTCAGCCGGGCGACGAGTTCACGGCCGGTCTTCAGCGCGTCGTCGCGCGAGCTTCCATAGGTCACGGCCTCCGAACCCGTCGCGGTGAACCAGGTGTATCCGGCCCATCCGGTGAACGCGCAGGCCGCGGCGAGCACGGCGATCGCGATCTTCAGTTGCGCAGCCACAACATCTCCTCGAGGCTGGTGGACGTCGGCTGGCCGTCGACGCCGAATCCGCCGGGGACGGCGGCGGGCGGTACGCCGCCCTTCGGCGCGTTTTGCGAGCCGCGGACCGAACTCGGGTCGCCCTTGTCGAGCGTGCACGCGGCACCGGTGTTGAACGGCAGCGCCGAAAGTTCCCGGCTGCCGCGGACGGTCGTGTCCCCGTAGCCCTTGGTGCACGGCATCGGGTCGAAAAAGGTCAGTACCAGCCCGATCTTCCCGGTTTCGTCGACCGCCGTGTCGACCGCGGAGACCGCCTTCGGGGTGTTGATCAGTAGTTGCCGGAGGCCGTCGGTGCGGGCGGAGAACACGTGCGAGGTGGTGAGCAGGTTCGCCAGCAGGATCGGCAACCCGGGTTCGTTGTCCCGCAGCAGCTCGGAAAGCTGCGTCGCCGCCCCGGGCGCGGTCGCGATCAGCTTGCGGAGGTCACCGTCCGAACGGGAAAGTTGCTCGGCGAACTGCTTGGCGTTGTCGCTGAACTGCCGCCAAGCCTGTGAAGAGTCGACCTGGGTCTTCAGCACGGTGGAGCCGTCGGTGAGCAGTTTCTCCGTCTGCGGCAGGTGATTCGCGGCCTGCTTGGTGAAGTCGGTGGTGGAGTCCAGCAGCACCTGGAGGTTCGCGCCGGAACCGCGCAGGGCGTTGTCGAGTTCGTCGACCACGGTCCGCAGGTCCTCGGTCGGCACGGACGCGGTCAGCGAATTCAGGTCGGTCAGCAGATGCTGCACCGGAAGCGGAACGGTCGTCGCCTCCCGGGGGATGACCGAACCCTCGGCGAGGAACGGTCCGTCCCCGGTGCGCGGCTGCAGGTCGACGAACTGCTCGCCGACCGCGGACCGGTTCGCCACGACGGCGCGTGAGTTCGCCGGGATCGGCGGTGCGTCATCGTCGATCAGCAGATCCGCCTCCATCCCGCCGTCGGTGAGCCGCAGGTCGCCGACCCGGCCGACGGCGACGCCGCGGTAGGTCACCTCGCCGTTGGTGAACAGCCCGCCGCCGTCGGTCAGCGCGAGCTTCACGGTGTACCCGCTCGCACCGAAAAGCCGGTCGAGCCCCGCGTAGCTGGCTCCGACGAACGCCGTCGTCGCGAGCGCGATGATGACGAAGGCGATCACCTGGATCCGGACACGGATGGTGAGCATCAGCTACCTCCGGTGGGCGGTAGCGGCAGTGTCGGAAGTCCTGGGGGGACGCCTTCGCCCGGGGGCGGGAGTTCGACGCCCGGCGCGGGGATCATCGAGGCGTAGACGTTCAGGTAGTCGCCCTTGATCCCGTCGAGGACGGCGTCGGTGAACGGGAACGTCGGCAGGATCTCCAGCGACTGGGGCAGGCTCTGTCCCGCGTCGGCCAGCCGCTTGAGGATCGGTGCGAGCGCGGTCAGATCCGCGACGAGGTCGTCCCGGCTCTTCTTGATCACGTCGACGCCGACGCCGGAAAGCCGGTCCAGCGCCTGCAGCATGGAGACCAGCTGGGTGCGCTGTTCCGACAGGCTCTTGAGGCCGGGGGTGAGGTCGGTGAGGGCGCCCTCGACCTGCGTCTTCCGGTTGGCCAGTGTCGCCGACAGCCGGTTGAGCCCGTCGAGCGCCGAGGTGATGTCGGAGCGGTGCGAGTCCAGGTTGGCCACCAGTTGCTCCACAGTGGACAGGAACGAGCGGATCTCCTCCTCGTTGCCGTCCATCACCTTCGACAGCTCGCGGTTGATGGTCTGCAGCTGGCCGATCCCGCCGCCGTTGAGCAGCAGGGAAAGCGCGCCGAAGACCTCCTCGAACTCCGGGTTGCGGTTCGTGTTCGCGACGGGGATCACCGCGCCGTCGCCGAGCCTGCCTTCCGCCTTCGTCGCACTCGGCGCGAGTTCGATGAACTTCTCACCGAGGAGGCTGGATTGCCGCAGCCGCGCGATGGCGTTGGCCGGCAGGTGGACGTCGCCGTTGACCGCCAGTACGGTTTCGGCCGTCCAGCCGTCCTCGCCGAGCTTGATCGTCTCGACCCGGCCGACCGGGACGTCACCCACCTTCACCGCGGCCTGGGGGACCAGGTCGAGGACGTCGGCGAACTGCACGGTCACCCGGTACGGATGGTCGCCGATGTCCGCGCCGCCGGGGAGCGGCAGGTCGTAGACGCCCTTGAAGTCGGAGGAACAGCCGGTGAGCGCGACGCAGCACGCGGCGAGGACGGCGATCGACCGTTTCGTGGCCATCAGCGCCCCCCGGTGTAGGTGTCGCCGGCGACCGGCAGCGGAAGCGGGGCGTATTCGAGCAGGTTGCCGCGGCTTTGCAGCTTCCCGGTCTTCGGGTCGACGGCTTCGAGCACGTTCGTCACCGCCAGCGGGATGGTGTCGAGGGTTTCGGCCAGCGCGGCGCGTTTGTCGACCAGCGTCCCGGTGGTCACCGCGAGCTTGTCCACATTGGACTTGATCAGCGCGCGGTTGTCGCGGATGAACTGCTGGATGTCGGCCAGCGCACTGCCGAGACCGGTCAAGGCCTTGGCGAGTTCGTCCTTGTTCTGGGCGAGGGTGCCGGTCACCGAGGCCAGCTGCCGGTTGATCTCGCTGACGTTCCGGTCGTTGGTCGCCAGCATCGAGGTGAACCGCTGCAGTTCGTCGACGGTGGCGAACAGGCTCTCCGAGTTCCCGGACAGGGTCCTGGCGAGGTCGGCGAAGTTGCGCACGGACTCGTTGAACGGTTTGCCGTTGCCCTGCAGGTTCTTCGCACCGGTGCGAAGCAGTTCCGAAAGCGCGCCGTCGGCGTTGGCGCCCTGGGGACCGAGTGCCTTGGCGAGGGTGTCGAGGCTGGAGTAGAGCTGGTCGAGTTCCACCGGCGTCCCGGTGCGCTCGACCGGGATCACCGCGCCGTCGTCCAGCCGGTTCCCGGTGCGGGTGAGTTTGGTGAACTGGACGTACCGGTCGGCCACCACGCTCGGTGCGACGACCAGGACGCCCGAGTCGGCCGCGATCGGTGTCGAACCCTCGACCGTCAGGACGACCTTGACCCGTTCCCCTTCCGGGGTCACCGATTCGACCTGGCCGACGCGGACGCCGAGCACCCGGACGTCCGATCCACTGTAGACACCGACCGCGCGCGAGAAGTACACGGTGACGCGGTCGAGCCCGCTGCCGGAGAAGATCCACCAGAGGCCGCCGACGACGACCAAGGCCAGTACGAGCGCGAGGGTGACGAACCTGCTGATCATCGGCCACCTCCCGGCAGCTTCGGGGTGCACGGGTCCCGGTTCTCCGCGACGAGCCCGCACAGGTAGCCGTCCACCCAGCGGCCGTTGCCGAGCGAATTGTTCACCACGCGGAAGTACGGTCCGGCGAGTTCGAGGCTCTTGGCGAGATTGTCGTTCTGCCGCTGAAGGATGTCGGTCACCTCTCCGAGCTGGCCGAGCGCGCCGCCGAGCTGGTCCTTGTTGTCCGCCACCAGGCCCGAGAGCTGGGTGGCGAGGTCCTGCGAGCCGGTCAGCAGGTCGTGGATCGCCTGCCGCCGGTTGTCCAATTCGGTCAGCAGGAGGTTGCCGTCCGCGAGGAGCTTGGCGAAGTCGTCGTTCGAATTCGCGAGCGTCGTGGTGAGGCCGTGCGCGTTGGACAGCAGGCTGGCGAGTTCGTTGTCCCGTGACGACACGGTCTTCGACAGCGACGTCAGCCCGTCGAGTGCCTTCCGGATGTGCTCCGGCGAGTTCTTGAACGTGTCGCTGAGCGTGGTGAAGCTTTCCGCGAGCTGGCCGGTGTCGATCGCGCCGGCGGTGTCGGCCAGCCCGTTGAACGCCTCGGTGACGTCGTAGGGGGTGACGGTCCGGGTGCGCGGGATGATCTGCTTCGGGTTCTGCACCGTCTCGCCGGTCGGGCGCAACGAGAGGAACTTCCGGCCCAGCAGGGTCTTGATCTTGATCTCGGCGGCGGTCTTGTCGCCGACCCACGCGTCCTTGACCCGGAAACTGACCAGCACGTGGTCTTCGGCCAGCTCGACGGCGCTCACCTCGCCGACCTTGATCCCGGCGATGCGTACCTCGTCGTCGGCCTGCAATCCGGCCGCTTCGGAGAATTCGGCCTGGTACGTGGTCCCGGCGCCGATGATCGGGAGATTCTCGTAGTTCAGCGTCGCGACCAGCAGCCCGGCCGCGACGGCGCTGCCGACGAGACCGATGACGATCGGGTTCCGTTCCTTGAAGGGTTTCACGACGTGCACCTCTCCGCCGTCGCCGGTACCCCGCGGGGAGGGGTGCTCCGGAGCACGGCCGAGCACAGGTAGAAGTTCATCCAGGATCCGTAGGAGCTGATCCGCCCCAGTTCGTTCAGTTTCTTCGGGAGCACGGTGAGGGACTGCTCGACGTCGTCCTTGCCCTTCACGAGTTGTCCCGAGAGCAGACCGAGTCCGTTGATGCTGTCCTTGAGGGGCTGCCTGCCCTGCTCGAGCAGCCCGGCCGTGGCGGTGGTGAGTTCGGCGAGGCCGGAGACCGCTTCCCCGATCTCGGCGCGGTCACCGGCCAGCCCGGAGACCAGTTCCCGCAGCGTGGAGACCAGGGTGGCCAGCGCGTCGCCTTTGCCGTTGATGGTCTTCAGCACCGTGTTCAGGTTCGTGATCACGTCACCGATCACCTTGTCGCGTCCGGCGAGCGTGGTGGTCAGTGAACCCGTGTGTGCCAGCAGGCTTTCCACGGTGCCGCCCTCACCTTGCAGCACCTGGACGATCTCGCCGGAGAGCTGGTTGACGTCCTTCGGCGACAATGCCTGGAACAGCGGTTTGAAGCCGTTGAACAACTCCGTGAGGTCCAGCGCGGGAGTGGTGCGCTCCAGCGGGATCTCGGCTCCGGGCTCCAGGAGCCCGCCCGTCCCCTTGCCGCGTTCGAGTGCGATGTAGCGCTGGCCGACCATGTTGCGGTACTTGATGACGGCGCTCACGTCGGCGGGCAGCCTGCGCTCGGAGTCGAGGGAGAACTTGATACGCGCGTAGGTGTGGTCGGCGATTTCGAGTTTCTCGATCTGGCCGACCCGCACCCCGGAGATCCGGACGTCGTCGCCGACGTTCAACGACGTCGCGTCGAGGAATTTCGCGCTGTAGGTCCTGGTGTCGCCGAGGCCGGTGTTCGTGATGGACACCGCCAGCAGCACCGTGGCCAGCGTCGTGACTAGGACGAAGATCAGCCCCTTGATCAGCGGGCTCACGAAGTTCCTCATCGCAGGGTCACCTCCGTGCCCCGGTAGAGGGGCCCGACGAGCACGCTGCCCCAGGCGGGAACCTGATCGGCCGGGACACCGACCGACGGCGCGACGAGCGTGGAAATCAGTTCCCGCTCCTGCGGCGAGTTCGCGAGGCCGAGGTCACCTTGCACGCCAGGGAGCGCGGCGCGTCCCGTGCCGGTCGTCTCGATTCCCTGGCCCATCAGGCCGTTCGAGGGATAGCAGCGGGGTTCGCCGGTGGCGTTGTAGACCGGGTCGTCCTTGCCAGGGACGTATTTCCCGCGCGGCTGGCTGATGGTGATCTCCGCGTGCAGGCCGGGTTCGTCGGTGCCGGCGCCGAGGACCTTGTCCATCTGCGGCTTCAACTTGGCCAGCGCGTCCAAGGTGCAGGCGAAACTCGGTGAATACTTCGCGGCGACCTCGAGTGGTGCCCGGCTGTCGACCGCGAGCGCGATGATGTTGGCGCGGTTGTTGGTGAGGAACGTCGTGACGTGCTGGGAGGACGACGTCACCTGCTGGTAGACGGTCGCCAGTTCGGCTCGTTTCTCCTGGACGGTGTCGAGGGTGACCGCCGAGGCGCTCAGCGCGTCGAGCAGATCCGGCGCGATGTCGCCGTACAACTGGGAAACCGTCGCGAGGTCGCGGATGTTCTCGTTCAGCTTCGGGAGGTTCGGGTTGAACTTCTGGAGGTAGTCGGCCGCGGTGGCCAGGGTGTCGCCGATCTGGTCGCCGCGGCCTTCCAGCGCGGTGGCGACGGTGGTCAAGGTGGTGGCGAGCTTCTGCGGCTGCACCGCCTTGAGCAGCGGCAGCAGGTTGTCGAAGACGCGTTCCAGTTCGATCGCGTTGGCCGAGCGGTCCTGCGTGATCACGTCACCGGCGGCGAGCGGCGCCGCCTTCGAGCCGTCCGGAATGGACAGTTGCACGTACCGTTCGCCGAACAGCGTCTTCGGCACGAGCAGCGCGGACACGTTCTTCGGCAGCTGGGAGACCTTGCCGGGTTCCATGGCCAGGTCGATCTCCGCGCCGCCCTGCGTCGCGCGGACGTCGCGGATCTCGCCGACCACCACGCCGCGCGCCTTGACCTGCCCGCCCGTGCGCAACTGGTTGCCGACCCGGTCCGCCTGCAGCGTCACCGGCACGGATTCGACGAAGTCCTTCTGATAGATCTTGATCGACAACAGCACGAGGGCGGACATCACCACCAGGAACAGCACCCCGGCTGTCCTGACCCCGGCCTTGCGCAGCCCGCGCCGGCTCATGCCTCCTCCTCGTACGGGGTCACTTCGCGTCGCATGAGCGGGCACTGTGTTGATAATTCGCTCGCAAGCTCGCTCATCCGGCCACCTGCACCGTCGTCGTCGCGCCCCAGATCGCGAGGCTGAGGAAGAAGTCCAGCACGCTGACCGCCACGATCGCGGTCCGCACCCCGCGTCCGACGGCGACCCCCACCCCCGCCGGGCCGCCGCTCGCGCGGAAGCCGTAATAGCAGTGGGCGAGCACGATCACGACGCTAAACACCAGCACCTTGCCGAACGACCAGAGCACGTCACCCGGTGGCAGGAACAACAGGAAGTAGTGGTCGTAGGTGCCCGCGGACTGGCCGTAGAACCAGACGGTGATCTGACGTGACGCGAGATACGAGGTCAGCAGGCCGATCGCGTACAACGGGATGACCGCGAGGAACCCCGCGATGATCCGGGTGGTCACCAGGTACGGGACGCTGGGGATCCCCATCACCTCGAGCGCGTCGATCTCCTCGGAGATCCGCATCGCGCCCAGCTGCGCGGTGAAGCCGCAGCCCACGGTGGCGGACAGTGCGAGGCCCGCGACGAGGGGGGCGATCTCGCGGGTGTTGAAGTACGCGGAGACGAACCCGGCGAACGCCGACGTGCCGACCTGGTTGAGCGCCGAGTACCCCTGGAGCCCGACGACCGTGCCGGTGAACACGGTCATCCCGATCATCACACCGATCGTGCCGCCGATGACCGCGAGCGCTCCGCTGCCGAAGCTGACCTCGGCCAGCAGACGAGTGATCTCGCGGAGGTAGCGGTGCAGCGCGCGCGGCACCCAGGCGAGTGCCTTGAGGAAGAAGAGGATCTGGTCGCCGAGCGTGTCCAGGAAACCGAACCGCCGGTCCACGGCTTCGCGGACCCGTGCCGCGCGTGTGCGTGAAGTCGTCGTGACCATCAGCTGCCCTTCGCCGGGACGAGCTGCAGGTAAAGCGTCGTCAGCACCAGGTTCAACAGGAACAGGAGCAGGAATGTGATCACCACGGATTGGTTCACCGCGTCACCGACGCCTTTCGGGCCGCCTTTCGGATTGAGCCCGCGATAGGACGCGACGATCGCGGCGACGAAACCGAAGATGACCGCCTTGATCTCGCTGATCCAGAGATCCGGCAGCTGTGCGAGCGCGGAGAAACTGGCCAGATACGCACCCGGTGTCCCATTCTGCATGATGACGTTGAAGAAATAGCCGCCGAGGACGCCGACCACGCTGACCATTCCATTGAGGAATGCGGCGACCCCCATCGCGGCGAGCACCCTCGGCACGATCAGGCGCTGGATCGGGGAGACCCCGAGCACCTCCATCGCGTCGATCTCCTCGCGGATCGTGCGGGAACCGAGGTCCGCGCACATCGCCGACCCGCCGGCGCCCGCGATCAGCAGCGCGGTCACGATCGGGCTCGCCTGCTGGATGATCGCGAGCACGCTGGCCGCGCCGGTGAAGGACTGCGCGCCGATCTGCGCGGTCAGCGACCCGATGTGCAGCGCGATCACCGCGCCGAACGGGATCGCGACGAGCGCCGTCGGCAGGATCGACACGCTCGCGATGAACCAGAACTGCTGGATCAGTTCGCGCGCCTGGAACGGCCGCCGGAAGGTCAGGCGGACGACGTCGAGGCCGAGTGAGTACAGCCTGCCGGTCTCCCGGAGCGCACCCGCACCGGGAAATGAGGGTGCGTTAGTACGGACGCCCACGCCGACCCTCCAGTTTTCCGGGCACGGCGAATACACCCCAGGTTGCGCAATTCCTTTGCTCCGAATGGCGGAACGGAATCGTAGAATAGGGTCAACGGGGTGTTACCGTGCGGTTTCCTACTGGTCGGTACGCTAATCACGTGCCTGCTTGGTGACAAGAACTTCGGTGTGATCAAGACATCACGTCCTGGTAACCGGTGAATTCTTGTTCTTTTATGACAAAGGCCAGCGGGACTCTTGTCGGTTCTTTCGTGTTCGGTGGCGAGACAGCCGTTCGGGGAAGGTGGCACGCGGGGGCGCAGTACGTGATGGCCCCCTTCATGTACCTAGGCGCAAGGAAGGGGGCCTTCATGTACTTCAGGCGAGCAGGACACTGGAACGCCGCACGTCCCGGCGTGCGCACCCCTGGACGCCGTATCGCCGGTGGCCTGCCGCCGGTAAGGGTGCGGATGCCATGAAAGGTCCTTTCCTTGCGAAATTTGCAAGGAAAGGACCTTTCATGGCATGGGGGAGGGGCCGTCTCAGCGGGCCAGCTCAGCCACCAGTTCGTACGACCGCAGCCGGTCCGCCTGGTCGTGCACCATGGTCGTGATCATCAGCTCGTTCGCGCCCGTGTCGGCCAGCAGTGCCTCGAGTCCCTTGTGGACCGTCTCGGGCGACCCGATGATGCTGCTCGAAGCCCGGTCCTCGATGAACACGCGCTCGATGTCGGTGTACGGGTAGGCCGCGGCCTCTTCCGGCGTCGGCAGCGGGATGGGGCGCCCCTTGCGCAGGCTGAGGAACGTCAGACCGCTCGGAGCGGCCAGGTACTGGGCCCGCTCGTCGGTCTCGGCGGCCACCACGGACACGCCCAGCATCACGTACGGCTCGTCCAGGACGTCCGACGGTTTGAACGAGTCGCGGTAGAGCGCCACGGCGGGCAGCGTGTTCTCGGCGCTGAAGTGGTGCGCGAACGAGAACGGCAGGCCCAGTTCGCCCGCCATCCGCGCGCTGAAGCCGCTCGACCCGAGCAGCCACACCGGCGGCTTGTTGCCCTCGGCGGTCACGGCGTTGACCGCGCGTTGGTCGGAGTGCTCGAAGTAGGCGAGCAGCTCCGCGAACTGCTGCGGGAAGTTCTCCGCGGTGAGCCCGCCGGGGCCGCGCAGTGCCAGCGCGGTCCGCTGGTCGGTGCCGGGGGCGCGGCCGATGCCGAGGTCGATCCGCCCGGGGTGGAACGCCTCCAGGGTGCCGAACTGCTCGGCCACCACCAGCGGCGCGTGGTTCGGCAGCATGACCCCGCCGGAGCCGACCCGGATGCGTTCGGTGGCGGCCGCGACCTGGCCGATCATCACCGCGGTCGCGGAGCTCGCGATACCGGGCATGTTGTGGTGCTCGGCCAGCCAGTAGCGGTGATAGCCGAGTGCCTCGGTCCGGCGGGCGAGGTCGAGGGTGTTGAGCAGCGAGTCGCGCACGCCGCCTCCAGCCACGACGGGCGAGAGGTCGAGCACGGACAGCGGGATGTCAGGCAGAGAGGTCACGCATGGGTACAACGCGCCCGGCCCTCGATCCCTTCCCGTGACTCCGCACACCTGTCAAGCGATCGAAATTAACCGACGCGGTGTACCCGGTACCCGGCGGACTTCGACCGTTTCCAAGGTACGGTTGCCCGCGAATACGGCAGGGTAAAACCACTGAAAAGAAAGGATTAAGGGTGCCGCGTCCGGAGCGACCTTTGGACCCCGGGGACGATCCGTTGCTGGAGTTCGCCGCCGATCTCCGGCGATTGCGGGAGAAAGCCGGAAACCCGACGTACCGCGAGCTGGGCAGGCGTGCCCACTACTCCGCGGGCACCCTGTCCGAAGCCGCCGGCGGGAAGAAGATGCCCAGCTTGGCGGTGACGTTGGCCTACGTCCGGGCGTGCGAGGGGCCCGAGGTGGAGTGGGAGGCCCGCTGGCACGACGTGACCGAGCGGACGCGCCGTGGAGTCAGCGATTCACCGGTTGCCCCGGCTAAGGGGGAATCGGCGCCTTATATCGGCTTGACCGCATTCGGGCCCGCCGACGCGAGCCGATTCTTCGGCCGCGAACGACTTGTCGAAAAACTCGTCACCCGGCTATCGAGACAACGATTCCTGGCGGTTCTGGGCGCTTCTGGTTCCGGTAAGTCGTCTTTGCTCCGGGCGGGTCTGTCGCCCGCCGTCGCCGAGGACTCCGTCACGCTGCTGATGACCCCCGGCTCGCGTCCGCTGCAGGAGTGCGCCGTCCAGTTCGGCGCCGCGCTCGGGCTCGCGCCCGGTGGTCTGCTCGCCGAGTTCACCGAGCATCCGCGCAACCTCGGTCTCGCCGCCCGTCAGCTGGTCGCCGACCGCGATGGCGACGTCGTGCTGGTCGTCGACCAGTTCGAAGAGGTCTTCACGCTCTGCCAGGACGCCGATGAGCGGGAGGCCTTCCTGTCCGCGCTCGCCACCGCGACGACGGAACCGGAGAGCCGGACCAGGGTCGTCCTCGGCATCCGCACCGACTTCTACACGCACTGCGCGCGGCATCCCGAGCTGGTCGAGGCCATGCAGGACGCCCAGATCCTCGTCGGCCCGATGAATACCGAGGAGCTGAGGCAGGCCATCTCGCGGCCGGCGATCGACGCCGGGTACCGGGTCGAGAACGCGCTGGTCTCCCGCCTCGTCGCCGACGCGACCGGACAGCCCGGTGTGCTGCCGCTGCTCTCGCACGCGTTGCTGGAGACCTGGCGCCGCCGCCACGGCAACACCCTCACCCTCACCGGCTACGAATCCACCGGCGGCATCGAACGCTCGGTCGCGCAGACCTCCGAGCGCACCTTCACCGCGCTGAGCGAACGTCAGCAGCGCCTGGCGAACCAGATCTTCCTGCGGATGACCGCGCTCGGCGAAGGCACCGAGGACACCAAGCGCCGCATCACCCGCGACGAGGTGGACGCCGACGATCCCGACGTCGCCGTCGTGCTGGACAGGCTGGCGTCGTCACGGCTGGTCACCCTCGACGACAACGGCATCGAGATCGCGCACGAGGCGCTGATCCGCGGCTGGCCGCGCCTGCGCGAGTGGCTCGCCGAGGATCGCGAGGGCCTGCGCGTGCACCGCCAGCTCACCGAGGCCACCGACGCCTGGGAATCGGTCGGCCGCGACGAGGGCTGGCTCTACCGCGGTGCGCGGCTGGCCATCGCCATGGAATGGGCGGCCGAGCACGAAAGCGCTCTCTCCCGGCGCGAACGCCGGTTCCTCGACGCCAGCGTGGCCATCGAGAACCACGAGCAGGCCATCGCGCGGCGCCGCACCCGGCGGCTGCGCCAGCTGGTCGCGCTCCTGGCCGTGCTGCTGGTGCTGGCGACGGCCGCGATGGTGTACGCCGTCCGCGCCGAGCAGACCGCGACCAGCCAGCGCAACAGCGCGCTCGCGCAGAAGGTCGCCGGACAGGCCATCGCGATGCGGCCGACGAATCCGGCGCTGGCCGCGCAGCTCGCGCTGGCGGCCTACCGCGTCGATCCCAGTGTGGACACCCGCGGCAGCGTGCTCGGGATGCTCGAGTCGCCGTACTCGACCCGCGTCGCCGGACACGGCAACCGGGTCAATTCCGCCGCCCTGCGCGGTGACGGTCAGGTGCTGCTGACCGGGAGCTGGGACCGGACGGCCAAGCTGTGGTCGGTCGGGGATCCCCATCGTCCGGTCGAACTGGCCACGCTGTCCGGGCACACCGCCAACGTCAATTCGGTGGCGTTCAGCGGTGACGGTGGCGCCGTCGCGACGGCGGGCTGGGACAAGACCGCGCGCCTGTGGAACGTCACCGATCCGGCGAAACCCGGACCGGGGGTGGTGGTCGGGGACCATCCGAGCCGGGTCAACGCGGTCGCGTTCAGCCCGGTGGCGGCGGTGCTCGCCACCGCGGACGGCGACGGCACGGTCCGCCTGTTCGACGTCCGGGACCTCGCGAAGCCGGTCCTCGTGGCCACCCTTCCCGGGCACACCGGCAACATCAACGGCCTCGCATACGCGCCCGACGGACGGACGCTCGCCTCGACCGGCGCCGACAAGACCGTGCGGCTGTGGGACGTCGCCGAACCGCTCAAGGCCAGGCCACTCGGGGTGGCGACCGGGCACACCGGGATCGTCCACGCCGCCGCGTTCAGCCCGGACGGCCGCCTGCTCGCCACCGCGGGCGCGGACCAGACGTCGCGCCTGTGGAACATCGCCGACCCGATGGCGCCGCAGCCGCTGGGGACGATGGCCGCGCACAAGAGCATCGTGCGGTCCGTGGCGTTCAATCCCGACGGGACGGAGCTGGCCACGACCGGTTTCGACCGCAACGTGCGGCTGTGGGACGTCGCCGATCCGCAGAAGCCACGCGAGAAACTGCCGCTCGCCGGGCACACCGCCGCCGTGGTCTGGTCGGTGTTCTCCCGCGACGGCCGCACGCTGGTGACCGCGAGCGACGATCAGACGGTGCGGCTGTGGGATCTGCCGGGGCCCGCGATCAGCGGTCCGGCGAGGTCGGCTTGCCGGGCGGTGTTCAGCGCCGACGGGAAACTGCTGGCCACGGGCAGCCAGGACGGTGTGGTGCGCTTGGTCGACGTCTCCGACAAGCGGAATCCGCGCGAGCTGAGCAAGGTCACGGGTTTCGGCCAAGGGGTCTGCGGTCTCGCGTTCAGCCCCGACGGCCGGGCGCTCGCCGCCGGCGCCTGGGACCACACGATGCGGCTGATCGACGTCAGTGATCCGCGTAAACCGGTCGACGCCGGTGTCTTCGACCGGCCGGAGGACGAGATCGACCCGGTCGCGTTCGGTCCGGACGGCCGGACGCTCGCGACCGCGGGCACCGGGCACACGGTGAAACTGTGGGACGTGGCCGACATCCGGCGACCCGTCGCACTCGCCACGCTCACCGGACACGAGGACGACGTCCATTCGCTCGCGTTCGGCCCGGACGGCCGCACCCTGCTGAGCGGCGGCTGGGATCACACCGCGAGGCTGTGGGACATCTCCGTCGTGAAGGCGCCGAAGCAGCTTTCGGTGCTGAAGGGACATTCCGACACGGTGTTCTCGGTGGCCTACAGCCCCGACGGCAAACGCGTCGCCACCGGCAGCGCCGACCGCACCGCGCGGATCTGGGATGTGCGGGACCCGGCGGCTCCTCGCGAGGCCGCGTTGCTGACCGGGCACACCGACAACGTCATCTCGGTGTCGTTCAGCCTGGACCTGAAAACCTTCGCGACCGGCAGCTACGACCGGTCCGTGCGACTATGGGATGTCTCCGATCCCGGGGTCGTCCGCGAATCGGCGATCCTGACCGACGATGTCGACCGGGTCAACGCGGTCACGTTCGCACCGGACGGGCACACTCTCGCGGGCTCCGTCGCCGATGGGAGCGTGCGGCTGTGGGAAACCAGCCCCGAACAGGCCGCCGAACGCATCTGCGCGACCGTCCACCCGCGGATCACACCCGCGGAGTGGGAGCAGCACCTGCCGGGGCTCGACTACCGGCCGCCGTGCCCGTGACCACCGCGAATTCGTTGTTCGGCGTTGTTGTTCGGTGGCGACGCCGTGACACCGAACAACGAATTGGCGCTAGAAATACCCCTGGACGTGCGATGCGTCCCCACATCGTTCACTCACCGGGGGTCTGAAGGGCTCCTTCAGGACATTCACCAGTGCCCTGAAGGAGCCCTTCAGCTTTTCACGCCCGCCCCGACCTGCGTTTCGTCCTCTGAATGCGGTACTTGCACGCGCAACTACCGCATTCAGAGGACGAAACGCGGGGGATCAGGCCGCCGGGATCCAGTCGGGGTTCGAGGCGAGCACCGTCAGTTGCTGGGTGGCTCGGGTCAGCGCCACGTACAGCACGCGACGTCCGGTGGTCGACTCCGTGATGAGGTCGTTCGGCTCCACCAGCACGACGGCGTCGTACTCGAGGCCCTTGGAGTCGAGGCTGCCGACGACCTTGAGCCGCTCGTCGAGGAGTTCGGCGAGCCAGCCCTCGACCTCGGGCACCCGGTCCATGGCGGTGATCACGCCGACGGTGCCTTCGACGGCACCCAGGAGTTCCTTCACCGCGGCCTGCGTCGCCGCCTCCAGCCCGGCGGCCTCGACCGGCCGGACCTCCGGCGTGATGCCGGTCTGCCGCACCGCGCGCGGAAGCTCGTCGGCCTCCGCGTGCCCGGCGACGACCTTCGCGGCCAGGTCGAAGATCTCCGCCGAGTTCCGGTAGTTGGTGCGCAGGGTGAACCGGCGCCGCGTCGTCTTGAGGCCGAAAGCCTGATCGCGCGCCATCGCCGCCTCGGCCGGATCCGGCCACGAGCTCTGCACCGGGTCGCCGACCACGGTCCAGCTCGCGTACTTGCCGCGCCGTCCGACCATCCGCCACTGCATCGGCGACAGGTCCTGCGACTCGTCGACGACCACATGCGAGTACTCGTCGTAATGCTGGGGCCGGGTCGGGGCGCCGCCACGTTCCGGGTTGACCTCGATGCTCTGCCTGCCCTTGCGCCGCTTCGGCGGCTCACCGAGCAGGACGCGCAGCTCGTCGAGGAGCGCGACGTCCGCGATGGTCCAGCCGCGCGAACGGTCGGCGAAGTCGGCCGCGAGCATGCTGATTTCGGAGCGGTTGAGCAAGCCCTTCGCCGCGGCGGCGAGCCGCTTCTCCTCGCCGAGCCACCGCAGGATCTGCGCCGGGTACAGGGTCGGCCACCAGACCACCAGGAACCGGTGGAACTCGATGCGCTCACCGAGTTCGGTGATCAGCTCGGCCTTGTCGATCTGACGGCCGTCGTCCTTCGCGTGCTGGTCGGCCTTCGCGGCGAGCGCGTCGAGCAGCAGTTCGGCGGCGCGTATCCGCGACCGGTTCGGCGGACCGCCCGCGGTGTGCACCTTGCGGCGCACCTTGTCGAGTTCGCGCGCGTTCAGCCGCAGCACCTCGCCGCGGTAGACGATCTTCATGTCCTCGGGCGCGTCTTCCGGCGTGTCCCGCAGCGCGCGCAGCAGGATTTTGCGCATCCGCAGCGACCCCTTGATCGCCGCCAACGGGGCCGGGTCCTGACGGGTCGCTTCGAGGCCGTCGAGGACCTCGCCGAGCGCCCGCAGTTCGACGTTCGTCTCACCCATCGACGGCAGCACCCGCGAGATGTAGCTGGTGAACACCCCGGACGGGCCGATCACCAGCACGCCCGCGCCGCCGAGCTGGCGGCGGTGGCGGTAGAGCAGGTACGCCGCGCGGTGCAGTGCGACCGCGGTCTTGCCGGTGCCGGGACCGCCGGTGATCTCCGTGACCCCGCGCCACGGCGCCCGGATGACCTCGTCCTGCTCCTTCTGGATGGTCGCGACGATGTCGCGCATCTTCTCGCCACGCGAGCGTCCGAGCGCGGCCATCAGCGCGCCTTCGCCGACGATCTGCATGTTTTCAGGGACCGCGTCGGCGATCAGGACGTCATCGTCGACGTCGAGCACGTTCTGCCCGGAGCACCGGATCACCCGGCGCCGGACGACGTCCATCGGCTCCTCGGCGGTCGCCTGGTAGAACGCCGCCGCCGCGGGCGCGCGCCAGTCGGTGACGAGGTTGTCGAACTCGGCGTCGCGGATGCCGAGACGGCCGACGTAGATGTGGTCGTGGTCGAGATGGTCGAGCCTGCCGAACACCAGGCCCTCGTACTCCGCGTCGAGGGTCTGGAGGGTCTGGTTGGCGTGATAGACCATCATGTCGCGCTCGAACAGCATCGACGCCTGTTCGAAGATGGCTTCACGACCCGCGCCATGGCCGATCTCATAGCCCTTGGTACGCATGGCCTCAGCCTGGGCACGCAATTCGGCGAGCCGGGTGTAGACCCTGTCCACATGGGCTTGCTCGATGGCGATCTCGGCCCGTCTGACCCGAGGTTCGGACACGCAACGCTCCTAAACGCTTCTATCGCCTCCGAGGGCGAAGGACGACTCTACGCGAGGTGAGCGGCGGGTTCACCAAGTCCCGTCCAACGTTCGCGGCGGATGCCGTTGAGGCACGATGCTCCAATGACCAGGATCGTGGCGGGGACCGCGGGCGGCAGGCGGTTGAAGGTCCCTCCGAAGGGCACGAGACCCACGTCGGAACGCGTACGCGAAGCGCTGTTCAACGCGTTGGAGGTCGCCGGTGAGCTGCAAGGGACCCAGGTCCTCGACCTTTACGCCGGTTCGGGCGCGCTCGGGCTGGAGGCGCTGTCGCGCGGCGCGGCGGGCGCGTTGTTCGTCGAGTCCGACCGCCGCGCGGTCGAAGTGCTCAAGGGAAACGTCGCCGCGCTCGGGCTCGGCGGCACGGTCCGGGCCGGGGCCGTCGAGTCCGTCGTCGCCGCACCGGCGCCGGAAACCTTCGACGTCGTCCTCGCGGATCCGCCGTACGCCGTGGATTCCACCCGCCTGGGGGAGGTCATGGCCGCGCTCGCGGCGGGCCGGTGGGTCACCGGCGGCGCGCTGGTGGTGATCGAACGGGCGGCGCGGGACGGCGAACCGGACTGGCCGCCGGGCTTCGAGCCGACGCGGACGAAGCGCTACGGCGACACCGCCCTCTACTGGGCGGAATATCAGGTGTGAGACGGCGCACGGATCAACGCGCAGGGGCCCCTGCTCCTTGGTAGCGTCCGCGCATGCGGCGTGCGGTCTGTTCCGGGTCCTACGATCCGGCCACCAATGGACATCTCGACATCATCGAACGGGCGGCCAAGCTCTTCGACGAGGTCGTCGTCGCGGTGGGGGTGAACAAGAGCAAGAAGGGCCTGTTCACCGTCGAGGAACGGATGGACATGCTGCGCGAGATCACCGCGAAGCTGCCGAACGTGCGCGTCGACTCCTGGCAAGGTCTCCTGGTCGACTACTGCCGCGAGAACGACATCGTCGCCGTCGCGAAAGGGCTGCGCTCGGTCAGCGACTTCGACTACGAACTCCAGATGGCGCAGATGAACCGCGAGCTGACCGGGCTCGAGACGCTGCTGATGGCGAACAACCCGGCGTACGGGTTCGTGTCCAGCTCCCTGGTCAAGGAGGTCGCCGCGCTCGGCGGCGACATCGAGCACCTGGTCCCGCCGATAGTGTTCAAACGGCTCATGGAGAAGTACTCCGAACGAGGTTGACCCGAACGGCCGAAGTCCATGGTCGGTAGGCGGTGAAGAGTTCATCTCGGCGCCTTCTGGTGAATACACGATCGGGTTACGGTCCGAAAATGACCAACAAACGATCGCGGATCGCCGCCGCGCTGCTCGTTCTGCTTGTCACGTTCTTCGGCGGGCTGAGTGCCGCGCAGGCCACGGCCGCCCCCGTCTCGATCCAGCAGAACCCTTGTGGGGATCTCACCGGGTTCAAGCACGTGTCGCTCTCGTCGCTTCCCGCCGAGGCGACGACGACCTACAACCTCATCCAGAAGGGTGGCCCGTTCCCGTACCCGGACAAGGACGGCACGGTCTTCTCCAACCGCGAGAACCTCCTTCCGAAGTGCGCGTCGGGCTACTACCGCGAATACACGGTCCCGACCCCGGGCTCGCCCGACCGCGGTGCGCGCCGCATCGTCACCGGCAACGCCGGCGAGCACTTCTACACCGCCGACCACTACAAGACGTTCTCCGTGATCGACGCCGCCGGGACGCCGTCGCCGTCCTGCGGTGACACCTCGAAGCTGGCGAAGATCGGCTACTCGACGCTGTCGTCCGCGGCGAAGTCCGTGGTGAACTCCGCGCGCGGCGGCGCGACCGGCACGGTCTACGAGAACCGCGAAGGTGTGCTGCCGTCGTGCGCCGCCGGGTACTACCAGCTGTTCCCGGTGGGCACGAACGACCGCGTGATCTCCGGCAAGGGCGGCGAGATCATCTACACGCCGGACCGCTACGCGACCTTCAAGCTGGTGAACCTCAACGGCTGACGCGTCCGTGCAACGTTCCGTGCCTCCCCGTCCGTGAGATACACCGGAACACGGACGAGGAGGCACGATGTGGTCTAGGGACGATGCGAGCTTCAGGGAGTTCGCCAGGGACAAGGCGCTACCGCTGAGACGGACGGCGTACTTGCTCTGCGGCGACTGGCATCTCGCGGAGGACCTGGTCCAACTCGCGCTCATCAAACTCCACCGGGTCTGGCCGAAGGTCAGCCGGAAGGGGCCAGTCGACAACTACACGAGGCAGATCCTGTTGCGCTGCTGGCTCGACGAGCGGCGGCGACCGTGGCGGCACAGAGAGAACCGCGACGGCGTCGTCCCCGAAGAGCCCGCCGCCCCGGCCGACGCCGGGATCTCGGATCCGCTGCTTCGCGCCCTCGCCGAGGTTCCACCGAAACAGCGTGCCGCCGTCGTGCTGCGCTATTGCGCCGATCTCCCGGTCGCGGAGGTCGCCGTCGCGCTGCGCTGTTCGGAAGGGACGGTCAGGAGCCAGGCCGCGCGAGGACTCGACGCCCTCCGCGCGGCCATGCAGAGACAGCACGACGAGGCTGTCTCCGGGAGGAGCGTGTGATGGACGAACTCGAACACAGGCTGCGCGGGATCAAGCTGGCCGAGCCCCCGCTCGGCTTCGACCCGGACGAAGTCGCCGAGACCGCGGCGAAGAAGTCACGGAACCGGCGGGCGATGGCGTCGGCGGGGGCCGCGACGCTGGCGGTGATCGTGGCGGCGGTGGTGTTCGTGGCGCCGGGAGACGGCGTGGTGCCGCCCGCCGTCGCCCCCGCCTCGTCGGCGCTCCCGCCCCAGATACGGCCGGACGAGAACACGCCGCGAGTGGACCTGACCGCCCAGAAGGCCCGCAACCTCGAGCATCTGAAGAAGGCGGTCACGGCCCTTCTGCCCGGCGCGACCGATCTCACGTTCGGCCGGTTCGAGCAGGACTACCCGGACGAGTGGGATCTGATGACCGCGAGCGTGCGCTACCGGGACGCCTCGAAGGTGGAACGAGGATTCAACGTGACGCTCACCGGCGTGGTCTCCACCAAGAATGGCTACTCCGCGAGGACAGCCTGCCCCGGAGGTCGCGTGGTCACGTTGCCGGACGGGAAACCCCTGCGCTGCGAAGTGCTGCCGCAGGCGGGCGGGGCGCGGGTCGTGATCCTGGAAAAGGGCGATCCCGGAGCGGACCTGAAGGGATCGACCGTGAAATCGATCACCGGCCGTGACGCGATCGCGTTCCTGAGCGACGGCACCGCGGTCACCGTGACGGACCTCGGAGCACTGAACAGCCCCCGCGGGCCGTCGCTGACCGACCAGCAGTTGCTGACGCTCGTCCTGGATCCGGAGCTGACCCTTCGGTGATCATGGCGCGCGGTACCGGGCGGGACACGCCCGGTACCGCGCGCTTTCACCCCTTACGGCGGCGATGAGGGCAAACTGATTCAGGGAATGTGGGGATCGCTGTAGCAGTAGGTAGGGAGTGGGCCGTGTACCGGGTTTTCGAGGCGCTCGACGAGCTCGTCACCATCGTGGAGGAAGCCCGCGGCGTGCCGATGACCTCCAGTTGCGTCGTGCCACGCGGGGACACCCTCGAACTGCTCGACGACATCCGAGACGCCCTGCCGGGTGAAGTGGACGACGCGCAGGACGTCCTCGACAAGCGCGACCAGCTGATCCAGACCGCCCGCACCGAGGCCGCGGAGACGATTTCCACGGCGAACACCGAGGCGGACCGCACGGTCGCCGAGGCACAGGCCGAAGCCGAGCGCATCCTCGCCGACGCCCGCGCCCGCGCCGAGCAGATGATGAGCGACGCGCACGGCGAGGCCGAGCGCATGGTCGCCGCCGGACAGGCCGAGTTCCAGAGCCTCACCGACCGCTCGCGAGCCGAGTCGGAGCGGATGATCCAGGCAGGCCGCGACGCCTACGAGCGCGCCATCGAGGACGGCCGCGCCGAACAGGCCCGGCTCGTCTCGCAGACCGAGGTCGTCCAGGCCGCGCACGGCGAGGCGGCCCGCATCGTCGACGAGGCGCACGTAGAGGCCGACAAACAGCGGACCGACTGCGACGCCTACGTCGACGGCAAGCTGGCCGAGTTCTCGGAACTGCTCGCGACCACGCTGCGGACGGTCGACTCCGGGCGCAACCACCTGCGGTCCCCGATCAACCTGCCGGGCAACAGCCGGACCTCGCTGTACGACTACCAGTCCTAGCCGAGGGGTCTGGCGCCCCAGGCGCTGAGCGCGACTGTGTGGAAACAGGGACATTCAACGTCCCTATTTCCACACAGTCCCGCACGACCGGACCGATCGGACCGATCGGACCAGGGGGGACCTGAGGCCGACCGGGCTTCAGCGTCCACAGGGACATCTTCCAGACGATTTGGTGTCTCTCTATGTACGGTTCTGCGTGGGGTCGTGGGGGGGGGGTTGGGGTGGGGGCCGAACCGCCCACCCACCCCCCCCCCACGGACGCCACAGGCTCCCC
>NZ_JBVISU010000003.1:116029-130996 GCF_055575355.1 Amycolatopsis sp. NPDC034160 | reverse complement strand
GTTTCACACCCCCAGAGGGACCTTTCCAAGGCGGTTTTTTTTTCTTGTGGGTAGGTCTTTGTGGGGGGTCGGGGGGGGCGTTGGGGGTGAGAGCCCGAATCGCCACTCACGACCCTCACGGCGGCCGCCGGGGCTTCCCGGACCGTGCCCGTAAACCGGTGGCGGTACCTGCGTACCCTGGTGACCGATGTCTGAGAACAAGTCGCCGCAGGCCAGGCCCGCGCAACTGGACGGCCGGAACCCCTGGGTGCTCGACACCCGTGAACTCGGCCGTCACGCCGGCCTGAGCAAGGCCGTCCACCGCGCCATCCCCGTCGAGACCGCACTCGGGGTGCCCGACGTCATCACCATCGACGCCGGCTCCAACCTGGAACTCGACCTGATCCTCGAGTCCGTCGTCGAGGGCGTGCTCGTCAGCGGCACGGCGTCCGCCGTCGCGACGGGGCACTGCGCGCGGTGCCTCGACCCGATCACCGAAGACGTCGAGGTCGACCTCACCGAGCTCTTCGCCTACCCCGGCTCCGCGACCGAGGAGACCACCGACGAGGACGAGATCCCTCGCCTGGTGGACGACCGGATCGACCTCGAGCCGACGGTGCGCGACGCGGTGGTGCTCGCGCTGCCGCTGGCCCCGCTGTGCACCGAAGACTGCCAGGGTCTGTGCATCGAATGCGGTGTCAAGTGGGCCGATCTCGAGCCCGGGCACGGGCATGAGAAGATAGACCCTCGGTGGGCCACGCTGGTGAGGCGTTTCGGCGACGAAACGGCCGATGACCAGGCTGATGGCCCCGGAAAGCAAGCCTGACGAGCACCAGCTCGTTCCGGAGAAGCAAGTTCGCTCGCGACCGCGGGCAGACCGTCTGAAGGAGATCTACTCGTGGCCGTCCCGAAGCGGAAGATGTCGCGATCCAACACCCGCGCGCGCCGCAGCCAGTGGAAGGCGGCTCCGGTTCAGCTGGTGCCCTGCTCCAACCGCGCCTGCAAGCAGCCGAAGCTCCAGCACATCGCGTGCCCGGCCTGCGGCCAGCACAACGGTCGCCAGGTCGTCGAGCCCGCCTGATCGGCGGCTGACGACATGGGGGGCAAGTCGGCCGGTGGACCGCCCGCCGACCCCGCACCATTGCTCGAAGCACTCGGGATCACCATTGAACCCGAGCTGCTGACGCTGTCGCTGACCCACCGTTCTTATGCCTATGAGAACGGTGGGTTGCCACCGAACGAGCGCCTTGAGTTCCTCGGGGACGCGGTGCTGGGTCTGGTCGTCACCGACCACCTCTACAACACGCATCCCGACCTGGCCGAAGGTCAGCTCGCGAAGCTCCGTGCCAGCGTGGTCAACATGCACGCGCTGGCCCGGGTCGCGCGCGGCCTCGGCGAAGGCGGGCTGGGTAAGCACCTGTTGCTGGGCAAGGGCGAAGAGCTCACCGGCGGCCGGGACAAGGCGAGCATCCTCGCCGACGGCCTCGAAGCCGTCATCGGTGCCGCTTATCAGCAGCACGGCATCGACACCGCGCGCCAGCTCGTGCACCACCTGTTCGACGGCCTGCTCGCCGAAGCACCGCTGCGTGGTGCCGGCCTGGACTGGAAGACCAGCCTCCAGGAGCTGACGGCGTCGGCCGGTCTCGGTGTTCCCGAGTACAAGGTCGAGGACACCGGCCCCGATCACCGCAAGGAGTTCACCGCCACCGTGCTCGTCGGCGGGCGTGAACTCGGCTACGGCTCGGGGACGACGAAAAAGGAAGCCGAGCAGAAGGCCGCCGAGACGGCCTGGCGTCAGCTTTCGGCCGAACTCGACGTCGAGCAGCCGCCGAAAACGACCTGAGTCCCGCACTCCCTCGTGAGTGGTAATGACGGTTCTAACCACCATTACCACTCACGAGGGCCGGTGGGAGAATCGACGTCATGCCCGAACTCCCCGAGGTCGAGGTGGTCCGCGCCGGACTGGAGGCGCACGTCTCCGGTCGGACGATCACCGAGGTCGAAGTTCTGCACGCCCGCGCGATCCGCCGTCACGAACTCGGCGCCGAGGACTTCAGCGGACGGCTTTCCGGTACCAAGATCACCGCCGCCCGCCGTCGCGGCAAATACCTCTGGCTCGATCTTTCGGACGGCCAGGCCATGCTCGCCCATCTCGGGATGAGCGGCCAGATGCTCGTCCAACCCGAAGACGCGCCCGACGAGAAGCACCTTCGCGTGCGTTTCCGCTTCGCCGACAACGGTCCCGAGCTACGCTTCGTCGACCAGCGGACCTTCGGCGGTCTCGCCCTCGCGGAACTCACCGAGGTCGACGGGACGGCGCTGCCCACCACCATCGCGCATATCGCCCGCGATCCGATGGACCCGCGGTTCGACCTCGACCAGGCCGTCCGCGCGCTGCGCTCGCGGCGGACCGAGCTCAAACGCGCCCTGCTCGACCAGACCCTCGTCTCCGGTATCGGCAACATCTACGCGGACGAAGCCCTCTGGCGGTCGAAGCTGCACTGGGCCCGGCCGACCGACAGGCTCACCGCGGCCCAGGGCCGCACGGTCCTCACCGCCGCGAGCGAGGTGATGGCCGCCGCGCTCGTCGCGGGCGGGACGTCGTTCGACGCGCTGTACGTCAACATCAACGGCGAGTCCGGGTATTTCGACCGTTCTCTCGACGCCTACGGCCAGGAAGGCCTGCCCTGCGGCCGATGCGGGACGCCGATCCGGCGCGATCCCTTCATGAACCGTTCGTCCTTTTCGTGCCCGCGTTGCCAGCCGCGGCCGCGCGTGAGGTGAAAACTGTCGTGTACGGCGCGGGTGTGGCGTCAACTAGCATGAACGGGCACGACATGTAGGGAGTGGGATGGTGGCCGCGACCGAGCCCGGCAAGACGACGCTCGCCGAAAAGATCGACAAGCTGTTCCAGATCGTGCTGAGACCCGATCGCGAGCCGTACAGTCACGAAGAGGTCGCCAAGGCTTGCCGAGAGGCCACCGGCGAGAGCTTTTCGACGACCTACCTGTGGCAGTTGCGCACCGGCCGCCGTGACAACCCCACGAAACGCCATCTCGAGGCGCTGGCCCAGTTCTTCGGCGTCTCGCCGGCGTACTTCTTCGACGACGAGCAGAGCGCCAAGATCGCCGAGGAACTCGCCCTTCTCGGTGCCCTCCGTGACGCCGGTGTCCGCGACGTCGCGCTGCGGGCCGTAACACTTTCCCCCGATGGACTCGACACCATCAGTGACATGATCGACGCGATCGCCCGCAGGGAATCCGGACGGGGCGGCACGAAGAGGGAGGCGTGAAGTGGACCGCCGCCGTAAGGAGTTGTGGCGCCGCTGCCGGAGTCTCGCCGACGGCGTCTCCCTTCCCGAACCCTTCGACGCCGAGGCCTTCATCGCCGAACTCGCCGCCGAACGCGGACGGCCGATCGAGTTGATGCAGGTCGACGTCCCCTCCAGCGGTCCGTGCGGACTCTTGATGAGTACCGAGCGCGCGGATTACATCCTCTACCCGACCAACACCACCGCCCTGCACCGGCGGCACATCCTGCTGCACGAGGTAGGCCATCTGCTGTGCGGCCACGTCGGCTCCGACGCGGGCGCCGACGGCATCGCGCTCGACGCCGCCGCCAGCAAGGCCCTCATGCCGAACCTGTCGCCCGAACTCGTCCGCCGTGTTCTGGGCCGCACGAGTTACAGCGCCGTCGAGGAACAAGAGGCCGAACTGCTCGCCAGCTTGCTGGCACAACGGGTCGCCAGGACGGCGGTGCGCGGCACGGCGCCTACCGACGAGAGCGGAAGCGACCTCGCCGGCGGGATGGCCAGGGTCGACAATCTCTTCGGCAGCCGGAAGCGACGCCTGCCATGACCGAGACCATCGCGTACTTCTGTTGCGTGGTGGCCTTCGCGGGCTTCGGTTACAAGCTGATCCAGGCACGCCATACCCAGCCGTTGCGGCGGATGTGGTTCCTCAGCGGCTTCGGGATGTGCATCGCCGGCGGGATCATGCTGCTCACACCGGCGATGGAGAACGCCGTCGGCATCGAGGAACCCATCGGCAGCCTGGTCAATCTCGCGGCCGATCTGCTCAAGATCGGCGCGATGGGCTTCGCGGTCGCGTTCGCGCATTCGCTGAAGCTGGGGGAGGGCAAGCGGATGGGGTGGCACGCGGTGCTTTCCTGGCTCGTGGTCGTCGCCGAAACCGCGCTCTTCTTCTTGTCCGACAGCTATCGCGTCGGCGAGCACACCGCCGCCGGGCCCGGCAAGCTCGGCTGGTTCGTCGCGTACAACTTGCTCTTCCTTGTTTATGGGCTGATCAGCCTGCTGACCTTCTCGATCGTCTTCGCCCGTTTCGCCCGCCACGCCGACCCCGGGCCGCTCCGCATCGGGCTGTGGTTGCTCGTCGGTGGCGGGGTCGCCGCGCTGGGGTGGACCTTCTGGGACGTCGACGACATCTACATCCTCGCCACCACCGGTGCGGTGAACGCCGGTGAGGAAACGGTTTCGTCGATTCTGGCGGCGCTGAGCGTCGGGCTCGCCGGGGCGGGCGCGACGCTCAGCGTGTGGGGGCCGGCGCTGGCGACGCCGTTCCGCCTGCTCGGCACGTACCGGACCTACCGCCGGATCGAACCGTTGTGGATCGCGATGCGCGATGCCGTCCCGGGAATCGCGCTGGACCCTGGCCCCGGTATGCCGGGCGGCGTCGAGTTCGCGTTGTACCGCAGGGTCATCGAGATCCGGGACGGCCACCTCGCGCTGCGCCCGTACTTCGATCCGGACGTGCCGCTGGTCGCGGAAGCCGAGGCTCGCAAGGCGAAGATCCCCGAAGCCCGCGTGCCCGCGACGATCGAGGCCGCGGCCTTGGCCGCCGCGCTCGTCGCCGCCGAGACGGGCCGCCGGTACGCCCCCGACGACGTTCCGGCGACCTACCTCGACGAGCCGGACATCGCCACCGAAGCGGCGTGGCTGGTGGAGGTCACGCGCGCCTGGCGACGGTCGACCGTGGTCGGACGCATTCGCGACCGGGCCCGGGAAACGCTTGCCGCTTAAGCCGAAACGATCGCGGTGACGGCAGCCGGGACGAGGGCAAATTGTCCACAAGGACGCTTCTGGCGGGCAGATGTCCGACTTGAGCAGTATGCGTGGTTTCCTGAGGGGGTCGTGAGTGTCAAATGGTGTTCTAACCCTATTCAGCACTCACGACCCGACCCGAAACCGCACATGCAGGCCTAAAGCAGACACGGGGTTGTCTGACAGTGTCCCTTGTGGACAACCAAGGATGCGCCGAGTCTCAGCGGGGAGTGCTGGACTGCGGCCAAGTAGCGAAGGCCCCCCTTCGCTACCTTCAGGGTAAGCAAGGGGACCTTCACGGCAACGAGCCGATCACGCCATATTTGCTTTGCCCCTCAATAAGCTGAAACGAGCGCGGTAACGGCGGCCGCCGCCGAGACCAGCGCGAGCCAGATCGGCGGGGCGACGTCCTTGATCCCGTCACCCGCCCGCAGATGCGAGATCGCCGCCCCGATCAGCAACGCCATCAGGCCGATCGCCGCGGCGATCCCGAGCGGCGCCCAGAAGAATCCGGCCACCAGGCCCGCCGCCCCGGCGATCTCCAGCGCACCGATCCCCTGGATCTCCCGGACCGAG
This sequence comes from Amycolatopsis sp. NPDC034160, assembly GCF_055575355.1. Taxonomy (NCBI): domain Bacteria; kingdom Bacillati; phylum Actinomycetota; class Actinomycetes; order Pseudonocardiales; family Pseudonocardiaceae; genus Amycolatopsis; species Amycolatopsis sp. NPDC034160. Next base: position 125,382 of record NZ_JBVISU010000003.1, on the reverse strand, counting down.
AAGCCGAGCCTCTCGGTCCGGGAGATCAACGATGGCTGACGCAGGATCTTCGCCACCCCCAGTACGGCGAAGAGCGCGGCCAGCAGCACCGACAACACCACATGAGTCACGTTCATGACGGAACTCCTTGCTGTGAAAGGACTTCAGACGGTGACGCGGCGCATCGTGGCGAACCCGCCTGCTCCGGCGACGCAGACCAGCAGTGCGAGCACCCCGGTCATGCCGCCCACGGTCAGCGTGCTGAAGAACGAACCGATCTTGGACCAGGAATCGGTCCAGCTGAGCATCAGCACCACTCCCAGCAGCACCAGGACCTGCGCGGCGCCGAACAAGACGACACCCAGCACCGCGGCGCGCCGGTAGATCAAGCCGTACCACATTCCGTAGCTGAACATCAGCGTCAGCAGCACGAACGCCGTGAGCAGCGTCAGGTACCAGGGGCCGTCGAGCAGCCAGGGCACCCGGAAGTAGTTGAGGCCGAATCCCCAGCCTCCGGTCGCTTTCTCGATCACTTGCAACACGGCGATCCCCACCGCGTACAGCACGGACAATCCGGCCACCAGCAGGATCGTGCCGAGGTAGTACGACCGCCTCGACACGCCTAGCGCGAGCCCGAACGGCAGTGACTTCGTCATGCTCAAGGCGCCACACACGAACATGAACACGAAAAGGGTGAACAGACCGCCAGAGTAGTTCTCCTTGTTCTCTTGCAGTGTCGCGAAAATGGTGAGGTTCACCAGGAACGCGAAGAGCGTGACGCCGATCGGGAGGATGAGGTACTGGAGCCGGTCCACGAGGTGATAGCGCGCGACCTTGATCAGGGTGTTCATGCGGATGCCTCCTCGGCGATCTGCCCGTTGGAGGTGTGCACCATCAATTGCTGTAGTGACAACGGTTCCAGCTTCAGGTGCAGCGCCTGTGCCCGCGCTTTCGCCGCGGCGTCGAGCGCGTCGGCGACGGTGATCGAAGCCCGCGAACCGATCTTGCGGCGGTGCAGGACCCGGCGTCCGGCGACGAAGTCCTCCACCGCCGTCGCCGGGCCGGTGATCGTGGCGGCCGTGCCGCGCAGGTCGTCGGCGGGCGCGTCGAGGACGATCCGGCCCTTGTCGATCATCACGACGTGCTCCAGCAGATCGGCCACCTCGTCGATCAGATGCGTGGAGAGCAGCACCGTGCGCGGATGGGCCGAATAGTCGTCGAGCAACCGGTCGTAGAACAGTTGCCGCGCGACGGCGTCGAGGCCCGCGTAGGGCTCGTCGAGCAGCGTGAGTTCCGCCCGCGCCGCCAGTCCGATGGTGATGGACAGCGCGGAGCGCATCCCGCGGGAGAGCTTCTTGACCGGCCGCTTCAGCGGAAGGTCGAAGTCGCGCAGCAGCGTGTCGGCCAGTTCGGCGTCCCAGTTCGGGTAGAACCACGACGCCGCCGAGAGGGCGTGCCGCACCTTGAAGTCCGGGAACTGCTGGTCCTCGCGGACGAGTACGAGGCGCCGGAGCACCCGTTCGTTCTCCACCGGGCTTTCGCCGAATACGCGGACCGTGCCCGCGCTGGCGAACTCCTGTGCGGTGACGATGCGCAGGAAGGTGCTCTTGCCCGCGCCGTTGCGGCCGAGCAGTCCGGTGATCTTGCCTTCGGCGATGTCCACGGAGACGTCGCCGAGTGCGACGTGGTCGCCGTAGCGCCGGGTCAGGCCGGTCGTGGAAATGGTCGGCGTCATGCGGCGGGTCCTCCGTTCCGGTGTCCGTTCCCGCGGATGAGCGAGATCAGGGTTTCGTCGTCGATGCCGAGACGCCTCGCTTCGACGAGCATCGGGTCGAGGTACTGCTCGGCGAACCGTTTCCGCCGGTCGGTGAGCAGCTTCTCCCGTGCTCCGGCGGCCACGAACATCCCGATGCCGCGCCGTTTCTCGAGCAGGCCGTCGTCGGCGAGCACGTTGATCCCCTTGGCCGCCGTCGCCGGATTGATCCGGTAGAAGGCGGCGAGTTCATTGGTTGACGGCACGCGTTCCCCCTCGGGGAGGCTTCCCTCGGCGATGTCGTCGGCGATCTGTTCGGCGATCTGCACGAACAGGGGTGTTCCTTCGTCGAGCACGACACCTCCGTCCCCAGAGTCGTGCACCCATGCCGGGTGCGGTGGTTCATTACTGAACTAAGTAACCCATGAACCACTCGATGGACGCAAGTGGCTTCCGCCGTGCGCACTACTGTGCAGTGCGTGGTACCTTCTGTTGCGTAAGACTGGGAGGGACGCGACTGTGGAGATCAGTCAGCTACTCAAAGGCGTGCTGGACCTCGCCGTTCTCGCGGTACTTCGCGGAGAGGACGGCTACGGCTACGACGTGCTCCGAAGACTTCGCGTCGCGGGGTTGCAGGAAGTCGGCGACGCCTCGGTGTACGGGACGCTCCGGCGGCTGTACAAGGCGGGCCTGCTGACGTCGTACGTGGTGCCGAGTGAAGAAGGCCCGCACCGCAAGTACTACAGCCTCAACGAACCGGGTCGTCAACGCCTCGAAGAGTCGGGGCAGACCTGGCGAAGTTTCGCCACGACAATGAACAGCCTGTTGGGAGAGGCAGCATGAGCACGCAGAATCCGACCGCCGTGCGGGTGTATCTGGCGAGGGTCAGGAGCGCGCTCGCCGACCTGCCCGAGAGCGAAGTCGAGGAGATCCTCGAAGACGTCCGTCCTCATCTCGCGGAGATGGAGGCGGAGCTGGGGGACAACGCGCGAGTCGAGGCGCTGATCGAGCGTCTGGGCAGCCCCGAGAGCTACGCCGCGGAACTGCGGGCGTCCGGTGGCTACCCGCCGCGTCCGGCCGACGCGGGCGACAAGGACACCGTGCTGAAGGCGAAAACCGGGATCGGCGGAGCGCGGTTCGCGTTCTGGGGCCTGGTGTTCTCCGTCGGCGGGTTCGCGTTGTTCGGCTTCGCGGCCGCGGTGTCGGTGCGGGTGGAACCGTTGCTGGGGCTGCTTTTCGTCGCGCCGGTACTCGCGATCAGCGTGGCCTACGTGGTCCGGAAGGGGGTCGCCCCGATCGCGGAACTGCCCGAGATGGTCAAGCTTCGCGAGATCACGACGTCGTTCCAGGCCAATCGGAACGGCAAGGGACTGAACTACTTCCGCACGCTCAAGCCGGCGTGGTGGGTGCTGTGCGCGGCGGTGCTGGTCGTGTTCGGCCTGCTGCTCGTGCTCCGCGACACCGAGGCCGTCTTGCTGCTACCGCTGATGCTGCTGGCGGCCGTCGCGGTGGTCTGGGCGGGGCCGCGGTTGAAGGCCGACCGGCGGCTGCTGTGGCTGGCCGTGCCGGTCTCGGCGTTCGTCATCGGCAGCATGCTCGGTGGTGCGGGCGCGGCGGTCGATCTGATCGCGAAGCGGTCTTACGGCAACAGTTCGCCGTATAGCGGCTATACGCCGAACTACAACGACAACTACGGCAATCCGCAGTTGATGTACGGCAGCCAGAGCGTGGAGAACATCTACGCGTTCGACGGCGAGGGCAAGCCGCTGACCGAAATCTACCTCTACGACGAGGAGGGGCGTCCGCTCAGCACGACCCGGTACGCCTGTGAGCGGAGCACGGGCGAGAAGCGGAAGGTCGGCGACGACAACCGCTATCCGCGTCCGCGGGTCGACCGGGGTGTCCAGGACGACGAGGGAAACCTCAACGGCTACAACGGTTACCGCGGTTACTGCCAGGAGAGGACCGACGTCCCGTTCAGCGCGGCGATCCCGAAGGGCGCGCCGGTGCCGCCTGCTTCGCCGGCCCCGCCGTCTTCCCCTGCGTCCCCGCCGTCGAACTCCACCCAGCCGACGCGCTAGGTGGACTGGGTGGAGGCGGCTGTCGGGGGCGCCTCCACCCATTTCGCGCGCGTTTCGTCCTCTAAATGCGGTAGTCGCGAGCGCGAACTACCGCATTTAGAGGACGAAACGCAGATGTGAGGTTCAGCGGAGGAACGCGCTCCTGGCGGCCAGGTCGGCCAGCAGGGCGCGGCCCTTCTCGGCGTTGCGCGGCTGGGCCAGGACGTCGTAACGCCGGGCGACCAGCTGGCTCTGCGAGACGAAACCGCGCTTGTTCTTCGAAGTCGCGTACCCCAGCGCGCCGAACAACAGGTTGAACCCGATACCGCCGACGAGGCCGACGAAGATCGGCACCAGTCCGGCGCCCGGGTTCAGCAGGCTCAGCACGAGGCCGAGGAACATACCGAACATCGCGCCCGACAGCGCCGAGCTGGTCAGTACCTTGCTCCAGCCCATCCGCCCGGCGACCCGCTCGACCAGCATCGGTTCGACACCGACGATCGTGACGTCGGTGATCGGGAAGTCCGTTCCCGCGAGGTGGTCGACGGCACGCTGCGCTTCGGAGTACGACTCGTACGAGCCGATCGGCCACCCGCTGGGCAGCGTCGGGAGCTGAGCCCGTCCCCGGGGCTCGGTGAACGTGGTCTGCTGCGTGAATGCCTGTGTCATTCCTTCTCACCTCTCTTGATCCGTACAACGTTCCGGATGTGCGGATCTCCTCCCGATACGCGGGATTCACAGCATCTTCTCAGCCGGGCATCGCAGACAATCCGCCCAGGGATCAACTACCAACCGCAATGGATAACGAAACATACCATTGACTGGGTTGACCTAGGCAGACCGACCCGGTAGGAAGAAGCCGCAAAGGTACCGCTTCGAACCTTTAGGTGAGGCTGATGGCGAACAGGCGCGGCATGCTCACGCTGGATCGGCTCCGGGAACTGGTCGAGGACGGCACCGTCGACACGGTGCTGGTCGCGATCACCGACATGCAGGGCAGGCTGCAGGGCAAACGCTGTGCCGCCGAGTACTTCCTCGAAGAGGTCGTCCCGCACGCCACCGAAGCGTGCAACTACCTGCTCGCGGTCGACGTCGACATGAACACCGTCGACGGCTACGCGATGTCTTCCTGGGAGACCGGCTACGGCGACTTCGTCATGCGCCCGGACTTCGAGACGCTGCGCCTGCTCCCGTGGCAGGAAGGCACCGCCCTCGTCCTCGCCGACCTCGAACGGGTGCAAGGCGGGGCCGTGGCCCCTTCGCCCCGCCAGATCCTGCGCGGGCAACTCGACCGGCTCGCCGCGCTCGGTCTCGCCGCCTACGTCGGCACCGAACTGGAGTTCATCGTCTTCGACGACACCTTCGAATCCGCATGGGACAAGCGGTATCAGGGCCTTCGCCCGGCCAACCAGTACAACGTCGACTACTCGATGCTCGGCACCTCACGGATCGAGCCGCTGCTGCGCCGGATCCGCAACGACATGGGCGGCGCGGGGCTGTACGTCGAATCGGCCAAGGGCGAGTGCAACCCGGGCCAGCACGAGATCGCGTTCCGGTACACCGACGCGCTGACCACCTGCGACAACCACAGCGTCTACAAGACCGGGGCGAAGGAGATCGCCGCGCTGGAGGGCAAGAGCCTCACGTTCATGGCGAAGTACAACGAACGCGAGGGCAACTCCTGCCATATCCACATCAGCCTGCGCTCGGCCGAGGGAGAGGCCGTGCTCGCCGGTGACGGCCCCGGCGGGTTCTCCCCGCTGATGGAGCACTTCCTCGCCGGTCAGCTCGCCGGGTTGCGGGAGCTGACCTACTTCCTCGCGCCGAACATCAACTCCTACAAGCGTTTCGTCCCGGGCAGTTTCGCGCCGACGGCCGTCGCGTGGGGCACCGACAACCGCACGTGCGCGCTCCGCGTCGTCGGCCACGGCGAATCGCTCCGCACCGAGAACCGGGTGCCCGGCGGCGACGTGAACCCATACCTCGCCGTGGCCGCGCTGATCGCGGCCGGATTGCACGGTATCGAGAACGAACTGGAGCTGGAGCCGGAGTTCCAGGGCAACGCCTACGGCTCCGGCAAGCCGACCGTGCCGACCACCCTGCGGGAGGCCGCCGCGCTGCTGGACCGGAGCACGCTCGCCAGGACCGCGTTCGGGGACGAGGTCGTCGATCACTATCTGAACGCGGCGAAGGTCGAACTCGCCGCCTACGACGCCGCCGTCACCGACTGGGAGAGGATCCGTGGCTTCGAACGGCTGTGAACCCGTCATCGGTCTCACGTCCTATCTGGAGCCCGCGAAGTTCCTCGTGTGGGAGACCGAGGCGGCGCTGCTGCATCGGGTCTACGTCGACGGCATAGTCGCGGCGGGCGGGGTCCCGGTCCTGCTGCCCCCGGTGAGCGACGCGCACGACCGGCTGGTGTCCGCTGTGGACGGTCTCGTACTGGTCGGCGGCGCCGACGTCGATCCGGCGCGATACGGCCAGGAGCAGCATCCGACGACCTATCTCCGGCCGAATCGGGACGCCTTCGAGTTCGGTCTCCTGCGGTCCGCTCTGGCCGACGGCAAGCCGGTGCTCGGCGTGTGCCGGGGATTACAGGTGCTCAGCGTCGCGCTCGGCGGGACGCTCACCCAGCATCTCCCGGACACTTTGGACACTCGCGATCACCAGCCCGCGCCCGCGACCTTCGGCACCACTACGGTGACCCTTGCCGAGGGCAGCCGGGTCGCGTCGATCCTCGGCACCGAGACCAAGGTGCCGTGTTACCACCATCAGGCGATCGACAAGCTCGGCGACGGGCTGGTCGCGGTCGGCTGGGCCGCCGACGGCACCATCGAGGCGGCCGAACTGCCCGGCGACGGGTTCGTCCTCGGCGTCCAGTGGCATCCGGAACAGAACCCCGACGACATCAGGCTTTTCGAGGCCCTCGTAGCAGCGGCGAAGGAGACGAAGTGACCACCTTCGAGGTCATCAACCCCGCCACCGAAGAGGTGGTGAGGTCGGTCGAGCTGACCTCGGCCGAGGAGACCGACGCGGCGATCGCCCGCGCCCAGGCGGCGTTCCCCGCCTGGCGTGCGGTGGCCCCCGGCGATCGGGCACGGTTGCTGCGCCGGTTCGCCGACGCGGTCGACGCCGACATCGAGCACCTCGCCCAGCTGGAAGTCGCCAACGCGGGCCACACGATCGGCAACGCGCGCTGGGAGGCGGGCAACGTCCGCGACGTGCTGACCTACTACTCGGCGTCGCCGGAACGGTTGAGCGGCAAGCAGATCCCGGTGCCCGGCGGCGTGAACATGACGTTCCACGAGCCGCTCGGCGTGGTCGGGGTGATCGTGCCGTGGAACTTCCCGATGCCCATCGCGGGCTGGGGTTTCGCGCCCGCGCTCGCCGCCGGGAACACCGTCGTGCTCAAACCGGCGGAACTCACCCCGCTGACCGCGCTCCGGCTCGGTGACCTCGCCCGCGAGGCGGGGATCCCCGAGGACGTCTTCCAGGTGCTCCCCGGCAAGGGATCCGTGGTGGGACGACGTTTCGTGGACCATCCCGCGGTAGGAAAGGTCGTCTTCACCGGCTCCACCGAGGTCGGCAAGCAGATCATGGCCGGCTGCGCCGCGCGGGTGAAGCGGGTGACCCTGGAACTGGGCGGCAAGAACGCGAACATCGTGTTCGCCGACGCCGACCTGCAGAAGGCCGCCGCCACGGCGCCGTACGGCGTGTTCGACAACGCCGGGCAGGACTGCTGCGCGCGGTCGCTGATCCTGGTGCAGGCGAGCGTGTACGAGAAGTTCATGGAACTGCTCGAACCCGCCGTGAACGGCGTCGTCGTCGGGGATCCCCGGCTGGAGACGACCGAGATGGGGCCGCTGATCTCGGCCGGGCAGCACGCGAAGGTCTCGTCCTATGTGGGCGAGTCCGCGCCGGTGGCGTTCCGGGGGAGCGCGCCGCACGGGCCGGGCTACTGGTTCCCGCCGACCGTCGTCACCCCGCCGGACCTGCGGCATCCGCTGGCCGCCGACGAGATCTTCGGCCCGGTCGTCGCGGTGGTCCCGTTCGACGGGGAGGCGGACGCGGTGACCATGGCCAACCACACCGAGTACGGCCTGTCCGGCTCGATCTGGACCCGCGACGTCGGCCGTGCCTTCCGGGTCGCGCGTGGCGTCGAAGCCGGGAACCTCTCGGTCAACTCGCATTCGTCCGTCCGGTACTGGACTCCGTTCGGCGGGTTCAAGCAGTCCGGACTCGGCCGCGAACTCGGCCCGGACGCCGTGGATGCCTTCACCGAGACCAAGAATGTTTTCATCAGCACGGAGGACTAGAGCAATGGTGCAGCGTTTCGAAGGCCGCGTCGCGGTCATCACCGGCGGCAGCAGCGGTATCGGACTCGCCACCGCCCGCAGGCTGGTGAGCGAGGGCGCGAAGGTCGTCATCGGTGACATCTCCGCCGACGTGGGCAAGGCCGCGGCCGACGAGGTCGGTGGCCTGTTCGTGCCGACCGACGTCACCGACGCCGAGCAGGTCGAGGCCCTGTTCCAGACCACTGTGGACACTTTCGGCTCGGTCGACGTCGCGTTCAACAACGCCGGCATCTCCCCGCCGGAGGACGACTCGATCCTGACCACGGGGATCGACGCGTGGGAGAAGGTGCAGAAGGTCAACCTGACCTCGGTCTACCTGTGCTGCAAGGCCGTGCTGCCGCATATGCGGCGGCAGGGCAAGGGCTCGATCGTCAACACGGCGTCGTTCGTCGCGGTGATGGGCGCGGCGACGTCGCAGATCTCCTACACCGCGTCCAAGGGCGGCGTGCTGGCGATGAGCCGGGAACTGGGCGTGCAGTTCGCGCGGGAGAACATCCGGGTCAACGCGCTGTGCCCGGGGCCGGTGAACACGCCGCTGCTGAAGGAACTGTTCGCGAAGGACCCCGAGCGGGCCGCGCGACGGCTGGTGCACGTGCCGGTCGGACGGTTCGCGGAACCGGAGGAGATCGCGGCCGCGGTCGCGTTCCTGGCCAGTGACGACGCCTCGTTCATCACGGCTTCGCAGTTCCTGGTGGACGGCGGTATCTCGGGTGCCTACGTCACGCCTCTGTGAGTGGCCTAGGGACCTGAGTCCCTATCGCTTGCTGGTCGGCAGGCGAAGGCTGGCGTCATGTCAGAACGCCCTCCCCGGGTTCCTCCCCGCTGGTTCGTCCGCCTCGCCTGGTGGCTCAACCTCCAGGCACGACCGGCCGCCGAAGCCGTCGTCGACGGCGAGCCGCGCTCGGTGACGGGCCGGATCGCCGAAGGCGCCGAGCGAAAGCGGCTGTGGGCGGCGTGGCGCGAGATCGACAAGGACCTGGACGGGTGCGCGGCGCGGTGGTCGACCGAGACCGCGGTCGTGATCCTGGCGCCACGTTCCTGATGGGAAGGGTGTTTTAGGTACCTACGGCGGGTGGGTCCGGATCGGGAGTGGGCGCGTTGGTCGTGAGTGGCGATTCGGGCTCTAACCCGAATCGCCCCCCACGACCCACCGAGGCGGTCCTTTTTCCCGGTGGCGGGGCGGGGCGCCGACTACCTTGGTTTTCG
>NZ_JBVISU010000003.1:29499-116019 GCF_055575355.1 Amycolatopsis sp. NPDC034160 | reverse complement strand
AATGTTCTGGGGGGGAGGGGTGTTTGAGGCACCGAGGGGGGGGGGGCCGGGGTCGGGGTGGGGCGTGTGGGTCGGGAGGGGCGATTCGGGCTCCAACCCGAATCGCCACTCACGACCAACGCGGCCGTCACTCGTCCCGGTGGCCGGGATGGCGCGCCGCTGACCTGCGCTGTAGGTCTGGGACGCGGGAGCCGTCCGGCTCCCGATCCCGGAACAGCGGAGGCACGGAAATGACCCGCCAGATGAGCACCGCCATGCGTGACTGCATCGACCTGTGCAACGAGTGTCACGTCCGGTGCGAGGAGATGATGACGCGCTGCATGGAGGTCGGCGGCGCCAAGCTCGGGATGATGATGGTGACCTGCGCGGACATGTCCCGGATGAGCGCCGACATGATGATGCGCTGCTCGGCCATGGTCGCCGACCTCGAAATGATGCGCATGTGCGCGAAGATGTGCGGCCTGGCCGCCCAGATGATGCGCATGTGCGCCCAGGAGTGCGCCAAGACCGGTGACGCCGAACTCGCCGACGCCGCCGACATGATGACGCGCTGTGCCGAGCTCTGCGGCACCATCACCGCCGAGATGATGATGGAGAACGCCTGATCGCTCCGGACGCGCCCGGGCACGTCGGGTGTCCGGGCGAATGACACAAGTGACGTGGTCGGCCTGAAGTAGACGCGCGCCGAACACGCCAGGTACGGTGTGCGCACAACTACAGACAGGGCCGTTGAGCTGGAGCGGGAGAGCCCTCACGAACGTGGTGGGGCACCGAAGGAGCAAACTCCCCGGAATCTCTCAGGTATCCACTACCGCTTCCGCGAGGCCACTCTGGAAAGCAGGCGCGCAAGTGCGTCTCACCCAAGGTGAAAGCCGCATCACTGTGCGGTGAAACTCTCAGGTGCCATGACAGAGGGGGAGTTCCCAGCGCACCGGTCTATCCGGCGCCTGACCCAAGGAGCTCCCTTGACCAGTACGTCCTTCGACGACCGGCACATCGGCCCCTCGGAGTCCGAGCAGGCCAAGATGCTCGCCGAGGTCGGTTATGGCAGCCTCGACGCCCTGGTGCAGGCCGCCGTGCCGTCCGCGATCAGGGTCACCCGTGACCTCGAACTTCCCCCCGCCGCGTCCGAAGAGGACGCCATCGCCGAGCTTCGCGCGCTCGCCGCGCTCAACAAGCCGATGACGCAGATGATCGGCCTCGGCTTCCACGACACGGTCACCCCGGCGGTCATCCGCCGCAACGTGCTGGAGAACCCGGCCTGGTACACGGCGTACACGCCGTATCAGCCGGAGATCTCGCAGGGCCGTCTCGAAGCGCTGCTCAACTTTCAGACCATGGTCTCCGAGCTGGCCGGTCTCACCACCGCGAACGCCTCCCTGCTCGACGAGTCCACCGCCGTCGCCGAGGCCGTCATGCTGATGCGTCGCGTGTCGAAGGCGAAGTCCAACAAGGTCGTCCTCGACGCCGAGTGCCTGCCGCAGACCATCGCGGTCGTGCGCACCCGCGCCGAGGCGATGGGCGTCGAGGTCGAGGTCCGCGACCTGCTCACCGGCCTGCCCGAGGAGTTCTTCGGCGTCGTCGTCCAGTACCCGGGTGCCTCCGGTGTGCTGCGTGGCGCGGGCTTCTACTCCGCTATCTCCGAGACCGCGAAGGCCGCCGGCGCGCTGTACACCGTCGCCGCCGACCTGCTCGCCCTCACGCTGGTCACCGCGCCGGGTGAGTTCGGCGCCGACATCGCCGCCGGTTCGACCCAGCGTTTCGGTGTCCCGCTCGGTTACGGCGGGCCGCACGCCGGGTACATGGCCGTCCGCGCCGGGCTGGAGCGTTCGCTGCCGGGCCGTCTCGTCGGGGTCTCGGTCGACGCCGACGGCAACCCCGCGTACCGCCTCGCCCTGCAGACCCGTGAGCAGCACATCCGTCGCGAGAAGGCGACGTCGAACATCTGCACCGCGCAGGTCCTGCCCGCCGTGCTGGCCGCGATGTACGCGGTCTACCACGGTCCGGACGGCCTCAAGCGCATCGCGACGCGCGTCCACGAACTCGCCGCCGGTCTGGCCGCCGCGCTCCGCAAGGGCGGCGTCGAAGTCGTCCACGAGGGCTTCTTCGACACCGTTCTCGCCCGTATGCCCGGTCAGGCCGAGGCCGTCGTCGCCGTGGCCCGCGAGCACGGCATCAACCTCGGCCCGGTCGACGCCGACCACGTCCGCATCGCCGTCGACGAGGTCACCACGCCCGCGATCATCGCCAAGGTGCTCAACGCCTTCGGCATCGACGCCGCCGACACCGAAGGCGCCCGCGCGCTGCCCACCGGCCTCGACCGTGAGAGCGAGTACCTCACGCACGAGGTCTTCCACTCGCACCGCTCCGAGACCGCGATGCTGCGGTACCTGCGCGGCCTGTCCGACCTCGACTACGCGCTCGACCGCGGCATGATCCCGCTCGGTTCCTGCACGATGAAGCTCAACGCCACCACCGAGATGGAGCCGATCAGCTGGCGCCAGTTCGCGGGGATCCACCCGTTCGCCCCGGCCGAGGACGCCGAGGGCTACCACGTGCTGGTCGAGCAGCTGTCCGGCTGGCTGGCCGAGGTCACCGGCTACGACAAGGTGTCGCTGCAGCCGAACGCGGGCAGCCAGGGCGAGCTCGCCGGTCTGCTCGCGATCCGCGCCTACCACCACGCCAACGGTCAGACCGAGCGCGAGGTCTGCCTGATCCCGTCGTCCGCGCACGGCACGAACGCCGCCTCCGCCGTCATGGCCGGGATGCGCGTCGTCGTGGTCAAGTGCACCGACGAGGGCAACGTCGACCTCGACGACCTGCGCGCGAAGGTGGACGCCCACCGCGACACGCTGTCCGCGATCATGGTCACGTATCCGTCCACGCACGGCGTGTACGAGCACGCCATCGACGAGCTGGCCAAGATCGTCCACGACGCGGGCGGCCAGGTCTACGTCGACGGCGCGAACCTCAACGCCCTGCTGGGCCTGGCGAAGCCGGGTGAGTTCGGCGGCGACGTCTCGCACCTGAACCTGCACAAGACCTTCTGCATCCCCCACGGTGGCGGCGGCCCCGGCGTCGGCCCGGTCGCGGTCCGCGCACACCTCGCGCCGTACCTGCCGAACCACCCGATGCTGGCGAAGGCGGGTCCCGAAACCGGTGTCGGCCCGATCAGCGCCGCCCCGTTCGGCTCGGCGTCGATCCTGCCGATCTCCTGGGCGTACGTCCGCATGATGGGCGCGGGCGGGCTCACCGCCGCGACCCAGGTAGCGGTCCTCGCCGCGAACTACGTGGCCAAGCGCCTCAACCAGCACTACCCGGTGCTCTACACCGGCCAGGACGGCCTGGTCGCGCACGAGTGCATCCTCGACCTGCGCGGGCTCACCAAGGAGACCGGCGTCAGTGTCGACGACGTCGCGAAGCGCCTGATCGACTACGGCTTCCACGCCCCGACCATGTCGTTCCCGGTCGCCGGCACGCTGATGGTCGAGCCGACGGAGTCCGAAGACCTCGGTGAGATCGACCGGTTCTGCGACGCGATGATCGCCATCCGCGCGGAGATCGACGCCGTCGCCCAGGGGCGCTGGTCCGCGGACAACAGCCCGCTGCGCAACGCCCCGCACACCGCGGAAACCCTGGTCGGTGCCTGGGATCTGCCGTACGACCGCGAAGTGGCGGTGTACCCCGCCGGAGTGAATCGCAAGGCCAAGTACTGGCCCCCGGTGCGCCGCATCGACGGTGCGCGAGGGGACCGTAACCTCGTCTGCTCTTGCCCGCCGCTCAACGCCTACGAGAACTGAGGCACTTGATGTCGAAAGAGACGTCCCTGCACGGAGTCCACAAAGGACTGGGTGCGCTGTTCACCGACTTCGCGGGCTGGTCGATGCCGATCCGCTACAGCAGCGAACTGGCGGAGCACAAGGCCGTCCGCGAGGCGGCCGGGCTGTTCGACCTCTCGCATATGGCCGAGATCGAGGTGACCGGTCCGCAGGCCGCCGACACCCTCGACTTCGCGCTGGTCGGCAACCTGTCCGGCGTCAAGCCGGGCCGGGCGCGCTACACGATGATCTGCGACGAAAACGGCGGTGTCCTGGACGACCTGGTCGTCTACCGCCTCGCCGAGGAGAAGTTCCTCGTCGTCGCCAACGCGGGCAACGCCGACGTGGTCGCGGAAGCGCTGGCCGAGCGGGTTTCCGGCTTCGACGCGGTCGTGGAGAACAAGTCCGAGGACGTGGCGCTGATCGCCGTCCAGGGCCCGAAGGCCGTCGAGATCCTCGGCGCGGTCACCGACGCCGACCTCGGCGCGCTCAAGTACTACGCGAGCGTCCCGGCCGCCGTGAAGGGTCACGACGTCCTGCTGGCCCGCACCGGCTACACCGGCGAGGACGGCTTCGAGCTGTACGTCCCGGCCGGTGAGGCGCCCGCCGTCTGGCGCATCCTCACCGACGCGGGCGAGCCGCACGGGCTGCTCCCGGCCGGTCTCGCCTGCCGCGACACCCTGCGCCTGGAAGCCGGGATGCCGTTGTACGGCAACGAACTGAGCCTCCAGCTGAGCCCGTTCGAGGCAGGCCTCGGCCGCGTCGTCAAGTTCGAAAAGCCCGGCGACTTCGTCGGCAAGGCCGCGCTCGAAGAACTGTCCAAGAAGGACGTTCCCCGGGTGCGCGTCGGGCTCAAGGGCTCCGGCCGCCGTGCGCCGCGCCACGGCTACACGGTCCTTTCCGGTGAGACCGAGATCGGCGAGGTCACCAGTGGTGCCCTCTCGCCGACCCTGGGTTACCCGATCGCCATGGCTTATGTCGACCGGGAACACAGCGAACCCGGCACCGAGCTCTCCGTCGACATCCGGGGTCGGATCGAACCCGTCGAGGTCGTCGCCCTGCCCTTCTACTCCCGCGCCTGAAAGGCCCTCGAACGACCATGAGCATCCCCCAGGACCTGAAGTACACGAAGGAACACGAGTGGCTGCGCGTCGAGGACGGCGTCGCCACCGTGGGCATCACCGCCTTCGCCGCCGAATCGCTCGGTGACATCGTGTTCGTCCAGCTCCCCTCGGTCGGTGACACGGTCACCGGCGGCGAGGTGTTCGGCGAGGTCGAGTCGACCAAATCCGTCAGCGAGCTGTACGCGCCCGTGGACGGCGAGGTCGTCGAGGTGAACGAGACCACAACGGACACCCCCGAGGTCATCAACTCGGACCCCTACACCGAAGGATGGCTCCTGAAGGTGCGTCTGTCCGGCGACGTGCCCGCCCTGCTCGACGCCCAGGCGTACGCCGTGCTCACCCAGGAGAGCTGAGATGTTCAATTCCTCCCTGTCCGAAGTGGACCCCGAGGTCGCCGCGGCCGTCGCCGCCGAACTCGACCGTCAGCAGTCGACCCTGGAAATGATCGCGTCGGAGAACTTCGCCCCGGTGGGCGTGCTCGAGGCGCAGGGTTCGGTGCTGACCAACAAGTACGCCGAGGGCTACCCCGGCCGTCGCTACTACGGCGGTTGTGAGCACGTCGACGTCATCGAGCAGCTGGCGATCGACCGCGCGAAGGCGCTGTTCGGCGCCGAGCACGCCAACGTCCAGCCGCACTCGGGCGCGCAGGCCAACGCCGCCGCCATGGTCGCCGTGCTCAACCCCGGTGACACGATCCTCGGTCTCGACCTCGCCCACGGCGGTCACCTGACCCATGGGATGAAGATCAACTTCTCGGGCAAGCTCTACAACGTCGTCGCCTACCATGTCGACAAAGAGACCGGGATCGTCGACGTCGCGGAGATCGAGCGGCTCGCCAAGGAACACAAGCCGAAGCTGATCATCGCGGGCTGGTCGGCGTACCCGCGTCAGCTCGACTTCGCCGAGTTCCGCCGCATCGCCGACGAGGTCGGCGCGAAGGTCATGGTCGACATGGCGCACTTCGCCGGTCTCGTCGCCGCCGGGCTGCACCCGAGTCCGGTGCCGTACGCGGACATCGTCACCACGACCACGCACAAGACCCTCGGCGGCCCGCGCGGCGGCATCATCCTGTGCCGCCAGGAACTCGCCAAGAAGATCAACTCGGCGGTGTTCCCCGGCCAGCAGGGTGGCCCGCTGGAGCACGTCATCGCCGCCAAGGCCGTCGCGCTGAAGGTCGCCGCGAGCGAGGAGTTCCGCGAGCGCCAGCAGCGGGTGCTCGAAGGCGCGAAGATTTTGGCCGACCGCCTTTCGCGCACGGACTGCGCCGAAGCGGGCGTCCGCGTTCTGACCGGCGGCACCGACGTGCACCTGGTGCTCGTCGATCTGGTCAACTCCACTTTGGACGGTCAGCAGGCCGAGGACCGGCTGCACTCGGTCGGTATCACGGTCAACCGCAACGCCGTCCCGTTCGACCCGCGCCCGCCGATGGTCACCTCGGGTCTGCGGATCGGCACCCCGGCGCTCGCGACCCGCGGCTTCGGCGCCGAGGACTTCGCCGAGGTCGGCGACATCATCGCCGAGGCGCTGCGCCCCGACTTCGACGAGGCTCTGCGCCAGTCGCTGTCCGCCCGCGTCGAACTGCTGGCCAAGAAGCACCCGCTGTACGCGGACCTCAACCGATGAGCGCGGTCCCCGAGGGGCGCAAACTTCTCCGGCTCGAAGTCCGCAACGCGCAGACCCCGATCGAGAAGAAGCCACCGTGGATCAAGACCCGCGCGCGGATGGGCCCGGAGTTCACCGAGCTCAAGGGTCTGGTCAAGCGTGAAGGTCTCCACACCGTCTGTGAAGAAGCGGGCTGCCCCAATATTTACGAGTGCTGGGAAGACCGTGAGGCGACGTTCCTGATCGGTGGGGATCAGTGCACCCGTCGGTGTGACTTCTGCCAGATCGACACGGGCAAACCGGCGGCGCTGGATCGGACTGAGCCGCGCAAGGTGGCGGAGTCGGTGCAGGCCATGGGTTTGCGGTATTCGACGGTGACCGGTGTCGCGCGTGATGACCTGGCCGACGGTGGCGCGTGGCTGTACGCCGAGACTGTGCGGCAGATTCACGCGCTGAACCCCGGCACCGGCGTCGAGTTGCTGATCCCGGACTTCAATGCCGACCCCGACCAGCTGGCCGAAGTGTTCGGCTCCCGGCCGGAGGTGTTGGCGCACAACGTGGAGACGGTGCCGCGGATCTTCAAGCGGATTCGCCCCGGTTTCCGGTACGCGCGGTCGTTGGAAGTCATCACGAAGGCGCGTGAGGCTGGTCTGGTGACGAAGTCGAACCTGATCCTGGGTATGGGTGAGACCCCGGACGAGGTGGGTCCGGCGATGAAGGATCTGGTCGACGCGGGCTGCGAGATCTTGACGATCACGCAGTATCTGCGGCCGTCGCCGCGGCATCATCCGGTGGACCGGTGGGTGAAGCCGGAGGAGTTCGTCGAGCATTCCGACGCGGCCGAGGCGATGGGTTTCGCGGGTGTGATGGCCGGACCGTTGGTGCGGTCGTCGTATCGGGCGGGGCGGTTGTTCGCGCAGACCAAGGCCCATCGTGGTGAAGCGTTGTCGGAGAACCTCGCCCACTTGGCCGCCGAAGGCCCCGCAGCACAGGAAGCCAGCTCACTGCTGGCCAGATAGGAAGGAGGGCAGATCAATGGCGATCAGCGTCTTCGACCTGTTTTCGATCGGCATAGGCCCCTCCAGCTCCCATACCGTGGGCCCGATGCGGGCGGCGTTGACCTTTGTGGACGGTCTGGCCGCCGACGGCGACCTGCCCGCCACGACCCGCGTCCAATCGGAGCTTTTCGGCTCGCTGGGCGCGACCGGGTTCGGGCACGGCAGTGACAAGGCCGTGCTGCTCGGGCTTTCCGGGGAGCGTCCGGAGGAGATCGACACCGAAACGGTGCCGGGCAAGATCGCCGAGATCCGGGAATCGGGCTGGCTGCGGGTGCGAGGCGAGCACGAGATCGTGTTCGTCGAGGACACCGACCTGACCATGCACCGGCGGAAGTCGCTGCCCGCGCATCCGAACGGGATGATCTTCCGCGCGTTCGACGCCGATGGGAAGGTGCTGCGCGAGCGGACTTACTACTCCGTCGGCGGCGGCTTCGTCCGCGACGAGTCCTACGAGACCGACACCGTCGTCGTCGAGGACTCGACTCGGCTGGAATTCCCGTTCCGCACCGGTGCGGATCTGCTGAAGCACTGCGAGGACACCGGGCTGCCGATCAGCGAGATCATGCTGCGCAACGAACTTTCGTGGCGTACGCGCGAGGAGGTCCGTGAAGGCCTGCTGGAGATCTGGCAGGTCATGGTGGAATGCGTGCGCAACGGCTGCGAGCACGAAGGCGTCCTGCCTGGCGGGCTGAAGGTGCCGCGCCGGGCGAAGGCGTTGCACGAGAAGCTGCTCGCCGAGGACGGCGTCGGTGATCCGCTGTACGCGATGGACTGGGTGAGCCTGTACGCGCTGGCGGTCAACGAGGAGAACGCCGCGGGCGGCCGCGTCGTCACCGCCCCGACCAACGGCGCCGCCGGGATCATCCCCGCCGTCCTGCACTACTACCAGCGGTTCATCCGCGGGTCGTCGGACGACGGCATCGTGACGTTCATGCTCACCGCGGGCGCGATCGGCTCGATCCTCAAGCAGACGGGCTCGATCTCCGGTGCCGAGGTCGGCTGCCAGGGCGAGGTCGGTTCGGCCAGCGCGATGGCCGCCGCCGGGCTCACCGAGGTCCTCGGCGGCTCGCCCGCGCAGGTGGAGAACGCCGCCGAGATCGGCGTCGAACACCACCTGGGGCTGACCTGCGACCCGGTCGGCGGGCTGGTACAGATCCCGTGCATCGAACGCAACGCCGTCGGCGCGTCGAAGGCGATCCACGCCGCTCGGATGGCGATGCGCGGCGACGGTTCGCACATCGTGACACTGGACAAGGCGATCAAGACGATGCGTGAGACCGGCGCCGACATGAGCGTGAAGTACAAAGAGACCTCGCGCGGCGGCCTGGCCGTCAACGTCATCGAATGCTGACCCCGCGCATTTCGTCCTCTGGTTGCGGTACATGCGTGCGCAAGTACCGCAACCAGAGGACGAAACGCGGACGGCCTAAACTCGGGGGGTGGAATCGAGCACGGTCGTGAACGCGGGTGACGCGCTGTTCCGCCCGGTGCGCGCGGGCAACGCCTTCGAGGAAACCGTCGAAAGGCTGCTCCAGGCCATCCGGCTCGGGGTGGTGGGCGCGGGGGAGCGGCTGCCGTCGGAACGGGAACTCGCCGACCGGCTCGGCGTCAGCCGGGTGACACTGCGGGAAGCGATCCGCGCGCTGGCCGACGCCGGCTACGTCGAATCGCGGCGCGGGCGTTATGGCGGCACGTTCGTCAACGACGTCCTGCCCGATCCTCCCGCCGCCGACGCGCGGAAGGTCGACAACGCCACCCTGGAGGACGCGCTCGGCCTGCGGCACGTCCTGGAGACCGGCTCCGCCGAGATGGCGGCGTCGCGGTCCCTCACCCCGGCCGACCGGCAGCATCTGACCAGCACGCTCGCCGAAGCCGCCGCCGCCTCCCTCGGCGATTACCGGCGCAAGGATTCGCGGCTGCATCTCGCGATCGCCGAGGTCACCGCGTCCGGTTCGCTGACCATGGCGATGGCCGACGCGCGGACGCGGGTCAACCAGCTGCTCGACATGATCCCGCTGCTCGAACCGAACCTCGAGCATTCCAACGCCCAGCACGAGGCCATCGTCGACGCGATCCTCGCCGGGGACCCCGAAGCGGCTCGCCGGGCGATGACCGAGCACGTCGAAGGCACCGCTTCACTGCTTCGCGCCTTCCTCGCCTGACCCCCGCCCGTCACCCCTCGCCGCATTTCGTCCTCTGAATGCGGTGGTTCGTGATGCCAACTACCGCATTCAGAGGACGAAACGCGGGGAGACAGGACACGATCCGGTGATTTTCTTACAACCTTTTCCCCCGGTCGGCCGTCTTACCCGGCGTGGAGAACCCGGATGACGAAACCGCACCCGAGTCGGAGACCACGGCCACCCCGGCGCCGGAAGGGAAGAAACGCAGGTGGCGCCGGATCGCCGCTTGGACGTTCGGCCTTCTGATCGGCATCCCGGTCGCCGCGTTCGGGATCGCGTACGTCCTGCTCGACGTCCGCAGCCCCCAGGAAGTGCTCGCCGACCTCGACAAGACCGTCGTCCTGCAGAACGCGGACGGTTCCGAACTGCTCAAGGTGGTCCCGCCCGGCGGTGACCGGCTTTTCGTGCCCTACGACGCCATCCCGCCGAAGCTGCGCGACGCGATCGTCGCGACCGAGGACCCGACTTTCTGGGATAACGAGGGCTTCGACCTCACTGGACTCGGCCGTGCGCTGGTGACCGGCGTCGGCGGCGGCTCGGGGATCACCCAGCAGTACATCAAGAAGTCCACCGGCAACGAGGACGCCACCCTCACCCGCAAGTTCTCCGAACTGGTGCTCGCCACGAAGATCACCCAGCAGCAGACCAAGAAGGAGATCTTCGAGAGCTACATCAACATCATCTCGTTCGGCCGTGGCACCTACGGCCCGGCGTCGGCGATGAACGCCTACTTCGGCCGCAAGCTCGACAACTCGATGACCTGGAGCGAAGCGGCCTTCCTCGCCGGGATGATCCAGTCGCCTTCGGTGCACGACCCGTACGCCTCCACCCACGAGCACGCCATGAAGCGCTGGTCGTACGTGGTGAACAAACTGGTCGCCCGCGGGTACGTCAGCCAGGCGGAAGCGGTCACGATGACCTATCCGGAAGACGCGATCCAGGCGCCGTCGGAGACCCGCGCCGGCCGCGTCACCTACGAGAAGTACCACCTCAAACAGCAGGTCCTCGCCGAGTTGGAGCAGGTCGGTTTCCCGCTGGACCGGCTCCGCGGCGGCGCGATGAAGGTCGAGACGACCATCGACCCGCGTGCGCAGGACTCGGCCGAGAAGGTGCTCAAGGAACGGCTGCAAGGGCAGCCGGAGCACTTCCGCGCCTCGCTGGTCGCCGTCGAACCCGGGACCGGCGCCATCCGTGCCTACAACGGCGGCGGCTGGAGTGTGCACGATTACGCGGGCACTCCATACGGCACCGGTTCGGCGTTCCACCCCTTCACGCTCGCAGCCGGGCTCAGGCAGGGCGTCAACGTGGACGAGCCGCTGAAACCACCCGCACAGGTCGACTTCCTCGGTGAGACCTTCAAGTTCCAGGATCAGTGCGGTGAGGCCGGGAAGTGCACGTTGCGCGAGGCGCTCGCACAGGACGCCCAGGGCCCGTTCGTCGACCTGGCGAAGAGGCTCGGCGCGGAAACGGTCCGGAACGGCGCCCGCGCGGCGGGCATCCCGGAGACCCTCGACGGCGCGGTGACCTTGCGCGAGAAGGACGGGTTCCTGATCGGACCCGGTATCGCGGTCGGCCGGTATCCCTTGCGGCCCAGCGACATGGCC
Source organism: Amycolatopsis sp. NPDC034160 (assembly GCF_055575355.1). Lineage (NCBI taxonomy): Bacteria > Bacillati > Actinomycetota > Actinomycetes > Pseudonocardiales > Pseudonocardiaceae > Amycolatopsis > Amycolatopsis sp. NPDC034160. Next base: position 104,630 of record NZ_JBVISU010000003.1, on the reverse strand, counting down.
GGTGCCTACGCGACCTTCGCCGCGGAGGGCATGCGCGCCACCCCGCATCTGGTGTCGAAGATCCGGGACGAGCACGGCGAGATCGTGTGGGAGCGGCCGCCGGACAAGGTGCCCGGATTCGACGACGACGAGGCGCTGAGCCGCCGGATCGCCGGCACGATCAGCCGTGTGCTGATCACGGGGCTGCCGGATCGCCCGGCGGCGTTGAAGACCGGCGACGTCCGGTTCAACGAGACCGACGACAACGCCGGTGGCTGGGCGGTCGGTTACACACCACAGCTTTCGACGGCGGTCTGGGTCGGCTCGGACGAGCCGCGCCGGATGCGGGACGCCGCCGGCGAGAAGCTGACCGGCAAAACGATCCCGGCCGAGATGTGGCAGCGCTTCATGAGCGGCTATCACCAACGACTTCCGGTGCGGTGGCCGGAAACCGCCGCAACGCGGGCGGTTCCGGCACCGACTCTGGCGCCGTCTCGGTAAAGGCTCGTGAGTGGTAATGACGGTTCTAACCGTCATTACCACTCACGAGCCGACCTGGCAGCGTGCCGATCAGGACTTCACGAGCGCGATGGTCAGCCCGTCGTAGCCCTTCGCGCCGACGGTCTGGAACGCCGTCGCGTCGACGCGTGGTTCGGTGGAGATCATCTCGTGCAGCCGCCGGATCCCCTGGACGTTCGGGTCTTCGCTGGCGGCGTTGGCCACCGCGCCGCCGCGGACGACGTTGTCGACCACGATCACGCCGCCGGGCCGGACGATCTTCAGTGCCGCTTCGAAGTAGGCCGGGTTGTTGACCTTGTCGGCATCGATGAACGCCAGATCGATCGGGCCCTCGACCGACGGCAGGAGGTCCAGCGCCTTGCCGACGCGAACGTCGACCAGCCCGCCGAGCCCGGCCGTGTCGATGTTCCCCCGCGCGACGGCGGCGTGCTTCGGGTCGAATTCGAGGGTGACGAGCTTGCCTTGCGGCGGCAGGGCGCGCGCGAGCCAGATCGTGCTGTAGCCGCCGAGCGTGCCGATCTCCAGGATGGACCGCGCGCCGATCATCCTGGCCAGCAGGTTGAGCAGCTTCCCCTGGTTCGGCGCGACGGCGATCGAGGGGAGCCCCGCCTCGTCCGAGGCCTTCAGCGCGGCTTCGAGAGCGGGATCGGACGGGACGAGCACCCCGGACAGGTACTCGTCCACTTCGGACCACAGTTGCTGTGACATGGCACCTCCGCCGCCAATCTACCCGCGATCAGGCGGCGCGGCGGCCGGCTTTCGGGATGACCAGCGGCGTCCCGGTTTCGGGGCACGGCATGACCCGGCACGGCAACTCGAAGATCTTTTCGACGTTGTCGGCGGTCACGACCTCTTCGGGTGCTCCGGTCGCCAAGACCTCTCCGTCCCGCATCGCGATCATGTGCGTCGCGTACCGGGCCGCGTGGTTGAGGTCGTGCAGCACCGCGACCAGGGTGCGGCCCTGTTCCCGGTGCAGTTGCGCGCACAGGTCGAGGATGTCCATCTGATGCGCGATGTCCAGATAGGTCGTCGGCTCGTCGAGCAGCAGGAGGTCGGTCTCCTGCGCGAGCGCCATCGCCATCCACACGCGCTGCCGCTGGCCACCGGACAGTTCGTCGACCAGTCGCTCGGCGAGGTCGTCGACCCCGGTGGCGCGCATGGACGCCGCGACCACGGTGGCGTCCTCACGGGACCACTGGCGCAGCAGGCGCTGGTGCGGGTACCGGCCGCGGGCGACGAGGTCGGCGACGGTGATGCCGTCGGGCGCGATCGAGCTCTGCGGCAGCAGGCCGAGCCGCCGCGCGACCTCCTTGGCGGGGAACGAGCTGATCACCTGGCCGTCGAGGAACACCGAACCCTGGCGGGGTTTGAGCATCCGCGCGAGCGCGCGCAGCAGGGTCGTCTTACCGCAGGCGTTCGGGCCGACGATGACGGTGAACGACCGGTCGGGGATGACCACCCCGAGGCCTTCGGCCACGGTCCGGCCGTCGTAGGCGAGCGTCAGCGCGTCCGCGTGCAGGCGGGACGTCGTGCTCTGCTCGATGAGGGTTTCCACGGTCTCCACGCAGGTTAGGCTAACCTAGGCGTCCGCTTTTGTGGTGTTCCGTAGGTCGCAGTCGGCTCACAACCTCCGCCGATGACATCATGAGGCGTGGAGGACTACCGGATAGTCGCGGACGAGATCTCCGCCGATGTCGAGGCCGGCAGGCTCCGTCCGGGTGACCGGCTGCCCCCGCAGCGGAGGTTCGCCCGCGAACGCGGAATCGCGAACTCGACCGCCGCCAGGGTGTATGGCGAACTCGTCCGGAGAGGCGTCGTGGTCGGTGAGGTCGGCCGCGGCACGTTCGTCCGCGCCGCGAGGCCGCCGCTGGAGCCCGCACTCGCCGAGCCTGGCGGCGCGCTGATCGACCTCGAACTCAACTTCGCCGTCCTCCCGGAGCAGACCGCGCTGGTCGGGAAGGCGCTGGAACCGCTGCTGCGTGACGACGTCCTGTCGGCGGCGCTGCGGCCAGGGAGCGTTACCGGCTCGAAGCAGGCCAGGGACGCCGTCGCGGGGCTGTTCGCGAAGGACGGTTGGGCGCCTGAGGTGCTCTTCGCCGGTAGCGGCCGCGAGGCCATCGCTGCCGCCATCGCCGCCTTCGTGCCGATGGGGGAACGGCTCGCCGTCGAGGCGATCACGTATCCCGTGGTCAAAGCACTCGCCGGACGGCTCGGCGCTCAGCTGGTGCCCATCGAAACCGATGACCAGGGGCTCGTGCCCGAAGCGCTGGAAGCCGCGCACGCCGCCGCACCCGTCCGCGCGCTCTACGTCCAGCCCACCTTGCACAACCCGCTCGGGTCCACAATGGACGAAGGACGGCGCGCCGCGCTGGCGGAAACCGTGCGCCGGATGGACATCCCGGTGATCGAGGACGGGATCTACACCTTCCTCCGGCCCGAGGTCCGCCCGTTCGCGACGTACGCGCCGGAACGCACGGTGTTCACCGACAGTATGTCCAAGCGGCTCGCCCCCGGGCTGACCACCGGCTTCCTCGCCGTGCCGTCGGAATGGACGGAGCGGCTCGCCGCGGCGGTGCGCTCGGGCGGCTGGGTCGCGCCCCGGTTCGCCGTCGAAGCCGCCACCCGGTGGATCACCGGCGGCACCCTGGAAACGGTCGAGCGGGCCAAACGTCTCGACGCCGCCGAACGCCAGCGGGTGACGGCGGATCGGCTGGCCGGGTTCACGCTGCGCGCGGATCCGCGGGCGTATCACTGCTGGTGGGAACTCCCCGAGCACTGGCGTGCCGAGACTTTCGTCGCCGCGGCAGCGCGACGCGGGATCGCGGTCACCCCGGCGGCCGCGTTCGCCGTCGTCCCGGGGCACGCGCCGAACGCGGTGCGGCTCGCGGTGTCGTCTCCGCCGCTGGACACGTTGGCGGCGGCCCTGGACGTCCTCGCCGGGCTCGCTGCCGGGCGTCCCGAAAACGACGGCGTCGACTAACGCCCGCATTTCGTTTTCTGAATGCGGTACTTGCGCGTGCAACTACCGCATTTAGAGGACGAAATGCGTCAGGGGCGGGGGCCGGGAGCCCACTTGCCGATGAAGCTGCCGCAGGTGACGGTCTGCCCGGTGAGCCGCGACCGCAGCGCGTTTTCCATCCCCAGGTAGTCGAAGATCGGCGCGTCGGCCGCGACCTCGGCGGGCACCGGACCGCCCTTGGTCAGCGTCGGCATGCTCACGGTCTGGAACAGCACCAGGTAGTCGCCGTCGCGGTTGAGGTCGTCGGCGGCCGCGAGCATCCGTTCCGGAGCGTCGGCGACGATCTCCAGCGGCAGCGGCCATTCCAGCGGAAACGGATTGCGCAGGCCGAAGGCGGGGTAGGCGAACGGATTGTCGGGCAGGACCGCCGTGCGCCCCGCGGGGTATCGCGTGACGCAGTCCCGGATCTGGGATATGTAAGTGAAAGTGCCCGGGTTCGTCCGGATGCCGCGCATCGACGGCGTCACCGTGCCGAGGTCGCCGGTCAGCTTCTCGTGCGCCATGTCGAGGTACGCCGCTTCGTCGTGGTGTGCCACCACGGCCCAGCCCGACGCCAGCACCGCGACCAGCCCCATCGCCGTCGCGCCCGCCAGGCTGATCCGCCGGGACGGCGCGGGCATCGGCGGCAGCGTGTCCGCCAGCAGCAGGACCGACGTCAGCGCCAGGGTTCCGGTGAACAGCGTCGGGGTGTCGTTTCCCCACGACAGACTCGTCATGAAGCCGGTCGCGAAGACCAGCGCGCCCATCCGCGGGAACCGCCGCGCCGCCACCCAGTCGACCAGCAGCGCCACACCGAGGATCCACCAGAGGACGTCCGCCCAGCGGGACGCGCCGGTGAAATGTCCATCCACGACGGTGCCGACCACCACCGCCACACCCGCCAGGACCAGCAGCCGCGCGAGGATCGCGCCGGCGGTTCCGGCGCGGTCGCGGAAGAGCGCGAGCAGGGCGAGAAGCAGGCCCGCGATCGCGAAGAAGGTCAAGCCCCGCACCGGTGGCAGCATAAGCGTCTCGGGATTTTCCACCCACAGCCCGAGGAGTCGTTCGCCGTACGCGGGGAGGCCACCGGTGAGCTGCTCGGCCATCGCGCCGAGCCCGCCGTCGAACGCGACGATTCCGAGATAGAGGAGAAGGAAGGCGCCGAGCGCCAGCAGATCCCACGCCAGCCGTCGCCACCAGCGCCCGGTTAGGAAAGCGCCTTCCCGTGTCGAAGGATGCGACAGCAGCCAGATCAGCGCGATCAGCGGTACCGGCGCGAAACTCTGTTTGACGAACACCGCGGTCCCCAGCAGGACCAGCCCGAGCCGTCGTGGCCACGCCTTGCCGTTGCGCAGTCCCGAATCCAGTGCCCAGGCGCCGCAGGCGGTGAGGAAGATCCCGTCGATCGTGTGCCATGCCATCAGCGGGAAGGCGTTGAGGTTCAACAGCGACGCGGCCGCTGTCAGCCCGGTGAGTCCCGGCCCCCAATCGCGGACGCGGCGCCGGGTGACCAGCACGGCGAACGCGATGGTCGCCAGGATGATCTCCAGCATGCTGAGCACGCTGGAGACGAAGAACAACGGTCCCGGCAGGACGAAGTCGACGATGTGCAGGTACGCCGAACCCAGCGGCCGGGCGGAGATGATGTCGGAGTGCGGCACCTCGCCGTGCAAGACCCGCCACGCCTGGGCGAGGATGAAACCCTGGTCCGAGGGATGGAAACCGAAGCGCCCCACGCGCAGTTCGGTGGCGACGGCGAGCGCCAGCACCCAGGTCACATGCAGGGAAAGCCGCAGCACTGTCCTGGACGGACGTACCACTGCCGCGTCCGGTGCGGTCGGCAGCGGGGGACTGGCGACTTCCACACTGCCCCTTCCCGGCTCGTCCCTACCTCGGCCCGTGCCCGCCGACCCCGGCGTATCGGAAACCGATGGTAGCGGCCGGGGGCCTTCCCCGATCGAGCCCGGCCGCGGGGACGTCAGGGACGGCGGCGCCAGACGAGCTTCGTGACCGCGCCCGCGACGGACGCGAGCGGAGCCTTCCTGGGCAGGCCACGGCTTTCCGGAGCGGACTCCGGCATCGCCCGGTAGACGAGATGCGCGAAGAACCGGGTCGTCTTGGGTGCGACGAGGGTCACCAATTCGGCGGCCTTGCCTTCGGGCAGGTTCAGGATCTCCGGTCGTTCTTCGAGCGCCTTCACCACGAGACCGGCGGCGCGCTCGGGCGAACTCGCCGGCATGCCGCGGTAGGAGCCGGTCGGCGCGATCATGTCGGTGCGCACCAGCGGCATTCGCACGGAGGTGAAGGTGATCCCGTCGGAAAGCGTTTCCCGGCCGGCGGTCAGCCCGAACTCCTCCAGCGCCGCCTTCGAGGCCAGGTAAGCGGAAAACCGCGGGGTGTCGGTCTGCAGTCCTTGGGTGGTCACGTTGACGACGTGGCCGAAGCCGCGTTCCGTCATCGACGGCAGCAGGCCGAGGATCAGCCGTACGGGCCCGAAGTAGTTGATCGCCATCGTGCGCTCGAAGTCGTGGAACCGTTCGGTGGACAGCGAAAGCGAGCGCCGGATCGAACGTCCCGCGTTGTTGACCAGCATGTCGACCGCGCCGTGCGCGGCGAGCACGTTCTTGACCAGAGCGTCGACCGCGTCGCCGTCGGTGAGGTCGCACGGGTACGCGGACGCCTTCCCGCCCGCCGCGGCGATCTGTTCGCGGACCTCTTCGAGTTGGTCGGCTCGCCTGGCCACGAGGATCACTTCAGCACCCTTCGCGGCGACGGCCAGCGCGGACGCGCGCCCGATCCCCGAAGAGGCGCCGGTGATCAGGACCTTGCGACCGTCGAGCGGTTCCGGCCCCGGACGGCGGCGGCCGCGATCGGGGTCGAGCCGCGCGAGCCAGTACCGGTAGAGCGGACCGGCGTACTCCTTCAACGGGGGCAAGGCGATTCCGCTGCCTTCGAGCGCCGCTGTGGTCGCGCTCGTGTCGAAGTCGACCTCCATGCTCAGATGCGGCAGGACTTCGAGCGGGATGCCGAGTTCCTTCAGCACCGCCGCGCGGGCGGAACGGCCGCCGGGAACCCGGTCGACGCCTGCCGCCGCGGACTTCGCCAGGCGGGTTCCGGCGCGTTTGAGCGCTCCGGACGATCGCGGCGGAAGGACGGCGGAGATCTTCGGCGCGCCCGCGGCTCGCGCGAAGGCGTTGTAAACCTCGTGCAGCGGCTGGGGGCGCGGCGACGCGAGGTGGTACGTGCTGCCACTGGGCGCGTCGACGTGCACGAGGTGTTCCATCGCTTCGACGACGTAGTCGACCGGCACGATGTTCGTGGCGCCGAGATCCGGGGCGGCCAGCGGAAGGCGGCGAGGCAACGCGGCGAGGCGCGAAATCGCCGGAAGGAAGTAGTACGGACCGTCGATCTTGTCCATCTCGCCGGTGCGCGAATCACCGGCCACGGCGGACGGACGGTACACGCGGAACGGCGTTTTCCCGTGCCGTCGCACGAGTTTCTCGGCCTCGAACTTCGTCGCGTGATACGGCGACGCGAAGCTCTGGCCCAGGTCGAAGTCGGCCTCGGTGAAGCGCCCGGCGTACTGCCCGGCGACCGCGATCGAAGAGACGTGGTGGAAGAGCCCGGCGTTCGCCGCGGCGGCGAACTCCAGGACGTTGCGGGTGCCGTCGACGTTGGCGGCGCGGTTGGCCGCCTCGTCCGCGGTGAGGTCGTAGATCGCGCCGAGGTGCACGACGTGGTCGAAGGTACCCACCTTGGCGGGGTCGACGCCCAGCATGGGTTCGGTCAGATCGCCGGTGACGGGAACCAGTTTCTCGTGGCTCGGAAGCTTCCCGCGTGAGGTCTCCCTCACGAGCACATGGACGGCTACGGTCTCCGGTCGCCGCAGTAGGCGCGCGACCAGGCGTTTTCCCAGAAAGCCCGTCGCGCCCGTCACGAAGTAGGTGGTCATGGCCTGCTCCTTCCGAACGGAGCAGACTCTACCTACTCAGAAGTAGGAACGGTAGTTGTCATTCGTGGTGGTCCGGATGTTCGGCCACCGCGACCACGGCGTCGCGGAGCGCGGCGCGCAGGCGCCCCACGTCCAGCGGCCCGAGTACGGCGGCCTCTCCGGGCGGCGCCACGAGCACGATCTTGTCCGCGCTCACGAACACCGTCACGTCCCTCCGCCTGCCTGCTAGATCCCGGCAGCCGACCGACCATTCGTCGCGGGGTGCCAAGGTCCTCATCCTTCCGTTTCCCATGATCTCCCTTTCTCGTCCGAGGCTGGGACGGGGCGATCCGAGGGCCGTGACGCGGATTCCCCGACGTTCCTACTGATGGGTTAACCGTGCTGGCCTTTCGTGATCGAACTCAGCGTGATCGACTTCCGGTCTCGCTAGGCCGGAAGAGGCGGGATGGGAGTAGCGTCCGAGAAAGGACTGCTTGGGAGGCCATTGATGTCCGAACCCAGGAAAATCGTCATCGTCGGAGCCGGTCTCGCGGGAGCGACGGCCGCGGGAACGCTGCGAGAACGCGGCTATGCGGGCGAGATCCTGCTGCTCGGCACCGATACGCATCGCCCGTATGAATTACCGGCGTTGTCCAAAGGACTTTTGCTGGGCAACACCGACGAACCCGATTGGGTGCACGACGCCGGTTTCTACGAAGAGAAGGACATCGCGCACCAGAGCGGGGCGACCGCGACCAGGATAGAACTCGGCGCGCGGCTCGTGGTCGACGACGCGGGCGGCGAGCACCGGTTCGACCGGCTCGTGCTGGCGACCGGCTCCCGGCCGCGGTCGTTGCCGGTCCCCGGCGGGGAGCTGCCGGGACTGCGGACCCTGCGCACTCTCGACGACGCGCTGGCGCTGCGTTCGGCGGTCAAGGACGCCGAACGGGTGGTGATCGTCGGTGCCGGCTGGATCGGGACCGAAGCCGCGGCGGCGGCCAGGGAACAGGGTGCCGACGTGACCGTGGTCGACCAGGCCGGCTCGCCGCTGCTCGCCGTGCTGGGCGAGCGGGTGTCCGGGGTGTTCAAGGACCTTCACACCGAACACGGCGTGAATTGGCGGCTGGGTGAAGGCATCGCCGGGTTCACCGGCGGTCCGGACGGGGTGACCGGTGTCCGCCTGAAGAGTGGTGAGGAGCTTCCGGCGGACGTCGTCCTGGTGGCCGTCGGTGCGGCACCCCAGATCGACCTCGCGCACGCCGCCGGACTGGAACTGTCCGACGACGGCGGTGTCTGCGCCGACGCCGGTTTGCGGACCGCCGCGCCCGACGTCTACGCGATCGGCGACATCGCCGCGCATTTCCATCCACGCTACGGGAAACGCGTGCGCGTCGAACATTGGTCGAACGCGAAGTGGCAGGGCGAGCACGTCGCCGGGAATCTGCTCGGCGAGAACGAGCCGTACCTGAAGAGCCCGTATTTCTTTTCGGACCAATACGACCTGGGCTGCGAATACCGTGGCCTCGCCGATTCCGAAAGCGACGAACTCGTGGTGCGGGGCGATCTCGTAGGGCGGGACTTCACGGCGTTCTGGTTACGGGACGGACAGGTGGCCGCCGCGATGAACGTCAACCAATGGGAGGACGGGGACGCGCTGAAGGCCTTGGTCGACGGACGCGCGACGGTGACGGCGGAGCAGCTGAGGACGGCTGATCTCACGACTCTCGCTTGACCCCTCGGAATGCCATGAAAGGTCCTTTCCTTGCAAAATTTGCAAGGAAAGGACCTTTCATGGCACGCGCGGGACCAGAACTCGGCCGCTTAAACCGCCTGAGGGGCCAAAGCCCGCGAAGACCGCGTCATGGTCCCGAAGGCCAGCAGCGCGAGCACGCCGAACGCCGCCATCGTGATCCCCATCGGGACCGCGGTGCCCGCGCCGCCCAGTCCGACCAGCGGCGTCGCCAGCCCGCCGACGACGAACTGCAGCACACCCAGCAACGCCGACGCCGAACCGGCGGACCGTGCCTGTTCGGCGAGCGCCAGCGAACTCGCGTTCGGTGCCACCATGCCGATGCTCGACACCAGGACGAACAGCGGGATCAGGAGCCCGATGAGGCTCAGCTCCATGACCACCGCGGCCAGTACGCCGAAACCGGCCACTCCCGCGACGACGAGGCCGACGGTCAGCAGCGTCCGCTCCGGGAAGCGTCCGACGATTCGCCCGTTCAGCTGGCCGACGAGCACGATGCCGATGCCGTTGAGGCCGAAGACCAGGCTGTACGCCTGCGGGCTCAGGCCGTAGACGCCCTGCAGCGCGAAGGACGATCCGGAGATGTAGGCGAACAGGCTGCCGAACATCAGCCCGGAAGCCAGCGCGTAACCGAGGAAACCGCGATCGCGGAGCAGGCCGGCGTAAGTCCGCATCACCGAACCGAACCTGGCGGGCGTCCGGCGTTCCTCGGGGAGGGGTTCCGGCAGCAGGAAGAACACGACGGCGAGCAGGATCGCGCCGAACACGGTCAGGCAGACGAACACCCCGCGCCACGAGGTCCAGTTCAGGATCTGGCCGCCGATGATCGGCGCCAGGATCGGCGCGAGCCCGTTGACCAGCATGAGCAGCGAGAAGAACTTCGTCATCGCGGTGCCGGAGTAGAGGTCGCGCACGGTCGCCCTGGCGATGACGATGCCGGCCGCGGCACCGAAGGCCTGGACGGCGCGGGCGGCGATGAGCAGGTCGGCGCTCGGGGCGAAGGCGCACAGCAGCGATCCGACGATGTAGAGCGCGAGACCCGCCACGAGCGGTTTGCGACGGCCGATCGCGTCGGACAGCGGTCCGAGGACCAGCTGGCCGAGGGCGAGTCCGATGATGAACGCGCTCAGCGTGAGCTGGACGGTCGCGTCCGCCGCGTGCAGCTCGCCCGCCATCTGCGGCAGCGCGGGCAGGTACATGTCGATGGACAGGGGCCCGAAGGCGGACAGGCCGCCGAGGATCAGGACGAACCGGGCGCGTCCGGTCGGTATCGGTCGCGCGACGGGTTCCGTCATTCGCTCGGGCGCGATGGTCATGCTCTTCCCTTCCCCAGTGATGGTTCCGCGGGTAACAACTTGTTTAGAGTAGGTAACTATTCCGACTGTGACCCATGGCACTCCGGCCGTCGATGACTGATCCGATCACTTTTCCGGACAAATCCGGGTGACCTCTAGATCTCCCCGGACGTCGTCGGGTATACATCGGATGTCTGTTTGTTGCTGTTGGAGCCGTTGATTGTTGGCGGTTCGGCCGGAAGGGAAAATCCGTGCAGCTGTTGCGTCTCGGGGAGCCGGGAAGTGAGCGTCCGTTCGTACGTGCCGGGGATGGCACGCTGCGCGACCTCGCGGGTCTGACCGCCGACATCGATGGCACCTTCTTCGCGAGCGATGGCCTCGCCAGGGTCGCGGCCGCGCTCGCCGCCGGTGAGGTGCCGGAAGCCGGCGCGGAAGCGGCGCGTGCCAGGGTCGGCGCGCCCATCGCGCGGCCGGGCAAGGTCGTCTGCGTCGGCCTCAACTACCGGCAGCACGCCGAGGAGTCCGGCGCCGCCGTACCAGGCGAGCCGGTCGTCTTCATGAAGGCTTCCGACGTCGTCGTCGGCCCGGAAGACGACGTGCTCGTGCCCAGGAAGTCGACCAAGACCGACTGGGAGGTCGAGCTCGGCGTCGTCATCGGCAAGACCGCGCGCTACCTCGACAGCGTGGAAGAGGCTCTTGAGTACGTCGCCGGGTACACCGTCTCCAACGACGTGTCCGAGCGCGAGTTCCAGCTCGAACGCGGCGGCACGTGGGACAAGGGCAAGTCGTGCGAGAACTTCAACCCGCTCGGCCCGTGGCTGGTCACCGCCGACGAGGTGCCCGATCCACAGGCACTCGGCCTGCGGCTGTGGGTCAACGGCGAGAAGAAGCAGGACTCGTCCACCAAGGACATGATCTTCTCGGTCGCCGAGATCGTGCACTATCTGAGCCAGTTCATGGTGCTGCGCCCCGGCGACCTCATCAACACCGGTACTCCGCAAGGAGTCGCGCTCGGTCAGCCGGACCCGAAGCCGTACCTGCGCGAGGGTGACGTCGTAGAGCTCGAAATCGACGGCCTCGGCCGTCAGCGCCAGAACGTGAGGCAGGCGTGATGGCGAAAATCGTCGGTATCGAGGTGCTCGACGTCCGATTCCCCACCTCGCGGGAGCTGGACGGCTCGGACGCCATGAACCCGGACCCGGACTACTCGGCCGCGTACGTCGTGTTGCACACCGACGGCGGTCCTGACGGGTACGGCCTCGCCTTTACCATCGGTCGCGGCAACGACGTCCAGGCCGCGGCGATCCGCGCGCTGGAACCCCACGTCGTCGGCCGCGAAGTACCCACCGGCGCCGCCGGGCTCGGCGAGCTGTCCCGCGCCCTGATCGGTGATTCGCAACTGCGGTGGCTCGGCCCGGAGAAAGGGGTCGCGCATATGGCGATCGGCGCGGTGGTCAACGCCGCCTGGGATCTCGCCGCGCGTGTCGCCGGGCTCCCGGTCTGGCGCTTCGCCGCCGAGATGTCACCCGAAGACCTCGTCTCCCTCGTCGACTTCCGCTACCTGTCCGACGCGCTGACCGAACAGGAGGCGCTCGACATCCTGCGCGCCGCCGAACCCGGCCGCGCCGAGCGGATCGCCAGGATCGAGCGCGACGGATACCGCGCGTACAGCACGTCTCCCGGCTGGCTCGGTTACTCGGACACGAAACTCGTCCGGCTCGCCGAACAGGCGGTCGCCGACGGTTTCGAGATGATCAAACTGAAGGTCGGCGGCAATCTGGAGGACGACGTCCGCCGGATGAAACTCGCCCGCGAGACGGTCGGCCCGGACATCCGGGTCGCGGTCGACGCGAACCAGCGCTGGGACGTCGGGACCGCCGTCACCTGGATGACCGCGCTCGCGCCGTACGACCCGTACTGGATCGAGGAACCGACCTCGCCCGACGACGTGCTCGGGCACGCCGCGATCGCCAAGGCGCTCGCCCCGATCCGCGTGGCCACCGGTGAGCACGTCCAAAACCGCGTGGTGTTCAAGCAACTCCTGCAGGCGGGCGCGATCTCGGTACTGCAACTGGACGCCGCCAGGGTCGGCGGGTTCAACGAGAACCTGGCGATCCTGTTGCTGGCCGCCAAATTCGGCGTCCCGGTGTGCCCGCACGCCGGCGGGGTCGGATTGTGCGAACTCGTGCGGCATCTGTCGATGTTCGACTTCGTGGCGGTGTCCGGCTCGGACACCGACCGGTCGATCGAGTGGGTCGACCATCTCCACGAGCACTTCACCGACCCGGCCGTCGTGGCCGGTGGGCGGTACCTCGCCCCGTCCGCGCCCGGCTTCTCCGCGCGGATGCACGACGCGACGCTGCGCCGGTTCACCTTCCCCGACGGTCCGGAATGGACGGAGACTGCCAGTGAGTGAGTTCGAAGGCCTCGTCGCCGCCGTCACCGGTGGCGCGTCCGGGATCGGCAGGGCCACCGCGGATCTGCTCGCCTCCCGCGGGGCGACGGTCGCGGTGCTCGACCTGAAACCCGCCGACCTTCCCGAAGGCCTGACCGGCTTCCGCTGTGATGTCGGTTCCGACGACGAAGTGCGCTCCGCGATCGGCGCGGTGGCCGAGCGCTTCGGCAGGCTGGACATCCTGGTCAACAACGCCGGTATCGGCGCGCAAGGCGACGTCACCGCCAACGACGACGACGAATGGCACCGGGTGCTCGACATCAACGTCGTCGGCATGGTGCGGCTGGCCCGTGCGGCGCTGCCGCATCTGAAGAACTCGCCGTCGGCCGCGATCGTCAACACCTGCTCGATCGCCGCGTGGGCGGGGCTGCCCGACCGCGCGCTGTACTCGGCCAGCAAGGGCGCGGTGCTCTCGCTGACCCTGGCGATGGCGACCGACCACCTCGCCGACAAGATCCGGGTCAACTGCGTCTGCCCCGGCACCGCGGACACCCCCTGGGTCGGCAGGCTGCTCGATTCGGCGGGTGACCCGGAAGCCGAACGGGCCGCGCTGGCCGCCCGTCAGCCGATGGGCAGACTGGTGACCGCGGCCGAGGTCGCGAACGCGATCGTGTACCTCGCCAGTCCGCTGTCGGCTTCGACCACCGGCACGGCGCTCGCTGTCGACGGAGGGATGTACGGGCTGCGTCCGCGCGGCCCGGCCCAGCAGTAGTTCTTCGCTGTCATCAAGGAGGATGCGGTGCGTACGAGGGTGATCAAGGTGGCCGCCACGGCCACCGCGCTCGGGTTGGTGCTGTCAGCCTGTGGGTCCACCAAGGACAACACGGCCGCACCGGGAGCCGGTGGGGCGCAAGGCGGCAAGGTCGGCGCGACGATCCCGTTGCTGACCTCGCCGTTCTGGCAGGCCTACAACAACTACGTACCGGCGAAGGCCAAGGAGCAGGGCGTCGACGCGCTGCCGACGGTCAACGCGGACAGCGACTCGGCGAAACAGATCACCGACATCAACACCCTGCTCAACCAGGGCGTCAAGGGTCTCGTCGTGACGCCGCTCGACTCCGCCGCCGTCGTGGCGGGCCTGAAGGCCGCGGAGAACAAGGGCGTCCCGGTGGTGGCCGTCGACGTCGCGCCGGAGAGCGGCAAGGTCGCGATGGTGGTGCGCGCGGACAACAAGGCGTACGGCACCAAGGCCTGCGAGGCGATCGGCGCGAAGGTCACTTCGGGCAAGGTCGTGCAGGTCATGGGCGATCTCGCCTCGGTCAACGGCCGTGACCGCTCCGAGGCGTTCCGGCAGTGCATGAAGTCGAAGTTCCCGGGTGTCCAGGTGCTGGAGATCTCCGCCGAGTGGAAGGCGGACAAGGCTTCGTCCGGTTTGGACAGTCTTCTCACCGCCAACCCGGACATCAAGGCCGTGTACATGCAGGCGGGCGGCGTTTATCTGGCGCCGACGCAGCAGGCCCTCAAGCGCAAGAACCTGTACTTCCCGGTCGGGGACCCGAAGCACGTCGTGCTGGTCAGCAACGACGGGATCCCGCAGGAACTGGCCGCGATCCGCGCCGGTGAACTCGACGCGACCGTGTCCCAGCCCGCCGACGACTACGCCAAGTACGGGATGTACTGGGTCAAGAAGGCGATGGCGGGGGAGACCTTCAAGACGGGGCCGACCGACCACGGCAGCACCGTCGTCGAGGTCCGGCCCGGGATACTGGAAGACCAGCTTCCCGCGCCCGTCGTCACCAAGGAGAACGTGGACGACAAGGCCTTGTGGGGGAACAACCTGTGAGCGCGCTGCCCGCCGGCTCCGCCGCCGTACCGGTGGTCAGCGCACTGGGCGTCGGTAAACGCTACGGCCCGACCGTGGCCCTCTCCGACGTCAGCCTCACCGTGCACCCCGGCGAGTCGCACGCGCTCGTCGGCCGCAACGGTGCGGGGAAGTCCACGCTGGTCTCGATCCTCACCGGATTGTCCAAAACGGATACCGGACGGGTCGAGTTCGGCGGGGTCCCGGCCCCGCCTCTGTCCAAACAGGACGACTGGAAACGCGCGGTCGCCTGTGTCTATCAGCACGCGATGGTCGTCCCGCAGCTGACCGTCGCGGAGAACCTGTTCCTCAATCGCCAGTCCGGGAAGGGATTCGCGATCGGCTGGCAGCGCTTGCGCCGCCAGGCGAGGGAGCTGCTCGACTCTTGGGACGTCCATGTCGACGTCGACACCCCGGCCGGTGAGCTCTCGGTCGAAGACCGGCAGTTCGTCGAGATCGCCAGGGCACTTTCCTACGGTGCCCGGTTCATCGTGCTCGACGAGCCGACGGCGCAGCTGGACAGCCAGGCGATCGAACGGCTCTTCGAGCGGATGCGCCAGATGCAGGACAGCGGGGTGACGTTCCTGTTCATCTCGCACCACCTTCACGAGGTGTACGAGGTGTGTCAGGCGGTCACCGTGTTGCGCGACGCCAAGCACATCCTCACCGCTCCGGTCTCGGAGGTCGGCCGTGCCGAGTTGATCGACGCGATGACCGGCGAGCAGGGCGGCCTTTCCGTCCGCGACGCCTCGACGCGGGAGGCGCTGGCGCCGAACGCCGACGAAGTACTGACCGTCGACGGGCTGTCTGGGGACGGATTCGGCGACGTGACCTTCCGGATCCACCGTGGCGAAGTGATCGGCCTCGCGGGCAGCAACGCCAGCGGCAAACACCAGGTCGCCGAAACCGTGTACGGACTGCGTTCGGCGTCATCCGGGACGATCCGGGTCGAAGGAAAGCCGTTGAAGTCCGGCGACATCCCGGCCGCGATCAGCGCCGGGATCGGCTGCGTGCCGAGGGACCGGCATCAAGAAGGACTGGTGCTGGAGCATTCCATCGCCGACAACGCCACATTGTCCATTTTGGACCGCATGGGGAAGGGTGGCCTGGCGTCTCCGGGCGTCCGGTACTCGAAGGCGTCGAAGGCGTTGACGGATTACGACATCGTCGCGGCCGACGCCGACCAGCCGGTGTCCGACCTTTCCGGCGGCAACCAGCAGAAGGTCGTGCTGGCCCGCGCGCTCGCCGGGGATCCGCGGCTGGTCGTGCTGATCAACCCGACCGCGGGGGTGGACGTGAAATCGAAGGAAGCGCTGCTCGCCGTCGTCGACCGGGTGCGGACCGAGGGCAAGGCGGTGCTGATCGTCAGCGACGAGCTGGACGATCTGCGCCTGAGCGACCGGGTGCTGGTGCTGCGCGCCGGTGCGGTGGTCGCCGAACACCGGGCGGGCTGGTCCGACGGCGACCTGGTGGCCGACATCGAAGGAGTCGAGCGCGGTGCCTGAACTGATGACCGATCCGAAGACTTCGTCGTTCGCGGCCCCGCCACGCCGCCGGAAGGTCAAATGGCTGCGGGAACTCGCGCTGGTGCCGGCGCTCATCGTGGTGCTGATCATCGGAGGACTGATCAGTGACACGTTCCTGACCTTCGGCAGCATCGTCGGCATCCTGTCCGCCTCGGCGGCGCTGTCGATGGTGGTGCTCGGCGAATCGCTGGTCCTGCTCACCGGGAAGTTCGACCTGTCGCTGGAATCCACCATGGGCATGGCGCCCGCGCTCGGCGCGATGCTGGTGATCCCGGTGGCGTCTTCGGGCTTCGGCACCGAATTCCCCGGCTTCGCGGGCATTCTCGCCGTGCTGGTGGCCGGTGCCGCGGTCGGCTTCGTGAACGGGTTCCTGATCGTCAAGCTGAAGCTGAACGCCTTCATCGTCACGCTGGCGATGCTGACGGTGCTGCGCGGTACACAGATCGGGTCCACGCAAGGGAAGACGCTGTTCGACCAGCTGGACGTGTTCACCGCGCTGGCGACGACCACGTTCATCGGGCTGCCGATGTCGGTGTGGCTGGCCGCGGCGCTGTTCGCCGTGTTCGGGCTGGGGCTGCGGTATCACCGGATCGGCCGATCGCTGTACGCCATCGGTGGCAACTCCGAAGCCGCGCGAGCCGCCGGTATCCGCGTCGACCGGATCTCGTGGGGTGTCTTCGTCGTGGCCGGTGTGCTGGCCGCGCTCGGCGGGCTCGCGTACACCGGCTACGTCGGCGCGCTCGGCGCCGATCAGGGCGACGGATTGATCCTTCAGGTGTTCGCGGCTGCGGTGATCGGCGGTGTCTCACTGGACGGTGGGAAGGGCACTCTGGTCGGGGCGCTCACCGGCGTGCTGCTCCTGCAGACGGTCACCAACCTGCTGCAGGTCGCGCAGGTGCCGCCGGAATGGCTGAAGGCGATCTACGGCGTGATCATCCTGGTCGCGTTGATCATCTCCCGCTATGCCGGCGGGAAGGCCCAGTGATATCTGTCGCGCGCTGACGGAAACGCGCCGAAGGGGCGCCGTTGGCAGTCACGGCGCGGTGAGCGAGGAGGCGCCCCTTCATCGCGTTTCCGGGGCCTCCGGCCGAAAGAGGCGCGCGACGGTGAAGTCTCCGTCGGGCGCAGGGCGCCCTTGGGGAGACCTTGTGGCCACTTCGGTGGCCGGTTGGGAGAGTGTGCGGTGTCAGGAAGCTTCGGCGGTCACGGTCGGGTCGTCGGCGGTGCCCAGGGCGTTGCGGAGCCATTGTTCGACCCCGGCCACGTGCACGGTGGCCCACGAACGCGCCAGTTCGGGTTCGCGGGCGGCGATGGCCTCGTAGATCGCCGTGTGCTGCTCGCGGGTCTTCGCGACGGCGCCCTCCTGCGTGAGGCCGCGCCAGATGCGGGCGCGCGCGGTGGGGCCCGAAAGGCTGTCCAAGAGCGAACACAGCACCGGATTCCCGGAGCCGTCGGCGATCTTGCGGTGGAACTGCAGGTCGTTCGCGACCAGCGCCTCCACCGTCGGCGAGTCGGCCAGCTCGTCGAGCAGGCGGCCTAGTTCCGCGATGTCCTCGTCGCTCATGTGCATCGCGGCCAGCGCCGTCGCCGCCGGTTCGAGGATCCGGCGGACGGCGAGGAAGTCCAGCACGGTGTCGTCCCGGTGGAAGTCCACCACGAACGTCATCGCGTCGAGAAGGAGATTCGGTTCGAGGCTGGTGACGTATGTCCCGTCACCCTGGCGGACGTCGAGTACGCGGATCAGGCACAGCGCCTTCACCGCTTCGCGCAGCGAACTGCGGGACAGGCCGAGCCGCTGGGCCAGTTCGGCCTCCTTCGGCAGCCTGTCGCCGGGAGCAAGCTCACCGGAGATGATCATGTCCTTGATCTTGTCGATCGCGACATCGGTGACCGGCATCTTCCACCGCCCTCCCCGAAGACCTCGGATGTTTGTGTGTCAGTTGACAGAGTGCCATGTTTCCCGCTGAGGAGGAGCTTTGACCCACGGTGTCGCACTACAAAGGGTGGCACTCCATACCCGGTTGAAGCCGGGCAAGGAGGCCGAATACGAGTCGGTCCACGCCGTCATCCCGCCCGATCTCGACGTCGCGTTGCGCGGCGCGGGCGTGCGTTCGTGGCGGATCTGGCGGGACGGTCTCGACCTGTTCCACCTGGTGGAAGTCGAAGATTACGCGAAGATGCGCGCGACACTGCGCGATCATCCGGCCAACATTCCCTGGCAGGCGCGGATGTCGGAACTGCTCGACGTCGAAGACGACTACTCCGGTAACGATTCGGGCCTCGGCCTGGTTTGGGAGCTTCCGTGAAGATCTCCCTGTCCCCGCTCGGGCTCGGCTGCGCGCAGCTGGGCAACCTGTACCACGCCATCACCGACGAAACGGCCGAAGCGACCGTCCGGCAGGCATGGGACGAAGGCGTCCGTTATTTCGACACCGCCCCGCACTACGGTCTCGGCCTGTCCGAACGACGGCTGGGCGCGGCGCTTTCGGCGTACCCTCGCGCGGACTACGTGGTGTCGACCAAGGTCGGCCGCGTGCTGGAACCCGATCCCGATGGCGCTTCACGGACCGACAGTCAGGGTTTCGTCGTGCCGGCGGCCTACAAACGCCGGTGGGACTTCAGCCGTGACGGGATCCTCCGGTCGCTTGAGGACAGTCTCGAACGACTCGGGCTCGACCGCGTGGACGTCGTCTACGTGCACGATCCGGACGAACACTTCGAAGATACCGTCGACGGCGCGTTTCCCGCGCTGCTCGAACTGCGCGAGCAGGGTGTCGTCGACGCCATCGGCGCCGGGATGAACCAGGCGCCGATGCTCGCGGAGTTCGTCCGCCGCTTCGACCTCGACGTGCTCCTGCTGGCCGGCCGGTACACCCTGCTCGACCAGCCCGCGCTCGACGATCTTCTGCCGCTGTGCGTGGAACGCGGGGTGGACGTGGTCGCCGGGGGAGCGTTCAACGCGGGGATCCTCGCCACGGCGTCGCCGGGCACGATGTACGACTACGCCGAGGCTCCCACCGGACTGGTCGCGCGGGCGCGGGCCATCGCCGAAGTCTGCGAGCGGCACGGTGTCGAACTCCCGCAGGCCGCCTTGGCGCTGCCCGCCGCGCATCCGGCGGTCGTGTCCGTCGTCGTCGGCGCGCACGATCCCGGGCAGGTCCGGCTCAACGCCGAGCGGTTCCGGCGGCCGGTACCGCGCGCGTTGTGGGCGGACCTGATCCGTGCGGGACTGTTGCGTGAGGACACCGTGCTGCGACCGGAAGGACAGTCGTGATCGACGCGCACCACCACCTCTGGGATCCCACGCGGCGGCACTATCCTTGGCTGGCCGATGCCGCCCTCGATCCGATCCGCCGTCCGTACACAGTGGACGATCTTCGCGCGGTGACCAAGGCTGCGGGAGTGAAGGGGACCGTGCTGGTGCAGACGGTCTCGTCGGAGGAGGAGACGCGTGAGTTCCTCGCGACCGCTTCCGCCGAGCCTTTGCTCGCCGGGGTCGTCGGCTGGGTCGATCTCACCGCCCCCGATGTCGCCGACCGCGTCGCCGCCTTTTCCGGTCCACTGGTGGGAATCCGGCATCAGGCGCAGGACGAGGCGGATCCGTCTTGGCTGACCAGGCCCGAGGTCCTGCGTGGCCTCGCCGCCGTCGGCGAGGCCGGGCTGGCGTACGACCTGTTGGTGAAGCCGCCTCAGCTCCCGGCCGCCGTTACCGCGGCGAGGTCGTTGCCTGATCAGGTTTTCGTTCTCGACCACGCCGCGAAGCCACCGATCTCCTCCGGGGAATGGCAGCCTTGGGCGGACGGAATCGCGGCCTTGGGCGCCTTGGAAAACGTCTACTGCAAGCTCTCGGGCCTGGTGACCGAGGCGGACTGGGCACAGTGGAAGGTCGGACATCTGGCGCGCTGGGCCGAGCACGTGCTGGAGTGCTTCGGGGCTTCGCGGCTGATGTTCGGCTCCGACTGGCCTGTCTGTGAACTCGCCGCCGCGTACGAGGTGGTCGTGGACACGGCGTTCTCGCTGACCGGTTCGCTGAGCGACGCCGAGCGGCTGGAGTTCTTCGACGGCACGGCTCGGCGGGCCTATCGGCTCACCTGAGCGGCAGGTCGGGAAAGTGAGAGGCGCGGGGGCCAGGCGCCGGATAGCCGCCGATCAACGACCTGCGACAGGGGGAAGGAAAGATCAGAATTCGTCGTGGGTGACCATCGTCCGCAGGCGGGCCAGTGCGCGGTGCTGCGTCACGCGCACGTTGCCGGCGGAGATTCCGAGCGCCTCGGCGGTTTCCGCGGCGGAAAGGCCGACGGCGATGCGGAGCGCGAGGATCTCCTGCTGCACTCGCGGAAGTTTGGAGAGCAGGCGGCTGAGCCGGGCACCGAGGTCCAGGTGCAGGGCGTGCGTTTCGGGCTCGTTGTCGCCGATGGGTCGTTCCGGCAGTTCCGGCACCGGTTCCGACCGGTCGCGGGAGACCGCGCGGTAGGCGTCGGCGACCTTGTTGGCGGCGATCGCGTGCACGAGGTAGAGGAACGAACCGCCGCGATCCTGATAACCCGGCAGTGCCTTCAGCACGGCCATGCACACTTCCTGCGCGACGTCGTCCGCCGACAGGTAGGACAGGTCGCGGCCGCCCATTCTGGCGCGGCAGTAGCGGACCACGACGGGGCCGATCATCCGCAGCAGCGCTTGGATGGCGGCGGGATTCCCGTCGCCCGCGTCCTTGACGAGAGGATCGAGATCCTCCTTCGTCAACCGTCCGCCCGGTCGAGGCAGGTTCTCCGGTGTCGTATAGCCGGGGACCGCATCGGTGGTGACGGTTCTGGACGCGCTGGAGATTGCTTGCATGGTCGTCCTCCCCGGCCGACCCTGCGACCGTCGCTGTCGAGGGGCCAACAATCCGTAATGATTGAGGGCGGCAGATGCTCCGTAAGATCAGGTTCACCCGCCGCCGTTGCGACGCAGCGTAATCGTAGGCGTCGATCGGACGGCAGTAAAGATTTCAACTAGAGATAGCCCATTCGCCGGAGTCGGCTTAATACAACCGAGACTCCGCGTCGCGAAAAGGGTGCGCGCGATCGCTCGATGTGCGCGGCGGTTAGCGCACGGCGATCAAAGCGGCCGCCGTGGCTACGACAAGTGCCGACACGGTGACCGCCAGGACAGGGTTAAGAGGTTTCGGGGTGTCCGTGCTGCGCAGTGCCCGTTCACGAACCGCTCCGACGACGGCGAGGGTGATCACCATGGCGCCGGCGAACACGACGGGGATGATCGCCGTCCCCCACCCCCGGCGGGCGGCCGAATGCAGCAGCAGGAGTGTGCAGGCAGTAGCCGCGAGCGCGGTCCGGCGCCAGGCCAGTCCCGTCCGTTCCGCTTGCGCTCCGTGATCGCTCACACGCTCGCCAAGTTCACGAGAAGACCACCAGTGCCGCGGCCGTCAGTGTGATCACGAGGATCCCCGTGGTCAGCACGAGCAGCATTCCGCTCTTCGGCAGCGGCCGTCCCGCGCGCATCGCGGCCTGGACCCGCCGCCAGCGGGGATACGCGCTCGCCGCGAGTACGGCGGCCAGTACGACGCACAGCCCGGCGAGGACGGTGCTCAGCGCGGTGGGGTCCGGTACCAGCTGGTGCACGGCGACCCCGCCGGCGAGCAGGCCCAGCGCCGTCCGGAGCCAGGCAAGGAAGGTCCGTTCGTTGGCGAGCGTGAATCGGTAATCGGGTTCCGAACCGCTGTCGTGCGGTCCGTTGATCTCTGCCACGCGACGAGACTAGGCCTTCTGGCGCGGGAAGACCCACCAGCGAAGGACCCCGAAGCGCGCGATGCCACCCACGACGCTGGCCGCGAGCAAGGCGCCCGTCTGCTCCAGCGCGGTCGGCTCGGTGATCACCGCGTCGAGTGACGCGAGCACGATCGAGCCGTACGCGGCGTAGAAGGCGAACGTCACCACGTCCTGAAAATGCCGTTTGCCCGCATGACTCTTCCGGGTGGCGAAGGTGACCCGACGGTGGAACTCGGTGTTTCCGACCGTCGTGACCGCGAGCGCGACCAGATTGGCCAACTGGGCGCCCAAGACCGGCTGAAGGACAAGGAAGAGCACCGCTTGGAGGCCGGTGGCGGCGACCCCGGCGACGACGTACCAGGCGGCATGGTGGCCGAGCTCGTGATGCCGTTCCGGCGCGCGCCGGATGATCCGGTGCCCTGGCGCCCACCTGGTGGTGGTCATGAAGACGACGCTACCCCTCGTTTCACAAATTTGTGAAGCTGCTAAAGCCATTGAGAACTGTGATCCCCCCGACAGCGTCGTCGTTTGGCCTCCGGTGGCATCGGGTAGGCCACAGGGACCGGGTCGAGTACAGCACGGCCCGGCGAACGTCCGATGAGGAGGGAACGGCCGATGGACGACCGCGATACGGCTGAGCCGGAAACCTTGAGTCCCAGTGAAGCGCTCGACGAGGACGAACTCCGGGTCGATCCGCTCGAAGAGGGCGTGGAACCACCCGAACACTGGAGTGGCGCCGACCGGTTCGGGACGACGCCGGCGGAAATGCGCGAAGGGGAGTCGCACGCCATGCGGCTGGCCGAAGAGGAGCCGGACGTCGGCGAAAAATGATCTTCACTCAGACGGCGGGCCGTGTTGTCACCCCCTAGCGTGGTCCGTCAAGTGCAAGACCGCGACGAAGGAAGGCAGAGATGCTGACAGTCACCGAAGCCGCCGCCGAGGCGATCACCGCACTGACCGGGCAGGAGGGAACCGACGACGGCAGCGGACTGCGTTTCGCGATGCACTCCCAGCAGGGAGACAGTCCGCAGCTCGCGGTTTCCGTTGCTCCGCAACCCGAAAGCGGCGACAAGGTGCTCGGCGCCGACGGGGGCCCGAAGGTCTTCCTGGAGCCGGAAGCGGCCGCGTTGCTCGACGACAAGGTGCTCGACGTCCAGCAGGACGAGACCGGCGAAGTCGCTTTCGCCGTACTCCCGCAGCCTCACCCAGGCAACTGAGCCGTTTCAGGCTTACTTGAGTTTTAAGGCAAACGTGGCGTCTTGAGGCTTTCGGTGAGGGATGGGTCAGGTTGGTCGTGAGTGGCGATTCGGGTTCTAACCCGAATCGCCACTCACGACCCACTGGACCCACGCGCCGCTGCCCTCAACGAGTCCTTCACGGCCCAGCCGCTGGCCGCTCCCGCCCACTCCACCACGACACGTTTGCCTCACCCCTCTATAGAACCCTCAGCGCCACTCACGACCCCATGCAGGGCAGAACATCGGGGCATAATCGAGCGCTCGCTCAGGAATGTCCCTTGTGGACATGAAGCCCGGTCCGCGTCCACCACCCCTCAAACGGTCCGAGCCCAGGCGCGGACCAGTTCCCCGGCCCGCTCGCGCAGGAGTTCCGCCGCGTGCGTGCGGGCGTGGTCGAGCGAAGGCGCATGGTCGATCAAGGCGGCGCTGCCCACGACACCGAGGCCGGTGAGCTGGCGCTCGTCCAGCTGGATCCGTCCGGCGAGCACCATCAAGGGCACCGAATGCTCGTGCGCGCGGGCCGCGATACCCGCCGGGGCCTTGCCGTCCAGGCTTTGCTCGTCGAGTGAGCCCTCGCCGGTGATGACCAGGTCGGCGCGCTCGATGGCGCCGTCGACCCCGGTGAGCCCGGCGATGAGCCGGAAACCGGATTCCACTCGGCCGCCGAGTCCCGCGATCGCGCCGGCGGCCACCCCGCCACCCGCCCCCGCTCCGGAGATGTCGGAGACGTCGGGAGCCCCGGCGTTCCGCAGCGCCTGTGCCCAGCGGGCCAGCGACGCGTCCAGTCGCTCGACTTCGCGTGGTCCGGCCCCCTTCTGCGGTCCGAAGATCGCGGCCGCGCCACGCGGTCCGAGCAGCGGATTCGTCACGTCCGTGGCGACTGACACCGGCACGGAACCGAGTCGTTCGCGCGCCGGCCCGAGTTCGGCCGAGGCGACGCGCCCCAACGTGCCGCCACCGAGCCCGACCGGCGCCCCGAACGCGTCGAACACCCCGGCGCCCAGCGCCGCCAGCATCCCGGCACCGCCGTCGGTGCTCGCGGTTCCGCCGACGGTCAGCACGAGCCGCCGCGCGCCGTCGTCGATCGCGTGCGCGAGCAGTTCGCCGACGCCCCAGGTATGCGCGGCCAGCGCCACCTCCGGACTTGGCTCGACGAACTCGATCCCGCACGCACGGGCCGATTCGATGTAGGCCGTCCCGTCGAGTGTCACGTAGCGCGCGTCGACGGTGTCGTCGAGCGGCCCGCGAACGGGGAGTTCCACGAGACGGCCACCCGCCGCCACGAGGACGTCGAGCGTTCCCTCGCCGCCGTCCGCGACCGGGCAGGCGGAGATTTCGGCCTCGGGCAGTGCGTCGCGGACGCCGTGGGCGATCGCCTCCGCGGCCTCGACCGCGGTCAGGCTTCCCTTGAATTTGTCGGGCGCGATGACCACACGAGTCATGGACGAACCTCCGTCAGCGGGTTTCCGCCGGTGAGCACCGACGCGACGTTCTCGGCCGCGAGCACGGCCATGGCGGTACGGGTTTCGACCGTCGCCGATCCGAGGTGCGGCGTCAAGACGACGTTCTCACGGTCAAGGAGGCGCGGTTCGACGTGGGGCTCGGCTTCGAACACGTCGAGTGCGGCTCCGGCGATCTCCCCGGCTTCGAGCGCGTCCGCCAGCGCCGCCTCGTGCACGACGGGTCCGCGCGTGGTGTTGATCAGACAGGCGCCCGGTTTCATCGTCTTCAGCGCTTCCGCGTCGATGAGATGCCGGGTCTGTGGCGTCAGCGGGCAGTGCAGTGAGACGACGTCGGAACTTTTCAGCAGTTCGTCGAAGGGCACATATTCGGCGCCCAAGGCCTTCTCGGTCTCTTCGGCGGCCCGCGACCGTCCTGAGTAGACGATCCGCATGCCGAAGCCGAGTGCCCGCCGCGCGACCGCCTGCCCGATCTGGCCGAGCCCGACGACACCGAGCGTCTTGTCCTGCAGTCCGGAGCCGAGCAGGAAACCCAGGTGGAACGACCACGGCGTGCGCGAGCGGAGCAGCCGTTCGCCCTCGCCGAGCCGTCGCGTGACCGCGAGGATCAGCCCGAACGCCAGATCCGCGGTGGCGTCGGTGAGCACGCCGGGGGTGTTGGTGACCGTGACGCCGCGTTCGGCCAGTGCCGGGACGTCGATGTTGTCGTAGCCGACGGCCACGTTCGCCACGACCTTCAGCGCCGGACCCGCCGCGTCGGCGACCCCGCCGTCGATCCGGTCGTGCAACATGCCGACGATCGCGGACGCGCCTTGGACGAATTCACGCAGTTCGTCCGGCGTCAGCGGCCGTTCGGCTCGCGACAGTTTCACCTCCCCGATGTCGGCGAGCACTTTCAGCGCTTCGTCGGGAATCCACCGGGTCACCGCGATCGTCGAGGTCACGCCATCAGCCTAGTGGGCGGAGATTGGTATCCCAAACGCGAGAAACCCCGGTATGAGGGAGGCGCTTCCCCTGTGCGGGGGAGTCGTCACCGTCCGTCGCCGCGAGATGGTCGTAACCGCGGAAAGGTTCCGTGAGCAGGGGGTTCCAGGGGGTGGAAATGAAACGATCACGAGAACTCGCGGCCATCGGAGCCGCGATGGTCATCGCCACGACCCTCGTCGCGTCGGGCCCGGCATCGGGGGCGGAGGGGGACAAAGGGAAGCCGTCCGAGCCGAGTCTGATCGGCAGCGCCAAGATGCTGCGCACGGACGGCGACGACGTTCGGTTCACCTTCGATGCCCACGGTCTCTATCCGGACAGCCGCGGGACGTTCCGGGTGAGCCATGTCGGCGAGGGTTTCTCCGGCTACTTCCAGGGGACGGTCGACTGCCTGGTGGTCGGCGGTCCGGTCGCCGTGGTCACCGGCATCGTCAAGGACACGAACGTCCCGGAGCTCAAGGAGCGCCGCGTCGGGATGACGGTGTACGACCACGGTAGGCGCGACCGAGTCGGCTACAGCTGGGGGCTCGATCGCGAAAACAAGTTCGTCGTGCCGCCCTGTATGAGCGGTGCGCCGTTCGAGACGGTCGAGACCGGGGACTTCCGGGTCGTCGAATGGTTTCCGCCCGGCAGTGGGATGAGCTGAGCTCCTTCGGGGACCCGTGAAGGCTGATCGAGATTCACCGGGCCGGAAGCAGTGCCCGGACCCGGCCGACTGTGCTATGTTCATATGGAGAACAGCTGTGCGCGATACGAACATTATCAACAGGCCGGGAGTGGGGATGGCGGAGCTGCTGTCGTTGAAGGACGCCGTGGCACGGCTGGTGCACGACGGGGACACCGTCGCGCTCGAGGGCTTCACGCACCTCATTCCGGTCGCCGCCGGTCACGAGATCATCCGGCAGCGCCGCACCGGGCTGACGCTCGTCCGCATGACCCCGGACATCGTCTACGACCAGCTCATCGGCGCCGGTTGCGCGAGCAAGCTGATCTTCTCCTGGGGTGGCAATCCCGGTGTCGGCTCGCTGCACCGCTTCCGTGACGCGGTACAGCATGATTGGCCGGTTCCCTTGGAAATAGAGGAACACAGCCACGCGGGCATGGCGAATCGGTACGTCGCCGGCGCGTCGGGCCTGCCGTTCGCGGTGCTGCGCGGCTACACCGGCACCGATCTCGCCGCGCAGACCGACACGATCAAGCCCATCACCTGCCCGTTCACCGGCGAGCGACTCGCCGCCGTCCCCGCGCTCAATCCGGACGTGTCGATCGTGCACGCCCAGCGTGCCGACCGGTCCGGCAACGTCCAGATCTGGGGCATCACGGGCGTGCAGAAGGAGGCGGTGCTCGCGGCGAAGCGCTCGCTGGTCACCGTCGAGGAGATCGTGGACGAGCTGGAGCCCAGGCCGGGCGCGATCGTGCTGCCGTCGTGGGCGGTCACCGCCGTCGCCGAGATTCCCGGCGGCGCGAAGCCGTCGTACGCGGCGGGGTACTACGAACGGGACAACGACGCCTACCAGGCATGGGACGCGATCGGCCGGGACAGGGAGAGCTTCACCCGCTGGCTCGGCGAGCTGACGGGAGTGAAGGCATGACCGACTACACCTCCGACGAGATGATGAGCGTCGCCGCCGCTCGCGCGCTCGGCGACGGAATGTCCTGTTTCGTGGGCATCGGCCTGCCGAGCACGGCCGCGAACCTCGCTCGGCGAGGCCACGCGCCGAACCTCACGCTGATCTACGAATCCGGGTGTCTCGGCGCCAAACCGAGCCGCCTCCCGTTGTCCATCGGCGACGGCGAACTCGCCGACACCGCGGACGCCGTGGTCAGCGTCCCGGAGGTCTTCAACTACTGGCTTCAGCCCGGCCGGATCGACGTCGGCTTCCTCGGCGCCGCACAGCTGGACAAGTTCGGCAACATCAACACCACCGTGATCGGCCCGGACTACGCCAACCCGAAGGTGCGCCTGCCCGGCGCGGGCGGTGCGCCGGAGATCGCCGCGTCCTGCCGCGAGGTGTTCGTGGTGCTGCGGCAGAGCACCCGCACCTTCGTCGAGAAGGTCGACTTCGTGACGTCGTTCGGCCACGGCACCGGCAAGGGCGACCGTGAGCGGCTCGGCCTTCCCGGCGCCGGGCCGACGCTGGTGGTCACCGACCTCGGCCTGATGCGGCCCGACCCGGAGACCGCGGAGCTCACGCTGACCGAGCTGCATCCCGGCGTCGAGGTCGATCAGGTCGTCAAGGCGACCGGGTGGAAACTGAAGGTGGCAGGCGACCTGGCTACCACCCCGGCGCCGACCGAGGCAGAACTCCGCATCCTCCGAGACCTCAAAAGGGCGAGCGCATGACCGACGTCTTCCTGTTCGACGCCATCCGTACCCCGTTCGGCAAGTACGGCGGCGCCCTGTCCGGGGTCCGCCCGGACGATCTCGCCGCCACCGTGCTGCGGGCGCTGGGCGAGCGCAACGACCTCGACCCGGCCACCGTGGACGAGGTCGTCCTCGGCGACGCCAACGGCGCCGGCGAGGACAACCGGAACGTCGCGCGGATGGCGGCGCTGCTGGCGGGCTGGCCGACGAGTGTCCCGGGCGCCACGGTCAACCGGCTGTGCGGCTCCGGCCTCGACGCGGTGATGCAGGCGAGCCGTTCGATCCAGGTCGGCGACGCTTCGCTCGCCGTCGCGGGCGGGGTGGAGTCGATGAGCCGCTCGCCGCTGGTCATGCAGAAGCCGGAAAAGGCCTTCCCCGCCGGAAACCAGACGCTGTACTCCACCGCACTCGGCTGGCGCATGGTCAACCCGAAGATGCCCGAGCAGTGGACGGTCTCGCTCGGCGAGTCCACCGAACAGCTCGCCGAACGCTACGGCATCGGCCGCGAGGAGCAGGACGCCTTCGCCGTCCGCAGTCACGTCAACGCCGCCCGCGCCTGGGACGAAGGCTTCTACGACGATCACGTCGTCCCCGTCGAAGGCGTCGAACTCACCCGTGACGAAGGTATCCGGCCGGATACCAGCCCGGAGAAACTCGCGAAGCTCAAGCCCGTCTTCCGTCCACAAGGGACGGTCACCGCCGCGAACGCCTCGCCGCTGAACGACGGCGCGTCCGCGTTGCTGCTCGGTGACGAGGCGGCCGGGAAACGGCTCGGCAAGGCGCCACTGGCCAGGATCGCCGGCCGGGGCGCGGCGGGCGTCGATCCCGACGTCTTCGGCATCGGCCCGGTGCGCGCGGCCGAAATCGCCTTGGAGCGGGCCGGAATCGGCTGGGAAGACCTGGCTGCCGTCGAACTGAACGAGGCGTTCGCCGCGCAGTCGCTGGCGTGCCTGCGCGACTGGTCGGAACTCGACCCGGAGATCGTCAACGTCAACGGCGGCGCCATCGCGATCGGGCATCCGCTGGGCGCCTCCGGCGGCCGCATCCTCGGCACCTTGGCCCATCATCTGCGCCGCTCCGGTGGCCGGTGGGGACTGGCGGCCATCTGCATCGGCGTCGGCCAGGGGCTGGCCGTCGTCCTCGAAGCCCAGTGATCCGCTGACCCGCGCTGGAGGGAACAGTATGTCCGCACCCGCAGAACTGAGGCTCCCGCGCTACCGGCGCGATCCGGAGGGGACGCATCCGCCGCTCGACCACGCCGGTTACCGGTCGACGGCGCTGCGGCACCCCAAAGAGCCGCTGATCGTGCTTCCGCAGCTGCTGACGGAGGTGACCGGGCCGGCGCTGGGGCCGGGGCGCGTCGGCGAATCCGACAACGACCTCACCCAAGGGCACGCGGGCGAGCCGCAGGGACAGCGGATCATCGTCACCGGGCGGCTGCTCGACGGCGACGGGCGGCCGATCCGGGATTCGCTGGTGGAGATCTGGCAGGCGAACGCGGGCGGCCGGTACCGGCACACCGGGGACCGGTGGCCGTCGCCGATCGACCCCAACTTCGACGGCGCGGGCCGGACGCTGACCGACAGCGAGGGCCGCTACACCTTCACCACCATCAAACCGGGCGCGTACCCGTGGAAGAACCACGACAACGCCTGGCGCCCGGCGCATATCCACTTCTCCGTGTTCGGCAGCGCGTTCACCCAGCGGCTGGTCACGCAGATGTACTTCCCGGAAGACCCGCTGTTCTCGCAGGACCCGATCTTCAACTCCATCCCGGACGAGAAGGCGCGGCAGCGGATGATCGCGCGGTTCGACCTCGACCGCACCGAGGCCGAATGGGCGCTGGCCTTCCAGTTCGACATCGTCGTCCGGGGCCGCGAGGCGTCGGTCTTCGAGGACGAGGAGGACGAGCACTGATGCCGGAGACGACGCCCTCCCAGACCGTCGGCCCGTACCTGGCCCTCGGCCTGCCCTGGCCGGACGGGCCCGACGTCGTCCCCGCGGACGAACCGGCCGCGATCCGTATCCACGGCCGCGTCCTCGACGGCGCGGGCGCCCCCGTGCCGGACGGCATGATCGAGACCTGGCAGGCCGACGCCGAAGGCCGGTTCGATCACCCCGACGATCCGCGCGGAGCCGTCGCGAGCGGATTCCGGGGCTTCGGGCGCTGCCCGACGGACCCGGACGGGAACTACGAGATCCGGACGATCAAACCCGGGCCGGTGCCCGGACCGGCGGGAAGTACCCAGGCTCCGCACATCGACGTCTCGGTACTGGCCCGCGGCCTGCTGCACCGCGTCGTCACCCGGATCTACTTCGAGGACGACGACAACTCCGGGGATCCGGTACTGGCTTCGGTCCCGGAGGCGCGCCGGGGCACGCTGATCGCCGCCAAGACCGGCGACGGCTACCGGTTCGACATCCGGTTGCAGGGCGAAGGGGAGACGGTGTTCTTCGATGTCTGAGCCGGTGAAGGTGCACAGCGTCGCGGACGGGCCGGCGGACGGCCCGGTCGTGGTGTTCAGCGGATCGCTCGGCAGTGACCACCGCATGTGGGAGCCGCAGGTGAAACCCTTGGCGGACAAGGGTTTCCGGGTACTCCGCTATGACACCCGCGGACACGGCGCGTCCCCGGTACCGCCGGGGCCGTACGCGCTCGAGGACCTCGGCGGTGACCTGCTCGCATTGCTCGACGAGCACGGCGTCGAACGTGCCCACGTCGTCGGGCTCTCGCTCGGCGGGATGATCGGGATGTGGCTCGGCGTGCACGCGCCGGACCGGATCGAAAGCCTGGTGCTGTGCTGCACGTCCGCGAAACTCGGGCCGCCGGAGATGTGGGCGGACCGGGCGAAGACAGTCCGGGAGAACGGCACCGGAGCGGTCGCCGAAGCCGGAGCCGGCCGCTGGGTGACGGCGGGCTACGCCGCGGCCCATCCCGACAAGGTCGCTTACCTGCGCGAGATGATCGCGGCCGTCCCCGCCGAGGGATACGCGGCCGCATGCCGGGCCATCGAACAGATGGACCTCGTCGGCGACCTGCCGAAGATCTCGGCGCGGACCCTGGTCATCGCCGGGGCCGAGGATCCGGCCACCCCGGTCGAGCACGCCGAGGTGATCGCGGGCGGTATCCCGGGCGCCCGGCTCGAGGTCGTCGGAGGCGCCGCGCACCTGGGGAGCTTCGAACAACCCGAGCGGTTCACCGCGCTGATCCTCGACCACCTGGAGGTGCCCCGATGAGCGAAGATCCCTATGAGACGGGCATGCGGGTGCGGCGTGAAGTCCTCGGAGACGCCCACGTCGATCGCGCGGTGGCCCGCACCACCGAGTTCAGCCGACCGTTCCAGGACTACATCACCCGGGGCGCCTGGGGCTCGGTCTGGTCGCGCGACGGACTCGACCGCAAGACCCGCAGTTGCGTCACCCTGGCCGCGCTCACCGCGTTGCACGCGCACGACGAACTCGCCATGCACGTCCGGGCCGCCGTCCACAATGGACTTACCGCCCAGGAGATCTCCGAGGTCCTGCTGCACACCGCCGTCTACGCGGGCGCCCCGGCCGCCAACGCCGCGTTCGCCGTCGCGCAGCGGGTGCTGGCCGAACTAGGTGAGCCTGCCGCCCAGGAAGAGGGTGGCCGTTAGGGTTCTCATATGGACGAAGGCGAGGTGACCGAGCGCGGAGCGCACCATGTCCAGTCGCTGGAACGTGGGCTGGCGGTGATCAAGGCGTTCAACGCGGACGCGGCCGAGCTGACCTTGAGCGACGTCGCCCGTGCCACCGGGCTGACCAGGGCGGCCGCTCGCCGGTTCCTGCTCACCCTCGTCGACCTGGGGTACGTGCGCACGGACGGCAAGTACTTCTCGCTCACCGCGCGGGTCCTCGAACTCGGCTACTCGTACCTGTCGAGCCTGTCGCTGCCCGAGGTCGCCCAGCCACATCTGGAGCGGTTGTCCGCCGAGGTACACGAGTCCAGCTCGGTCTCGGTGCTCGAAGGCCCGGACATCGTCTACGTCGCCCGCGTGGCCGTCTCGCGGATCATGACCGTCAGCATCAACGTCGGCACCCGGTTCCCCGCCCACGCGACGTCGATGGGGCACGTCCTGCTGGCCGGTCTCCAAGATCCCGACCTGCGCGGCTACTTCGACGCGGCCAAACTCGAGAAACTGACCGCGCACACGCTGACCAGGCAACAGGACCTCCTCGCCGAACTGGAGCGGGTGTACCGGCAGGGTTACGCGATGGTCGACCAGGAACTCGAAGAAGGCCTCCGCTCGATCGCCGCGCCGATCCGGAACCGGCGCGGCCGGGTCGTGGCCGCGGTCAACCTGTCCACGCATGCCAGCCGCACGACGCGGGAGTCGGTCGAGCGCGAACTGCTGCCGCCGTTGCTCGAGGCGGCACGGGCCATCGAAGCCGATCTGGCCTCGGCACCGCCGAGCAAGGCCGGCCATGGCTGAGATCGCCGGGCTGCTGCTCGCGGCCGGGGCCGGGCGCCGGTTCGGTGGGCCGAAGGCGCTGGCCGTCCTCGACGGCGAGCCGTTCGTCGTCCGGGCGCTGCGGGCGCTCACCGACGCGGGCTGCGTGCCGGTCCGGGTGGTGCTGGGTGCCTCGGCCGCCGAAGTCCGTGCGCTCCTGCCCGATCCCGAGTCCGCCGTCGTGGCAGGTGGCTGGGAGTCCGGTATGGGCGCGTCACTGCGTGCAGGCTTGAGGGCGCTGGAAACGACCGGCGCCGAAGCCGCCGTCGTGCACCTCGTCGATTTGCCCGGCGTCGGTGCCGAAGTCGTCCGCCGGGTCGCGAACGACGCAGGCCCGGGCAGCGTCGCGCGGGCGGCCTACGACGGTGTCCCCGGTCATCCTGTCGTGCTCGGCCGCCGCTGGTGGCCGGAGATCGTGGCGGGCGCGTCCGGGGACAAGGGCGCGCGCGACTGGCTCAAGGGCCGCCCGGAGCTGCGGCTCGTCGAATGCGGCGACCTCGGCACCGGCCACGACGTGGACCGCCGCGAGGATCTTCCAGGCTGATCCGCGGCTCCGCGAGGCCTACCATCGGGTCGTGACCGTCGAATCGCCGGAGAAACTGGCCGAAGCCCTCGAATCGGTCGGCTATCTCGCCGACGACGGCATCGCCACGGCCGGGTTCCTCGCCTTGCGGCTCGGCCGCCCGCTGTTCTGCGAGGGCGAACCGGGCGCCGGCAAGACCTCGCTCGCACTGGGACTGGCCGAAGCACTCGGCATGCCCCTCATCCGGCTCCAATGCCACGAAGGGATCGACGCGGCACAGGCGCTGTACGAATGGGACTTTCCCCGGCAGCTGCTGCATTTGCGCGCGCTCGAAGCCTCCGGCCACGGCGGTCTCGACGTCGAGACCGCCGAGCAGTCCCTCTACACCGAGCGTTTTCTGCTCTCCCGGCCCCTGCTGAAGGCGTTGCAGACCTCGCCGTGCGTGTTGCTGGTCGACGAGATCGACCGGGCGGACGACGAGTTCGAAGCGTTCCTGCTGCAACTTCTCGACGAGAACGCGGTGACCATCCCCGAGTTCGGCGAGGTGCGGGCCGAACATCCGCCGCTGGTGGTGCTCACTTCCAACCGGACCAGGGAAGTGCACGACGCGCTGAAGCGCCGTTGCCTCTACCACTGGCTCGAACACCCCGGCCTGGCCCGCGAAATCGAGATCCTGCGCCGCAAGATCCCGAACCTGGGCGAAGATCTCGCCGCCCAGGTCGCGACGGCGGTGCACCGGCTGCGGGCGATGGAGCTGCTGAAGCCGCCCGGCGTGGCGGAGTCGATCGACTGGGCTCAGGCCCTTCTCGCGCTGGGCAGGTCCGAACTGGACGCCGCGGTGGCCGCCCGGACCCTCGGCTCGGTCCTCAAGTACAGCGAAGACCTCGACCGGGTCCGGGCCAAGCTGGACAAACTGCTCGCCTGAGCAGGGGTGCGGGTTACCATGGCCAAGCGGAACACTGATCCGGTAACCGCGAGGTGGCGAGGAGCGACGTGGTGAGCAACGGCGAGGGTCGCAGGTCGAAACGGGCGGACGCCCGGCGCAACGAGAAGACCCTGCTCGACGCGGCCGCCGCCGTCTTCGTCGCTTCGGGCGTCGAGGCGCCGGTCCGCGACATCGCGGCCAAAGCGGGCGTCGGGATGGGCACGATCTACCGGCACTTCCCGACCAGGGCGGATCTCATCGTCGCCGTCTACCGGCACCAGGTCGACGCCTGCGCCGAAGCGGGTCCGGAACTGCTGGCGTCGAGCGATTCCCCGTACGAGGCGTTGCGGCGCTGGATCGACCTCTTCGTCGATTTCCTGGTCACCAAACACGGTCTCGCCGCCGTGCTGCAATCC
Organism: Amycolatopsis sp. NPDC034160; assembly: GCF_055575355.1. Taxonomy (NCBI): domain Bacteria; kingdom Bacillati; phylum Actinomycetota; class Actinomycetes; order Pseudonocardiales; family Pseudonocardiaceae; genus Amycolatopsis; species Amycolatopsis sp. NPDC034160. The sequence continues at coordinate 70,225 of NZ_JBVISU010000003.1, read as the reverse complement.
GACAACGCCGGCTTCGAGACGCTGCACACCTCTTTCCTCGACACCCTCCTGCCCGTCTGCACCCGATTGCTCGAAGCGGCGGCCGAAGCGGGCGAGATCCGCGCCGGTCTCCAGGCCTACGAGGTCATGCGCGGGATCGGGAACCTCTGCATCGGCGCCGACAGCGATCCCCGCTACGACGCGCGACGGCTGGTCGACGTCCTCATCGCGGGACTGCGCCGGTGACCCCGCGTTTCGTCCTCTGAATGCGGTAGTTGCCCGGGCAACTACCGCATTCAGAGGACGAAACGCGCGCACAATGGGGGTGTGAGCGATCCAGTGGCGGGTTTCGTCGGCTTCGCGGAGGCTTTGCGCGAAGCGGGCTTGCCGTGCGACGCGCACCGGGTCCAGGCGTACCTCGCGGCCGTGGGCGAGGTCGACCTCGCCGATCCCGAGCAGCTGTACTGGGCGGGACGGCTGACGCTGTGCGCCGACCCCGACGACCTCCCACGCTACGACGCCGCCTTCGACGGCTGGTTCACCGGAACGGAAGCCGGACCACGCCGTCGAGGCCGGGAAGCGACCCCGAAACGAGCCAGGATCGCCACGCTCGTGCAGGCGCCAGGCCAGGGCGAGTCCGGCGCGGAACCCGACCGGCTCCGCGTGGCGGCGAGCGAGGACGACATCCTCCGGCATCGCGACCTCGCCGAACTGACCGTCACCGAACGCGCTCACCTGCGGGAACTGCTCGCTAAACTGCGCCCTGCCCTTCCGCCGCGGACATCACCGCGCCGCCGTGCCGCCCGGCGAGGCGCCCTCGATCCCTCGCGCACTCTCCGCGCGATGCTGGCGGGCGGCGGCGAGCCCGTGCGGCTGGCGTATCGGCGCCGGAGCACCAAGCCGCGCCGTCTCGTCCTCCTCATCGACGTCTCCGGCTCGATGGGCCCGTACGCCGACGCCCTGCTGCGGTTCGCGCACGTCGTGTCCCGGAGCGCTCCCGGCCGGGTCGAGGTGTTCACCCTGGGTACCCGGCTCACCCGGGTGTCCCGCCAGCTGCGGCTGCGCGACCCCGAACGCGCGATGCTCGCCGCGGCCGCCGCGGTCCCCGATTTCGCGGGCGGGACCAGGCTCGGCGAGACCCTCCGGGCCTTCCTCGACCGCTGGGGGCAACGCGGGGTGGCCAGGCGTTCCGTGGTCACCGTGTTCTCCGACGGCTGGGAACGGGGCGACCCGGGACTGCTCGGCGAGCAGGTCGCCAGGCTGCGCCGGCTCGCGCACGTCGTATTCTGGGTGAATCCCCATGCGGGGCGGGCGGGTTACGCTCCCGTGCAGTCCGGCATCGTGGCCGCGCTCCCGTACCTGGATCGGCTGCTGGCCGGGCACAGCCTGGCCACGTTGGAACGACTGCTTGTGGAGATCGCCGATGCGTGACGTACTGGACGAACTGCACCGCCGCTGGGCCGCCGGGGAGACGGTGGGGGTCGGCACGGTGGTGGCGACGTTCTCGTCGGCGCCGCGGAGTCCTGGCGCGGCGATGCTCGTCGCCCCGGACGGCACGGTCACCGGCAGCGTCTCCGGCGGGTGCGTCGAGGGAGCGGTTTACGAACTCGCCCAGCAGGTGGTCGCCGAACGCGCGCCCGTGCTGCGACGCTACGGCGTCACCGACGACGACGCCTTCGCCGTCGGGCTGACCTGCGGCGGGATCATCGACATCTACGTCCAGCACGTCGACCGCGACTCGATGCCGGAACTAGGTGACGTCGTCGAATCGGTCCACAATGGACAGCCGGTCGCCGTGGTGACGGTGGTCGAGCACGAACGGCCAGGGCTGGTCGGGGAGCATCTGATCGTCTGGCCGGACCGCGTCGCCGGTTCGCTCGGCTCCTCGCGGATGGACGACGCCGTCGTGGACGACGCGCGCGGCATGCTCGCCGGTGGCCGCACCGGCACGCTGCACTACGGGCCGGACGGGCAGCGCCGCGGCGAGGGGATGACGGTCTTCGTCAATTCCTTCGAACCGCCCGCGCGCCTGCTGGTCTTCGGCGCGATCGACTTCGCCGCCGCGATGGCGAAGATGGGCGCGTACCTCGGCTATCAGGTCACGGTCTGCGACGCGCGACCGGTGTTCGCGACGAAGAGCCGGTTCCCCGACGCGCACGAGGTCGTCGTCGACTGGCCGCACCGGTACCTCGCGGCGGAAGTGGAAGCGGGCCGGATCGACGGCCGGACCGCGATCGCCGTACTCACCCACGACCCGAAGTTCGACGTGCCGCTGCTGGAGGTCGCGTTGCGCCTCGACGTCGGCTACGTCGGCGCGATGGGCTCGCGCAAGACCCACGACGACCGGTTCGCGCGGCTGCGCGAGGCCGGGCTGACGGAGGCGGAACTCGAACGGCTGTCTTCGCCGATCGGCCTCGACCTCGGCGCGCGGACGCCGGAGGAGACGGCCGTGTCGATCGCGGCGGAGATCATCGCGCTGCGGTGGAACGGTTCGGGTTCGAGGCTCGCCGAACTCACCGGCCGGATCCACGGCTGATGCCGGGGACCGGGACGGCCTGACTCGATTTGACCACTTCGAAGGCGGGCAAGGTCTCGAAACGTTTGACGTGCTCCTCGAACAGTTCCCTGGACAGGTACCGGCTCTCTTTGAGGTCCGGGGTGAGCAGGACGACGACGTAGTCCCATTGCCCGACGATGCTGTAGCAGTGCTGGACGCGTGGTTCGGCCAGCATGCGTTCGCGGAAAGCGGTGTGGTGCTTCTCGTCGTCGTCGGTCAGCGCGACCAGGATGACCGACGCCATCCCCGCGCTCAGCGCCTCCGGATCGAGCACGGCGACCTGCGCGCGGATCACGCCCGCGGCGCGTAACCGCGTCAGCCGTCGCTGGACCGCGCTCGGGGAAAGGCCGATGGCGTCACCCAATTCATGCAGCGGGCGGGCCGCGTCCACCTGGACGAGGTCGAGCAGCAGGTGGTCGATCTCGTCGAGAGGCACGCAAGATTTTTGCACACGGACGGGAAAATTTACAATCGGGATGATCGGCTTCCCGCCTAATTTCGACGTCATGACCGACATCGACCTGCAGCTGGATCACGTCGCCGAAGCGACGAAGGTGATCGATCCCGTTTTCCTGAACTCCCCGCAGTACAGCGACGAACAGCTGAACGAGCGCCTCGGCAGGCGCGTACTGGTGAAGATCGAGACGCTGAACCCGTTGCGCAGCTTCAAAGGCCGCGGCGCGGACTACTTCGCCGCCGGACTGGAGCCGGGGACGACCCTGGTGTGCGGGACCAGCGGCAACTTCGGGCAAGCCATCGCGTTCACCGCCAGGAAGCGCGGCCTGCGAGCCGAAATCTTCGTCCCCGCCGACATCTCGCCGGTCAAACTGCGGCGGATGAAGGCACTGGGCGCGCGGGTGCGCCGGGTCGACGGCGAGGCGAAGGTCGCCGCGGCCGCGTTCGCCGCCGAAGCCCCGGATCGCGTCTTCGCGGTCGACGGCCGTGATCCGGCGATCTCCGAAGGGGCGGGCACGATCGGCCTCGAACTGGCGGCCGAGCGCGGGATCGACACGGTCGTGCTCCCGGTCGGCGACGGCGCGCTGATCGCCGGGGTCGCACTGTGGCTCAAGGCGCATTCGCCGGACGTCCGGATCGTCGGCGTCGGGGCCAAGTCGGCGCAGGCCATGGTGACGAGCTGGCGGGCGGGCGAGCCGATCACCGTCGAGCGGGCCAACTCGTTCGCCGCCGGGATCTCGATCCGGGCCCCCGAGCCGGAATCCGTGCGACGCCTGCGGTCACTGGTCGACGACTTCGTGCTCGTCGACGACGACGAGCTGCGCGCGGCCATGCGGCTGGGCGCGGAAACCCTCGGCGTCGTCCCGGAACCCGCGGGTGCGGCCGGTCTGGCCGCGCTGACCGTGCACGACATCCCTGGCGACCTGGCCGCCACCGTGGTCACCGGGGCGAACGCGGACCTCTCGGTGCTCGGCATGACGAGGTGAGTCCGCCGGGGTGGGGGTGTCGTGGGGGGGGAGGGGGGGTGGGAACCGAAGCGCCAACCCAGAACCACCGAAGACGGGGGGGTCGAGAGAGGAAAAAAACGGTCGGATCCAAGAAGTCAAGCGATCAGCCGTCGCCCGCCCCGCACGGCGGCTGGTGTGCTCGGATGATGTTGCTGAGACGCACCTTGACGGTGTTCGCCGCCATCGGTCTGCTCCTCGCCCCGGTCACTACGCAAACCTCCGCCGCCCAGACCACCGCAGCCCAGACCGCCGCCCAAACCACCGCACAGACCGACGCCCCGAAGAGCAGGCTCACCGAATGCTCGGACGCCGATCACCACGGTGACAAACGGCTCGGCCCGGAGAAACTGCCCGTTCTGGGCGACGTCGGCTTCCAGCTCATCGGCTACCGCCGCACCGGGACGCTGACCGAGCAGCGTTTCCTCGACACCTACTACGACCCGGCGGCCTCCTCGTGGCGCTACCCGCCGAAGAACGGCTACGTCCTGCGCCCCGACGGGACGCCCGTCCAGTACGTGATCACGTTGACGCCGGGCAAGCGGATCGACCGGTACGGCAGCGAGTACGGCTCGTTCCTCGCGCCGAAGGGCTCTCCGTACGCTTCGAGGGCGATCCCGCCGCAGAGTCTCGACTCCGCGCCGGCCGCGAGCTGCAACTATCACGCCTATCGGGTGGCGAAAGCCTTCGCGGTCCATTCCGGTCCGATCGCCGCGTGGTTCGCCCAGCCGGGCGGTGGCCTTCAGTACCAAGTGGACGGTGCGTTGCTGCCCGGTTCACCGCCTTCGGTCAATGTCGGATGGTTGATCGCCAACGGATTCCTCGAGCGCTTGAAGTAAGGGTTGCAAGTCCGCATTCGCGGTGAAAATCCTTGGCTGGAAACTTGCCCGCGGTTCCGGTCGGGAGTGACCCCCTGGTGGGGGTTGTCCCGGCCGGGCAGAAGTAGCACGCTCGACTGTGAGTCCGATCACGGTTCGCCCGTGACCGCCGACTGACCGGCCGCTCCCGAACGACCCCGGACCCAGCGCGGGGTTTCTCTCGCTTTTGGAGGCCTGATGCGCATCACCGTCACCGTCGACGGCACCAGCTACACAGACGACGTCGAGCCCCGCACCCTCCTCGTGCACCATCTGCGCGAACGGGTCGGGAAGGTAGGCACCGTGGTCGGTTGCGACACCAGCAACTGCGGGGCCTGCACCGTCCACCTCGACGGGCACAGCGTGAAATCCTGTTCGGTACTCGCGGTACAGGCCGACGGCTGCGAGGTCACCACGATCGAGGGACTCGCCCGCGACGGCGAACTGCATCCGGTGCAGAAGGCCTTCCACGAGAACCACGCGCTCCAGTGCGGTTTCTGCACGCCCGGCATGATCATGCAGGCCATAGACCTGCTCGCCGACAATCCCGATCCGGACGAGAAGGCCGTCCGGGAGGGGCTCGAAGGCAACCTGTGCCGCTGCACGGGTTACCAGAACATCGTCCGCGCGGTCCGCGACGCCGCCCACCAGATGCGGCCCGGTGCCGGTCCGGAGGCCGAGCGGCTCGCCTCGGACACCGCCTCCCGTGTCGGCGCGGGTGGTGAGTGATGACCTCCACGACCGAACCGGAAGTCGGCCCAGAGATCGGCAGGGCCCGCCGCCGCAAGGAGGACGAGCGGCTCATCACCGGCAGGACCCGCTGGACCGACAACCTGACGCTGCCGGGGATGCTGCATCTCGCGGTGCTCCGCAGCCCGTTCGCGCACGCCAAGATCGTGTCGATCGACGTCACCGGGGCGAAGTCCGCGCCAGGGGTGATCGCGGTGTTCACCGGGAAGGACCTCGACCCCGAAAGCGCCATCGGCATGCCGTGCGCGTGGCCGATCACGCCGGACATGAAATCGCCGAGGCGGCCGATCCTCGCTTCGGACACGGTGAACTTCGCCGGTGAAGGCGTCGCGGTGGTCGTCGCCCGCACGTCGGCCGAAGCGCACGACGCGCTTGAAGCGATCGACGTCGAGTACGACGAACTGCCGGTCGTTCTCGGACTCGAGAACGCGCTCGCCGAGGGCGCCCCGCTGGTGCACGAAGAGCTCGACACCAACCAGAACGCGGTGTGGGTCTTCGATTCCGCCGACGCGGGCACCGGATCCAGTGTCGAGGACGCCATCACGAACGCGGAAGTCGTGGTCAAACGCCGGTTCCGCCAGCAGCGGCTGATTCCGGCGTTCATGGAACCGCGGGCGTGCGTCGTCGATCCGACTGGCAGCCAGCTGGTCATGTGGTCGGCCACCCAGGTCCCGCACATCCTCAAGACGATGACCGCGGCCACGCTCGGCCTGCCCGAGCACAAGGTGCGGGTGATCGCGCCGGACGTCGGCGGCGGCTTCGGCGGCAAGATCGCCGTGCTGCCCGAAGAAATGATGTCGACGCTGATCGCGCAGCGGCTCGGCAAACCGGTCAAGTGGACCGAGTCCCGTTCGGAGACGATGGTCGCCGCGCACCACGGCCGGGACCAGATCCAGGACATCACCATCACCGCGAACCGCGACGGCACGGTGACCGGCCTCAAGGTCGAACTGCTCGCCGACATGGGCGCGTATCTCGGTCTCGTCGGCCCCGGTGTGCCGATCCTCGGCGCGTTCATGTTCAACGCCATCTACAAGTTTCCGGCGTACCACTTCGCCTGCACCAACGTGTTCACCACCACCACGCTCACCGACGCCTATCGCGGCGCCGGGCGGCCGGAGGCCACGTTCGGGATCGAGCGGATCATGGACGAACTGGCCGTGGAACTCGGGATGGACCCGATGGAGCTGCGCGAGAAGAACTGGATCTCCCACGAGGAGTTCCCGTTCACCACGGTGGCCGGGCTGACCTACGACTCGGGCAACTACGAAGCCGCCACCGCCAAGGCCAAGGAACTGTTCGATTACGACGGCCTCCGCCGCGAACAGAAGGAACGGCGGGACTCGGGTGACCCGGTCCAGCTCGGCATCGGCATCTCGACGTTCACCGAGATGTGCGGTCTCGCGCCGTCGCGAGTGCTCGGATCGCTCGACTACGCGGCTGGCGGCTGGGAACACGCGGAGATCCGGGTGCTGCCGACCGGCAAGATCGAGGTCGTCACCGGCGCCTCCGCGCACGGACAGGGCCACGAGACGGCGTGGAGCCAGATCGTCGCCGACAAACTCGGCGTCCCGTTCGAGGACATCGAGGTCCTTCACGGCGACACCCAGTCCTCGCACAAGGGCATGGACACCTACGGTTCGCGGTCTCTGGTCGTCGGCGGGATCGCGGTGATCAACGCGGCGGACAAGGTGCTCGCGAAGGCGAAGCCGATCGCCGCGCATCTGATGGAGTGCTCCGAAGACGACCTCGAATTCGAGGCGGGCAAGTTCTCCGTCAAGGGCACGGATTCGTCGACGTCCATCCAGGACATCGCGTGGGCCGTGTTCTCGGCGCACAACCTGCCGGACGGCGTCGAACCCTCGCTGGATTCGTCGGACACCTTCGACCCGGAGAACTTCTCCTTCCCGCACGGCACGCATCTGTGCGCGGCCGAGGTCGACACCGAGACCGGACGGGTGCGGTTGCGGTCCTACGTCTGCGTCGACGACGTCGGGGTGGCCGTCAACCCGCTCATCGTCGAAGGCCAGGTGCACGGCGGGCTCGCGCAGGGCATCGCGCAGGCGCTGTTCGAAGAGGCCGTCCACGACGAAGGCGGGACGCTGACCACCGGGACGTTCGCCGACTACCTGCTCCCGTCGGCCGCGGATCTGCCCGAGTTCACCACCGACCGCACCGAGACCCCGTCGACGACGAACCCGTTGGGCGCCAAGGGAGTCGGTGAGGCGGGCACGATCGCCTCGACGCCGGCCGTGGTCAACGCCGTCATCGACGCCGTCCGGCACTTCGGCGTGAACGACATCGAAATGCCGTTGACCCCGATGCGGGTCTGGCACGCCATCCAGCACGGGTCGGCCTCGGCGGGCGGCCTCGGTTCCGAAGCCGGTGGCGGTCTCGGTTCGATCGACGCCTCCGGAGGTGCCCAGTGATCCCCGCCCCGTTCGACTACGTCGCTCCATCCACAGTGGACGAAGCGATCAGTGCGCTCGCCGAGGCGGGCGAGGACGCCAAAGTACTGGCGGGCGGGCAAAGCCTGCTGCCGGTGCTGCGGATGCGGCTCGCCACGCCGACCACGCTGATCGACCTGGGGAAGATCGGTGAGCTGCGCGGGATCACCGAAGCCGGTGACGCGCTGGTCATCGGCTCGATGACCACGCATGACGACGTCCAGCGGGACGCGCTGGTCGCCGAACACGCCGCGCTGCTCAAGGCCGCCACCGACACGGTGGCCGATCCGCAGATCCGCCACCGCGGCACGTTCGGCGGCGCCATCGCGCACGCCGATCCCGCCGGTGACCTGCTCGCCCCCGTGCTCGCGCTCGGCTGCGAACTCGTCGTCGCCGGACCGGGCGGGCGGCGGACGGTGCCCGCGGCCGACTTCTTCCAGGACATGTTCACCACGGCCCTCGCCGCGGACGAGATCCTCGTCGAGGTCCGCGTCCCGAAGCACACCGGCTGGCGTGCCCACTACGAGAAGTTCAACCGGGTCGCGCAGGCGTGGTCGATGGTCGCCGTCGCGGCCTGTGTCCGCACCGAGGCGGGGACCATCGAGGAGGCACGGGTCGCGCTCACCAACATGAACTCCACACCGGTGCGGGCGGCCGGGGTCGAGGCGGCGCTGGTCGGCTGCGCCGCCACCGCGGAGGCGATCCGCGGCGCGGCCGAACACGCGGCCGAAGGGACGAACCCGACGGCCGATGGCAATTCCGACGTCGAATACCGGCAGCATCTCGCGCGGGTGCTGACCGGCAGGGCGGTCCTCGCCGCGGCAGGTTCGTAACACGAGAAGGGAGGTCGGCCCGTGCGGCTCGACCACGAATTCACCGTCCCCGCGCCGGTCGACGAGGTCTGGCGGGCCGTCGTCGACCCGGAACGGGTGGCGCCGTGCCTGCCGGGCGCCACCATCACCGGAGCCGAAGGCGACACCTTCCAAGGCACGGTGAAGGTCAAGCTCGGGCCGATCTCCCTGCTCTACAAGGGATCCGGCGAGTTCGTCGAGAAGGACGCGGACGCGAAACGGGTGGTGATCAAGGCGTCCGGCAAGGATGCCCGCGGCGCGGGTACGGCGTCCGCGACGGTGACGCTCACCTTGACCGAGAAGGACGGCGTCACCCATGGCACCGTCGCCACGGAGCTTTCGGTCACCGGCAAACCGGCGCAGTTCGGGCGCGGGATGATCGCCGAGGTCGGCGGCAAGATCCTCGACTCGTTCGCGGACCGTCTGTCCGGCGAACTCGGCGAGCCCGAACCTGAGAAAATCCAGGAACGCCCGCCGCTGCAAGCGGTCAAGCCGGTGCCGGAGGGCGAAGCCGTCGACCTGATGGCGTACGCCGGCGAGTCGGTGGTCAAACGGGTCGCGCCGGTGCTCATCGCCGTCACCGGGGTGCTCCTGATCGTCGCGATCGTGCGGGCGCTGAAGCGGTGAGTGTGACCTAGGCGGCGCTGGGGACATAGAGAGAAATATCCGGGATCCGCCACCGTTGAACCCGGTATGAAGGCGGATCACGAAGTCGACGTGGCGGTGATCGGGGCGGGCCAGGCCGGTCTGTCGGCGGCGTATCACCTGCGCCGCGCGGGTTTCGCCAACGAGTCGGGCTTCGTCGTGCTCGATCACGGCAAACGACCTGGCGGCGCGTGGCAGTACCGCTGGCCTTCGCTGGTGATGGAGAAGGTCCACGGCGTCTACGACCTTCCCGGGATGGCCTTCGGCGTCCCGGATCCGAAACTGCCCGCGGCCGAGGTCGTCTCGGAGTACTTCGGCCGCTTCGAACGGACCTACGACCTTCCCGTCCATCGCCCTGTCGACGTCCTGTCGGTAAGCGCCGAGGACGATCGTCTGGTGATCGCGAGCGCGGCCGAAAGCTGGGCCGCCCGTGCGGTGATCAGCGCGACCGGCACCTGGCACCGGCCGTTCTGGCCGTATTACCCGGGACAGGAGACCTTCCGCGGCCGCCAGCTGCACACCGCCGACTACACCGGTGTCGGCGACTTCCGCGGCAAACGCGTCGTGGTGGTCGGCGGCGGTTCGTCGGCCGTCCAACTGCTGCTGGAGATAGCGCCTTTCGCCCGGTCGACGCGCTGGGTGACCCGGCGTCCGCCGGTCTGGCGTGACGAGCCGTTCAGCGAGGACTGGGGCCGCGAGGCCGTGGCCAAGGTCGACCGGCGGGTCCGGGAGGGCCTTCCGCCGGAAAGCGTCGTCAGCGTGACCGACCTGGCGGTGACGCCCGAGGTGCGGGCGGGGCTGGACGCGGGCATCCTCGACCGCCGCCCGATGTTCGAGCGGATCACCCCGGATGGCATCCGATGGGCGGACGGGACTTTCGAGCCCGCCGACATCATCCTGTGGGCCACCGGTTTCCGCGCCGCCATCGACCATCTCGCCCCGCTGCGCCTGCGCGCCGCGGGCGGCGGGATCCGGATGGACGGCACCCGGGTCGTCGCCGAACCGCGGCTGCACTTGGTCGGCTACGGGCCGTCCGCCAGCACCGTCGGGGCGAACCGCGCGGGGCGGGCGGCCGTCACCGAGATCCGGCGCCTGCTCGGATCGCCCGCCGCCTGAAGTCGAGTATTTGACCGTTCGTTACAGAACGTGCGATGCTGAACGGGTGCCACGTCCGAAGGGATTCGATCCCGCCGAAGTTCTCGACGCGGCCGTCGACACGTTCTGGCGCAAGGGTTACGCGGCCACCTCGGCCCAGGATCTGGTGGACGGCACCGGGCTGGGGCGAGGAAGCCTGTACCACGCGTTCACAAGCAAGCAGCGGCTGTTCGAGGAGGCGTTGCGCCGCTACGAGGACACGTCCGCCACGCGCGTGGAGGAGATGCTGGCCGCGCCGGGCACGATCCGGGACCGGATGCGGCGGGTGTTGATGGACGTGGTCGACGAGGAAACGGCGGAGTCGTCCGGGCGTCGTGGCTGCCTCGCCGTCAACGCAGCCCTCGAACTCGGCGGAATCGACGAGGAGGTCACCGCGCGTGTCCGCCACAACTTCCAGCGGCTGGAAGACGCGTTCCACGTCGAGTACGCCGCCGCGCGGCAGGAAGGTGAAATCGCCGAGAGCCGCGATCCGCGGGCGCTGGCGCAGTTCACCCTCGCCGCGATGTACGGCCTGCGGGTACTGGGCAAGACCGCGGACCGGCAGGTGCTCACCCAGGTCGTCGAAACCACCATCCAGGCGTTGTGATGTTCCAGGTTTCGTAGCGAACCCCGTCAGTCCGCGCGTTTCCGTGCGCCCGCGCGGTCCCGCTGTCGGCCGTGTCCCTCACTGTGCGGATTTCGGAAGTTAGATGACACTCAACGGCCCTATCCCCACACCCCCTCGTCCAACGACGCCATTTTTGACTTACCCCTCGAAGTAAGTCAGCCGGTCAGGTAGCCTCCGCTCGCGTCGACGTCGGTCCCGGTCACCGCGCTCGAATCCGGGGAGCTGAGCCACATCACCACCGCCGCCATCTCCTCCGGCCGCACGATGCGCTTGATCGGGTAGTCCTGTGCGATCTGTTCGTAGGTCAGCCCGAAGGCTTCCGCGGCGCGGCGGAGCATCGGGGTGTCCACGGCGCCCGGGGCGAACGCGTTGACCCGGATGTTCTTGTCCGCGTATTCGAGTGCCGCGACCTTGGTCAGCGACGTGACACCGTGCTTACTCGCGTTGTAGGGCGCGATGGTGGCGAACCCGACCTCCGCGGAGATCGAAGCGGTGTTGACGATGACGCCACCACCCTGCGCGAGCATCCTCGGGATCTCGTACTTCATCCCGAGGAAGACCCCGGCCGTGTTGGTGCGCCAGACGTCCTCCAGTTCGGCCAGGGTCTGCTCGGCGAGCGGTACCGCCCGGGGGCTCTCGATCCCCGCGTTGTTGACGGCGATGTCCAAGCGGCCGTAGCGGCGCACGCACTGGTCGACCAGACCGTGTACCTCGGCCTCCACCCGGACGTCCGCGCGGCGGAAGGTCGCGTCGCCGCCGTGCGCCCGGATTTCGGCCGCGACCTCCTGGCCGAGCCTTTCGCGGCGGCCGCAGAAGAACACCTTCGCGCCCTCGGCCGCCATAGCCCGCGCCGTGGCGGCACCGATACCCGAGGTCGCGCCGGTGATCAGCACGACCTTGCCGTCGAACCGGCCTCGGGACCGTTCCGCGGCGGAGGCCGCGCCGGTCGACGCCATGGCCGTCGCCGCGAGCCCCCAGGCACCCGCGGTCAGCACTCGTCTGCGTGAGGTATCCATCGCTCAGCCCTTCGCGAGACGGTCGGGGATCCGTGCCAGCGGGTACTGCCGCCAGAAGAACGCGTCGGCGGCGTGCTGGTCGGACGCGAAGTTGATCGCCTCGGCGATCCGCTTGCCCTGGATGCGATAGGCGAGCACCCAGGTGATGTCGAGTCCGGTGGGCGTGGTGCTCCAGCCGCGGTGCAGATCGACCACCCAGTCGCCGTCCGCGGCCAGATACAGCACCTCCGCCCGGAATCCGGCGCGGGCGAGTTCGCCGAAGAAGGCGAGCACCTCGTCCGCGCCGGTCTTCGTCCCGGCGAGCGGATGGTGTCCCGGGATCGTCCACCGGATGTCCGGCGTGAAGAACTGCTTGAGCGCGTTCAGATCGCCGGAGCCGTAGGCCTCGTAGTAGCGCCGGATCAGCGCGACGTTGGGGTGTTCCCGGGTACGCTCCGGCGCGGCGGACGCGGTCCCGCCGGTCAGGGACGTGGCCAGCAGCGCGGCGGCGCCCGCCCCACCGGCCCGCAGGAACGTCGCCCGGTCGATCGGTGTCCTTCGGTCTTCCACGGTCGTTTCCCTCCAGAAGTGGCTGCCGTCCACGCAATCACCGGGACCTCACGGCGGTCCAATGCCCGTACCCATACGTTCGGGGCATCGGGAGGATCGGACATGGATGTCGACACGAGGGTGCTGCGCTATTTCGTCGCCGTCGCGGAACATCTGAGCTTCACCAGGGCCGCCGAAGCCCTGTTCGTCACGCAGCCGTCACTGAGCCGCCAGATCCGGCAACTGGAGTCCCGGCTCGGCACGGATCTGTTCGCCAGGGGGAACGCGGAAATCCGGCTGACCGCCGCCGGTGAGGTGCTCCTGCCCGCCGCGCGCCGTCTTCTCGCCGACTGGCAGCTCGCCGGTCGTCTCGTCCGAACGGCCGCCGCGGCCGAGGGCAACGTGCTGCGGGTCGGTTTCGTCGCGACCGGTGGTGGTCCGCTCGCCCGGCGGGCGCGGACCCTGTTCACCGAACGCCATCCCGACGTGACCATCGAACCGAAGCGGTTCGACTGGGGTGGTGAGGCGCAGGCCTTGCGTGACGGACTCGCGGACATCGCGTTCGTCTGGCTGCCCGCCGAGCTGACCGGACTGCACGCCGAAGTCGTCGCGACCGAACGCCGGTGGGTCGCCATGAACGCGTCACATCCCTTGGCGGACAAGGAAGAGGTCGTCATCCACGACCTCCGCGACGCGCCGTTGCTGTGGACCCGCAACGCTCCCTCCGACTGGGTCGACTGGTGGGCGGTCAACCCACGCCCCGACGGCTCGGCCCCGAACTGGGGACCGGAGAACGACAACGTGGAGGAGATGCTCGAACTCGTCGCCACCACCGACGCGGTCTGCATCTCGCCCGAGTCGATGGCGAAGTTCTACGCGCATCCGGACCTGGTGTGGCGGCCGATCGTCGACATCGAGCCACTGCGGATCGCGCTGGCCTGGCCGAAGGAGAGCACCAGCCCGCTGGTGGGGGCGTTCGTGCGGGCGGTGCGTCTCGTCAGCCCTTCAAGTACCTGACCTGCGTGGCTTTGCTCTCCTCGAAGTCTCCCCGGCCGGAAAGATGCTCCGGAACGCCGACCTCCCACCAGGCGCCTGCCTCGGTCCAGGAGTTCGGCTGGGTCCGGACCACGACCACCGCCGGCCGGCTCTCGGCCACCGCCGCTTCTCGCGCCTTCGCGTAGGCCGCCCGCACATCGTCCAAAGAGGACGCTGTGAACACCGCGCAGCCCAGCGATTCCGCATGGCGTGCGAAGTCGACTCGCGGCGGTGACGCGTGCGCTGTGCGGCAGTCGGCGAGGAAGTTGTTGTACGGCTTGCCGCCTTGCCCTTCCTGCAGCCGGGCGATGACCGCGTAGCCGTCGTTGTCACAGACCACCGCCACGAACGGATGCCCGGCGAAGGCGGCCGAGAACAGTTCCGAGTTCAGCATCAGATACGAGCCGTCGCCGAGCATCGTGGTCACCAGGCCATCGGTGTGCGCCATCGCCGCACCCCAGGCGCCCGCGAGTTCGTATCCCATGCACGAGAACCCGTACTCGACGTCCATGCTGATCGACCCCGAGCCACGCCAGCCGCCGATCAGTTCCCCCGGCATCCCGCCGGACGCGGTCATCACGTAGTCGTGCGGTTCGGAGAGGTCGTTGACCGCGCCGACGACCTGGGCGTAGGTCGGAACCTCGCCGGAAACGGCGCGCAGGGAGTCGACATGCGCGTCCCACCGGCCGCGTTCCGCCGCGGCACGTGCTGTCCACAAAGGATCGACCTGCCAGCTTTCCAACTGGGCGGCCAGCTCCGAGAGACCGGCGTCGGCGTCACCCACGACGGCCAGCGCACCGTGCTTGACCGCGTCGAACCGCGCGGCGTTGAGGGTGATCAACCGGACGCCGGGGGAGAACACCGTCCATGATGCCGTGGTGAAGTCCTGCAACCGGGTGCCGACGGCCAGGACGACGTCGGCTTCGGCGGCCAGGACGTTCGCGGACGCCGAGCCGGTGACGCCCAGCGGGCCCGCGTGCAGCGGATGTCCGTGCGGGACCAGGGTCCGCCCGGCGGTGGTCTCGGTGACGGGGACCCCGTGGTGGTCGGCGAAGGCCAGCGCGCGCTGACCGGCGCCGGAATACCGGACGCCGCCCCCGAGTATCAGCAACGGTTTCCGGGCCGCCCGCAGCACGCCCGCCGCCTCGGTGAGGGTCCGGCGGTCAGGCCGGGAGCGCGGCGGGCGATGGGTCACCGGTTCGAACAGCGCGTCCGGGAAGTCGTAGGTCTCCACCTGGACGTCCTGGGGCAGCGCGAGGGTCACCGGACCCGCGTCCGCCGGATCGGTCAGCACCCTGGCGACCTGTGGCAGGGTCGAAAGCAACTGCTCCGGCCTGGTGATCCGGTCGAAATACCGGCTCACCGCGCGGAACGCGTCGTTGACCGTGGCCGTCGGATCGCCGAAATGCTCCACCTGCTGCAGCACCGGATCCGGCGCACGGCTGATGAAGGTGTCACCGGGAAGCAGCAGCACCGGCAGCCGGTTGGCGTGCGCGACCCCGGCCGCGGTGACCATGTTCAGCGCGCCGGGCCCGATCGACGACGTCACCACGCCGACCTGGCGCCGATGCGTCGCCTTGGCGTAGCCGACGGCCGCGAGCGCCATGCCCTGTTCGGTTTGGCCACGCCACAGCGGGAGCTCGTCGCGGTGTTCCTCCAGTGCGGTGCCGAGCCCCAGTACGTTGCCGTGCCCGAAGATCGCGAACACGCCGGGGAACAGAGGGACCTCGCGGCCGTCCATGGCCTCCGACCGCTGCGCGAGCAGCCAGCGCACCAGCGCCTGTGCGGTGGTCAGCTTCATGACACCCGTCCTTCGTGGCTCGTGACCGGGCAACGCGGGTCGAGTTCCTGGTCGTTCCAGGTCTCGCGGACCCAGCCGTGCGCGGGGTCGTCGCAGAAGGCCATCGACCGCTCGTCGGCGGGCCCGGCCAAGACGTTCAAGTAGTACATCGGGTAACCCGGGGCGGCGACGCAAGGGCCGTGATAGCCGCGCGGGATCAGGAAGACGTCACCGTCCCGGACCGCGACGTCCTCGTCCAGCTCGCCGTCCGCGGTGTACGTCCGGTGCAGGCCGAAGCCTTCGCGTGAAGGGGTCACGCCGTCGCGGCCGGCGACGCGGAAGTAGTAGATCTCCTCGTTGACGACCTCGCATTCGGACACTTCGTCGTGCTTGTGCGGCGGGTAGGACGACCAGTTGCCGCCGGGGGTGATCAGCTCGCACGCGTTCAGCTTGTCCGCGTGGTCCCAGACCCCGGGCACGCCGAAGTTGGTGACCTGCCTCGTCGCCTGCCCGGCCCCGCGCACCTCCACCGGGACGTTCTCGGCCGGTCCATAGCGGGGTTCGAGACGGCGGGTACAGCGCGCCATCGGCAACGCCACCTCGATGCCCTCCACCGTCGACAATTCGACTTCGGCGCCGCGGGGCACGTAGACGAAATCCGTGACCCGGGTGAACACCGAATCGCGTCCGGCGAGGTCGAAGACCTGCCCGTCGACGCGGACCGTGCACGCGCCGGACAGCGGCAGGACGAATGCCTCGTACTCGCCGGTGCGCAAGACCCGTTTCTCACCGGCCCGCAGCGAGAGCACCCGAAGCCCGCTGTAGGTCCAGCCCGCCGAATCCGGGGTGAGCCGGACCGGGTCCTGCTCGTCCGAAAGCGTCCCGAGTGGACGGTGCAGCTTGCTCACAGCAACTCCTCGATCTCTTCGGCGGTGGGCATGGCGTCGGCGCAGGCCAGCCGTGACGCGACGAGCGCGCCCGCCGCGTTGGCGTAGGTGGCGATACGCACCGGATCCCAGCCGGACAGCAGACCGTGGATCAGCGCGCCACCGAACCCGTCACCGGCGCCGAGCCCGCACACGACCTCGACCCGCTGCGGTGGCACGGTCCAGCGTCCCTCGGCGGTGGCCACCAGAACACCCTCGGCGCCCTTCTTGATCACCGCGAGTTCGACGCCCCTGGCCAGCATCCTGGACGCGGCCTCGTCGGGATCCGCCGTGCCGACGGCGACCTCCGCCTCGGTGCGGTTGCCGACCGCCACCGTGACGTGGTCGAGCATCCAGCCGATCTCCTCGCGCGCGGTCTCGGTGCCGGGCCAGAACATCGGCCGGAAGTCGAGATCGAGCACGGTATGCGACCGCCGTCCGCGCCGCTCGAGCATCTTGCGCTGGGTCCCGCGTGCCGGTTCGACGGACACACCGGTCCCGGTGACCCACAGCAGCGGCACCGTTTCCACGAGGTCCCAGGGCACGTCGGTTTCGTCGAGGGTCAGATCCGGCGCGATGGGGGACCGGTAGAACAACAGCGGCGGATCCGCGGGCGGGTTCAGTTCGCAGAACACCACCGGCGTCCGCAGCCCCGCCGAGGTCCCGACGTGGTCCGAGGACACGCCGAACTCCCGCAGTGCCTGCCGTACGTAGTCGCCGAACCCGTCCGGGCCGACCTTCGTCAGCACCGACGTCGAGCGGCCCAGCCGCGCGGCGGCGACCGCGACGTTGGTCGCGGTGCCGCCGAGCGATTTGGCGAAGGTGCTGACCCCGGCCAGGGGCACGCCGCTCTGTTCCGGGTAGAGGTCCACCCCGACCCTGCCGACGGTCAGTGCTTCGAGAGTGGTCATGAAGGAGACTCCACAGCTCGCAATTCGTGTTCGAGGGCTTCCAGTTCCGCGCCGCCCGCCATCTGCCGGGTCAGTTCGGCGAGGTCGATCTCGGACTTCTCGTAGGAGCCGAGCGGCGCGCCCCGTTTGAGCAGCAGGAACCGGTCGGCCACGGGATAGGCGTGATGCGGGTTGTGCGTGATCAGCACGACGCCGAGCCCGCGATCACGAGCCTGCGCGACGTACTTGAGGACGACACCGGCCTGTTTCACGCCCAACGCCGCGGTCGGCTCGTCGAGGATCAGCACCTTCGCCCCGAAGTGGACCGCCCGCGCGATGGCGACGCACTGCCGTTCGCCACCGGACAGCGTGCCGACCGGCTGCTCGACGTCACGCAGGTCGATGCCCATGTCGGACAACGCCTTCTTGGTCGTCTCGCGCCCTTTCTTCCGGTCCAGCGCCCGGAACGGGCCGAAGCCGACCGTCGGTTCGGAGCCGAGGAAGAAGTTCCGCCACACGCTCATCAGCGGGACGACCGCCAGATCCTGGTACACCGTCGCGATACCGCGATCGAGGGCCTCGCGTGGGGACGCGAACTTGACCGGCTCGCCCTCGACCAGGAACTCGCCCTTGTCGTGCTGGTGGACCCCCGCGAGAATCTTGATCAAGGTGGACTTGCCCGCACCGTTGTCGCCGAGTACGCAGGTGACCTCGCCCGCGTTGACCACGGTGGACACGTCCCGCAAGGCGATCACGCTGCCGTAGGTCTTGCCGACGTCCTTGACCGACAGCAGCTCTTCGACTTGGCTGTGACTCATCGCCGTACCCTTTCCGCGCGCCGCCGGAAGGCGTTGTTGACCAGGACCGCGGACAGCAGCATGACCCCGAGGAACAGCATGAACCAGTCGCTGTCCCAGCGGGCGAACACGATTCCCTGCCGCGCCATACCGAAGATCAGTGCTCCGATGGCGGCGCCGATCGCCGAGCCGAAACCGCCGGTCAGCAGGCAACCGCCGATCACGGCCGCGATGATGTACTGGAATTCCAGCCCGATGCCCTGGTTCGCCTGGACGCTCGCGAACCGCAGGATGTTGATCGAACCGACCAGCCACGCGGCGAGCGCGGTGGTCATGAACAGCATGATCTTGGTGCGCACCACCGGCACCCCGACCGCGCGTGAACTCGGCGCGGAGCCGCCGACGGCGAAGATCCAGTTGCCGAACCGGGTCCGGACCAGGAGCCAGGCCGCCAGCACGGCGAACCCGATCCACCAGACGATCGAGATCTGGAAGGCCGTCCCACCGACGTCCACTGTGGACGCGAAGACGAAACCGGCGGTTTCGTAACCGTCGGCCGAGCGCATTCCGGAGACCTGGACGGTGCCGGTGACCAACCGTGTGACGCCGAGGTTGAGCCCTTGCAACGCCAGGAACGTGCCCAGGGTGACGATGAAACTGGGCAGGCCGGTGCGCATCACCAGCCAGCCGTTGAACGCGCCGACCGCGAGCGCGAAGACCAGCGACGCGAACAGCGCGAGCCAGACGTTCCAGCCCGCCTGCGTCGCCAGTGTCGCGGTGACGAGGGCGGTGGACGCGGTCATCACGCCCGCCGAGAGGTCGAACTCGCCGCCGATCATCAGCAGTGACACGGCGACCGCCATGATGCCGAGCGTCGAGGCGTCGTCCAGCCAGGTCGCCACCCCGCTGCCGCTGAAGAACTGGTCGGTGACGAGGGTGAAGAACAGGAAGACCACGACGGCGCCGAGCAGCGCGCCGATCTCGGGCCGGACGACCAGCCGGTCGAGCAGTCGCGGTTTCGCGATCCGTTCGTCGAGGAAGGTAGTTGTCATCGCGTGCCCCTTTGCACGTACTGGCCGACCGTGTCCACAGTGGATTTATCGACCAGGTCGGGTCCGGTGAGCACCGGTTTCCCGCCGCCGACGACGTTCGCGTTGTCCCGGTAGAGCTTGAGGAACGACACCGGGAGATAGCCCTGCTCGTACTGCTGCTGGTCGACCGCGAAGACCACGTCGCCCGCCTTGATCGCACCGACCACGTCGGTGTTCAGGTCGAAGGTGCCGACCTGGGCCTTCGAGCCGACCGCCTTGATCGCGCTCACCGCCCGGGCCGCGACCTGCGAGTTCAACGTCAGCACGGCGTCGAGAGAGGAGTCGGTCTGCACCGCGCCTCTGATCCGGGATTCGGCGTCGGTGGGGTTGCTGATGTCGACCTGCAGGGTCTGCACGTCGCCTGCGAAGCCCGTCTTGGCGCCGTCGCACCGCTGGGCCTGCCCGACGTTGCCCGCTTCGTGGACCACGCAGAGCAGCTTCTTCTTGCCGAGTTCCTTGAACTTCTTCCCGGCCTCCTCGCCGGCGATGGTCTCGTTCTGCCCGACGTGGGTGAGGGCGCCGTATGCCGCGCTCTTGTCCTCGCCGGAGTTGATGGTGATGACCGGGATCCCGGCGCGGACCGCGTTCTCGATCGAGGTCTTGAGCGCTTCCGGGTTCGCCATCGACACCACCAGCCCGCCGACCCGCTGGGCGACCGCGTTGTCGATCAGCTTGGCCTGGTTGCCGGGGTCCCCGTCGGAGTTGTACTCGACCTGGACGTCGAGCTGTCTGCCCGCCTCCTCGGCGCCGTTCTTGACCACGTTCCAGAACGCGTCACCCGCCGTGCCGTGCGAGATGACCGCGACCCGGAGCGGCCCGCTGGGCTGGGTCGTCGCCGGAGCTGTGCCCTCGGCGGGCTTCTCCTCGGCCTTCGGCCCGGTGCACGCGGACAGGAGCACCAGCCCCGCCGCGGCCACCAAGGTCGCCTTCAGTGTCTTCCCGGGAACCCGCGACCGGAATCGCGTCGCCAGTGCGCTCTTCGGCGCCGTCCCATGCCAGGCATGGGACGGCGCCCTGCCGCCGCGATTCCGGGGCCTGCCGGCCTTGGCGGGTTCCGGCTGGGGTTCCTGTGCGCAGGCGCCGTCGCTCCGCCATTTCCTCAAGCGATAAGACATCGTCGTCTCTCCTCGCTTCTTCCTTACCGGGCAGCCGGGAGCCGGCTGACGATTTCCTCGAGATGCGCCAGGCTCCTGGCCACATCCCGCTTCGGCAGATCTTCCGGGCTTCGCTCGTTCAGCGCGGTGTCCTGTTCGAGCACGTACCACCCGGCATAGCCCGCCCCGTGGACGGACCTGACCATCGCTTCGATGTCGACGTCCCCGTCACCGAGCGGGACGTACAAACCTTGGCCCACCGCTTCGGCGTAGGGAAGCCTGCCGGCGCGGACGTTTTCGGCGAGTTCGCCGCGTACGTCCTTGAGGTGCAGGTGACCGATCCGATCCGGGTGGCGTTCGGCGAGGGCGACCGGATCGGTGCCGCCGATCAGCAGATGTCCGGTGTCCAGGCACAGCGGGAGGGCGGAATCGGCGAGGAAACGCTCGACCTCCTCCCCGGTCTCCACCTGCGTCCCGGCGTGCGGATGCAGTACGGTGCGAAGGCCGTGTCGCGCGGCGATTTTCGCGATCTCGTCCGAGGTTTCGAGCAACGTCGCCCAGTCGGCCTCGGTCAGCTTCGGCTTGTCGTCGTACCCGTCGAGCCCCGTCGCGGCGGCGAGTACGAGCATGTCACCACCGCAGGCGGCGAACAGCGCCGCCGACTCTTCCGCCTCGGCCAGGGCGGCTTCGGGGTCCTTGTGCAGCACGACGGCGAGGAAACCGCCGACCAGGTCGAGCCGGTATCCCCCGAGCAGCTCACGCAGCGCGGCCGGGTCACGCGGGAGATACCCCGGAGGCCCGAGTTCGGTGGCGCGGACGCCCAGCTCCGCCATTTCGCCCAGTACGGTCCCCGTGTCGAGCACACGGCCCCAGCCGGGGACTTCGCACACACCCCAGGAGATCGGGGCGGCGGCGATTCGGATCCGGGATGTCATCGGCGACCTCCGGTAGAGGAGTGGATTAGAGCGCTCTATTGATTAGAGCGCTCTAATCATGTAGCGTCCGTCACAGCAAAGTCAAGGGCGGGGTTCGGCTGGGTTTCGGCTGATTTCGGCAGGCAGGGGGAGAGCGGGACATGGCACGACCGACGATGGAGGACGTCGCCGCGAAAGCGGGGGTTTCCCGGGCGCTCGTGTCCCTGGTGATGCGCAACGCGCCGAACGTCTCCGACGAACGGCGGACACGGGTGCTGTGCGCGGCGCACGAACTCGGCTATGAACCGCACGCCATGGCCAGGTCGCTGGCCAGCCGGACCTCCACCGTGCTCGGCGTGATGGTCTCCGATCTGCGCAACGCCTTCTTCGCCGACGTCGTCGAAGGACTCGACGCGGCGGCCGAGGCCGCCGGCTTCAACCTGATCCTCAACACCGGTGGCCGTAGTCCCGCGCGCGAGCGCGCCGCGCTGCGGAACCTGCTCTCCTTCCGGCCGGCGGGGGTGATCCTGCTGTCGCCGGTGCTGCCCGCGATGGCGATCGAGGAAGCGGCCGCGCAATGCCCGGTCGTCCTCGTCTCGCGCACCTCGCGTGTCCGGGACGTGGATACGGTGAACGACGACGGTGAGGCGGGTTCCGCGCTGGCCGTCGAGCATCTCGTTTCCTTGGGGCACCGGCGGATCGCCCATCTGGACGGCGGCGTCGCGGCCGGCGCGGCCGCCCGGCGCCGGGGATATCAGCAGGCGATGCGGCGGCACCGCCTGCACCCGATCATCGTGCGCAGTGAACACACCGACACCGCCGGTGAAAAGGCCGTACACGAACTGCTCGGCGACTACGCGCGGGCTGAGTTGCCGACGGCTTTGGTGGCGGGCAACGACTTCAACGCCGTCGGCGCGATCTCCGCGCTGGAGGAGGCGGGCCTGCGGGTGCCGGAAGACGTTTCCGTGGTCGGCTACGACAACACCTCGCTCGCCGCGTTGCGCCATCTCTCACTGACCACAGTGGACCAGCCGCGCACCGAAATGGGACGACTGGCCGTCGAGGCCCTGCTCGAACGGATCCGGGGCGAACGCGCCGAACCGGTCCGGCATCTGCTGCATCCGTCGCTGGTGGTCCGCTCGACCACCGCCGCGCTCTAGAAAGGGCAAGAGAATGAGGTTGGGACTTGCCGGCACCGGCCGGATCGGGACTTCGCACGCCGAAACCTTGAAGGGCTTCGACGAGGTTTCGTCCGTGGTCGTCGCCGACGTCGACACCGCGCGGGCCCAGGCGGCCGCGGCCAAACTCGGCGTCGAAGCGGCGGCGGACCTCTCCGCACTCTTCGCGTCCTCTTTGGATGGCCTGGTGATCGCGGCCGCGACGGACGCGCATCCGGAACTGATCCTCCGGGCCGTCGACGCGGGCATCCCGGTTTTCTGCGAGAAGCCCGTCGCCGCCGACATTCCCGGCACGCTCGCGGTGATCGACAAGATCTCCGGTTCGACCGTCCCGGTGCAGATCGGTTTCCAGCGCCGGTTCGACGAGGGCTACGCGGCCGCCCGCGCCGCGGTGGCGTCGGGTGAGCTGGGCTGGCTGCACACCCTGCGCGCCACGACCCTGGATCCGGCGCCGCCTCCCGCGGAGTACGTCGCGCATTCCGGTGGCCTGTTCCGTGACTGCGGGGTGCACGACTTCGACGTCGTCCGGTTCGTCAGCGGTCGTGAGGTCGTCGAGGTCTACGCCGTCGGGGCGAACAAGGGCGAGCGGTTCTTCGTCGACGCCGGTGACGTCGACACCGCGGCCGCGACCCTGACGCTGGACGACGGCACGCTGGCCGTGGTCTCGCTGACCCGCTACAACGGCGCGGGATACGACGTCCGGCTGGAGGTGCTCGGCTCGGCCGGGAACGCGGTGGTGGGCCTGGACGAACGCACGCCGCTGACCTCGGTGGAGCCTGGTGTCCAGCCCCTGCCCGGTCCGGCCTATCCCGGCTTCATGGAGCGGTTCCGCCCGGCGTACGTCAGCGAGCTGAAGGCGTTCCTGGAGGTCGCGGCCGGTCGTGCGCCGAGTCCGTGTGGTGCCGCTGACGCACTGGAGGCCTTTTACATCGCCGAAGCCTGCGAGGTCTCCCGTCGCGAACGCCGACCGGTCCGCGTGGACGAAGTACGCGTATAGCGTCGGAGGCGCGGATGTGGTCCTGAGTGGCGATTCGGATCAGTGGCTGGTTCGTGAAGGCCCCTTCCCCACTACATGATGGCCCCCTTCCTTGTGCCTAGTGTCGTGCGTCTGAAGTTCGTGTCGTAAGTACGTGCGCAAGCGCGGTGACCCTGTTCTCCGAACTCGCGTGCTCAGAGACGTGACTCGCGTGCTTGGAGGCGGATTTCGCGTGTGCGGTCTCCACGCACGCGAGATCCGCCTTTGAGCACGTGGGATACGGCTCAGAGCACGTGAGTGCGGGGTTTGATCCAGGTTCCCGCTGGACGCACGAACCTCCGGCGCGGGACACTAGGTACATGAAGGGGGCCATCATGTAGTTCACCACTCACGAGCGCCACCAGAAACAATTCACGTACCAAACCGAATCGGGCAGAACCGCTACAGCTTGTCGAGGATCAGCTTCGCCCGTTCTTCGGCGAGCCGGTATCCGGAGCGTGCGGCGAGTTCGAGTGCCAGCTCGGCGTGTGTCCGGGCCTCGTCGAGCTTTCCGAGTTCCAGCAGCGCTTCCGCGAGCCCGGTCCGCGCGGCGGCCTCGCACCAGAAGAAGCTCGTCGTGCGCGCGATCGACAACGCGAGCCGCTGATGTTCGGCGGCCTCCTCGGGCAGGCCGAGGCGCAGGCAGACCTCGCCGAGCCCGGCGAGGGTCCAGGCTTCGGTGCCCCGATCGCCGATCTTGCGGGTGAGTTCGACGGCCTCGAGGGCGTCTTGGCGGTTCTGCTCGCTCGGGTCGAGCCTGCTTTCGAGGACGGCTCTGCCGGAAAGGGCGGTGGCTTCGCCGTAGGTGTAACCGAGTTCGCGGTTGGCCGCGAGCGCTCGGGTGTAGAAGTCGTAGGCCTCGTCGGTCAGGCCCAGGTCACGATGCACATTGCCGAGGTCGACCAGCAGTACCGCGACGCTGAACCGGGCGCCGTCCCGTTCGGAGACCGCGAGCGCGCGGGTGAAGTTGGCGAGCGCGTCGTCGAGCTGGCCGGTCTGCCAGTACGGGAAACCGAGGTTCGCGAGCGCCATCGAGATGCCGGGCATGTTCAGTTCTTCGCACAGCCGCAGGGATTCCAGTCCGCAGCGGATCGCCTCCTGCGGGTCGCCGAGGCGCTGGTGCACGGCGCTCAGGTTGTTGAGTACGGCCGCGCGGCCGGCGGCCCAGTCTGCGAGGAGATCTCCGCGCAGGGCGCTGGTGAGGTGTTCGCGTGCCTCGTCGTAGCGGCCGCTGTTGACGCAGGCGAGCGCGATGCTCAGGTGCATGGCCGCCTGAGCCTGTCCGGCACCGCTGCGGCGGGCGGCCTTGAGGGCGGTCGACGCGGTGTCGATCCATTCCGCGTGATGGCCGCGCTGGTGGAAGAAGGCGCGCAGCGCGTCGGCCAGGTGCCAGGAGAACTCGGGCGGGCCGTGTTCGGCGCTGTGCTCGACGGCGGCGGCGAGGTTCGGCCACTCGGCGTCCAGCCAGGCCAGTGCCTCGTCGGTGTCGGCGAAGGGGGTGTCCTCCGGCTCTTCACGCGGCAGCCGTAAGAAATGGGGGATGAGTACGCGGCCCGCGGCGTCGGCGGTGGTCAGGTAGCTCTCGAAGAGCCGCCTCTCCGCCGTGTCGCGTTCAGGCTTCGCGTCCTCGGAAAGCGTGCGACCCGCCGCGAAACTGCGGAGAAGGTCGTGGAACCGGTACCGGTCCGGGGTGTAGCGCTCCACCAGATGTGCCGCCGCGAGCGCCTTGAGCTGTTGGTTCGCCCGGGAAAGCGGGGCACCGGTCAGCGCCTGCGCGGCGGGAGCGGTGAACGTCTGGCCGGGGACGAGCGCGAGCCTGCGGAACAGCAGGCGGTGTTCCTCGGGCAGCGCCCGGTAGGAGACGCCGAACGCGGTGGTCACGGCGCTTTCCTCGGCGCCGTCGACGGTCAGTTCCGCCAGTGGGTCGCCACCGGCCAGCTCGCGGGCGAGTTCGGCGATCTCGGGTTCGCCGCTCGCGCCGAGGTTGGCCGCCGCGATCCGGAGGGCCAGCGGGAGATGCCCGCACAGCCGGGCCAGCTCCGCCGCCGCGCCCGCCTCGGCCGCGACGAGTTCGCTGCCGAGAACGGCCTCCAGCAGATGCCGCGCGTCCTCGGCGGGCAGCACGGACAGCGGGAGCGCGCGGGCGCCCGTGCGGGCGATGAGGTCGCCGAGCCGCTGGCGGCTGGTGACCAGGACGGTGCCCGACGGCGGCAGCAGCGGCATCACCTGACCGGTGTCGCGCACGTTGTCGAGGACCAGGAGGACTCGCTTGTCGGCGAGGAGGGAACGAAGGAGCGCGGCCCGTGCGTCGGTGTCCGGCGGGATGGCCTTCGGCGCGGTGCCGAGCGCTTGAAGGAGCTGCGTGAGCGCGACCGCCGGGGTGAGCGGTTCGTGGTCGGGGTCGAATCCTCGCAGGTCCAGGTAGAGCTGGCCGTCGGGGAAAGCGTCGCGGACGCGGTGGGCCCAGCGGACCGCGAGCGCGGTCTTGCCGACGCCGGCGGTCCCGCTGATCACCCAGATGTCGGTGCCCTCGCCGTCCGGACGGGTCGCTTCGTCGAGCCGCTCCAACTCGGCCGCCCGGCCGGCGAACCCCCGGACGTCGTGGGGCAGCTGCGCCGGGCGCACCGGCTCGGGTTTGACCGTGCTGGTCACCGGCTCGAGAGCGGGATCCGCCGCCAGGATGGCGGCTTCGAGTTTGCGCAGCTCCGGGGATGGGTCGAGGCCCAGTTCGCCACTGAGCCTGTCCCGCAGCGCACGGAAGGCTTCGAGCGCGTCGTCGGTGCGGCCTTCGCGGTGCAGGGCGAGCATGAGCTGCCCGACGAACCGTTGGCGCAGGGGATGCGCGGCGACCAGTTCGGTCAGGTCCGCGAGCACTTCCCGGCCGCGGCCGAGCCGCAACTGCGCCTCCGCGCGATCCTCCAGCGCCGTCCAGCGCGCCTCGTTCATGCCGCCCCGCAACCGCTGGGCGACTTCACCGCTGACGACGTCGGACAACGCCTCGCCACGCCACAACCCGAGCGCCTCGTCCAGGAGTTCCACGGCGGTCTCGTCGTCGGCCTTGCGGGCTCGTGCCGTCAAGTCGGTGAACCGGTGCAGGTCGACCCGGTGCGGATCGACCTTCAGCAGGTAACGGGTCCCCTCCGAAACGATCTCCGGTCCGCCCGCGCCGCGGAACACCGCCCGCAGCCGGGACACCAGCGCTTGAACGGTGTTCCGGGCGCTCACCGGCGGCTCTTCGGGCCAGAGCAGGTCGATGATCCGGTCTCGCGGGACCGGTTTGCCCGCCTCCAGCAGCAGAACCGCCAGCACGAGCCGTTGTTTGGGCGAGCCGAGATCGACCGGGCCGCCGTCGGCCCACGCCTCGACGGCGCCGAGGACGCGGAACTCCACCCGGCCACCTCCGCCCCAACCTCGTCAGAGCCTGCAAGCGTAGTGCAAGCGCCCTGCATCCGGTTCCGATGATCCTTGGGCGGTGTCCACCGAGGACCCGTCGCCGGAACCGTGCCCAACCAACAAGACGGGCAGGACCCCCCATTCGGTTCCGGTACGACGGTGGACACCTTCGACTTGCACAGGCACCGCCATCTGACGGCGGTGGGGGTTGGGGGTAGTGCCAGCTCGACGTCTTCCCCCGTGTCGTCGGACTGGCGCTCTTCGTGACTGGGGCTGGGGCTTTCTCGTCGCCGTCTCTCGGCGACGTCCTGGGGAGGGTTGGGCGGGCCGGGTGCGGCTCGCCCACTCCAGGACTCTCTGCGGTCAAGGACCGCTTTTAGAGGACTAATTGCGTTCATCGTCTTGACAAGCACGCCCGCCTACCTACACCCTTTCACTACTTAATTAGTGAAAGGGTGTTGCCAGTGGTCACCTTCCACCTGGACAAGGGTTCGGGCGTCGCCACCTACGTCCAACTCGTCCAGCAGGTCAAACACGCCATTCGGCTGGGGTTGCTGGAGCCGGGCGACCGGCTGCCGACGGCGAAGGAAGTGGTCGCCGAGCTGGCGATCAACCCCAACACCGTCCTCAAGGCCTACCGCGAACTGGAACGCGAAGGGCTCGTAGAGGGAAAGCCGGGCCTCGGCACCTTCGTGCAGAAGACGCTCGGGGGTGCTTCGTTCACCGAGCACGCGCGCTTGCGGAAAAGCCTGGGGGTCTGGGTCCGCGACGCCCGGGAATCGGGACTGGATCAGGAAGACGTCGAGGCGTTGTTCACCTCTGTGGTGGTCGACGGCTTTCGAGGGGAGCGAACCGCGTGACTGAGAAACCCGTCATCGAAGCCACCGGCCTCGGAAAGCGTTACCACCGCAAGTGGGCGCTGCGCGACTGTTCCCTGTCCGTCCCGAAAGGACGAGTCGTGGCGCTGGTCGGGCCCAACGGCGCCGGCAAGACGACCTTCCTGCACCTGGCCGTCGGACTGCTCGACGCGACCCTCGGCTCGGTCTCGATCCAAGGAACAGCCGCGTTCCTGGCGCAGGACAAACCGTTGTACCCCGGCTTCAGCATCGCCGAGATGCTCAAATTCGGCAGACGGCTGAACCCCGGCTGGGACGACGAGTTCGCGCGCGAACGCATCGATTCGCTGAGCCTTCCCTTGAAACACAAGGTGGGCAAGCTTTCCGGCGGTCAGCGCGCGCAGGTCGCGCTCACCCTCGCGCTCGCGAAACGCCCGGACCTGCTGGTGCTCGACGAGCCGCTCGCGAACCTCGACCCGCTGGCCCGGCACGAGGTCATGCGCGGGCTGATGGAGGCGGTCGCAGAAACCGGGATGACCGTGCTGCTCTCCTCCCACGTCGTTTCCGACCTGGAGAACACCTGCGACTGGCTGATCGTCCTCAACGGCGGCCGCGTACAGGTCAGCGGCGACATCGACGAGCTCGTCGCCGGACACCGGATCCTGTCCGGACCGGCGGAGGAGGCCGACGCGCTGGCCAACCGCGTCGCGGTCGTGGACGAGGCCAGGGCGGGCAGGCAGGCGACCGTCTTCGCCCGTACCGAGCAGGTCCCTTTGGGTCCACAGTGGACCGAACGGCCGGCGAACCTGGAGGAGCTGGTGCTCGCCTACCTCAGGCGTCCCGACTCCGCGAGTCTGCCGCGGCCCACACTGGCCTCGGCGTAAGGGGAAACGATGTTCTGGCTCACCTACCGTCAACACCGGTCGCAGTTGCTGATCACCGCGGGTGCCCTCGTCGTGGTCGGGATCCTGTTGCTGATCAACGGAAACGCCGCGGCGGACAGTGTGAATCCGGCGGACCACTTCGGGAGTCTCTACACTTATCTCTCCTGGTTGCAGGTGGCTCCGGTGGCGATCGGCGTCTTCTGGGGAGCGCCGCTGCTCGCCGCCGAATACGAGCGCGGCACGACGAAACTCGCCTGGACACAGTCGATCTCACGGTTCCGGTGGCTCGGCGTGAAACTGGGGTTCCTCGCCGTACTGGTCACGCTGGGCGGTCTCGCGTTCGGCTTGATGATGCAGCGCTGGCTGGAGGTCTTCCCGACCGATCGCGGGGACACGAACTTCACCAATCACTTCGACAATCCGGTCCTGTTCGCGATGACCGGCGTGGCGCCCGGCGCTTGGTGGCTCTTCGGCTTCGTCATGGGCACGGCGGCGGGCGCGGTCATCCGCAAAACGCTCCCGGCCATCGCCGTCACCATCGCGGTGACCGTGGGATTGATGATCGGCGTGTCCAACGTGCGCGACTTCTACGCTGAACCAAGGCTCGTCGCCCTGGGCGAGGCGGGCCCGACCGGGCATGATCCCGGCGGCCGGGTCGTCGACATGATCACGGACGCGAGCGGGCAGGTCACCGCGCTCAAGATCTTGCCGCAGGACTTCTACTGGCGCTTCCAATGGACCGAAGCCGCGATCCTGATCGTCGTCACGCTCCTCCTCGCCGCCACCGCGACCTTCGCCATCCGGCGACGCTCCTAGAAAGGGACACGTTCTTGCTCTGGCTCACCTGGCGGCAGCATCGCGCTCAGCTGCTCGTCACCCTGGGGTTCCTGGCTGTGGTCGGCGGAGTCCTGCTCCTGTCCGGCCGGCTCGCCCTCGACGCGGCGAACGGCGAGATCTCCTCCTACTGCTACGGAGGCGGCGTGCCGTGCCGCGAGCGCGACGCGGGACTGGAAGACCTCTACCAGAAGATCTACCCGCTGGTCGTGATGCTGCCGTTCGTTCCCTTGCTGGCGGGCGTCTTCTGGGGCGCGCCGCTGCTCGCCAGAGAGTACGAACGCAACACCCATCAGCTCGCCTGGACGCAATCGGTGAGCCGGGGACGCTGGCTGGGTGTCAAGTTCGGCGTCCTCGCTCTGTGCGCGACCCTCGCCGGGCTGGCCTCGGGGCAGATGTTCGGCAGATGGCTGGAGATCTTCCCCGGCAAGGCCGAAACGCTCGCCGAGACCGCGTACTTCGGCGCCGTCGGGATCGCGCCCGCGGCATGGTGGTTGTTCGCCTTCGCCCTCGGTACCGCGGCCGGGGTGCTGGTGCGCAAGACCTTGCCCGCCATCGCGATCACGGTCGCGGTGTTCGTCGCGGCTTCGATCGCCTTGCTGCTCCTGCGGCCGCACTACGCCGAACCGGTGCGCACGATCGGCGCGGATCCCTCCGCCAAGGACGCCTTGATCGTCCAAGCGGGCAGGGTCGCGCCGGACGGGCGTGAGCTGCGCTTGATGGACGACGTACCCGAATGTCCTCGCGGCAGGGAAATGAACGCCTGTGTCGACGCCGCGGGCTACCGCGACTTCACCGTGTACCAGCCTTCCAGCCGGTTCTGGCGATTCCAATGGACCGAGGCGGGCATCCTGCTCGCCGCGACCGCGGTACTCGGGGGTGTCGCGGTAGGGGGAACGGTCCGCCGCCGTCGCTGAGGCGGCGGCGGCGGACCGTCCGGCCGACGCTGGAAGAACTCAGTCGAGCTGCAGTTCGGGGGAGTACAGGTCGAACCAGTGGTAGAGGTCCAGCGCCCGGTCGATCCCGGTGCGCTGGGCCGAGGACATCGTCGCCGGGTCCACTTCGGACGCCCGGTGCAGCCAGTCGCGGTCCACCAGTGAGAACACCGGGTTGTCCCGTTCGGTCAGCGCCTCCTTGGCCTGCTGCTGCAGCGCCGCCGCGTAGCCGGGGTCCTGAGTGGACGGATACGGGCTCTTGACCCGGTCGCGGACCGACGCGGGCAGGACGTGCTTCGTGGCGTGCCGCAGCAGGCTCTTCTCCCTACCATCGAACGTCTTCAGCGACCACGGCGTGTTGTAGACGTACTCGACGAGTCGGTGGTCGCAGAACGGCACCCGCACCTCGAGCCCCACGGCCATCGACGCCCGGTCCTTGCGGTCCAGCAGCATCCGCACGAACCGGGTGAGGTGGAGGTTGCAGACCGTCCGCATCTTCCGGTCCTGCTCGCTTTCTCCGTCGAGATACTCGACCTGCGCGACCGCGGTGCGGTACTGGTCGGCGATGTAGCCGGGCAGGTCCAGCTTGCTCCGGACGTCCTCGCGCAGCAGGGTTTCCCGCTCGCTGGTGAGGCCCATGCGGAACGCGAGCCAGGGGAAGGTCCCCGAGTTCACCGAAGCCTCGTCGTGGAACCAGCGGTATCCGCCGAACACCTCGTCGGCCGACTCGCCGGACAGCGCCACCGTGGATTCCGCGCGGATCGCCTTGAACAGCAGGTAGAGCGAGGTGTCCATGTCCCCGAGCCCGGCCGGGATGTCGCGCGCGGTCAGCACCTTGCGGCGCACCTCCGGGTCACTGAGGTCCGCCGGGTTGAGCATGACGTCCTTGTGGTCGGAACCGACCAGGTCCGCGACGTCGCGGATGTAGGGCGAGTCCGGGGTGTCGCGCACCTCGTCCGGTTTGAAGTTCTCTTCCTGGCCGAGGAAATCGACCGAGAACGTGCGCAGCCGTTCGCCCTCTTCGGCCAGCCGCGCCGCGGCGAGGCCGGTTACGGCGCTGGAGTCGAGCCCGCCGGACAGCAGGACGCAGCGGGGGACGTCGGCGATCAGCTGGCGGTGCACGATGTCGGTCATCAGCTCCCGGACCCGCTCGACCGTGGTCTCCTGGTCGTCGGTGTGCTGCTGGGCGTCGAGCTTCCAGTACGTCCGCGTGCGGATCCCGGAGCGGTCGACGGTGACGATGGTGCCGGGGCCGACCTCGTGCATGCCCTTCCACAGCGACCAGCCCGGGGTCTTGGTCATCGCCATCAGCTCGCGCAGGCCGTCGGTGTCGACCACCTTGCGCGCCAAGGGGTTGGCGAGGATCGCCTTCGGCTCGGAGCCGAACAGAACGCCGTCCGGGGTCGGGTAGTAGTAGAACGGCTTGATGCCCATGCGGTCACGGATCATCACGAGCTTCTCGTCGCGTTCGTCCCAGATGGCGAAGGCGTACATCCCGTTGAGGTGATCGACGACGGCGTCGCCCCACTCCAGGTAGCCGTGCAGCACCACCTCGGTGTCGCTGTCGGTCTCGAATTTGTGGCCCCGCTTGGAAAGTTCCTCGCGCAGCTCGGTGAAGTTGTACGCCTCACCGCTGTAGACCATGGCAGCCAGCCCGGCTTCGGCCATCGGCTGCCTGCCGCCCGGCAGGTCGATGATCGCCAGCCGCCGGTGGCCCAGCGCCACGTTCGGCCGGACCCAGGTACCCGAGTCGTCAGGACCGCGGCAGGCCATGGTGGCGGTCATCGCGTCGACGACCTCCCGGCGCTGCGTCAGGTCCGTGCCGAAGGAGACCCACCCGGCGATTCCGCACATCGCTACCTCCTATTGCTTAGCACATACAACTATCTGTAACACTGGTGTAACACGCTTCGGCGCCGTTGTCTGCCCGAATTGCACGCTCCGTCCGCAGTACGTCA
Organism: Amycolatopsis sp. NPDC034160; assembly: GCF_055575355.1. NCBI lineage: Bacteria > Bacillati > Actinomycetota > Actinomycetes > Pseudonocardiales > Pseudonocardiaceae > Amycolatopsis > Amycolatopsis sp. NPDC034160. The sequence continues at coordinate 37,813 of NZ_JBVISU010000003.1, read as the reverse complement.
CGGGCTGTGGGGCACATCACCGGGCATCAAGAAGTCGTAAAGGCACCCGATCGGGGCATCAAGACGCCATCAGTCCCCGGTCTCGATGGTCTGTACCAGGCGCACTGTTGCGGGGTCCTGGTCACCGATGGGGTGACCTGTCCTGAGAGGTGCCTAGTGGCCGACTTGCTCTACGCCGTGCTCCTGATCGGCGTATTCGTGGTTCTCGCCCTGACCCTGCGTGGTCTGGAGAAGCTGTGACCGGCACGGGAGCGCCTGCCAACGTCGTCGGCGGACTGCTGGCGCTGGGGCTGATCGTCTATTTGTTCATCGCACTGGTCAGGCCGGAGAAATTCTGATGTCAGACACCATGGCCGGCCTCCTGCAGGCCGGCCTCTTACTCGTCGCCCTCGCCGTGGTCTACCGGCCACTGGGCGACTACATGGCGCGGGTCTTCTTGACCGAGACGCACACCAAGGCCGAACGTGGCCTGTACCGCCTGTTCCGGGTGAACCCCGGATCGGAACAGCACTGGAAGACCTACGCGTCCGCCGTGATCGGCTTCTCGTTCGTCTCCGTCGTCTTCCTGTACCTGCTTCAGCGGCTCCAGTCGATCCTGCCGTGGAGTCTCGGCAAGGAACCGGTCTCGCCGGCGGTCGCCTTCAACACCGCCGTCAGCTTCGTGACCAACACGAACTGGCAGTCCTACAGTCCCGAAGCGACCATGGGTCACTTCGTGCAGATGGCCGGGCTGACCGTGCAGAACTTCCTGTCCGCCGCCGTCGGGCTCGCGGTCGCCGTCGCGGTGGTGCGCGGATTCGTCCGCTCGAAGACCGACCGCCTCGGCAACTTCTGGGTGGACCTGACCCGCGGCACGATCCGGATCCTGCTGCCGATGGCGTTCGTGGCGGCGATCCTGCTGATCGCGCTCGGCGTCGTGCAGAGCCTCAAGAGCGGCGTCGACGTCCTCAACCCGGATGGCGGCACGAGCAAGATCGCGCTCGCCCCGGCCGCGAGCCAGGAGGCGATCAAGGAACTCGGCACCAACGGCGGCGGCATCTTCAACGCCAACTCCTCGCACCCGTTCGAGAACCCGAACGCCTGGACCAACCTGATCGAGATCTTCCTGATCCTGGTCATCCCCGTCTCGCTCACCCGCACGTTCGGCAAGCTCGTCGGCAACACCAAACAGGGCTACGTTCTGCTGTCGGTGATGGCCGGGCTGTTCACCGCGATGCTCGCGGTGACCTGGCTCGCCGAAGCCCACGCGAGCGGACCGGCGCCGCTGGCCGCCGGGGCGAACCTGGAGGGCAAGGAACAGCGGTTCGGCATCGGCCTGAGTTCGCTGTTCGCCAACGCCACCACGGGTACGTCCACCGGCGCGGTCAACAGCATGCACGACAGCTACAGCGGACTCGGCGGCGGTGGGGCGCTGCTCAACATGCTTCTGGGCGAGATCTCGCCGGGCGGGGTGGGCACCGGTCTCTACGGCATCCTGGTGATGGCCGTGATCGCGATGTTCCTCGCCGGGCTGATGGTCGGCCGGACACCGGAGTACCTGGGGAAGAAGCTCGGCAAACGCGAGGTCACCTGCGCGGCGGTCTCGATGCTGGCCATGCCGACCGTGGTGCTGCTCGGCGCCGGGATCGCGCTGCTGAATCCCGGCAACCTGGCCGCGCTGAACAACCCGGGCGCCCACGGGCTCTCGGAGGTGCTTTACGCCTACGCGTCGGCGGGCAACAACAACGGCAGCGCGTTCGGCGGGATCACCGTCACCAACGACTGGTTCCAGTCCTCGCTCGGCGTCGCCATGCTGCTCGGCAGGTTCGTCCCGATCCTTGCCGTGCTGTGCCTGGCCGGATCCCTCGCCTCGCAACGGAAGGTTCCGGAGACCGCCGGCACGCTGCCCACCACCGGACCGCTCTTCGCCACGATGCTCGCGGGCACGATCGTGCTCGTCGCGGCCCTCACTTTCATCCCGGCGCTCGCGCTCGGGCCCATCGCAGAGGCACTGGCATGACCTTGATTCAGGAACGCACTCCCGAGGAGACAACGCGGCACCACGGGGAGAACACCGGCCGCGTCGGTGCGGGCATCTTCAGCCCACGACAGCTCCTGACCTCCCTTCCCGAGGCGCTGCGCAAGCTGAACCCCAAGCACCAGCTGGCCAACCCGGTCATGTTCGTGGTGTGGATCGGCTCGGCGCTGACCACGGTCTTCGCGATCACCGACCCGAGCGTGTTCACCATCCTGATCGCGATCTGGCTGTGGTTCACCGTCCTGTTCGCGAATCTGGCCGAGGCGGTCGCGGAAGGCCGCGGCAAGGCGCAGGCGGAAACCCTGCGGCGCAGCAAGAAGGAGACCATCGCCCGCCGTCTCACCGAGGACGGCGACGAGGAGCAGGTGCCGGGCGCGGACCTGCGGGTCGGTGATCTCGTGGTCGTCGAAGCGGGCCAGGTCATCCCCGGAGACGGTGACGTCGTCGAAGGCATCGCGACCGTCGACGAATCGGCCATCACCGGCGAATCGGCTCCGGTCATCCGCGAGTCGGGCGGCGACCGGTGCGCGGTCACCGGCGGCACCACGGTGCTCTCGGACCGCGTCGTCGTGAAGATCACCACCAAACCCGGCGAGTCCTTTGTGGACCGCATGATCGCCTTGGTGGAAGGTGCTTCCCGGCAGAAGACGCCGAATGAGATCGCGCTGACCATCCTGCTGTCGACGCTCACGATCATCTTCCTGCTCGCCGTCGTGGCACTGCAGCCGATGGCCGGGTACTCCGGCAGTCAGCAGTCCGTGATCGTGCTGACCGCGTTGCTGGTCTGCCTGATCCCGACGACGATCGGCGCGCTGCTGTCGGCGATCGGCATCGCCGGGATGGACCGGCTGGTGCAGCGCAACGTGCTCGCGACGAGCGGCCGCGCGGTGGAGGCCGCCGGTGACGTCTCGACCCTGCTGCTGGACAAGACCGGCACGATCACCTTCGGCAACCGCAAGGCCACCGAGTTGATCCCGGTCGGGCCGTCCACTGTGGACGACATCGCCAAGGCCGCGCGGCTGTCCAGTCTCGCCGACGGCACACCGGAAGGCCGCAGCATCGTCGAACTCGCCGCGCGGGAGCACGGTCTCGCGGCGACGGCGTCCGACGACGAGAAGCACGCGGACTTCGTCGAGTTCACCGCGCAGACGCGGATGAGCGGCATCGACATCGGCGAGCGTCAGGTCCGCAAGGGCGCCACCGCCGCCGTCCGCGAGTGGGTCCGCGACCGCGGTGGCGACATGCCGGACGAGACCGAACGTGTCGTCGACGAGATCAGCCAGCAGGGCGGTACCCCGCTGGTGGTCGCGGAGTACGACGGCGGGAAAGCCTTCGTACGCGGTGTGATCCGGCTGTCCGATGTGGTCAAACCGGGGATGCGGGAGCGGTTCGTCCAGCTCCGCGCGATGGGCATCAAGACCGTCATGATCACCGGGGACAACCCGCTGACGGCCAAGGCCATCGCCGAGGACGCGGGCGTCGACGACTACCTCGCCGAGGCCAAACCCGAAGACAAGATGGCGCTGATCCGCGAGGAACAGGAGGGCGGACGGCTGGTCGCGATGACCGGCGACGGCACCAACGACGCCCCCGCGCTGGCGCAGTCCGACGTCGGCGTCGCGATGAACACCGGGACCTCCGCCGCCAAGGAGGCGGGGAACATGGTGGACCTCGACTCCGACCCGACGAAGCTGATCGAGATCGTGGAGATCGGCAAGCAGCTGCTGATCACCCGCGGCGCGCTGACCACTTTCAGCGTCGCCAACGACCTCGCGAAGTACTTCGCCATCCTGCCCGCGATGTTCACCGGCATCTTCGCCCAGCTCGGCGCGCTCAACATCATGCAGCTGGCGACGCCGAAGTCGGCGATCCTGTCGGCGGTCATCTTCAACGCCCTGATCATCGTCGGGCTCATCCCGCTCGCCCTGCGCGGCGTCCGGTACAAGCCGTCCTCGGCTTCGGCGCTGCTGCGCCGGAACCTGCTGGTCTACGGCCTCGGTGGCATCGTCAGCCCGTTCCTCGGGATCTGGCTGATCGACCTCGTGGTCCGTCTCATCCCTGGAATCGGGTGACTCGAAGTGAAACCGTTGTTCAACCAAACCCTCGCCGGGCTGCGGGTCCTGCTGGTGATGACCGTGCTCCTCGGCGTCGTCTACCCGCTGGGCGTCTGGGCGATCTCCCGGATCCCCGGCCTCGAAGGCAACGCCGAGGGCTCGACCGTCACCCGGAACGGGCAGGCCGTCGGCTCGTCGCTGATCGGGATCGACCCGGTCGCGGCCGACCCGGCCACGGACCCGTGGTTCCACAACCGCCCGTCCGCGGGGTCGAAGGACGTGCTCGGCCCCGGCGATCCGTCGTCGTCCGGCGCGTCGAACAAGGGCACTTACAACGAGGACCTGGTCGCCGCCATCGGCGAGCGCAAGAAGCTGATCGCCGCCCGTGAGGGTGTCCAGGAGTCGCAGGTGCCACCCGACGCGGTGACGGCGTCGGCTTCCGGGATGGATCCGGCGATCAGCGTCGCCTACGCCGACCTCCAGGTCCCGCGGGTGGCCAGGAACACGGGCCTGTCCGAGGAGAAGGTCCGGCAGCTCGTGGCGGAGAACACGGGCGGCGCCGGGATCGGTGTGCCGGGCGTCAATGTGCTGAAGGTCAACTTGGCCGTGCGCGACGCGGCCGGAGGAGCACACTGACAGACGTGGACGAGAACACGACCAAGCCGCGCCGGGGCGAGCTGAGGATCTACCTCGGCGCGGCCCCGGGCGTCGGGAAGACCTTCGCGATGCTGGGCGAGGCACGCCGCCGCCTCGACCGGGGCACCGACGTGGTCATCGGCCTGGTCGAGACGCACGGTCGCCGGAAGACCGCGGAGCTCGTCGAGGGACTCGAGAGCGTGCCGCGCCGCCGGACCGAGCACCGCGGCCGTGAGTTCGAGGAGATGGACCTCGACGCGCTGCTCGCCCGCGCGCCCGAGGTCGCCGTGGTCGACGAACTCGCGCACACCAACGTGCCGGGTTCGCGCAACGAAAAGCGCTGGCAGGACATCGACGAGCTGCTGGACGCCGGGATCGACGTCCTCTCCACGGTCAACGTGCAGCATCTGCAGAGCCTCAACGACGTCGTCGAGCGGATCACCGGCGTCACCCAGCAGGAGACGGTGCCGGACGAGGTCGTACGGCGGGCCGAGCAGCTGGAGCTGGTCGACATCACGCCGGAGGCGCTGCGCAGGCGGCTGGCGCACGGCAACGTCTATCCGGCCGAACGGATCGACGCGGCGCTGGGCAATTACTTCCGCCCCGGCAACCTCACCGCGCTGCGGGAACTGGCGCTGCTGTGGGTCGCCGACCAGGTGGACGTCGCCCTGCAGCGGTACCGGGCCGAGCAGAAGATCACCGACACCTGGGAAGCACGCGAACGGGTGGTCGTGTCCATCACCGGCGGGCCGGAGAGCGAGACGCTGATCCGCCGGGCGAGCCGCATCGCGAACCGGGCGGGCGCCGAACTGCAGGTGCTGCACATCCTGCGCGGCGACGGGCTGGCCGCGATGGGGCCGACGGCGGTCGGCAAGTACCGGAAGCTGGCGGAAGAGGTCGGCGCGACCTTCCACACCGTCGTCGGCGACGACGTCCCGACGGCGCTGCTCGATTTCGCGCGGGGAGTGAACGCCACCCAGCTGGTGGTCGGGACCTCACGGCGATCACGGGTCGCGCGGCTGTTCGACGAGGGTATCGGCGCGGCCGTGGTCCAGCGGTCCGGTCCGATCGACGTCCACATGGTCACGCACGCCCAGGCGGGTGGACGGCTGCGTGCCCGGTTCAACCGGAGCCCGCTGACGCCCTCGCGACGGCTGGCAGGCTGGGCGCTTTCGCTGGTGCTGCCCGCGCTCGCGACGTTGCTCGGCGTACTGCTGCGGGACCAGCTCGACTTCTCCACCGACGTGGTCGACTACGTCCTCGCGACGGTCCTGGTCGCACTCGTGGGCGGCCTCGGGCCCGCACTGGTGGCGGCGGTGTTCTCGGCGGGGCTGCTGAACTTCTTCTTCACCCCGCCGCTGTACAACCTGACCGTCCACGAACCGCGCAACGTGATCACGCTGATCGCGATGGTGCTGGTGGCGGTCCTCGTCGCGGCGGTCGTCGACACCGCCGCGCGGCGCGCCACCCAGGCCGCGCGGGCGCGGACGGAGGCGGCATTGCTCGCCTCCTACGCGCGGACTGTGCTCACGCACACCAATCCGATCGAGCGGCTGCTGGAGAAGGTCCGCGAGAACTTCGGGATGACCTCGGTGACCCTGCTGGAGAAGCGGGACGGGAAGTGGAAGCGGGTGGCGAGCGCGGGCTCGGATCCGTGCGCCGATCCGGATCAGGCCGACGCCGACATCGCGGTGACCGCCGACGTCCACCTCACCTTGCGCGGTCGCACCCTGCCCGCGTCCGACCGCGGGGTACTGGAAGCCGTCGCGGGGCAGGCACTGCTTTCCCTGCGGCAGCAGCGGACGGCGAAGGCGGCTGTTCGCGCCGAACGCAAGGCCGAAGCGACCGAGCTGCGCACCGCGTTGCTTTCGGCCGTGGGGCACGACCTTCGTACCCCGCTGACGTCGATCAAGGCGGCCATCGGCAGCCTCCGCGCGACCGACATCTCACTGTCCGAATCCGACACCGACGAACTGCTCGAAGCGATCGAGGAATCGGCGGACCGCCTCGCCGGGTTGATCGACAACCTGCTCGACTCCTCCCGGCTGGCGACCGGCGCCGTCCGCCCGCATCTGCGTCCGGTCGGCTACGACGAGGTCGTCTCGCACGCCCTGTCCAATGTGGACAACTCGGCTTCGGTCGTGGTCGCGATCGACTCCCGGCTGCCGTCGGTGTGCGCCGACCCCGGGCTGCTGGAACGGGTCGTGGCGAACGTGATCGACAACGCGCTGCGGCACGGGAAGTCCGGCGAGCCGGTCTCGGCCCGCGCCAGCACCCATTCCGACCACGTCGAACTGCGGATCGTCGACCACGGGCGCGGGCTGAAGAAGGGCACCGCGGACTCGGCGTTCGCGCCGTTCCAGCGGCTCGGCGGCGACCGGGACACCGTGCCGGGGGTCGGACTGGGGCTTTCGGTCGCCAAGGGATTCACCGAGGCGATGGGCGGGCGGATCCGCGCGGAGGACACGCCGGGCGGCGGGCTCACCGTCGTCATCTCACTGCCCGCGTATGTCGGTCAGGACCCGGAAAAGAACCTCCTCGCTTTCGACGACGAGGGCCTTGAAAACGAAGAGGAGGAGCGAGTGCGATGAGTGCCGAAACCGTGTCGGCGACCGTGCTGGTCGTCGACGACGAACCGCAGATCGTGCGAGCCCTGCGGATCAACCTGTCCGCCCGCGGCTACAAGGTGATCACCGCCCACGACGGGACGGCCGCGCTGAAGGCCGTCGCCGAAACCAAACCCGACGTCGTCGTGCTCGACCTCGGCCTGCCCGATCTCGACGGCACCGAGGTGATCGCCGGGCTGCGCGGCTGGACGACGGTGCCGATCATCGTCCTGTCCGCCCGCGGCGACTCGGCCGACAAGGTGCAGGCACTCGACGCCGGCGCCGACGACTACGTCACCAAACCGTTCGGCATGGACGAACTGCTGGCCCGGTTGCGGGCGGCGGTCCGCCGGTCGGCGACGTCCAGTGTGGACGGTGCGGACGCGGTGGTGGACACGGGCTCGTTCCGCATCGACCTGGCGGCGAAGAAGGTGCTCCGGGACGGCAAGGAAGTGCACCTCACCAAGACCGAATGGGGTGTCCTGGAACTGCTGGTGCGCAACCGGGGACGGCTCGTGGCGCAGAAACAACTGTTGCACGAGGTGTGGGGGCCGAGCTACGAGACCGAGTCGCACTACCTGCGGGTGTACCTGGCGCAGCTGCGGCGGAAACTGGAACCGGAACCCTCGCGGCCGCGGCACCTGCTGACGGAACCGGGGATGGGGTACCGCTTCGAAATGTGAGCGCTCGGGGAGGCTTACAGCGGGCCGCTCGTGGCCGCCCACGCACGCCGCGAAGTAGTGAAGGCCTCGTTCCCTACCTTGAGAGTAGGGTCCCGGCAAAGTCGAGGTAGGGCGGGCCTGGTTCTGGATGTCGGCCGGGCTTCAGGGTCCACAAAGGACGAAGCCGGTCGACTTGGTGTCCGATTGATGTCTCTATGTCTGGTTGCGGAGGGGGTCGTGAGTGTCAATGAGGGTTAGAACCCCCCCTTCCAACCCCGACCCCACTCTTGAGCCCCCCCAACCGCCAAACCTGGCACACATTCCCCCAAAAACCTCCCT